>DLKC01000105.1 GCA_002478885.1 Chitinophagaceae bacterium UBA7600
CAGCAAAAGTGAGTGACACAACGATGCCCCATAGCAGCACTGGTGCCGGCTAACTAATAATGTTTACAACAAAGTCGCTCGTCATTACAATCTCTATCATATATAAATGGTTACACAAATGATGAATAATAAAACAATAGCCCTTTTGCTGATGCTGGCAACCGCTTCGTCAAACCTGTTTTCTCAAACGTTGCCCGAGGCTGTTACCAAAAAGATCGATAGCATTTTCTCGAAATGGAATAAGGACAACAGCCCTGGCTGTACCGTTGGCATCGTAAGAAACGACTCATTGATTTTTGCAAAAGGCTACGGCATGGCCAACCTGGAATATGCTATTCAAAACAAACCCGAAACGCCTTATCATATGGCTTCGGTTTCCAAACAGTTTACAGCGTTTTCTATTGTGCTTTTGGCAAAACAAGGCAAGCTGAACATTAATGACGATGTGCGTAAATGGCTTCCCTGGTTTCCGGATCTGAAAGAAAAAATAACCATCCGTAACCTGCTCAACCATACGAGTGGCATAAGAGACCAATGGCAACTGCTGGCAATAGCCGGTACAAGGCTCGACGATGTTATTACACAGGATCAGGTCATTAAAATACTCAGCAAACAACAAGCCCTGAATTTTAAACCCGGCGATAAATACAGCTATTCAAACAGCGGCTTTACCATGCTGGCAGAAATTGTAAAAGCTGCAAGTGGACAAACCCTGCGGCAGTTTACAGACTCCGCGATCTTTAAACCATTGGGCATGACAAGCACCCATTTTCACGACGATTACACCGAAATGGAGCCCAACCGGTCTTATAGTTACGAGCGCATCGACAGTACTCATTTTTCAAATGCTGTTCTCAGTTATGCTGTTGCAGGCGCAACAAGCCTTTTTACCAACATCAACGACATGAGTAAATGGGTCATGAATTTTTACGAGCACAAATTGGGAGATCAAAAAGACATCGACCAACTCACGCAAAATGGCAAATTGAACAACGGTAAAGAAATAAGTTATGCCCTCGGCATTGTAAACGATAAATGGAACGGATGGCGGCAATACTCCCATAGTGGCGGGGACGCGGGTTACAGAACGTACGTCTCCGTTTTCCCAGATCTGAAAATGGGTTTTATCGTGTTTAGTAATCTCGGTGACTTCAACCCGGCCGATGGCGTTTATGAAATGGCTGGCCTTTTTATAAAAGATACTGCAGCAAAAGCAGTGTCGTCAAAAGCACCTGCGAGAGACAGTGTTGCCGCCTTGCTGAAAGATACCGCCTACCTGAAACCTTTTGCCGGCGACTATATCGGTGACGATGGCCTGCCTTTTAACTTTGATCTCAAAAACAACAGGCTTTACTACCGCATATATGCTGAAAACAACTTTCTGATAAAAGAATCTAAAGACACCTTCTCTATTCCGCAGGCACCGGAAATTAAATTTATTTTCTCGCTGAAAGGAAATGATACAACAGTTGACATACTCACGGCCGACCAGGCTTACCATCTTCGCAAGTATATCAGTGACACCTCAAAACCCGATGAAGTCTTGAAGAAGTATACCGGTACTTATTATTCCCCCGAACTGGATTGCAGGTATGGCATCATTTTAAAAGACCACCAGTTGGTATTGACCAACGCAAAATACAACGATACAAAACTTACCCTGGTAGGCACCGACCACCTGGCAGATGATTACTGGTGGATCAATCATCTCATGATGCTCAGGGACAGCAGGAATAACATTACGGGCTTTGAAGTCAACTCAGGGAGAATCATGCACGTAAGATTTAATAAAATCGAATAATGCGCCTGAGTTCTTTGTTCCCGGCCACAGCGCTGCATGCAGCTTTACTTGCGTCGCACGCTTCAGCGTCCATAGCTTTATTCAACAACATTTTTAACAAAGACTGTATGGGCTGATGCACCAACCAGCCATTAAACACAACAAAAACAACCTTGGGAAATTTGTTCTCCGGCATTCATTCTTAATTGTTCACTGTTCTTTGTTCATTAACTTGCAGCGGCTTATTCCATCATATTATAGAGCCCTCAACAGTAAAAAAACAACCAATGAAGTTTACTGCATCACGACTGTCCGAAGGCAATAAAGTATTTCCGGCAGAGATTACGCTGGAAGAAACCGGGCTTGAAGTGAAGATACCGGGACTGTTTAGCGGCGATACAAAATTTATCAGCTACGACAGTATCTCTGCCGTAGAGGTCAACACACCCATGATTGGCTATTCAACACTTACTTTTTTCCATAGCGGCAATAAAGTAACAGCACACGGTTTTACCAGGGCCGACACAGAACTGATAAGGGAAGAGATAGAAAAAAGAAGAGTAGCCAGGAAATAAATCTGGTGCCTTTACTTTGTGTTGAAATAAACAAGCAAAGGACAAACATTATAAGGTAACCGCGGCGCCGCCAATTACCCTGCCGGCTTTCAGAAGCAGCCCGCATTTCAACAAACAGGTTTTATTTACCAACTCAACCTTTCAATTTTATTTTAGGCATCGGTCAACATAAAGTTGCGGTCGCTGCTTATCTTGCTTTTGTTTAATTTTTCAGTACTCATCTCAACGCCGGCAAAATGACAAAAAAGACAAAGCCTACCAACAATAATATCAAAAAAGGACCGGGAGTTTTCAGTCTGCTAAAACCATACCGCGGAATGGTTTTGCTCTTACTGCTGTTTGCCTTACTAAGCAACGGCATCAACCTGGCATTACCGAAAATCGTTGGCAACGGCATTGATGCATGGCCAAAGAATTATGTACTGGTACAGGTACTCACCGAATTTCTTTCTGCCGCAGTTATCATTTTTATTTTTACGTACCTGCAGGGCATTTTGCAAGTGCGCACTTCGGAAAAAGTGGCACGGGACCTTCGCACACAACTGGCATACAAGATATCCGTTCAAAGCCATGCGTGGGTGGAAGTATCAAATCCTTCAAAACTGCTGACCAATCTAACTGCCGATGTAGATTCAATAAAAATGTTTGTGTCGCAGGCCATCGTGTCTATAGCGTCTTCCGTTATCATTATTATCGGTGCCTGCATTATGCTGTTCTCCATCAACTGGAAACTGGCACTTGTAATTGTGGCCATCATACCCATCATCGGGGGGGCTTTCTTTTTTGTGCTAAAAAAGGTGAGGGTAATATTCCTGCAGAGCAGGCAGGTGATCGACAGGCTGAATAAGGTCATCAACGAGAGCATTCTCGGTGCGGCAATCATCAGGGTCATCAACTCCCAGCAACCTGAATATGAAAAATTCCTCGAGGCCAACACAAAAGCAAAAAGCCTTGGCCTAAGCATTCTGCGCCTTTTTGCGGGCCTGATACCCGTTATCATTTTTACCTCAAATATGGCAGGACTCTCCATCCTGGTCATCGGGGGAAAATTTGTAATAAACGGCAGCATGTCCCTGGGCGATTTTGCAGCCTTCAGCAGCTATCTTTCCCTGCTCATTTTTCCTATACTCGTTATAGGTTTCATGAGCAACATCATTGCCCAGGCCAGTGCCAGTTACCAGCGCATAAAAGCAGTGCTGGATGTGCCTGACATACCCGATGAAGGCACCCACGCCGAAACGCTGAAAGGAAATATCGAGCTCAAAGATGTATCGGTAACACACGGACAAAAACCTGTATTGCAGCATATCAGCCTTTCTGTCCCCGGTGGCTCCACGCTGGCCGTGATTGGCCCCACCGCCGCAGGCAAAACACAATTGCTTTACCTGCTCACAGGCCTGGTAAAACCAACTACGGGCAGCATCCTTTTCGATGATATTGATCTAAACGCCTACAACAAGGAAAACTTTTATAGCCAGGTAGGCTTTGTATTCCAGGACAGCATCATGTTTAACATGACCATCCGGGAGAACATTGCGTTCAGCAACAGCGTTACAGATGAATCACTGGCCAGGGCAATTGCAACTGCCGAACTGAAAGACTTTATCGATTCGCTGCCGGGGAAGTTAGACAGCGTCGTTTCCGAAAGAGGCACCAGCCTTTCCGGAGGCCAAAAACAACGAATGATGCTCGCCCGTGCATTGGCCATCAATCCTAAAATATTGCTGCTCGACGATTTCACCGCCCGGGTCGATACCAACACCGAAATGAAAATATTGAAAAACCTGCGGGAGAATTATCCCGGTATCACACTCATCTCGGTTACACAGAAAATTGCCACAGCAGGCAATTTCGACAAGATAATCGTGCTTATGGAAGGTGAAATAGTGGCTACCGGCGTGCACAACGAACTAATGAAACAAAGTCCTGAATACATACAGATATTTAACTCACAGCAGAGCACCAGCAATTATGAATTACAACCTGAATGAAATTGCTGCAACACAGCAGAAAAAGTCAACAATGGGCGGACTGCGAAAGCTGCTCCTGCTCATCAAAGAGGAAAATAAAAACCTCCTGATGGCACTCGCGGCTATCCTCACCAATGCCGGCCTCAACCTGTTGGGTCCCTTTATCATCGGGTATGTCATCGACCACTACGTGGTAAAAAAAGATTACAACGGAGTGCTACTGTGGGCCGGCATTCTGCTCGCTATGTACGTGCTCGCTGCTATTGCAGGTTACCTGCAATCAAGATTAATGGGTGGCGTAGGGCAGCGCATGCTGTTTAAACTGCGTAACAGCATTTTTAACAAACTGCAGGAACTGCCCGTGGATTTCTTTAACCAGAATAAAGCCGGCGACCTTATATCAAGAGTCAATAACGATACCGATAAAATAAACCAGTTTTTTTCACAGTCGTTAATGCAGTTCATAGCCACCCTTGTTACCATGACTGGGGCGGGCATCTTCCTGCTCAGCATCAACCTGGAGTTAGGGCTTGCCACGTTGGTACCGGCCGTGTTCATTTTTCTTTTTACCAAATTCGCTTCGCCATGGATCAAAAAAAGAAATGCCAGCAGTATGCAGCGTACCGGTGCGCTCAGTGCCGAGATCCAGGAGAGCCTGCACAACTTCAAAGTGATAATCGCCTTTAACCGCCGCGACTATTTCCGCAACCGCTTCAATGAAGCCAACACCAGCAACTATGCCAGCGCCATCGCCGCCGGCATTGCCAATAACGTCTTTATCCCGGTGTATGGCTTCTTTGCAGGCACCGCGCAACTTATCGTACTAACCTTTGGCATCTACCTGATTTCCACCGGTCGTTTTTCCATTGGTTTGCTCGTCAGCTATCTTGCCTACGCAACAAATTTTTATAACCCACTGCGCCAGCTCGCGGCTTTATGGACAGGCTTCCAGGTTGCCATGGCGGGTTGGGACCGGATCTCTTATATGCTTAACCTCTCCACCAATTTGCCCGTGATCGCCGGCACCGGAAAAGAAGACAGTAACGACGCGATCATGGAATTTCGCAATGTTTCTTTTGGATATACAGAAGGCAAGGAAATCCTGCACCATATCAGCTTCTCGCTGCAGCGCGGCAAAACCTATGCACTGGTGGGGCCAACAGGTGGCGGTAAAACAACCACAGCTTCACTGATAGCAAGATTATACGACCCGGTAAAAGGTGAGGTCTTGCTCGACGGCCGGGACATTCGCAGTTATGAGCCGGCAGAACGTAGCAATAAAATCGGATTTATTTTGCAGGAACCATTCCTGTTCACCGGCACGGTAAGGGAAAATATTTTTTACAGCAACGAGGCTTATAAAAATTTCAGCAACGAAGCACTCGAACAAACAATACAGGCTGCCGGGTTGCAAACCCTGCTGGGCATTTTTGAAAAAGGGCTCGACACAGAAATAACCTCCGGAGCTGAAAGTATCAGCCTTGGCCAGAAACAGCTGATCGCCTTTATGCGTGCCGTATTGCGCAATCCAGATTTACTTATTTTAGATGAAGCAACAGCCAACATCGACACAATAACCGAACAGATTTTGCAGGATATTCTAAACAAGCTGCCGGCAACTACAACCCGCGTTATTATCGCACACCGCTTAAACACCATTCAAAACGCCGACGAGATATTTTTTGTGAATGCAGGTGAAATAATCAGGGCGGGATCCTTTGATCATGCGGTGGATATGTTGCTGCACGGTGAAAGGGAAAGCTAAAAAAAATTTGTACCGGGCTTTTGCTTTATCAGGAGGTTTTCCCGCGATTGTTCCGGGAGGAACGATCCGGGATCGCACGTTTGTGCGGGCATATTTCAACTCGCCAAATACAACTGAACGAACATCAGCCGCGACAGTCTTTTTAAATGCTCCGCAATGAACCGGGCGTACAAGTGAGTGACACAACTGGCGAGGAGCAGTGTTACAACTGCCGGTAAAAAAATCTGCTAGTTACTTGCGGATTGTTTCATCCATTTTTGAAGATTGCCCAACCCGTCATAAGCCGCATATTTATACGAATCTGACAAAGTTGGGTAATTGTAAACCGCATCAATAAACGCATCGATCGTTTCATTATGCGACACCACATGCGCGGCAATATGGATGAGTTCGGATGCCTGTTCGCCAATGATGTGCGCACCAAGCAATCGCTTGTTTTCAGGGCTAAAAATGAGCTTGATCATGCCGTTTACCTCGCCGATAATTTGCCCACGTGCACTGTTCTCAAAAGATGCACGGCCAACGAGGTAAGGCATATTTTTTTGAAGGCATTCTTCTTCGGTAAATCCTACCGACGCGATTTCGGGAATAGAATAAATAGCGAGCGGTAAAGTACAGGACAGCCTTTCTTTATATCGCAGGTCGAATGCATGCACCATCGCAACCCGCGCCTGTTCCATAGAAGTTGATGCCAGTGCGGGAAAGCCAATAACATCACCCGCGGCATAAATATTCGGTACAGAAGTCTGGTATTTGTCGTTAACGATGATCACTCCCCTGTTGCCGGTTTGCACACAAGCATTTTCCAAACCCAGGTTTTGTACATTGCTTTGGCGGCCTGCCGCGATAAGGGCAATTTCAAATTCACAGGCACCTCTTTTTTCAAGCGTTACCTGTACACGGTCGCCAGGGCTTTTGATCGTGGTCATGCGGTCGTCCAGGATAAAGCGGAGCCCAAGCTTTTCAAGCTGCTTTATCAACCGGCCACTGATCTCGTGGTCGGCAAAAGAAAGTATTTGTCCACGCGGCTCCAGCAATGTAACCTGCACACCCAGGGCGGTAAAGACTGAGGCATATTCTGTTCCGATAACCCCACCCCCGACAACGAGCATCGTTTTTGGAATGCGTTCCATGCTGAGTATATCGTCGGAGTCGTAAATCAGTTTTGCATCAAATGGAATATCACGGGGACGCAATGGTGAGGAGCCTGTAGCGATTAGTATAATTGCGGCGCCAAGTTCAGTTGTTTCATCGCCGTTACGAACAGTGACAGTATGCGCATCTTTTAAATAAGCCTCGCCTTTAATGACCTGGATATTGTGCCTTGCGAGGTTATTGTTGATGATGCGCCATTCGTTCTCAACAACGATTTGTTTACGATGCATGAAGTCCTCAACAGTGAGGTTCTCTTTGAGCGAATAGTCAATACCATACAGCCCACGTTGCCTTATGCCGGAGAAATACAGCGCTGTTTCTCTCAGCGTTTTCGATGGCACCGTACCGGTGTTAATACCCGCTCCGCCAACCTGCGCTGCTCTTTCTATAACTGCAACACGTTTACCAAAATAGGCGGCCTGCGCAGCACCTTTTTCGCCTGCGGGGCCCGACCCGATAACAATGAGATCAAAATGTTCCATACGATACTTTAAGCCTGCTTTATAACATACGATGCTTCTTTGCAGCCACTCCAGGTTTCCTCAAAGATGGCTGACGGAAAATGCCTGCAATGTTACAATGCTTAAACGTGATATGAACACCTGTTAAAAAAAGTATTGCTTAAAGATGGACAAAACGAACGGAGCATTGAGACATGAAATTGGGTTATAGCTGTATAACAGGGCATGCCTTATTGCAGCACTTGCCAGGCGATCAACCATTTGTCGCTATATGGGCATACCGGTTGTAAAAACCAATAAGAAAAGTTTAATTATTCCCTGGATTCTTCGAGGTTATCGTGGTTATCACCGCCGATACTGTAATGATTATTTTCCTCGTCTTCTTCCCCGATGGCTTCGTCACTGTCGTCCAGTTCAGCACCGGGTATATCCAGGTCGCTGCCCGATACATCGTCTTCAAAACTCTTTTCATTCATGGCGCCTTCTTCATCGCCGTTGTCTTTGATAATGGAATTATCATCGGGGTTAATGTGCTGTACCTTTTTGCTTTTGTTGTAGATGTCTTCTTCGGAGGGATATTGCAGCGATGCAGGCAAACTGTTATCAGCATTTTTGTCTTTATCCTTCGGCAATTCGTTCTTTTTCATATGCTGCTATTTTATCGATGATGGATATTGTCACATGGTAAGTTACTGAATAATGCCCGTGAAACCAGCAAATATTTTAGAGGCGGGGCAGCTTTGTTTTACCTATTTGAATCCAAGGTTTCTTAACATTTTTTGAAAGCCGGGTTTATTCCGGAGGGGATCCCATACAGGGTCCACATGAAGAAACTTAAGCCAGAAAAACTCCTTTTCGTCGTATGCTTTTTCAATCATGCCAATGGCGTTATCGAACTGTGCAGCTGCCGTGTAATAATTGGCGAGTATTTCATTACCGGAATCTTCAGGATGCTTTAAACTGCTGTCGATAAGTGCCTGCAGGGATTTACGATCACCGGTTTCATAAGCTTTCCAAAAGCGGTAATACCCATCACCTGCCATGTACGCCGTAATAAGTGACGAATCCTTTTTCCCAATTTCAGCATAGCATTGCGAAACCATCTCGTACAACTTCTCCGTATTCGAGAAGCCGGCTACAAGGGAATCTTTCAGCTTGATCGCGGCCACATATTGTCTCGCGTAAGTAAGAATCATGATCTTATTATTCCATATGCGTTCTGAAAATGGATCCAGTTCCATTGCCACGTTGATGTGAGCCAAGGCGGAATCAAACTGACCGTCTGCCGCAAGTTCTATTGCATACCACTGATGGGCTTCTGTGTAACCCGGTGACAAAGCGATCGCGGTTCTCAACTCATCCATTGCCTCGTGCCGGCGGCCTTCCAGGCTGGTAAGAAATATGGCTTTGGAAGCCCTCACTTCCGCGATATTGGAATCCAATCGAAAAGCTGTGTTCAACGCATCACGGGCTATATTCACTCCTGAATCGTAAGGGATAAAACCATTATCTACCAGGATCACATAATTGTCGCTGATTCCAGAATAAGCAAGCGTGTAACCGGGGTCTTTTTCAAGCGCCTTCCGGAAATAATAATTCGCTTCCTGCATGGATTTATAGTCACGCCTTTGCTGTGCCGATCTCCCCTTCAGGTAAAGCGTATGAGCTTCGGGATTGGAAAGGGTCTTGACAAAAGGCCTGAACCATTCGCTATTGAAGCCTGTTTTTAAAGCATCATTGATTTTTTGGGCTACATATCGCTGCACATTGATCAATTCCTTTTGCTCTTCTCTATATTCATCAGACCATAGTACCCGGCCTGTTCTTAAATCGTTCAGGTGAACGTCAATCACGAGATGCTGCTCCACTTCCTTAACAGAGCCTTCAAGCACACAGCCCACATTAACGTCTAACAATTTTTTCGACAATACTTCATAGCTTTTGTGCCCGCTTACTTCTACGGGAACCCGTTTCACCGTCAACTCCGGGTTCTTTGAAAGCAGGCTGATCATTTCTTCCGTCAGCCCCTCAGCAAGATAGTTGTTCGTATCCGTTCCTTTATTTTCAAAAGGCAGTACTGCTATTGTCTTTAGATAATCGGCGCTGTTGCTACTGCCTTCTAAATTAGCATACAGGTAGTAAGAAAGGCCTGACACACACACAATGGCTGCAAGGACAAACGTGCTTAAGGAAACAGGAATAAGACCAAATAACCGCTTTCTTTTCTTTGGATTTTTTTGCTCAGATTCTTCAACAGGAGACATTTGTTGTGTGCTGGGCAATTCCAATCCTTTTGCGGCAATGGCATATAATTTTACCGGTTGTAATACATTTTTGAGAGAATGGGCACCCAAAGAAACGGTCTTAATCTCGGGATGATTGGCAAGCTCTTCGTTAATCTTTTCGGAGATCAATACGCTGCCTGCGACACCCTTCGACTGGATACGGGAAGCGAGATTTACCGCATCGCCGATGATATCCTTGTTTTCAAATAGTACCTCGCCGGTATGAATGCCGATCCGCACAGGTATCACCGGGCCCTTGCGCAATGCCTGCTGTAAAGAGATAGCACATTCAACAGCATTCAATACGGAATTAAATATGGTGAGCGTACCATCGCCCAGGTACTTGATCACGCGGCCCTTATGCGCGCCCACACACTGAAGAAAGGTTTTTTTATGCTGCTCAAGCATCTCCACAGCCGAAGACTCATCCCGCTGCATGAGAGCCGTGAAGCCCTCAATGTCTGTAAACATAATTGCAGTGAGAATGCGCATGAGGTATACGGGTATTTGAACTTAAATTTAGTGAATTTAATACATTGTACCAGAACTCATTATTGATGAGTAGCATAACATAACTTATATACGGCCTTGTTAATAAAACACAATGCCAGTATGGCTTTTGGCTAATTTATTTTTCAGTGGTGCCTTGTTTTCTTAAAAACATTATTTATCTTTTACTGGATTTTCGCACCTTATTAAAACAACTTCAAATGATCAGTCAGACAAACCCGGCAATGTCAGCCGGATTAGCACGGCGCCTTGCCGAAGCCGCCGATGGCCTCAGGGACGATAACTACTATTACTTCGTAAGCCAGCAAAACTATCCTTACGACCTCCAGCCGGTTGCAGGATCAACAATTGAACAAGCTTCCTATGCAGCAGACAGTTTGGCTAGTGAACTTAACAGCATTGGAAACAAAGAGCCGTATTACAAATACGGCCCTTATCATATGCCACTGGATTATGTCTCACCCATACCATATGATACGTTGGAAATAAAAATGCTCAGCAACGGCAGCACTGTGTACAGCGAAACTTTTGGAAACGACACAGATGCCATTATTCTAAACCTGTCTGCTTTTGATAAATTTCTATTGCCTTATTATACCAGGCTGTACGGAGTTGATATAGCCAGGAATATGAGAGAAGCTGCGCGGTTAACTTTTTCCTCAACCACCCAAAGCCCGAATACGGCCACCAGGATCGTCACACATAAAGGCACTACGCTTTCGACCGGAACAGCCTGAGAAATACAAGTGCTGACTCAGTAGTTACTCCATAGCAAAGCCGTAGATACCCGGTACAAAAGCCGTATTAACTGCGTGCTTTATTAAAAATGGATTAAAGTGAAGCAGATTTTTCAAGATGGGATTTTACCAGGAGCGCAGTCATGCCTGATTTGAGTAACCCGATAGCCTCGGATTTTAATTGGCAGAAGAATGCATACTGCCGCTGAGGTGCCGGCAAAGCACGGTAGACTTCACCTGCTATCATATTGCCGGTTTTGAACCGGTCTGCGCTGGCGCGGCTGTTGGCAAAAGCCTTATCCGATTTAAACCGCTTCGCATCCAAACTGGTTTTACGACGTACATAACCTTTGCCTTCCATTTCATAGAAAACAAGGTTACCGGTTTTGCCGCTCAGAACAGTTCCTGTTGGTTGCTTCGCCATAATTTATGAAATTAAGGAAATTTTTTGTTGCACAATGACCGGTTTTGTCTGCTGTAACTTTACCAAATAAAAAAGCTGCCGTTATTCGCAGCAGCTTTTTAAAAGTGATCCAACCCGGACATTATTCCGTATAGGTGATTTTTGCTTTCTTATTACCGATCATAATTTCAAACTCCCCTTTCTCCGTCACCGTTTTTAATTCGGCGTTTACAAAAGCAAGATCATCTTTTGTAACTGTGAAAGAAACCGTTTGTTCTTCGCCCGCCTTCAGTGCTATCTTCTTAAATGCGCGCAAGCGTTGCATGTTTGGGGTAATGCTGGCAAACAGGTCATGGGTATACAATTCAACAGTGTGCTTGCCATCTCTCTGCCCTGTATTCTTTATATTAATGCTTACATTGATGCTTCCGTCTCTGCTGAGTGTACCCGAACTCAGCTGTATGTCGCCATACTCAAAAGTTGTATAACTAAGGCCCCATCCGAATGGGTACAACGGCAGGTAACCAGTATGCACATTGTCGTTGAAGACCTCTCTTACATCTTCCGTTGGCTTGCGGTCGTATAGTACCATTTCGCCCATGCTGCGCTGGTAGGAAAATGGCAATATACCATCGGGATTGTAATCGCCAAACAATACATCCGCAACAGCTTCGGCGGTTTTCTTACCACTCCAGTATGCCATCAGTATACCTTTCATGGAAGGTTCGATCGAAGTAATAAATCTTGGCCTCCCTTCTGTCAGCACAAGTATAACGGGTTTACCGGTCATGGCCGCGGCCTGTGCCAGTTGCAGTTGCTCATCGGGCAATGCAAGGTCAGTTGTATTCCCGGGACTTTCGGCATATGCATTCTCACCAAGGCAAAGAATAATTGCATCAACATTTGCAGCGGCTTTTTTCAAAGCATTGGCATCATAATTTCTTGGATCGTCAAAACCGGCGGCGGTGGTTGTTACGACATTCGCAGCCCCTACCTTGTCGGTGATGGACTGTAAAATTGTTTTGCTGTCCTTGGGATACCATTGTTCCTGGTTGCCCTGCCAAACATAACTCCAGCAACCATTGAGCGCCGTTAAACTTTGCGCGGAAGGCCCGGCTACCAACACTTTCATATTTTTCGCAAGCGGCAAAACATTGCTATTGTTCTTAAGCAGGGTCATGGTTTCATGCGCTGCATCGAGTGCAAGTGCCTGGTATTCAGGCTTACCAAAATTTGCCCTTGAAGCGTCTTCAGGATAAGGATTGTCAAACAAACCAACTTTCATTTTAAGCGTAAGGATCCTGCGCACTGCGTCATCAACCCGGCTAATGGGTACTTCCTTGTTCCTTACCGCCTCCAGCAACAGGTCATAAAAGGAAAGATCACCCGGCACCATGCTCATATCAATCCCGGCATTGATTGCCATTGCAACGGCTTCCCGTGGAGAGGATGCAACATTGTGGCGATCATACAGGCGTTTGATATCTTCCCAGTCCGTAACGATTAAACCCTGGAAACCAAGCTGGCCCCGTAATACATCGGTGAGCAAATATTTACTTGCATGAACAGGCACACCGTTTATTTCGGCGGAGTTGACCATAATGGTCGATGATCCTGCTTTTACAGCTGCCTGGAATTGCGGCAGGTAATATTCCCGCATTTCAATCTCCGGCATGTAAACGGGCGTCCGGTCTTTTCCTGTCCGCGATGCGGAATAGCCAAGATAGTGTTTCATACAACTGGCAACCGCAGTCGGGGTTTTTAGCCCATCCTCTTCATAAGCAGTTACACCAGCAACCCCCATGGTTTTGCCGATATAAACATCTTCACCATAAGTCTCGGGGAAGCGTGACCACAATGGCTGACGGCCGCAATCAAGCACAGGAGCAAAATTCCAGCGAACACCTGAAGCACGTAATTCTGCCGCAGTAACTTTTGCGGCTTTTGCAACAAGATCGGGATTGCGTGTGGCCGCCATACCGATATTCTGGGGGAACAATGTAGAGTTAAGCGTATAGGTTTGTCCGTGAATACCATCAAGGCCGTAGATCACCGGGATTTTCAAACGGGTGTTTTTAGATTCGTCCTCAATTTGCGTGATCGTGCTGCGCCACGTATCTACATCAACCGCATGCGTGGTCACATTCAAAATGGATCCCACATGGTAATCTTCAATGGCCTTCTTTAATGCAACGGGGTCGAGGCTCCCGTCCTGGTTCGCCCAGCCGCCTTTGGCAACCACGGCAAGCGTAACCTGTGTCATCTGGCCAACTTTTTCTTCAAGCGTCATTTGTTTGATCAGCGCTTCTATTTTCTTTTTTTCATCCGCTGTCTGGGAGAATAACTGGCTGGCGAGCGTTACAGCCAAAAGAGCAAGTGTAAACTTTTTCATATTGGGTTGCTTTAGAAGAATGTGGCAAAGTTATTACGAACTTATTTGATTGCCCGCGTTTCAATACGTCATTATGACACAATGAAAAAACTTGGATAAAAAAGTACTGATTTATGTTACCGGCTGCACACCATGCATGAGGCTTTGGTTGCTGCAGCCCCCGGGAGGAATGATTCGGAGGCGCACACTTGTATTGTCTCAGCTTCAGGCAAAAAGTAGGGCAAGCAAAACGCCCGCCTGCAGATCGTGGTTCATCAACTGTGCCGTTAGAGATTGTGCCGTTAAAAACAAAAGCCTTCAAAACTGAAGGCTTTTGTTTTTAACGCTGATTATGTTACTGCATTTTGCTTCTTTTCTCCATTACCTCACGCCATGTTGTAAGAACGATATGTTCATCGTCAAGTGCTTTCTTAAACCTGGGGTCCATCATCACCAGCAGGTCGCCTTTGCGCACGGGACCCGAATCGGAAATATGCTGAAAAACTTCGGTGGGTGCGGTGCAATGCATGATGACCATCGTTAGTCCTGGTTTTAATTGTTTAAGCACTTCTATATATTTTGCCGTCTTCCAGCCCTGTAATTTTTTGTCGTCACGCTTTACTTCTTCGGGTACAGGCCAGCTGTAAGTTTCGTTATAAAGATCATCAAGTACTGGCAGCCCAGATTTCCATAAGCTGTTTCCAAAATTGCGGATCATGCTCATATAGGCATCAGGGAATTTCATTTGCGCCGCTATTAGTGTGGCATGGCCTGCAGGCATCATCACAGGAATATGGTTTTCTACGCCCAGCTTTACATATTCCTGTAAAAAGGCAGGCGACCCAAACAACGTGCCCATATGGCTGTCGACATGCGTTGGGGTAAAACCCATAGCCTTTGCCCGGTCAAGCTGTGCTTTTATTTCTGCATATACTTCTTCGGGTTTGGCATGTGCAACTACTTCTTCCACGGAATGCCACATGGCGCCTTCGTTATCGACCAGTCCGGGAACTGCCGGCTTACCCATCAATGGGGCCCAACGGTACTCGTCCCATTCTGATGTTAAGGTCAAATGTAAACCCGCATCGGTGTTGGGATGGCTTTTCAGGTAATGTACATAGGCAGGCACCCACGGACAAGGCATCATTACACTACAGGAAGTGGCAACACCCTTTGTCATGGCATCAATAGCGCCTTCATTTGAATCGAAGCTCATACCAACATCATCAACATGCAGGATGACCACCTTGGTACCCCTTGGATAACCAAGCCTTTCTGCATAAGTGGAATCAGGTGCCTGGGCCTGCAGGTAGTTAAATGCAAACAGGGAAAACAAAAAGCAAACCTTTTTCATATAGCTGGTTTAAAAACTAAATGTACTATACAAACTTTATTGCATGGGAATTTACTGTTGCGCAAGTAACAGGTGTACAAGTGTGCGACGCAACAAAAGCAGCCACATGTACCGCCGCCGGTAACACAAATATTTCGCATGAATTTGGCACCGGGAAAGTTTCCAACAGCAAACGGTTGCAGTTTTGGTTATTGACCGAACATTAAAAAGATTTGCCGAAAGTCACTTACAGTTTTGTAATTTTCTTCTTCCAAACGATTTGCTATGAATAAAAACAAACTGTTGCTCTGGTCAGTTGTGGCGGCACTTGCCGGTTTTATCTTCGGGTTCGATACGGTGGTTATCTCAGGCGCGAACCTGCCCATCAAGGAACTCTGGCACACCACGCCGCTGTTTCATGGCTTTTTTATTATGTCAATGGCACTATGGGGGACGGTTATCGGGGCTATTTTTGGAGGCATACCAACAGAAAAATTCGGTCGTAAAAAAGTGTTGCTCTGGATAGGCATTTTGTTTAGCATTTCTGCGGTGGGCTCAGCCGTTTCACCCGATCCATACCTCTTTTCCTTTTTTCGTTTTATTGGTGGCCTCGGCATCGGCGTTTCTTCTGTTGCAGCACCCACTTATATCTCCGAGATTTCTACTGCCAAAACAAGAGGCCGCCTCGTGGGCATGTACCAGTTCAATATTGTGTTTGGCATTCTCGTCGCCTTTTTCTCCAATTATTTGCTTAAAGGTTTTGATGGCGCCAACGACTGGCGCTGGATGCTCGGTGTAATGGCCATACCATCGCTTATTTATACACTGCTCGTGTTTAGCGTACCTGAAAGTCCGCGCTGGCTGATCTCTGTAAAAAATGACCTTGCAAAGGCAAGGGAAATTCTTGTATTGATCGGTGCAGACAATCCTGATGAGGAAATGAAGAATATTATGGCCGCCAACGAAGCGATACAGGCCGGTGGCAATAATGGCCAATTGCTGAGCAAAAAATACCGCACGGTTTTATGGATCGCTTTTTTTGTAGCCTTCTTTAACCAGTGGAGTGGTATCAATTTCATTTTATATTACGCGCCTGAAATATTGGAGCAGGCTGGTCTCGCCGCGAAAGAATCGTTGGGCAATTCTATTGCTATAGGCGGCACCAATCTCGTTTTCACTTTTGTGGGATTATACCTTATCGACCGCATCGGCAGAAAGCAATTGCTCATCATTGGATCTCTTGGTTATATCATAAGCCTTGCCGCCGTGGCCTGGAGTTTTTATGCACATGCCGGCAATACATTCCTGCTTGTTTCCCTAATGGCTTTCATCGCGTCGCACGCCATTGGCCAGGGTGCCGTTATTTGGGTGCTTATTTCGGAAATATTTCCAAATAATGTGCGTGCACTTGGACAGTCTTTCGGCGCAAGCGTTCACTGGGTCTTTGCGGCGTTGATCACACTGATTACGCCATTGTTTCTCGATAAAGAGAGTGGCATATTTGGCGACAACCCCTGGCCCATTTTTGCTTTCTTTTCATTTATGATGGTCTTGCAACTGATATGGGTGCTCACCAAAGTGCCCGAAACAAGAGGCATCTCGCTGGAAGATCTCGAGAAGAAACTGGTTCATGAATAATTTTTTGGGCAGGCTTCTGAAATGCTATCATGCTGCTCTTGCGCCTGCCCAGGGAGGAACGATGAGGGGTCGCACACTTGTGCAATAGCAACCCGATTCAGCCTTTCACTTGTATTTTAAACAACAGGTTAATCTAAAACTTATGAAGCTTTCATTCACCTTGTTATTATCGATGCTGATATTGAATGCCAGATCGCAAAACGAACTGTACAAAGAACAATACCGTCCGCAGTTTCACTTCTCGCCTGCAAAAAACTGGTGCAACGATCCCAACGGTTTAGTCTATGCCAATGGTGAATATCACCTGTTTTACCAGTTCAACCCGTATGATAATGTTTGGGGACATATGACCTGGGCCCATGCGGTGAGTAAAGATCTTGTACACTGGCAACATCTGCCGGTGGCCATTCCCGAGGAAAATGGCATCATGATCTTTTCGGGCACTTGTGTGCTTGATAAAAATAACACAAGCGGCCTGGGGAAAGACGGTAAAGCACCTATGATTGCCATTTATACAGGTAACGGCGATAAGAACCAATCCCAGTGTCTTGCTTACAGCAACGACAACGGCAGAACCTGGACCAAGTACAGCAACAATCCAATACTCGATTTGCACGAAGCAGACTTTCGCGATCCAAAAGTGTTTTGGCACGAAGCAACACAAAAGTGGGTGATGTGTGTAATGCTTTCCGTGCAACATAAATTGCAACTCTACAGTTCCAAAAACCTATTGCAATGGAATTTGATGAGTGAGTTTGGCCCGGTTGGTGATACGAGCAGCGTATGGGAATGTCCTGATCTTTTCCCGGTACCGGTTGAAAATAATGCAACAGAAAAAAAATGGGTACTCACCATGAGCATGGCACCAAGAATGCAATATTTTGTTGGTGAATTTGACGGCACAACATTTCACAATGAAAACCCTGCTAACCTGGTTTACCGCCCCGATTATGGTGGCGATTATTATGCTGCTATCGGGTACAACCAGCTGCCATCAAATGCGCAACCCGTAATGATCGGCTGGATCAACAACTGGAACTATGCCAACGATATTCCGACCACGCCATGGAAGGGCGCTATGAGCCTGCCGCGAAACATCAGTGTTAGAAAAACCGGCAGCAACTGGTTATTGGTGCAGCAGCCGCTGAAGGAATTAGCCAGCCTGAGAAACAGCGTACTGCAACTGGAAAAATATAACGTGAGCAAAGAAAAAGATGCGGGCTTTACCGGAACACAATTTGAAATGCAGTGCACGATCGAAACAGCCACTAAAACGCAGGCTGGTATTAGACTCGCCTATGGCAATAACCAATATTGCGAAATCGGTTACGATGCGGCCGCACAAAAATTGTATATCGACCGCAGTAAAATAGCCAACAGTAATTTTAATAATAACTTTAAATCAGCATCAAGATTTGAGACAAGCCTAGCCCCGAAGAAAAACAAACTAAAATTGCAGGTATTCTTCGATAACAGCATTGTTGAAGTCTTCGCCAACGATGGTGAAGCCGTACTTACCGCGCAAATATTTCCAGGTAAAGAACAGCAGGGCATTAAATTGTTCAGCCAGTCAGGCTCAACCACTTTTTTTGATGTGCACGCATGGGAAATGCGGTCTGCCTGGTAAGCCGCCGCATTTTGTTATTGCAGGTTATGCGTAACAAGAATATTGGTTGCATCAAAAAAGCCGGTCCATGGAAAGCCCATCCATAAACGCACCGCGCCAAACTGCCTTGCCATAGAACGGAATGGAGGAAGAACAGTATAATCAGCTGTTCCGCTTGCATCAGCGCCGGAAAGCACAATATGGGCCGTTGATGCCGTCGCATTAATGTTTAACGTAACCTGCACAATAAATGCCTGCCCTCTGGGAAAGCTGCCAAATTTGGTTGCGTCATTATCATCGATCCTTACTTTATTGTCCTGTGTAAAATCAATATGCATAAAACTGGTGAGTGTGCTCACCGGCTGGCCAAACTGTTCGAACTGAATGGTTGCCAGGCCACTGCCCGCCGGCATAAACATCACGGCGGAAAAAGTATAGGTCCCATCGCCAACGAATTTGGAAAAGTTTCCCTGGAAACCGGAAACGGATTGCTGTTCGCTGCTGCGCGATATCTGTATCCATTTGCCACCGCTACCTACCGGCGATGCAACTACCTTCACCACTCCGGCAGGCCCGTCGATGTTAGCGGTGCCTACCTGCTGCACATGGGCAGGTGATGTATTAATAGCCGTAGCATCAAAGTTTGATTGAAAGAGTGTTTCTGTTTTGCAACTGGCGAAGCAGCAAAGAAGGCAGGCGATGATGATCGTATTTTTCATAACAGTGTTTTTATAGGTTAACGATGTATACAAATGATGGTTAGCTGAAGGCAAAATTGGGCTTTCAATTGCTGCGGCGGTTACGTACATCTACGTTTTATCGGCGGGCATATGTACGCATTTGTGATTGCCGCGCAAAGCCCGGAACGCACACAAGTGCGACGCAACCGGCGATGCCAAAGGAACAAATGCCCGGCTCACAATAACTACGCTTTAAAAATTAACCTTGTTAAAATAAACCGCAATTGAAATTTGTATTGCCTGTAATTATACTTTTGCGGCCATAAATAACTGTATGAGGAAGATTACCGTTTTGGCTTTGATCTTATCTGTAGCGTTCGCATCGTGTACCAAATCCAGCGGCACCAACTGCGGCACCGTGCAGGTTGCTGCACCAGCGTCTGAACTGGAGGCTTTGCGCACCTATATCAGCACTAACAGCATTACTGCAACGGAAGATCCGAGAGGGTTCTTCTACTCTATTAGCACGCCTGGCAGCGGCAATAAGCCAACGGTTTGTAATGCGGTTACGGTTAACTACAGCGGAAAACTTACAAATGGCACCGTGTTTGACAGCGGCAACAATGTGCAGTTTAACCTGTCGGGTCTTATTATTGGCTGGCAGGAAGGCATTCCGCTGATTGCCCCAGGTGGCAGCATTACACTGTATTTACCGCCGAGCCTTGCATACGGCAGCACGGCTGTAGGTTCTATACCAGCGAATTCTATACTTGTCTTCACTATCGATCTGCTTGCGGTCAACTAAGTTTTTTTAGAGCCCGGCTAAGGTATAAGCACCAGGCTTTGCTTGCGCCTGCCCCTAGAGGAACGATTCGGGGTCGCACAATTGTACTTCTGTATTTCTGTGCAGCTTTAAAATATTATATAGAAAAAGCTTTCTGTAAAAAGGAAGCTTTTTTGTTGTGCAACAATCGCAGCAGCACAATTAATTATTTCTGTCGTTACAGGTTCATTGATATATTTATTACCTAAACCAAAATTTGCATGAACAGGCATTACCTCCCGTACCTGCTGCTTTCTTTTATTATTACCAACCCTTCAAAAGCCCAACAAACCAAAACCGCCCTGTTACAAGGCACGAAATGCATACCCTATTATTCTCGGTTGCTGGATGCCTCTAAAGACGACTACGTGCTGTGTGCAGACTTTAAAACAAATGGCACGGGTGTAATCTCAGGCTATACTACCAGCCATGCCAACGGCAGTTCCGATGCATTCATTGCAGCTATTGACTCAAAGGGCAACGCCGTTTGGAGTAAAATGTTTGGGGGTGCCGGAGCTGAGCAGATTAATAAAATAAAATCGACTACCGATGGAGGTTTTATCGCGGTGGGTTCAACCGCTTCTTACGGTTCAAACACAGCTGCATGGCTGGTAAAGTTTGATGTGGGTGGAAACATTCTCTGGAGCCGCACCTACGATGATGCCAACATCTATGGAATTGCCGGCAACAATATTATTCAAACTACCGATGGCGGATACGCATTCTCCGGCACCTATAGCAATCAGCCCGGCATAGCCGATGCTATGGTAGTAAAAACCGACAGCCTTGGAAAACCACAGTGGGCTAAACGGTTTAACAGCGGCAGTACAGATGTCTCGTGGGGGCTTATACAATCGGGAAATAACCTGCTTGTTACGGCTTTTGAATACGGCCAGTCTGCCAGCTATTACGATGGCATCATTATGAAACTGTCGTTGCGAAAAGGTGAGCTGACCTGGAGCCATCGGTTCGATATCGACAACAGGAGTAACAATTTTTCCGATATCATGAAGACCGCCGCGGGCTTTGCAGTCTACAGCCTCGACGTAGATGATTTCGCAGGCGGCAATGCTGCAACAACAATTATAAACGTTGACGGAAATGGTAACCCGCAAAGCTTTGTAAAAGTGACCCTTGATAATCCTTACAATCTTGGTCACGGTCAAAACACACTCACCGCTGATGGTGGTCACCTCATTACACAATATGGCCTGGGAACACAAAATGACCTGTACATTTTTAAAACAACAAACGCAGGCGGCCTGCAATGGATAAAAAAGGTCTCCGGCACTGGCATGCGCGCCTGCACATCGGTAAAGCAAATGCCAGATGGCGGTTATGCTATGGCAGGCTTTTCCAACAACAATGCCTATGGTTCCGCAGACAGTATGAATGCCATGCTCCTTAGAACCGATAGTAACGGTAATATCCCTGCCTGCGCTTTTGGGACAGATTACGGGCATACCGCCTCACCTTCTTATTATTCAGATACAGCATTTAAATGGGCGGAAACCGGGGATCTGGTATTTCCGGCCATACCCGTGACGGTTCATTCAGCAGACTTTATTTTTGGCAACAAAAGAATATGCTACTCCTGTACCACATCCCCGGTAACAAATACAGTATCCATGGCAGATGCTGTTAGCAGTGAGGCCACAGCTTTATTCGCGGTGTATCCAAACCCTGTTAAGGACAAAATCTCATTTCTCCTCAAAGGAATTAATGCTACAAATGGTTCGATTAATATAAGTGATATGTACGGACGTGTTGTGCTTAAAGAGAAACTAACGGGAGCTATGCCGCAATTCCCAACGACGCAGCTAACTGCAGGCATTTATTCGGCAACACTTGTAACGCTGGCGGGGCAACGGTTCACAACCAAATTTTTAAAAGAGTAGAATGCAATTCAGTAGTTTTAAAAGCCATGTGGCTAACTCCACATGGCTTTTATTTTTTTGCCTCTGCTGACTTAAGACCGACGGTACAAGGTTGCGATCCAGAATCGTTACTCTAGGGCTGGCGCAAGCAAAGCCCAATGCTTACTCCAGAGCCCGTCCTATTCATTTCTTAGTGCTATGCTGTTTTAATAATCCTATCTTTAAAACATGAAACAATTGCTACTGCTGGTCATTTGCTTTATTGCCTTTTTAGTGCCGTTCGCACAAAAGAATAATAGAGAAGCATCTTATTTTCCACCGGCAGGTTTCTGGGCAAAGCTTGATGCATCGAAAGCCGGCGCCGATACAGCCAGGCTAAACGACGCCGTACGTTTTGCCATAGCAAATGAAACAAAGAAGCCACGTGACCTGAAAGCTACCCAACAGCTCGATTTTGGAAAAGAACCTTTCAGCGAACCTGTTGGGCCATTGATCGACCGCGGCGACCCTACCGGCTTAGTCGTTTATAAGGGATACATCATTGCAGAGTGGGGCAACCCATCAGCAGTTGAAATTACGAACAGTGTTACCAAGAGCTTTCTGTCGACGCTTGTGGGCATTGCCGTAGACCGCGGCCTTATAAAATCGGTAAATGATACCGTGGCAAACTATATGTCGCCGATTGAATTGTACGATCCACTGGCTGTCGGTTCTCCTAAAGTGATTACACCTTTCGCCGGTGAACATAATATCCGGCTTACCTGGGATGTGATGCTGCGGCAAACCAGTGACTGGGAGGGTACTTTATGGGGCAAGCCAGACTGGGCTGATCGCCCGGAAAAGGATTCGAGCAAATGGCTCACCCGGGTCCGTAATAAACCCGGCACAGTCTGGAAATACAATGATGTAAGAGTAAATGCCCTTGCGCTGGCCGCAACCATAGTATGGCGCAAGCCCTTGCCACAGGTTTTAAAATCAGAGATCATGCAGCCTATCGGTGCAAGCAATAGTTGGCAATGGCATGGCTACCACAACTCGTGGATCGTGTTGGACGGGCAGCCGGTGCAAAGTGTAAGCGGAGGCGGGCATTGGGGTGGTGGTATGTTCATTAATGCATATGACATGGCAAGGTTCGGCTTACTCACTTTACATAAAGGCAATTGGAACGGCAAACAGTTGATCTCTGAACAATGGATAAAACAGGCAACTACAGCCACGGCAGCTAATCCGGGTTATGGCTATATGAACTTTTTTCTGCCTTATAAAGAACAGCTTGCCGATGGTTCACCAGGTTCATTCGTGCATATTGGTAACGGCTCCAATATTATTTATGTTGATCCGGCGCGTGACCTGGTGATTGTAGCAAGATGGATACTGGACAATGCAGTTAACGGCCTGGTAAAGCGGGTGCTTGCTTCTGTGAAATAACAACAACCGTTGATACGCTACAAATAAAACAGGGACCAGGATGCGATCTCTGCAGAATGCCTCGTCAATGTTGGGCTGTAACTCTTGCAAAACCACTGCAAACGATTGCGTAACCATGCATCAGTTTGTTGGTCGCCTTGGTTAATAATTTTAAATTGACACTTCCTTTTTATAACCCGTAAATTTTATACCATGCAGCAAGAACGCAGATCACTGATCAAACGTCTGTTCGGTTCATTAGTGGCCGTGACAGGCATCGGACTTACCAGCACAGCAAGTGCAAGCACCAGTTCAACTGACGAAAAGCAGGCTGGCAATATTGAGTATGACCAGGATATTCCTTTGTTTTCGGGTCACACAATGCTTGGCAATATGGTATTCATTGCCGGCAAGGGCGCACATTTTGCAGGCGACATTACGTCACATACCGACCACGTGCTTAAGGAGCTCGAAAAGGAACTTATTCTTGCAGGCTCTTCTATGGATAAGGTGTTGAAAGTTAATGTTTACCTGAACGACATAGCCGATTACAAAGGCATGAACGATGTTTTCAAAGGAAGGTTTGGGCCAAATCCACCGGTGCGCACCACTGTTGCAGTGGCAAAAGGCGGTGTCCCGGGCGATTCAATGGTGGAAATGGATTGTATCGCTTATATCACGAAGTAACCCTTTTTTTATTCCGGGTATTTCTATTTTCTCATTCAACAAGTATCCCTCTATCATGAAACGCAGAGACCTGATCAAAAACCTTTCTATGCTGCCCGTAGCGGGCGCAGCTGGTTCGTTGATTGCCGCAGAAGTAAAAGCCTCCCCGACGCCGGCAGCAAAGCGTAACCTTTTTAAAGAGCTGGGCATCCGCACATTTATTAATGCGGCGGGCACCTATACTTTCATGACCGGCTCTCTTATGCGCGACGAAGTGGTGGAAGCCATACAATACACTTCGCATGAGTTCTGTTTGCTTGATGAAGTGCAGGATAAGGTTGGTGCTAAAATCGCTGAGCTGTGCAAAGCTGAATCAGCAGTTGTAACGGCAGGTTGTTTTTCTGCGATCACCCTTGGAACGGCAGGAGTGTTAACCGGCAACAGCCAGGAAAACGCAGCTAAACTTCCACATTTGGAAGGTACCGGCATGAAGAGCGAAGTGATTATGCAGAAAGGCCATGCGATCGGTTATGCAAATGCTTTATCCAACACAGGTTGTAAGGTCGTTGTTATTGAAACAATGGAAGAGGTAGAGAAAGCCATTAACAATAAAACCGCTTTGCTTTGGTTTTTGAATATTCAGTCAGACCAGGGTAAGATCACCCACGAGCAATGGGTGGCGCTCGGCAAAAAACACAATATTCCCACCATGATCGACATGGCTGCCGATGTGCCGCCCTTGAGCAATCTCTGGAAGTTCAACGAAATGGGATTCGATCTCGTTTGTGTTTCCGGTGGCAAGGCTATCCGGGGCCCTCAGAGTGCGGGCATACTTATGGGTAAAAAAGAGCTGATTGCCGCTGCCCGTTTGTCAATGCCTCCGCGCGGTTCAACCATTGGCCGTGGCATGAAGGTAAATAAGGAAGAGATCATTGGCATGTATGCCGCACTCGATCACTATATGCAATACGACCACGATGCGGAATGGAAAGAGTGGGAAGGGCGTGTAGCAACCATCAACAACTCGGTAAAGAACATTGATGGTATAAAGACCGAGGTAAAGGTACCGACGCTCGGCAATGTTACGCCAACGTTGCACATTACCTGGGACAAAACAAAAATGAAACTCACGTCGAAAGCTTTGCAGGAAGGCCTGCGCAACGGCGACCCCTCTATCGAAATAGTCAATAACGGCGATGAGCATATTAGCATTACTACCTGGGTAATGAAGAAAGGAGAAGATAAGATCGTTGCAAAACGATTGAAAGAAGAAATGATGAAAGGAATGGCTTAGCTTGCTGTTTCCGGCAGTGGCACTTCGTGGCATCGCCGGTTGTGCACAGTGCCGGCTTAACCGGAATTACTCTCTTCGGCGTTCTGTTTACAAATTGGTCAATTGTAAACAGTGAATGCTTTTAGCATATTCAGCATTGACCATTCATATTCAGCTGTACATGTGTGCAACGCAACAACAGCTACATTTATGTTCAACAGCCTGGCTCTGATTGTATCAGCACTTATACTTAATTGAACAAAGATCTATACTGACTTCATATGAAAAAAATTCTTGCGATTGGCATTTGGCTATCATCTGCTGTTTTTTTTACGCAGTGCAAAAGTGAACTTAAAGGAGATGCCGACAATGGCGGACTAATGTTGCCCAATGGTTTCGAAGCCCTGGTAGTTGTTGACAGCCTTGGTTCGGCAAGGCACCTGGCTGTGAACGACAATGGCGATATTTATGTTAAGCTGCGTGCTTCCTATCCTGATGGCAGCAATGTTGCAATGCGCGATGAAGACGGCGATGGTAAAGCCGATGTAATAAAAAAGTTTGGCTTGTATACCGATGAAATGGGTTACGGAACAGCCATGCGCATTTATAATGGCTACCTCTATTTCAGTTCTACGGGCGATGTGTTCCGCGTTAAATTAAGGCCCGGCGAGTTGCTACCCGATACTGCAATGGAACTCATTGTTCATGATGATTACATGCATGACCCGCACGGGGCACAGCATACCGCCAAACCGGTAACTTTTGATGACAAGGGAAGAATGTATGTGCCCTACGGCGCACCGTCAGATGTGTGCCAGCAATTCGACAGAATTCCTGAATCGCCAGGCCAAAACCCTTGCCCCGAACTGGAAGAGCATGGCGGCATCTGGACCTTCGATCCAAACAAAACCAACCAGACAATCAAAGACGGAAAGCGTTACGCAACCGGCATCCGCAGCGCCGTTGCGATGACATGGAACCCCAATGATAAAACACTTTATATTGTTCAGCATGGCCGCGACGACCTGCATAGAACCTGGCCTGCCTTGTATTCAAGATGGCAAAGCACGTTATTGCCATCCGAAGAATTCTTAAAAGTTGATGAAGGCGCCGATTGCGGATGGCCCTATTATTATTACGACCAGATGCAGGGTAAACTCTTACTCAACCCTGAATATGGAGGCGATGGAAAGAAAGAGGGCAATGCCGCAAAATATGATCAGCCATTGATTGGTTTCCCAGGTCACTTCGCGCCAAACGATATTTTATTCTACACGGGTAACCAGTTTCCTGAACGGTATAAAAATGGTGCGTTCATCGCGTTTCACGGCTCTACCATTCGTGCGCCTTATTCGCAGGGTGGTTATTTTGTAGCATTCGTTCCATTCAAAGAAGGTAAGCCATCCGGTCCGTGGGAAGTTTTTGCCGATGGCTTTTCAGGTATGGATACCATCGTTAATACAAGCGACGCAGATGCCCGCCCGATGGGCCTGGCACAAGGCCCCGACGGTTCCATATATGTCAGCGAGTCACGCAGGGGAAAAATTTGGCGCATTATTTACAAAGGTGATAAAGCGAAATTTGGCGATGCTGATCTTGCAGCGATGGCAAAAAGAAAAACAACCAGTGCGCATATCAAAGACCCTGATGAAGTAAAAGATAATCTCCAGAAAGGCGTGGTCTCCGGAGGCGAGCAGCTTTACCAAACCTATTGTGGAGCTTGTCATCTTCAAAATGGCAAAGGCGATGAATCGCGTTTTCCTCCACTTGATAGTTCTGAATATGTAATGGGCGATAAAGACCGGCTGATAGGGATTTTGCTTAACGGACTTCATGAGCCGATCACCGTAAAAGGCAAGGAATGGAATAGCGTAATGCCCAGCCACGGTTTCTTGACCGATGAGCAGCTATCCCTTGTGTTATCTTATGTACGTAAAAATTTTGGGCATAATGCAAGTGAAGTAAGTGTAGCCGAAGTTACCGCAAAAAGAAGCAAGCCTGCGGTGGCCAAGTAAGTCAAATAAAACCAGCGTATATGAAAAAGCTTTTCCTGTTTATCATCAGCACCTCGTTGCTGTTTCCCGTAATCGGCGTTGCGCAGCAATCAACCGATCCCGAAGCAAGAATAAAAGAATTGGGTATCCAGTTGATCACACCACGGCCGCCGGTTGCCAATTATTTAAAAGCCGTGCAGGTCGGCAATATGGTGTACCTGTCAGGCCATGGGCCTGATAAGCCAGACGGGTCGCTTGTTACAGGCAAAGTAGGAAAAGACGTCACCGTCGACCAAGCCATCGACGCCGCACGGTTAACCGGCATCTCTTTGTTGTCAACACTCAAAGCGCAAATCGGCG
Source organism: Chitinophagaceae bacterium UBA7600 (assembly GCA_002478885.1). Taxonomy (GTDB): domain Bacteria; phylum Bacteroidota; class Bacteroidia; order Chitinophagales; family Chitinophagaceae; genus DLKC01. The sequence continues at coordinate 27,670 of DLKC01000105.1, forward strand.
ATCTTAATAAAGTAAAACGCATCGTAAGAGTTTTCGGAATGGTGAACGCGGTTGACACATTTACACAACATCCAAAAGTAATCAACGGTTGTTCCGATCTTATGGTGCAGGTATTTGGCGAAAACGGCAAACATGCGCGTTGCGCTGTAGGCATGGGTTCACTGCCTATGAATATATCAGTTGAGATCGAAATGATCGTTGAATTAAAGCAATAAATTTTCTGTTGCCAGGCCGCAACGCACGGGTTCAACATCGTTGCGTCGCACACTTGTACTGCAGAATCTTAATCCAGTATCAATACCACTATTAAAGTTGTTTTAATAACCGGTACCATGTTTGTCGCGCATTGCAAAGCATGGTAGCAAAATTTGCTTATGAAGCGCAGAAACATTTTAAAAGGACTTTCCTTATTGCCATTTGCAGGTGCAGCCACCGCATTCAAATCATATGCTGCGGCCGATGATAAAAACATTATTGGCGCAGCGGGTGATTTTTTTGATGAACAAAACATCTTTCGCACGATTGGCGTAGAGCCAATAATCAATTGCCGCGGAACCTTCACCATCATAGGCGGTTCCATAGAACGGCCCGAAGTGCGTGCCGCCATGGAAGCAGCATCGAAGAATTTTATTCAGTATGATGAGCTGGCAGATGGCATTCATAAACGGCTGGCAGAAATAACAGGTGCAGAATGGGCCCTCGTTTCAGCAGGTTGTGCAGCAGGTTTAAAACACGTAACAGCGGCCTGCGTAACCGGCGGCAACCCGGAAAAGCTTACCCGTATTCCCAACCTCGAAGGTTTTGATAAAACAGAAGTGGTGATACCATCCTCCTCCAGGAATGTATACGATCATGCGATCAGGAATATTGGAGTGAGGGTTATAACCGTTGATACTTTAGCACAGATGGAAGCCGCATTGAACGAGCGCACTGCCATGATCTACCTGATGGCCTTTGATGAGGCGCAGCCTGGTAATGAATTCACACTTGAAAATGTTTCAAAGATTGCCAGGCCAAAAAATATTCCGGTATTGATCGATGCAGCCGCCGAGGTGCTCACCATTCCCAATGTGCATTTGCAGAAGGGTGCAGACATTGTCGCATACAGCGGCGGTAAAGCCATCTGCGGGCCGCAATGCGCAGGCCTTGTACTTGGAAAAAAGAATATACTGATGTCTGCCTGGCAGGCAAGTTCTCCACATCATGGACCCGGCCGCGACAATAAGGTAGGTCGTGAAGAAATGATGGGCATGCTTGCCGCTGTGGAAGCGTGGACCAAACGCGATCATGCCGCTGAATGGAAAACATGGCTCGGATACCTTGATAATATTTCCAAAAAACTCACTGCTATTCCCGGGGTTACCGCCTCAGTGTTTGAGCCAACAGAATTATCCAACCGTTCGCCGGTCTTGAACGTTTCCTGGGACCCTGCAAAATTCAACATCACCGGTGCTGAAATGGCCGAACTTGTCGGCAGAAGCAAACCAAGAATCGCGATTGGCAGTGACGATAAAGACGGGCAGGCAGCAATTGATATTACCACAGGCCAAATGCAACCGGGCAATGATGTTATTGTTGCCAATCGGTTGTACGAAGTGCTTACTGCCAAACGCAGCCCGAAGGTTACCACGATGGCTGTCCCAACCGTGAATTTAAGCGGCAGTTGGGAAGCAACCATACAATTCTTTAGCAGCACGAGTAAGCATATGCTTTTTATTGAGCAGGACGGCAAGTGGATAAAGGGTGCCCACAAAGGAGATTTTACAGTAAGGGAGTTAACCGGAGAAGTAGAAAGCAACACCAGCGTGAAAATGAGAAGCACAGAGCGTCGTCCCGGCGATAGCGTGACTTTTATCTTCACTGGAAATATAAGTACTGATACAATTTCAGGCTCGATCTATATGGGAGAATATCGCACCGCTACATTCACTGCGAAACGCACCAGTTATAAGATCACGCCGGGTTCCATTACAGTGCCGGGCGGCCCGCCATTGGCGACGTAGAGCGGTTACAAATTTATAGGTTCGCAAGTTGTGCTCCCGGATTAACCTGTGAACCAGTGAATTTATAACAGGTGCATTGGATTCTTGTGTACAAGAGTGCGACGCAACAAAAGCATCATTGCAATACTGCAGTTGGGTACATAAAAATAAAAATGATGAAGAGACTATTAAGTGTTATTGTATTTGTGTTGCTTGTGGTTCAATCGATGCGTGCACAGCAATACGACCTGCTGCTGAAAGGCGGCCATGTGATTGATCCGAAAAACAAGATTGATGCAGAGATGGATGTTGCTGTGAGCGCCGGGAAAATAGCACAGGTGGCCAAAAATATCAATGCGAAAAACGCCAAACAGGTGATTGATGTAACAGGCAAATATGTAACACCGGGCATCATCGACATGCATGTGCATGCGTTCAATGGCGCCGATGTAGATTCCTATATCGCAAACGGGTTGACCAGTCTGCCTCCGGACGGATTTACATTTCGCGCAGGTGTTACAACCGTGGTGGATGCAGGTTCGTCAGGCTGGAGAAATTTCCGGCAGTTCAAAAAACAAACGATCGATAAATCGCAGACACGCGTCCTTGCGTTCCTCAATATTGTGGGTACGGGCATGTATGGCCGTTTTGAGGAACAGGACACGAGTGATATGAACCCGCAGCAAGCCGCATGGATGATCAAAAAATTATATCCTGACATTATTGTAGGTATTAAATCGGCGCATTACTGGGGCGATTTTACACAAGTTGACAAGGCAGTGCAGGCAGGCAATCTTGCCAATGTACCGGTTATAGTTGACTTTGGCGAGCATGACCCGCCGAATTCCATCGAAGCATTGTTCATGCAGCATTTGAGGCCGGGAGATATTTTTACGCATACTTATTCGTATGGCCCAAAAGTGCGGGAAACCGTTGTTGATGAAAACCAAAAAGTAAAACCTTTTATTTTCAAAGCGCAGCAGCGCGGAATTATTTTTGATGTGGGCCATGGAGGCGGCGCATTCTCCTGGAGACAGGCTGTACCCGCAGTGCAACAGGGCTTTCTGCCGAATGTAATCAGTACCGACCTGCATTCTCAAAGTATGAACGGCGGCATGAAAGATATGAGCAATGTGATGTCGAAATTTCTTGCCCTTGGTTTGTCGCTCAATGATGTGATCCTTCGTTCAACATGGAACCCGGCACAGGTTATCAAACGCCCCGAACTTGGCAATCTCGATGTGGGTGCCGAAGCCGACATAGCAGTATTTAGTATTAGAAAAGGCGACTTTGGCTTTTTAGATATCCGCAATACCGTCTTAAAAGGCACACAGAAACTGGAAACTGAATTAACACTGCGTGCAGGCAAGGTAATGTGGGATCTGAATGGACTCGCAGCTCAACCGTGGGAGAATGAATTGAAAAAATAAAAGTGAAGAACCGGTCAGCATATACCAGCAAAATACGCAACAGGCATCGTACGATTGAAAGAATAAAACTCTTGATTGTACTTATGTCTGTTGCTGCTTATGCCCCTGCGCAACAATACGACCTCCTGATAATAAACGGGCATGTGATCGACCCAAAGAATAAGATCGATGCGGTATTGGATGTAGCAGTTGCAGATGGGAAAATAGCAAAACTTGCCACTGGTATTGACTCATTGCAATCAAAAAAAATTATCGATGCAAAAGGGTTGTATGTTGTGCCGGGCCTTATTGATATGCATACGCATGTTTTTGTTGGCAGCAAACCAGGAACATTTGCCGATGGTATGTACAGTGTGTCTGCCGATGACTTTAGTTTTCGGTCGGGCGTCACCACGATGGTCGACGCAGGCACATCTGGCTGGCAGAATTTTCCATTGTTTAAAGAACAAGTGATCGATCATTCACAAACGCGCATACTTGCATTCTTAAATATTTTTGGTACAGGCCTATCCAGCGGGCAGGCGATAAAAGACATCAGTACGATCAATGAAGATTCTACAGTTGCCATTATGCAACGTTACAGGGATCTTATCGTTGGTTCCCGTATCGGTCATTTTGATGGCAGCGACTGGACGCCATTCAATACAGCACTTGATGCAGCAACCAAAATGAATGAACCGCTTTTTGTCGAATGCCATTTGCCGCAATACAGCTTACGGGATCAGTTGAAAAAAATGCGGCCAGGTGACATCATTACGCATTCTTACGAAGAGATTACAGAGCGGCTACCTGTTGTAGACAGCAGCGGGAAACTGCATTCATTTGTCCTCGATGCACAGCAGCGCGGCGTATTGTTTGATGTTGGCCACGGCGGCGCCGGTTTTTGGTTTAGCCAGGCTGTGCCTGCATTTCAGCAAGGGCTTGCGCCAAATACTTTTGGCACCGACCTGCATCGATTCAGCATGAACGCCGGCATGAAAAGCATACTCAATATCATGTCGAAATACCTCAACCTGGGCATGAGCGTAAATGATGTTGTCACCCGTGCATCATGGAATGCAGCAAAAGCCCTGAAGCATGAAGAACTGGGCAATTTAAGTGAAGGCTCAGTCGCCGATATCGCCATTCTCAATTTGCAGCATGGTAGTTTCGGATTTGTCGATGCCGGTGGCAAACGACTCAGCGGCGATAAAAAATTAGAAGCAGAACTAACCATACGTGCAGGTAAAATTGTGTGGGATTTAAATGGATTGTCAGCGCAACCCTATCAACGGTGATCTTTAATAACGGGCTTTTATGCGTATGGCATCTGCGTTGTGTCACTCACTTGTACGGTCAATTGTTTATTCGGCAATAAGCTTACAAACCAGATTCATCAATGCAAAAGCAAATCAATCATTCGGTCGCTGCAGTTTGTTTACTGTTGGGTTGCTGTTTTTTTATACAGTGTAATACCGGGCCTAAACTTCCGCCCGGTGATCCGGATAACGGCGGGCTGTCTCTTCCAGGCGATTTCGATGCAGTTGTTGTATCAGACAGCACCGGGCCTGCAAGACATATTGCCATTAGCGATAATGGAGATATCTATGTGAAAATGCGTCACTCAGACCGCGGCCAGGGAAACCTTGTGCTGAGAGATGTTGATGGTGATGGAAAGGCAGACTCATCCGTTCATTTTGGTGACTATGATAATGAAGGCAGCCTCGCCAACTGTATGCGCATCCATAACGGCTATTTGTATTTTGCTTCCGAACTTGTTGTGTATCGTATGCAATTAACCCCGGGCAAAATGGTTCCCGAAGGCAAGCTGGATACCGTATTCACAGAAGAAGATTCAAGAGGTTCACATTGGCATATTACCAAGCCACTTGCATGGGACGATGACGGGCATATGTATATTCCATTTGGCGCGCCTTCCAATGCTTGCCAGGATTTGGTAAGAACACCCGGCGGAACACCCGGCTTTGCAGGAATGGACCCTTGCCCTGAACTGGAAGACTATGCCGGTATATGGCAGTTCCCTGCTGATAAAATAAATCTTACAAAAAAAGACGGCAAAAAATTTGCCACCGGTATCCGTAGTGTAGTGGCGATGGATTGGAACCAAGATGACAAGAATCTTTATGTTGCCATGCACGGTCGCGACGACCTGAATATGCTCTGGCCAAATATGTTTTCGCAATGGCAAAGTGCGGTATTGCCCGCAGAAGAATTTATTCGTGTTAAAGAAGGCAACAACTTTGGCTGGCCTTACAGTTATTACGACCAGTTGCAACAAAAGAATGTGCTTGCACCCGAATATGGAGGCGATGGAAAAAAACCTGCGAGAGATAATAGCGTTCAAAACCCGCTAATTGGTTTCCCCGCACATTGGGCACCCAACGATTTGTTGTTTTATGAGGGTGACCAATTTCCTGAGCACTACAAACACGGCGCATTCATTGCGTTTCATGGAAGCACTAACAGATCGCCCTATCCGCAGGCCGGCTATTTTGTTTGCTTCATTCCTTTCAAAGATGGCCAGCCTTCCGGCGATTGGGAAGTCTTTGCCGATGGCTTTGCCGGCGTTGATCCAATTGTAAATACCAACGATGCACAACACCGGCCAATGGGTTTGGCAATGGGGCCCGATGGCTCACTATATGTCTCTGATTCCCGCAAAGGAAAAATCTGGCGCATCATGTATAAAGGTGATAAAAGCAAATTTGGCAAAGAGCAGCTAGCGGCTATGGAAAAGAGAAAAATGAATTCAAACATCCGCACGCCGGATGAGCTGAATGACAATTTATACAAAGGATCCGTAATGCCCGGCTCGCAGGTGTATATCAAATATTGTGTAAGCTGTCACCAATACAATGGCGAAGGTGATGGTACCCGCTTTCCACCGGTAAAGAATTCCGACTGGGTTAAAGGCGACAAAACAAAACTGACAAGTGTTGTTTTAAACGGCCTCAACGAACCGGTTAAAGTGAATGGAAAAGACTATAATAGCATAATGCCTGCCCATAATTTTTTAAAAGATGCAGAAATAGCACAGGTGCTTACTTATTTGCGACAGCACTTTAACGAGCTGAAAGACTCTGTTTCTGTGGATGAAGTAAAAAAATCAAGAGCTTTAAAAAAGTAAAAGTGATTATGGTACCGGCTGAAGAATACACATTAAACTTCATTGTGTCACTCACTTCAAGGTTCGGAACAGCTGTCGGCAATTGGCTGTTGCTATCTTACAAAAAGTACAAGAGTGCGACGCAACGACGACGCTGGGAAACGCAAAAGCCCGGCTCAAGAAAAGCGTTTTATTTTTTAATAATCAAAGATTGAATACATGAAAGCGGTTGAAATAAGGTTATTAAAAGAACAGGACCAATCGTTCCTCTTCTATCATGAAACGAACCCGTTTTCGCGGTGGCATTACCATCCTGACATTGAGCTGGTATTGATTATAAAAGGCGAAGGCAAAAGAATGGTGGGCGATCACATCGATCGTTTTGAAGAGGGTGACCTTGTATTGCTTGGCAGCAACCTTCCGCACGAATGGCTTTGCGACGAAAGCTACTTTAGACATCCAACCGGGTTTTGCGGTGAAGGCATTGTGATACAGTTTCTCGAAAATTTTATGGGCGATGTTTTTATGCAGCTTCCGGAAAACAGGCGGTTGAAAAAGATCTTGAACGATTCTCAGCAAGGCTTGCTGATTGAAGGCCGGACAAAAGAACTCGTGACAGACATTATGAAAAAAATGTTGGCAATGGATGCGGAAAGCAGGTTGTATGGGCTTTTCAAAATATTCAATATTCTTGCGAAGAGCAAAGATTATGCGGCGCTTTCCAGTCCTGGTTTTATCAGTAGTTTTCAAACAGCAGATGACACACCGATGAAAAAAGTGATACAATATATTTACCAGCATTTCCAAAAAAATATCTCCATCAACGATGTGTTGCAGGTCGCAAACATGTCGAGTACTTCTTTCAGTGTGTTATTCAAACGCACCTATAACATGACGTTTAAAGAATATCTTGTAAAGCTTCGTGTGGGCTATGCGTGCAGGCTGCTTGCCGATAACGAGAAACATATTGCGCAAATCTCTTACGAAGCTGGTTTTGAAAATATTTCCAACTTCAACCGCTTGTTTAAAAATATTAAAAGCGTTACACCTTCTGAGTATCGCAAGAAAATTATGAGTAGTGTTGATTATGCAGCGCTATTCGCAGAACTCTACCCGTAAAATTAAGACCAGGTTTTTGTGATCAGCCGCAACCAGTTGCCGTGGTATATGTTTTGAATATCCTCTTTAGAATAACCGCGACGTTTTAAGATATCTTCAAATAAAACCATATCGGCGATCGTATTCATATCGTAAGGCGTTTGCTCTGTGCCAAACAAACCGTCGAGGTCGGTCCCAAAACCGACATGCAAACAATTCCCTGCAAGCTGACAAATGTGATCAAAATGATCGACCAGCTTTTCCATTTTTATATCAAGGTCCTCCGGAAGATGCTTACTCATTTCAAAATTCGCGTCCAGCATCCACGTATCGAGTGCCCCACCAATAATACCGCCTCTCTCAATGATACATTTCAATTGCTTGTCGGAAAATTGCCTTTCACCCGGAACCAATGTTCTGCAGTTTTGATGGCTGGCCCAAACGCTTCCACTGAAAATATTCATTGCTTCAAAAAAACCTTTGTCGGTTAAATGCGTTGTATCGAGAATAATGCGCAGGCGATCCATCTCTCTCAATAGGTTTTTGCCAATGGCAGTTAAGCCGCTGCCGTCTGAGTGTGTACCTGCTGCATACCTGCCCGGGCCGAAGTGTGCCGGCCCAATGGCCCGCAGCCCCTGCGAATAATATTTCTCCAGGTAGCGCAAATCAATGATAGAATCAGCGCCCTCCAAACTTAAAATATAACCAACGGGCTTTTTATCATTCGCAATACTCTCATCCTGCCAGAGAGCCAAGTGCTTTTCCAATGCGGGCAGGTCGCATACCTGGACCATTTCACCCATATCTTCCATTATACGATACCATGCCAGTTGCGCCTGCCCGTACGCATAGGCCTGTTCAGGTGAATGCCAGCCCGGCAAATTAAGTGTTGGCAAGGGATTGCCGGCAGCCGAAAACCTTGAAATAATTGTTGCAACCACCAGGCCCACATTTCCCTTTCGCAATTCAGGCAGTGCAACCGTTCCGTTGCCACGATCCTGTGTGTCTTTCCAACCCAGCTGCCTTTCCTTCGCACGAATTTCAAGAACAGGCTTTGTTAGATCCCTGTTCAATGCAATAGCGTTGGTTGCAAGATCAAGATGTGCGTCGATCGTAAACATCGTATAAGTGCTTTTATTTTTTTACCGACTGTTGAACATCAATTAAGCTTACTTGCGCCTATCCGGAAAGGAGCGATTCGGGATCGCACTCTTGCCATTAAGAATAGTTATAAGCTAAGCGCAAAAAATGCCGATGCAAAGAAATTATAATACTAAATTTTGCCCGGCGACATTTCACGCAATCTTTTGTAAACAATATCCGCGGGATATTTCCTTGCAAGATTGTTTATGTCATAATTGAATTCTTCAAAAACCTTTTCCCACTCTTTCGCCTCCTCCGTCGTGTATTGATAAAAGCCATTGCCATTAGTAACACCATTGCCTCCCTGCTTTGCTATATCTTCAATTAGTTTTGGCATATGCGTGTCGTTCGACAAAGTTGGAAACAGGTCTTTGATAACATGATAGTAAGCCTGCAAACCCGTGAGATCCATGTAGCGGAACAATCCGCAAAAGGTCATCCAGTACCCGGCATCATTACGGCAGGCGCGGTCTATGTCTTCCACGCTTGCATAACCATTTTCTACGAGGAAAAACCCTTCACGGTACATTGCATACATTAACCTGTTAGTAATAAAGCCACGGATATCTTTTCTTAACAGTGTCGGTTCCTTCCCCCAACCCGATGCAATTGCATACAGTGACTCTGCAATGTTTATATCAGTTTTTGGCCCGCAGATAATTTCAAGAAAAGGCGTTGTAAACGCAGGTTCGGCCCAATGCATACCAATAAACCTTTCAGGATGCGACAACGTTTCCTGTAAAATGGTGATAGGTATGGCCGAAGTGTTGGTGGTAACGATCGCATCCCTCGAGACAACAGCTTCAATTTGTTCGTATACAATTCTTTTAATCTCGGCTTTCTCCGTTACGCATTCGAGAATTAAAAAGCAGTTGTGCAGATCGGCATAATTGCGCGTATAAACAACCCTTGATTCCAGGTCTGCAACATCATAATGATGAAGCCCCTGGTTACGGGATTCATTCAACGCATGCATTATGCGACCAGGCCCTTGCTCAATATCGGCATCGAGCGGGCCAAGTGCAATCACTTTGTACCCATACATCATCATGGCAGCAACAATGCTGCTGCCCATAAGTCCAAGGCCTATTACGCCGACTTCCTTTATTTCGTTTTCCATGGTATTTATTTTTTAAAAGAGTTGCTAACAAATTTTACCAAGCTTTCTTTTTGTGCCAAACGGCAGCGTATAGAAGAATGGTTATATAAAGTGCCATCAACAGAAATACGCCTCCGTGTGGGCCAAATATGGAATTTAGTTGAGCGTATAGTACAGGAAACAGCGCATCGCCCGCAATGGCCATAATCAAAAATGCTGCGGCCGTTTTGGTAAAACGGCCAACGCCTGTTAATGCGAGCGGCCATATACAAGGCCAGTTAAGCGCATTGCAAAAACCCATTGCTATAACAAACAATACGGAAGTAATACCAGTGCTGACAATTGCGCCAACAGAAAAAATAACCCCGAGAAAAGCACATGCAGCCAATGCCTTACTCTGTTTGATATATTTTGGAATCAATATAATGCCGGCAAAATATCCTGCAAGCATAGCGTAGATAATGTAATCGACAAAGACCTGTGCATCAGCGGTGGCAAAGCCCATACTTTGCCCATACGGAATAATATAATAGCTGGTAATCGATTCTGTACCCTCGGCGCAAAACAACGCCAGGACACCAAGAACAAGATTCGGGAACAGCCAGATACTTGAATGATTAAGGCCCTCTGCTTCAGCATTGGACTCTTCTTCATTTACCGCCGGTAATTTCACCACCCACATAAGTATTGCCATCAACACTAAAACAATCGTAATAATAATATAGGGATTGATGACCCGCAATGCCATTTCATTCAGTGCAACTACTTTTTCAGCGGCAGTCATTTTGGTTATGCTGTTCATGATCGAATCTGCGTTCAGCAGAAGTATTGGACCAAGTACACGCTGACTTAAGATGCCTGCAACTTTATTAAACACACCCATTAAACTGTTTCGCTGACCGGCACTTTCAATGGGGCCAAGAATCGTTACATAAGGATTCGCCGCAGTTTGTAACAATGCCTGGCCGGTGCCCATAAGAAACAATCCGCATAAGAACAGCCAGTAAGCTCTTGAGTGTGCAGCCGGGATGAAGAGTAATGTGCCCAACGCCATAATGATCAACCCGGCGACAATACCTTTTTTAAATCCAATCTTCTTTAGCACCCAGGAGGAAGGTAAAGCCATTACTACATAGGCAATGAAAAATGAAAAGGTGACCAGTGTGGTTTGAACGTCGTTTAGTTCGAGTGTTATTTGGAAATAAGGGATAAGAATACTGTTCAGCCAGGCGGCAAATCCAAATACGCCAAACAAAATACCGATCATTAGCAGTGGAACGAAATAACTGTTTTTGTTGCTCATGTTGTTGGCTATAATAATTTAAAAACCTCGTCTGCTATATCCAATGCTTTTTGAATGTCTTCTTTGGTATGGGCTGCTGAAATATACCAAAGCCCGCGACCAATAACACGAATGCCACGGTCGTGAAGACCTGCTATAAATTTACCAAGCTTTGCCTTGTCATACTGCAACACCTCTCTGAAGTCATTAACGGTGGCAAGATCAGTAAAACCGGTGTGCAGCATGGGCCCTAACCCCTGCACCAAAAGATTGCTTCGATATTTTTTACCGATTTGTTTTAATCCAGCCATTAATAAATTCCCAAGCAGGTAAACCCTTTCGACTACATTCTCATTTTCTAACACCTCCAATGTACCGATTGCTGCCGCCACAGTGGAATTGCTACTGTTCATCGTGCCTGCATGAATTACTTTTCCTTCAGCAATCAAATGCATCCACTCTTTTTTACCAACGATCGCAGAAATGGGATAACCGCTGGCTAATGCTTTCGCGAAAATGGAAAGATCGGGCGTGATTTTAAAATAAGATTGCGCGCCTCCCAACGATGTTCTGAAACCCGTGATCACTTCATCGAAAATGAGTGCGATATTGTATCGGTTGCATAAATCACGCATACCCTGCAGGTAACCATCTTTTGGCATAATGCAACCATTGTTACACATAACCGGTTCGGTAATAATCGCGGCAATTTCATCGCACCTCGCTTTCACTGTTTTCTCCAGCAAGGCAAGGTCGTTCCACGGCAACAGGATGAAATTATTTTCTACCTGCGCCGGCAACCCCGCACTCCATGCATGCAGGTTTGGAGATGCCCTCGGCCCCAATGCATCTAATGTGGGTGTTGATAAACCCCATGCCACATTATCCAGCCAGCCATGATAATGACCTTCAAAACGTAAAAATTTTTGCTTCCCTGTTTTTGCTCGTGCCACTCTCAATGCAGTGTGCACAGCTTCCGATCCATCCAGGCAAAAACGCATCAGTTCGGCAGATGGAATCATTTTCTGTAGCTTTTCTGCAAGCTCAATTTCAAGTAAATGTTGCCCCGCATACAACTGACCGTTCCGCGCATATTCTTCAACACGCTTTACCACATGTGGATGATTATGACCAACGAGCATTGGCCCCTGGCTTAAAGTAAAATCAATATATTCATTGCCATCCACGTCATATACGCGGCTGCCCGCTGCGTGCGAATAAAAAATAGCATGCGGGTGATTGTATTTTCTAAACTCCGATGAAACGCCACCGGCAAGCGATTGCCTGGCACGTTCAAGAAGTTCTGCTGATTTGCTGTAAGTATACATGCTAAAGGCATTATAAAATTATATAAGTACAGTTATAAACATTGTTGAACATTGTGAGCCCGGCTGTATCACGCCTGGCTGCTATTGTTGCGTCGCACTCTTGTGCTTTCTGTAAACAAGTCAGCAAGAACGGAAATCAAACAACCAAATCAATAAAACAAGTTCCGTTCTGCCGACAGTTGTTCCCAATGTACAAGTGTGCGACGCAACAGCAGCTTAATAGCATTACAAGGGCCCCGGCCCATAAAAATTATTTTATCAGAACAATGCTTTCAATTGCCTGATGGCAGATTCGGTAAGTTTTTCGCCTGCACCGATTTCATATTTTGTTGTGCCCGGTGTTGTTTCGTAACCGGTGATCATCGGCGTAAAACCTTTTGGACCCTGTGTAAAAGAAACTTTGGTGGGAAAATAACCACGCTCATCATTGGTAAGACCCATAACCATTGTGTTGCTGCATGGCGATTGCTTTTTTATGTCCATGCCAAACTCGGTAAACATTTCGCCGGGAAGGCCAACGAATGCAGCATCGCCGATGCGCACCACCATTACTTCGAGGCTATCTACCTGGTCTTGCGTTTTGTGCATTTCGAGCCAGTCTTTTGCATATTGTGCATCGGGAATACCATCGGCCTGTGCCGGAGGCATACCTTCCTTTTCTACTTTCTTCATAATAGCCAGCGCCCAATTGTATTGCTCGTCTGTAATGGTCAAATGTTTTATCGGAACCATTTCTTTGGAGACTTTTAGCACATCACTCGAAACCGGTTTTTCATTGCTGATCGCCTGCAACGCAGCAACGCCAAGCATATAGCCGATGCGCTGGCATTCCTGGTAAGTGTCGGGAAAGCCAACCCGGTAGTCGACCTGTGTAACATTACCGCATGTGCCGTTAAAAAATAACGGCATAAAATCTTTGCCTTTCACCCGCCGGATAGACTCAGCCATATAGCCGGGATAATCTGCTGTGTATAACCAGTTGTTACCCGTAAGCGTTGTTGCGTGGCAGGCAAAATTTACAATCGCGCCTTTCTCCTTACCGTTCTGTTTTACAGAAAGCGTGATCACTTCAGGATCGATGGGCCCCCATGGCCCGATAACAAAGCCGGGTTGAAATTTTTCCCAGCACATATGCGTCGTGCCGTCGATACATTTCAGCCTGCGGTTATGGGAAATTCTATCCTCTGTTGAACGACCAACAGACAGCACGGAAGGCTTTAAGTTTTTATCGGCTTCTACCACTGCACTTGCTGCTTTGGAAAGAAACTCTTTTACTTTTGGTGCATTAATATCTGCGACCGGCCCGCTATGTGTGTGGGTTGCCATGATCATCACATTTGCTGCTTTGAGAGTAGAATGCGCGGCAATATAATTGCGCATCATTTCAATCGTTTCTTTTGGTATATAGCAAATGTCGACGGTGAGCAAAGCTACTTTCTCCCCTTTCTGGTTTGCGGCAACCAAAGCCTTTGCGTAAAGCGAATCATGCACACCTCGGGAAGCATAGTCATTGCCGCGGTAGTTCCCCGCCATATCAAGACCAACCTGTGGTGTATAGTTTACCTCTGCAATACCGATAAGTAAAGTGGATTTTATTTGCTGTGCATTGGTAATAAAAGGGAGTGTGAAAAGCAACAACAAAAAGCAAATACGAAAGCTTTTAAAATTATTATTCATAGCAGTTGCGTTGTAAATGAATGAAGATATCAGGAAGGCATTTTAACAATAGCGTCAATTTCCACTTTAATATTCTCTGCCAACACAGATTGAACCGTTGTTCTTGCTGGCTTAATACCGCTGAAATAAGAAGCGTACACTTTGTTATAACGGTCGAAATCATTGATGTTTGACAAATGCACGGTGCATTTTACAACATCATCCATTGTTGCTCCCGCAGCTTCGATGATCGCTTTAATATTGTCGAGTGTCCTTGTGGTTTCTTCTTCAATGCTGCCCAGCACAAAAGTTGACGTCTTGAAGTCAACACATGCCTGGCCACTTACGTAAAGGAAGCCGTCAATGAGCACGCCGTCTGAATAAGCACCGGTCACAAAACCGGGATCTCTGTCCGGGTGTATGATTTTAGTTTTTGCCATAGAAGACATTTTATTTATTTTCCGAAAAATAAGCTGCGAAGATCAAATCTAACCAACCGTTAAGTTACATTATTCCACTTTTCTACTCAATCGTTATACAATTCTACAAAGACGTGATTTTTATTATGAAATATTGCCAGCCTTGTTTGCAAATGGATAAATTTACAAATAAGTTTTAGTAGCTGAATTTTGTGCAAAACCAGGTATGACGGAAAGAAAAAGTTAAGCAAACGGTTGCACCGGAAAATGATCCCTTGTTTTGGTAGTTTGCCTTAAGTAATTGCTGTTTAGATTCAAATATTTCTTCATAAAAATTATAAATATGAAACGCAGGGATGTGCTGAAAAACATTTCGTTACTGCCATTGGCAGGAGGGCTCGCCGGGACACTGGTGCCCGCAGCAAAAACAGTTGCAGCCCCGATTGCTAAACGGGATGTTTTTACAGAACTAGGCCTGCGAACATTTATAAATGCTGCAGGCACCTACACTTCGATGACCGCATCGCTGATGCCGGACGAAGTGATGGAAGCAATTAACCAGGCGTCTAAAGAATACGTAATGCTTGATGAGGTGCAGGATAAAGCTGGGGCTAAAATCGCGGAGCTGTGCCATGCAGAAGCAGCAATGGTTACGGCAGGCTGCTGGTCAGCGATAGTACTTGGTACAGCTGGCGTGATAACCGGAGCCGATCCGAAAAAAGTTGGTTTGTTGCCAAATCTTGAAGGTACGGCCTTGAAGTCGGAAGTGATCATTCAAAAAAGTCACAGCGTGGGCTATGATCATGCGGTAACCAATACCGGTGCAAAGTTGGTGATCGTAGAGACGGCGGAAGAAGCAGAACGCGCCATCAATGACAAGACCGCAATGACGTGGTTTCTTAATAAAGAAGTTGCCTCGGGCAAGATCAAACACGAAGAGTGGCTACAGATTTCGAAAAAACATAACATACCCGCTATGATCGATATGGCGGCCGATGTGCCGCCCGTTGAAAACCTCTGGAAGTATAACGATATGGGTTTTGACCTGGTATGTATTTCCGGTGGCAAGGCCATGTGCGGGCCACAGAGCACAGGCCTACTCATGGGAAAGAAAGACCTTATAGCTGCAGCAAGGCTCAATGGCCCTCCGGGTGGCGGCAATATCGGGCGTGGTATGAAAGTGAACAAGGAAGAGATCATTGGCATGTACGTGGCACTAGACAGCTATATAAAACGAGATCATGCTAAAGAATGGAAGATGTGGGAAGGTAAGATCGCAACCATCAATAACGCTGTAAAAAGTATAACCGCTGTTAAAACAGAAATAGTGATACCGCCTGTTGCGAATCATACACCTTCGCTGGAAATAAGATGGGATAACAGTAAAATAAAACTAACCAAAGAAGAAATGGGCCTGAAACTGCGCAATGGATATCCTTCCATTGAAACAGTGTCGTGGGAGAAAGATAATAGCATTCGCGTAACCGTATTTATGCTAAAACCCGGGCAGGAAAAAGTGGTGGCGTCGAGAATTAAAGAAGAACTCCTGGCGGCTTCAGTTTAGAACTCGTGTGTAGTTATTTCATTTAAAAATGGTTCAATCAAAATAAATCATTATGAAAAAAATTGCTTTAGCGTTGTTTGCCGTTGCCGTGTGCACATTACCAGTCATTGCACAGTCTTATGACATAGTGATCAAAGCCGGTCATGTTATAGACCCAAAAAATAATATCGATGCGGTAATGGATGTAGCCATTAAAGATGGTAAAGTAGCGCAACTTGCTGCAAACATCGACGGGTCACAGGCAAAGCAGGTAGTGGATGCAAAAGGTTTGTACGTAGTGCCGGGCATCATCGATCTGCATGCGCACGTTTTCTTTGGAACGCAGCCCGATCATTATCTCAGCGATGGATTGGTTGCTGTAGTGCCTGATGGCTTTACTTTTCGTGTGGGTGTTACAACAGTGGTGGATGCAGGCGGCGCAGGCTGGAAATCTTTCCCGACTTTCAAAAAGAATATCATCGATAATTCACAAACACGGGTATTATCGTTGCTGAATATTGTTGGAGAAGGCATGCGTGGTGGAGCCTATGAGCAGAACATCAACGACATGGATCCAAAGATGGCGGCCTTTGTTGCAAAGGCGAATAAAGATATTGTTGTAGGTTTTAAAGTGGCACATTACCAGGGCGCCGAATGGCAGCCGGTCGATCGTGCAGTGGAAGCAGGTAAACTCGCCAACATGCCCGTAATGGTTGACTTTGGCGGCAACACGCCTCCGCTTTCCATCGAAGAATTGTTTATGAAACATCTTCGTCCCGGAGACATTTACACACACACTTATACTTTGCTCGAAGGCAATGTAAGGGAAACCGTTGTCGATACGGCCACCAATAAAGTAAAGTCATTCATCTGGGATGCGATAAAGAAGGGTATCGTGTTCGATGTAGGTTATGGCGGTGCAAGTTTTAATTTCACACAGGCAATACCCGCATTAAAACAGGGTTTCTTCCCAAAGACAATCAGCACAGACCTGCATACCGGCAGCATGAACACATCGATGAAAAATCAACTCGACGTAATGTCTAAATTCCTGCTCATGGGTATGCCGCTTAACGAAGTAATTAAGGCCAGCACATGGGCGCCTGCGCAGGTGATCAGGCATGAAGAACTTGGCCATCTTTCTGTTGGTGCCGTTGCAGATGTTGCGATCCTTGATCTTCGCCAGGGCAACTTTGGTTTCTATGATAAAACAGGTTACAAGGTGCAGGGAAAACAAAAGTTCGAATGCGAAATGACGATCAGGGCAGGTAGGGTAGTGTACGACCTCAATGGCATCGCCAATCCTATTTATGTAAAGTAATTGGTTGGAGCCGGCAACAGTATGCATGGCTTCGTTCCTTGTGTCACTCACTTGTACGTCCCGGTATTTTATCGACAGTGAAAAGCAACTCGTTTGGCGCTTAACCTCCTTGACAGACAGCCGTGGTTTTACAAGGCATGACTTTACCGCAACTTTCGCCAGGCATGCTCAAGAAAGTTCCTGCGGCTGAAGAGTGCGACGCAACGGAAGCTTAATAAAGTACAGAAAGCCCGGCCAATAATTATTTTCTTAGCCAGATTTTTACGCGCATGTGAACATACACTTACGCCGCAACAACAATGCATCGTAAAATATGCGTACTTTATCGCGAATTAATATCACTCATCAAATTTGAACTGCTATATGAAATTTAGAAGCTCGTTATTACTGGCTATTGTTTTAGGTGCTGCCATGCTTTCCTGCAGCAGCAAGAAAACATATAAAAGCACGATGCATAACCTTATTCCGAAGCCGGTTTCAGCAAACGAAACAAATGAAGTATTCACGTTGAGCGACAGCACGGCCATTTATGTGCAAAGCGATTCTCCCGCTGATCTCCAGGTCGCACAATGGTTTGCTGATAAAATAAAACCGGCTACCGGCTTTGCCTTGAAAGTATCGGCCTCTAAAGAAGCGCCAAAAGCGGGCGGCATTTATTTGATTTACGGCACCGACAGTACGCTAGGCGATGAAGGCTATGAGTTAAACATTTCCAAAGACATGGTGAGAATAACAGCGAACACACCTGCAGGCTGGTTCTACGCTTTACAAACGATAAGGCAACTGTTACCACCTGATGCGGAGCTCGGCACTACTCAAAAAGGCCCCTGGCAAATTGCTGCCGGAACCATTCGCGACTATCCTGAATACACCTATCGTGGCAGCATGCTCGACGTTGCACGGCATTTCTTTAGCGTAGAAGATGTAAAGCGTTATATCGATCTTATTGCTGCTTACAAAATGAATATCCTACACCTGCACTTGTCAGACGACCAGGGCTGGCGTATCGAAATAAAATCATGGCCCAATCTCACCAGCATAGGCGGAAGCACAGAAGTTGGTGGCGGCAAAGGAGGTTTCTACACGCAGGAACAATACAAAGACATTGTAAAATATGCCCAGGACCGTTTTGTGACCATCATTCCAGAAATAGATATGCCGGGGCATACCAACGCCGCCCTGGCTTCTTATCCCGAGCTGCATAGCATCGATTCATCGGTTGCCAACCTGCAGAAAAATATGGAGCAGCACAAAGAAACAGATACCGCCATCAATCTTTATACCGGGACAGAAGTTGGTTTCAGCACTTTGCGCACCCACAAAGAAATCACCTACAAATTCATCGACGACGTAATCCGCGAACTGGCTGCCATTACGCCGGGACCATGGATACATATTGGCGGCGACGAAAGCCATGTTACTTCAAAAGAAGATTACATTCCTTTTGTAACGAAAGTGCAGCAAATGGTAGTAGCACATGGCAAGAAGGTAATCGGCTGGGACGAGATCGCACTCTCCACCACCATGCAGCCAAACAGCGCCGTCCAGTTTTGGGCCGACGCAGACAACTCAAAACTTGCTGTGTCAAAAGGCGCGAAAGTTATTATGTCGCCGGCAAAAAAAGCTTACCTCGATATGCAATACGATTCCACTACAAGACTTGGGCTGCATTGGGCTGCCTATATTGAAGTGGACAGTGCTTATATGTGGGATCCCGCCAACTACGCAGACAGCATCAGGCGTGAAAATATACTCGGCGTTGAAGGCGCGTTGTGGTCGGAGACGATTACCAAGATGGATGATATCGAATACATGGTCTTTCCACGTTTGCCAGGCCTTGCCGAACTGGCGTGGTCTCCCGCTGCGGGCAGAAGCTGGGATGAATATAAAGTGCGTTTAGGCAACCAGGCCCCACGCTTCAAGGCGATGGGTATTGATTACTATCCTTCCAAACTGGTGCCGTGGAAAGAATAGTTTTTAAAATACAATCATGGCCCAGACGACGGCCACAACATCGCCGTTCGTTGCGTCGCACACTTGTACGTTCTTTCCTTGGTTCAGCTAAAACCAGGCATGTTGGTATCAATAATCAATCAGCAATACTGCTCATGAAACCGGTTACAACATTTCTTAGCTTTCTTATCGGCGCAATGGTCGCATGTAGTCCGCCAAAAGCGGCAACAGCTGATTTGTACCAATCTTCCACGTTTACGGCAGACAATAGTTTCACCACCGGTGCAGAAGGCCCTGCCGTTGATAAAGATGGAAATGTGTATGCCGTCAATTTTCAGAAAGAAAGCACGATTTGCAAACTCGATAAACAAGGCAAAGGAGGCATCTTTATTGAGCTTGCTGATAGCAGCGATGGTAATGGCCTGCGTTTTAACAGCAAAGGAGATTTACTGGTTGCTGATTATACCCGCCACAATATTTTAAAAGTTGATATGGCAACAAAACAGGTGTCGGTGTATGCACACAATGCAACTATGAACCAACCCAACGATATTGCCATCGACAGCAAAGACCGCTTATACGCAAGTGATCCCAACTGGAAGGCAGGTACGGGAAGAATATGGCGTATAGATAACGATGGTAAAGCGACCATACTTGAAGATAACATGGGCACCACCAACGGAATTGAAGTCAGCCCGGATGAAAAGCATTTATATGTAAATGAATCGGTGCAACGCAAAGTATGGGTTTACGATCTTTCTTCAGATGGCAACATCGGCAATAAGCGCTTATTGATTGAGTTTCCTGATTTTGGTTTCGATGGTATGCGCTGCGATGTGAAAGGAAATCTGTACATGACAAGGTATGGAAAAGGTACAGTAGTAAAGGTTTCACCCGAGGGGAAAATATTAAGAGAAATAAACCTAACCGGCAAAAATTGCAGCAATATTTGTTTTGGCGGCAAAGATGGTCGCACTGCCTATGTAACATTGCAGGACACAAAGAATATGGAAACATTTCGCGTGGAAGACGCAGGAAGGGAGTGGAAAATGATGCAGTAAGAAAATTGCTGCAAGCATAAAACAATAAGTAAAAAACACATTCAAAAAGTTGCATGCATTACTGCTGCACAAGTGTGCGACGCAAGTAAAGCCTGGTAGTCGCAATGCTGCCGGGTTCAAAAAATAAAACAACCAAATAATGATGGGTATGAAAATAAAACCTGCTTTAGTAATCGTATCGCTTGTAATACTTACTGCAAATGCCCTTGCGCAGGTAATGCCAAAAGAAGAACTCGTATTTCTTACATCAGAATGGAAAGGTGAGCGCTTTGCCGATGGCCGGCCAAAAGTGCCCGACGAAATTATTGAACGTGCAAAACATATCGGTTTTGAATCGGCATGGACGATATTGAAAGGCCAGGGATACAACAACCAGTTTGAAGGCGGCTGGAAGATGGTGAACGATACTGTGCAGGTAGTTGGGCGTGTGGTTACTGCGCAGTATATGCCGAGCCGCCCAGATGTGGAAGCGAAAATAAAAGAGCGCGGAAAAAATGAAGGCCGCAAAGGCAACACAAACTCGTGGCCGATAGATGTGTTGCAAAAAGGTGATGTTTATGTAGCTGATGGCATGGGAAAAATACAGAAGGGAACGTTGATCGGTGATAACCTCGGGAACGCCATTTACGCGAAGAGCGGCAACGGCGTTATATTCGATGCATCAGCACGCGACCTGTCGGGCCTCTCACAAATCAGTGGTTTCAACGCCTACGTGCGGCAGTTCGATCCTTCATATCTTGAAGACGAAGTGCTGATGGGATTGAACACGCCTATAAGAATTGGTCATGCAATTGTGATGCCCGGCGATCTTGTTATTTCCGATCGCGAAGGTGTGTTGTTCATTCCCGCACATCTTGCAGAGAAAGTGGTTTTCACTGCGGAGTTCATCGACCTGCGCGATCTGTTTGGCCATGAAATGCTGAAGAAGGGGGTGTATTCCCCCGGACAGATCGACAGCCAGTGGACCGATGAAATAAAAAACGCTTTTTTAAAATGGCTCGACGAACATCCCGGCTCAACAAAACTTACCAGGGCGCAGTTGGATGAGTTTATGAGCAAAAGAACCTGGTAATTTGTTGAATAGTCAAACTGGG
Organism: Chitinophagaceae bacterium UBA7600; assembly: GCA_002478885.1. GTDB lineage: Bacteria > Bacteroidota > Bacteroidia > Chitinophagales > Chitinophagaceae > DLKC01. The sequence goes on from DLKC01000105.1 coordinate 49,185, forward strand.
AAGGTTGATATTTTTGGAACCCAACACAAGAATATAAACTGAGCTGCAGTTGTGTCACTCACTTGTACGCCAGGTAATTCTACGCAACAAAATAATTCTGCTATATGAATATTTATAAAATGGCTTTTGCTTTTGCCGCGGCTTGTTTATTTACTGCTGTGCTTTTTTTTATAAACGGGAACGGCGAATATGCTGACCCGTTGTTGATCGCATTTTTTATTTTGTTTGCAATTGCCAGCCGCGGTTATGAAGCATTCAAAGGCTTTACTTATACCATTACAATTCTTGCGGCGGTTACCACGGCTTTGTCTTACCCGCAATATTTTACTTCGTGGAACGGGTTGCTATTGTCAACGCTTATAAAACCATTGATCATGGTGATCATGTTTGGCATGGGCACTTCCATGAGTTTTAAGGACTTCGCAGGGGTTATTAAAATGCCGAAGGGTGTTTTTATTGGCGTGGTAAGCCACTTTATTATTATGCCACTTATCGGTTATACACTGGCAAGCCTTACCAATTTCCCACCTGAAATAGCGGCGGGAATAGTGTTGGTCGGTTGCTCGCCAAACGGAACAGCATCTAACGTAATCTCCTATTTGGCGAAGGCCAATCTTGCATTGTCCGTTACCATTACTGCTGTATCTACCATGCTGGCCCCATTTGTAACGCCATTACTTATGAAACTGCTTGCAGGTGCATTTGTGCAAATAAATGCGATAGACATGATGTTCGAGATATTGCAGATGGTGATTGTTCCTGTTGGCGCCGGTTTAATATTCAATTATTTCCTTCATGGTAAAGTAAAGTGGCTCGATAATGCGATGCCAATCGTTTCCATGTCGGCCATTGCATTTATTATAGTGATTATTACTGCCGCAGGCAGGAACAGTCTTTTAACAATCGGCCCTGCATTGATCCTGGTTGTATTGATTCATAATCTTTGCGGATATACATTAGGTTATTGGACGGGTCGCCTGTTTAAAATGCAGGAACGTGACTGCAGAACGCTGGCAATTGAAGTAGGCATGCAAAACGCCGGAATGGCTTCAGGCCTTGCAAAAGCGATGGGTAAAATGGCAACAGTTGGCCTTGCCCCGGCCATATTCGGCCCGTTGATGAATACTACAGGTTCTGTGCTTGCATCTTACTGGCACCGGAAGCCGCCTGCAGATGATCATGCAGAAAACGTGAATACAGCATTAACCGCTACCTCTTAATAATAAAGTTTTTTTCATGAGCAAACAATACTTTTTGGCAGCAGTGATTTGTTGTGTAGTAAATATCTCTTTTGGTCAGCCAAACACCGGCCTGTTAAAAGTTAAGATGACTGAAGATTTTGCCATTACCGGCGATGGAACCAGCGCGAACTGGAATGGGGCAGACTGGAATGTGATAACGCAACGTGATAAAACTACCCTCCAGCAGAATAACTGGAATACAGAGGGACTGCCTGAACACGATATTCAATATCAAACGCAGTTTAAAGTGCTTTATTCCGCGAAAGGAATTTATTGCCTGTTTCGGGCGGAGGATAGCTTGTTAACAGTTACAAACAAAGCCGATAATACGCCACTATATAACGAAGATGTAGTGGAGGTTTTTTTGAAACCCGACGGCGATGGCAATGATTATTTCGAATACGAATTGTCGCCGTGGAATTTTGAATTGCCCTTAATGATACAGAATAATGGCAAAGACATCAACACATGGCTTCCCTATATGTATGTAGGTGGGCGAAGAACAACGCATTTGGTGCGGGTGGGAGGGAAAGATGCAAAAACAAACCGATTTACCTGGACCGCAGAGATATTTATCCCTTATGAACTCATAGCCACGTTCAACAATGTGCCGCCGCAAAAAGGCACTCAATGGCGCGCCAATTTTTACCGCATAGATTATGACAGAAACCCCGTTTATTCAAGCTGGTCGCTTACAAGAAGAAGTTATCATGATCCGGAGAAATTCGGAACGCTGGTATTCGAATGATGCTTTTTAGTCTGCAGCACAAGTGTGCGACGCAAGTAAAGCTTAATGTTTGCACTAGTGCCTGGCACCAAAGATTTATTTGAATTAGCCTTTACGGGCATGATACCTGTAACGAACAACAGTGGCTGCAACAAGCAATAAACCACAAGCTTCTGACAAAACCTTCTCTCCATCGAAATAATCCACAGGCCCATCTTTAAGATGCTGGTCGAGTATGGTGCCATGCACTACAAACAAAACCGCCATGCCATAAGAGATGAGATGAATATTTTTCCAGAGGCGAAAGCTGATGCGTTTCTTGATGGCTTTCTGTGTAGTGATAATAACAATGAGCAACGCATACAAACCAAAGCTGCCAAGTGTTACAGCAAAAGGTTGCGTGGGTGCATTAAAAGGATAAAATATATGGCTGTAGGTAAATTTTGAGGCCTTATCGCCAACAAGGAACATGGCATGCATAACTACCAACAGCAACGCAACATAGGCGGTCCAGTTATGCAGGTCGTTTATATCAAGCTGCTGAAGCCAGGCAGGTAATTTTTTCCAGTATATACTTCTTTTATACGCGGTGGCAAGTAGCATACCCAACAAGAAATTAAAAGTAAGTACCACAGTTGCAATAAGTCCTGCATAATTAGAAAGTTCAAGAGAGAGATCATCGTTCATTGGCCAAATATAGCTTTTTAGCAAAGCAGAACTCAATCGCTTATATAAACGGACAGTTACAGATATTGCGCAACCAACGTTACCTTAAATTGCCTTGCTGAAAGCCGGCGTACTCATTTGCCTGCGCCACAATTGTGCATCTATGGTTGACGCAATATTCCTGATAAAGGACTTGCCTTTCTTTGTAACAACGATTTTATTGCCATTGATTTCTACTAGCGCATCGTCGGCCAGGGCCAATAGTTTTTTATTGGCGGCTTCAACAAATGAGGCTTCAAGTGCGGCCTTGTTTAACGTGGTTTCATTCATGCACATGAGTTCGAGAATGTTTTTGCGCAGCATTACATCTTCCTCACTCAACAAGTGCCCATCGGTTAAAGGCAGGTGACCATTGTTCACTTTCTCTTCATATTTTTCAATCTCTTTTTCGTTTTGCACAAAAGCATTCCATGCATCGCCAATGCTTGAGGCTCCCAGTGCGATGATCAGCTTCGATTGCGTTGTTGTATAGCCCATAAAATTCCGGTGCAGTTTACCATTCCTGGCTGCTGTGAACATAGCATCGTCTTTTAAAGCAAAATGATCCATGCCAATGCTTGCATAGCCGCTTTCCCTCAGCAGTTCGGTACCAAGGCTATACATTTTCCATTTGTCATCGGCAGCAGGAAGGTCTGCCTCGGTATATCTTCGCTGGCCCTTACTTTTCCATGGCACGTGCGCATATGAATAGAATGCGATCCTATCGGGTTGCATTTTTTTTATTGCTTCCACAGTGTGCTCAATACTCTTAGTTGTCTGGTGTGGTAGCCCGTAAACGAGATCTATATTCACACTGGTAAAACCATATTTGCGTGCCCATTCCACCACTTCATTTGTCTTTTCAAACGACTGTATACGGTTAATAGCATATTGCACAACAGGGTCGAAATCCTGTACGCCGAGACTTATCCTGTTAAAGCCAACTGTTTGTAATTGTTTGATATGTTCTTCCGTTGTATAGTTGGGGTGCACTTCAATACTGAAGGCATGATCGTCGCTTATGATTGCGTCTTTCGTGATCTGCCTGATCAGGTAAACAAGATTCTCAGGACTAAAAAAAGTGGGTGTGCCGCCGCCGAGATGAATTTCCTTTATCACCGGCGTGCCGGGAAGGATGGACCGGTACATATTCCACTCTTTACAAACTGCCTCCAGGTAGGGGTCTTCTACCTTATGATTTTTGGTTATGCGTTTGTTGCAGGCACAAAACGTGCAAAGGTTTTCGCAGAATGGTAAATGAATATAGATCGATAATTCGCCATTTTCATTGTTGTAAGTATTCACAACAGCCTGTTTCCATTTTGTTTCATCGATGGTCGAAAAATCCCAGTATGGCACAGTGGGGTAGCTTGTATATCTTGGAACAGGCAGGTCATATTTCTTCAGCAGGTCTGTAACAGCAGCATCCATAATTGCAGATTTTATTTGCAGCGGCAAAGATAAACATAAGCTTCAGCCGGAAACCTTCTTTTAAATTTTACACAGATATGATAATCGTGTCTTTTCTGCATGGAGATTTTATATGGCCGGCTGCAGAATTCATGGCAACGTCGTTGTGTCACTCACTTGTACAATTAAATCATCGGGCGGCAAGCCCGAATAAAGCTGGCGTGGATTGTTTAACGCCTGGCCGGTTTGTGCACCGCAGCATAAAAGCGCGAACCCAAATCGCTCCTGCGGGCAAGCGCAGGAAAAGCCACATCAACAAGCCGTAGCCCGTCATAAAGTTATATAAGCACTGTTATTTATTTTTAGGTTTGGCAGATATGGTAAGCCGCCCTCCTGCATTGATCTTTTTTAGTGCTATGCCAGCCTGCGCGCCAGCATGTATCCGGAAGTGCACCCGCTCGGCACCCATAGAAATTTTGCAATCGTTTATAACCAGGTTGTCGAGTGTAAGATCGATCGCGTTGCCGGTCTTTCCTTTTGCAATGGCATTTTCCACCAGGTCGGGCACCCGCTGAATAAGTGTATCGAGCCCAAGCACGAGTTTAGGGCCAATGCTATCTTTTACCACGCTATGCAAAAACTGGTCTGCCGCATTAATGATCGTGCTGTTGCTGTTTAATGCATAGTCGAAATTGCGCAAAGCTATTTGCTGTGTTTTTGTGTCGAATTCCAGTTTGCCGCTGGCCACAACCGTTCCTTCTACGTCTTTACTCGTGGTGATCTTTACTGAAATTCCTGCAGCCGAGGCATAAGCCCTCATGGAATCGATAACAATGGTGTACCCTCTTGCTGAAACAACTTTCCCCGCCAGGCGGCTGTTCACCTGCTCATTAATTTCATCAAACGAGGTAAATGCATACAGGTAGATATCAGATTCATCCCCGGGGGCGGTAAGCAGCCGGTATGGCGGAAGTGGTTTTGCGGCAGGCAGTGTGCCGGTATCCGTAAACATCATCATTTTCGCTGTTACATTGGTGTAACATTTTACCACGTCTTTCTCCAGCATTATTTTCCCTTTTACGCTGTCGCAGGTGAATTTCATCCATGCCACTGGCACGTTCTTATGGATAACAATCGGCTTTTGCAGATCGAACCACACTTTGGAAATAGCAGGTTTTAGGGAAACAGCTTTTGACAGTTCATCATCGAGCATGCGGGTAAGTCTTGCATCGTTTTTATTCAGGGCATCTTCCAGGATATCACGAATGTCAGCCTTAATAGGGCCAACCTGTAAAATAGGTGCTGTTAACCAGTCAAATGACTTGAGTGCAAATTTTGTTTGCAGGCTCCAGTCGCTGCCCAGGCTAACCGGCGTAGCAAGTTCGAGGCTTACTTCTGTTTCGAGTGGCTTAACCTGCCGGGTGAGAAATTTACCGTAGCGGCTTTTGAGCAGGCTGCCATTTACCTGAAGCGTAACCCTGCAGATGAGTTGATCTCTCGCAACCCGAATAGTAATGGGTTTTATTTTTGTAAAACTAAGCAGGGCCTCATCTTTTTCATTTCCGAGTGGGTTGACGGTAGTTTCAAAGAATTTACCACTGATCTTGTGATTCACCAATGCTGCAAGTTTGCTGATCGCATACGTAACGGGAAAGTTAAAAGAAGATTCGGGAAGATCCACGTTAACAATGTCGGTGACCGGATCAGGGGCGACCGCTGAAATATCTTTCTGAAAACATCCATTGCAACCGGCAACCACAACAAGTGTTATACTTAGAAAAAATGGTATTGCATTCAAAGGTTTTTTCATACTGCCACTGTTGCTGTCTTTAAATTTAATCATTATCTTTTGTAAACGGCCCTTAACTACCGAAGTTTGAGTACTGCAATTAACCTTTAACAATTTCATGCCGCAAACAAAATTTTGGCTAAAAGCTTTTTAGATTTACGGCAGGAATTTCGAAAAACATTATCCATCTTGACTGAGCCATCCATTTATTATCCGGAACAACTAAAAGGCAGGCAGCTTGATGCCTTTCTTGAGCGCGGATGGTACAGGATGTTCCAAAGCTTGTTCACCACACATTTTATTACAGAACAGGATCGATTGTACCGCGTGTTCTGGCTGCGGTACAATATTTTATCGATCAGGTTCAGCAGGCGGCTAAGACTACTTATGCAAAACAACAGCCGTTTTTCCCACAGCATAAAACCCACGGAAGTAAATGAAGAAGTGGAAGCACTTTACGCGTTGTACAAAACGGGGATAGACTTCGATCCCGCCAGTTCGGTACAGCAATGGCTTTTTGGAGACAGCCAGGCAAATGTGTTCGACAGTTACATGGTTGAGGTGAGGGATAAAGATTTATTGATCGCTGTAGGCGTATTTGACAAAGGCGAAAAAAGCATTGCGGGCATCATGAATTTTTACCATCCTGCCTACAAGAAATGCAGTCCCGGTAAGTACCTGATGCTGCTGAAAATGCAATACGCGATAGCCCATAAATTGCAATGGTATTACCCGGGGTATATCATCTATGGCTATTCGAAATTTGATTACAAACTGTTTGCAGATAAAGATGCAGCGGAAATTTATATTCCCGAATTGAACAGCTGGCTAAATTATGCGCCTTCGGTTATGGATGCTGTTGAAAGAGCCGACCTGACCGGCGAAGAAGATATTTCGCAATAAGCTCTTTCTGCCCATTATTGCTGATGGCAGGTTGGTGAAAATTTATTCCATTGCTGCCCGTTTTCCACTAATATATTTTGCCACTTCGCCCACAGGTGCTACCCACATTTTATTAGCCGGATCTTTCACGTAAGCGATCAGCTTTCTCAGCATGGCGAGCCGCGTGGTTTGAACACCATCGTCGGCCATTTCGTGACCTGCCAATACTACCCACTGCCCTTTTTTTCGTGCCGCCTCAATCATTGGCAGTAACTGTTCAAAGTCTTTGCCATCCATTTCAATACCGGTAATCTGAGCAAAGTCAACATAGGCCGGATCGTTGGGTGTTTCTTCCATAAAACCGCGGCCGGTAATAAACATTTCTGCGATCAATGGAACGTAACTCTTGGTGTTTACCCCGCGGCCTACAAATTTTTGTCCGCATGGATAAGCAAATACGATTGGCTTAACACCGAGCATTTTTTCAATGCGGTTGTTTGATTCGACTAGTTCATAACGCATGCTATCGAGCGTGTAGTTCTCCAATGCATGATTTCTTGACCATTCGAAGTTGCCTGAGCAGGGATGAAACAGGGAATGGTTGCCCATTTCATGACCGGCAGCAACGGCTTTCTTCCAGCCTTCCATTCTTTGTTCTGCGGCGGCAGGAACCAGGTAAAAGGTAGCTTTCACCTGCATGCTGTCGAGCAGTGCCGTGCCACGATCTACCTGGCTAAAACGTGCATCGTCGAAGCTCAGGCTGATAGCTGCCTCTTTCCCTTTTGGCCATGGAACTTTAGAAGTTGATTGTGCATAACTGACATGAACTATGCCTGTGATGAAGGTGTAAAATATGGCTGCGCGTAAGATCGTATTCATTTATTAAAGTAAAGATTTTTTTCAATCCCGGCTTTAATAAAGCTATGGCTGAATTCTTAATTCACAATTACAGATGCCTTCATCATGGAATGAATGGCACAATGATAATTCACTGTGCCTGCTGTGGCGAAAGTATGATTAAAGGTGCCACCCGGCGCGATGTTGCCACTATCGAAGCTTCCATCGTCAGCAGTAACGGTATGGTCAATGCCATCATTGTTGGTCCAGGTGACTTTAGTGCCCGCTGTTACGCTAAGTGACGTAATGGAGAAAGCCATGCTTTTTATAGACACTGCGCTTCCGCTGCCACTTGTATTGTTGCCCCCATAGCCGCTGCTGCTTTTGCTGCAGGCCAGCATTACAGTACCAGTTATTGTTATCGTGATCATGCAGAGGATGATTAAACGCTTTTTCATAAGTGTGTTTTCCTTATTAAACCCCCAAGCCCGACAAAGCGGCTATGATTTTGGCCGCTTTTTTAAAATTTAACATTTGGAGAATGGCTGCCGGAGCTTACGAACAGACATTGATTCTTGTTCAATAAAGATTTGAACGTTGAAGGGTGCGACGCAACGGAAGATGCATGAAAAGCGATTGACCGGCATACAAAAAATAAAATCAAATTGGTTAGTTTTAGTTTTATTTTCATTACAAAACTGCTTCATGAAAAAAAATTGCTTGCTTCTTTTTACGATCATCGGTTTTATTGTAAATGTGCATGCGCAGGGCAACGTGATAAAGGCTTATAAAAAAACCTCAGTAATGGTGCCGATGCGTGACGGTGTGAAATTATTTACCATGATTCTTACACCTGTTGGGGCGGCATCAGCAGTGCCTGTTTTGATTACCCGTACGCCCTATGGAGCAGACATGGATGTGCCGGATGGAAGCAGTTTTGACTTCGCGGATTTTGGTGGCTACTATGGTGATATGGCCAAAGAGGGCTACTATTTTATTTTCCAGGATATACGCGGCAAATACAAAAGCGAAGGCAACATGGAAATTCACCAGCCGCTTACGCATGCAAAGCAACCAGGGACTATTGATGAAAGCACCGATACCTGGGATACTGTTGACTGGCTTATAAAAAACCTCCAAAACAACAATGGCAAAGCGGGGATATTGGGCATTTCGTATCCAGGCTGGCTTGCGCTGACTGGTTCTGTTGACCCACACCCGGCGATGAAAGCTGCATCGGAGCAGGCCTGTATGGGCGACCTTTTTATGGGTGATGATTTTCACCACAACGGCGCTTTTCGTTTGAGCTACGGCATGGAGTACAGTTATGAAATAGAGCACGATAAAACAACAGACAGCGACTTCCCTTTTCCACAGTTCGATCTTTTTAACTGGTATCTCAATCTCGGCTCTCTAAAGAATGTGAATGAGCAATATTTTCATAACAGCATACCCACCTGGAATAATTTTACCAAACACCCGAACTATGATAGCTTCTGGCAAAAGAATTCACCACTGAGTTATGTGGACCGGCCGCAGATACCGATGCTGCATGTAGGCGGCTATTATGACCAGGAAGACATCAACGGGCCGCAGCTCATGTACCGCCACATGGAACAGAAAGACAGTTTTAACCGCAATTATATTTGTCTCGGCCCCTGGAATCACGGTCAATGGAGAAGCGATAACGCAGACAGTCTTGGAAAGATCGCATTCGGCAGTAAAACAGGCACATGGTTTCATGCACTGCAAAAGAAATGGTTTGACTACTGGCTCAAAGGTATTGGCGACGGAAAATTTGACGAGGCCTACTGTTTTCAAACAGGCAGCAACCAATGGAAAACCTACGAGACCTGGCCGCCAAAAGATGCGGTGAAGAAGAGATTGTATGCAAATGCCAATGGTACCTGTGACTTTAGCAAACCAACTGCTCCAACAGGTTTTGTAAGTTATATAAGCGACCCTAAAAAGCCAGTACCCTACCGCACACAACCCATAGAAGCCACGTATGGCGAAGGCAGCCGTTGGAGGCCTTGGCAGGTGGAAGACCAGCGCTTTGTAAGCTCCAGGCCAGACGTAGCCAGCTTTACCGCAGCAACGCTTACCAGTGATTTAACTGTTACGGGCTCTATCGTGGCGCACCTGTTTGCAAGCACATCGGGCAGTGATGCAGACTGGGTTGTAAAACTCATTGATGTATATCCCGATCAGGACAAGCATAACCTGCTTATGAGTGGTTACGAATTGCCCGTTGCCATGGAGGTCTTTCGGGGGAGATTCAGAAAGAGTTTCAGTAACCCTTCGCCGCTTGAACCCAACAAACCAGAGGAGTTCGTGATCAACCTGCACGACATTAATCATACATTTAAGAAAGGGCATAAGCTGATGATACAAATCCAAAGCACCTGGTTCCCGGTAATTGACCGCAACCCGCAGAAATATGTGCCCAATATTTTTGAAGCGAAAGAATCTGATTTTATCAGGGCGGAACAGCGCATCTACTGCAACAGCAACATGGCGACTTATATAGAGTTACCGGTTATGAATAAATAATAATGTATCAGCGTTGATATATTTTATGGCGGACTGATCTGCTCAATTCAGCTTCCATCGCACCTGAATACCTGTCATCCCGGGCCTGTGTTCTAAGTTCCCCCCGGCTATCACTGAAACAGCGATAGTTGCTGCAGTTTTGTTGCTACAAGACTTTTTAAAGGAGCATTCACAGGAGGTAACAATTCAATACAAAAAACGGGCGAGGGTTCGTGACGCGATGCCACTACAATTTTTGTGTTACCGGCATGTGGTGCAAATACGGCGGCCGCCAGTTCAGGTCTGTTATTATTTTTCGACAAATGCGACAGCAGCAGTAGCTGTAAATCTTTTGATGCATGTTTCCTGAATAATTCCAAAGCTGCGGCATTGGACAAATGCCCTTCACTTCCGGCAATTCTTTTTTTCAGGTGGTAGGGGTAGTTGCCGTTGGCAAGCATATCCTCGCAATAATTTGATTCAAGAAAAGCCGCGTGGCACTGGCTAAAGCATGCAATCACTTCTTTGCATGCATGGCCTATATCAGTGATCACGCCAATGTTAATGCCATAAGCCGAGATCATAAAACTATGCGGATCGATCGCATCGTGGCTCTTTCGAAAAGCATGCACGCATAAGTCGCCAATCATCATCCTGCTGCCGTGTTTAAAAGTTCTAATGCAATCTTTTTCAAGCGGAATATGGCTGTTTTCAAGCGTGGCTTCTGTGATATAAACAGGCAGCTGAAATTTCTTCGATAATTGCTGCAAGCCATTGATGTGATCGCTGTGTTCATGTGAAATAAAAACTCCCTTCACTTTCTTCATCGAAAGGCCGAGTAACTTCATGCGCTTTTCTGTTTCCCTGCAGCTGAGCCCCGCATCAATCAGTAATGCATCGGTGTCATTGCCGATGTAGTAGCAGTTGGCATTGCTGCCAGAATTCAGAGAGGAGATGTAAAGCTGCATGCGGCATCAAAAATAAGCAGGCTGCTATTAATGTGTTTCTTTTTTTGCATGCGAAAGAAAGGCTGATCCAATATTCAAAACCACCGTGTGAATGATCCCATGTAAGCCGGCACTTACAGCACAACCGGCGATGCCATTTTATAGGTTGACGGGTTCACAAAAATATTGTCAATACTCCATAATCTCGATCTTGCGAAAGTCCATCGGGTGACTGTTAGACTGCAAAGAAATGTAGCCTTCTTTCACTGCATCGGCGTTAGTTATGCCAAGCTTTTTAACCAGCGCATTCGCTGTGTCGTAACGCGGATCTTCATAGCGCAAAATCTCTTCGCCGTTCACATAATGCTTAACCTTGCCATCATGCACATCGATCTCTGCGGTAACCCATTGGTCGCCGTGAAAAGTGTGTTGCACAAAAGGTGTTGTACAATAGCTGTCGTTGCGTTTGCCGTTGATGGAAACATAAATGCCATTGGCGCAGATCTCCCCATCCGGCCGTTCATCTTTACCATTGCCGCCAAGCAGATTGTATTCGAGGCAAAGTGGAAAAGGCTGATCAATTCCCATCGACGAAGGACTTTGACAGTGATATTGAATGCCGCCATCGCGGTAGCCCCATGTTGGTGCGCCAGGTGTAAGGTCGCCCACAAAACGATATTCTACCCTAAGGCGATAGTTGGTAAATTTTTTATTGAAATATAAGGCACCAAACCTGTTGCGAAAACTATCATAAGCATTGTAGCGAATGCTGAGTATGCCATGCTCTACCCGAAAAGTATTGCCAAAGTTTTCACCCGAAGCATAGCCCGCAATCTTTGGTGTCCATCCTTCCAGGTCTTTGCCATCGAAAAGGCTTACCCATTTTTTCGTTGTATCTCGGACATTAAAGGAGGTAAAAAGTATTGCGGCAAAAAGGAACAGCCAGGTGAAATTGCGCATGCGGATTGTTTTGCCTAAGGTAACTAAAAACAGTTTGAAAATCGTTGCAGCATTTTTTGTTCCGGGCTTCCAGATCATTGTGGTACTTCGTTGTGTCACTCACTTCATCGCCCGGTTCTTTGTGCATCGCTGCAGTTATTTTGTTGCCGGCTGAAAATAAGAAAGCGCCCTTTCCCGGAGGGCGCTTTCTTTGAGGCAGGATTAACTAATCGCAGTCGCAATCAGTCCTGAAGTCTATATCAAGGGTTATGCGTTTAACCTTTACAGATTTCACATTCCTGCCAGAGGCTTCTGCCATCTTCAGCCAGTCCTTTATGCTGTTACCGCAATCTTCTTCTTTTGGTTCATGGTAATTGGAAGGGTGCTTCATATCGGGATCAACATTGTAGGTCATACCGCCGATAAGGTTGCCGTCGGCGTTTGCATAAATAACAATTTTGTTATCGTCTTTGGCATCCAGCACATCTTGTTTGGTAAATGGTTTGCCTTCGATCATCCTCATTTCTATTTTTCTTTCGCCGCCTGGTTGAAGGTTAAAGCTTCTGCCGCCGGCGTTGCTGAAGTCAAGCCTCCATCCGCGTTGCTCAAGGAATACAGGCAGGTGCACATCGAGTGTAATCTTTGACTCTTTGCTGTTTGGATTGCGCGCCCAGAAAGGCAGGTTGGCCATAGATGCAACCAGATTTAAGTTGCTGCTGCCGGAAACCGGTGATACATTGCGTTGTGCAATATTGTTGTCATTTGGCACCACTCTCCATTCAGGAATAGAACCGGTGATCCTGCCATCGATATTGCTGGGATCATGCAGTGCAGAAACACTCATGAACATACATTCGTGACCTACTTCACTTGGCACCCATTCAAACGGGCCGACGATCTGTTCCGCGCCGGAAGCGAGGTTCGAAGCAACCAGTTGGTTGGTGTCCATCGCCATCCAGTCATCGGGGTAAGTGAGCCCCACACCTGGTTTGGCATGGTAACCTTTCACCACAATATTGGTTGCGGTTTGTGTGCCCCTGTTTTTGATCTTTACCCAGGCATAGTTTGTCTGGCCAACGATGGGTTCTTCGTGCACACCTGAGCCGTCGCCGGTGTTGTTGCGCCTGTTCCAGATATCTGTGCAGCTCCAGTGATTGGCAAGGAACTGGTATTCGCCATTCCTTCCGTCATTGATATAAACATCCACTGCCGGAGGGTTGCCTTCATGGGTGGCGTCAACACCGGAGGGGCGATAAAGCGCCTGCTTTTCAAAAGCCCAGCGGATCACTTTATAATAAGCACCGCCTGCATAACTTTCTGCCGGGTTTAGGAAACTAAAGTTGCCTGCATCTGCATTTTCAAGCGCTGTTTCAAAGCCTGCCGGGTCAGAAGGGTTTGATGCCGGCGTAAGTGTGCCAACTGCACGAACAATTAAGTACACCGCGATCTTTGAAGCAAGCTGCCTGCGGCTCAGGTCCCAATGATCACCACCGATAGAACGATAGATCCTGAACATAGTTGTCGACATGATCTGTTCGCTGCCATACCCGCCATCGTCCTGTGAACCACCCCAGCCCCAGCCAGCGGCGAGCGTTCTGTCGTGCCTCCTCCGGCTTGATGGGCTGAATGTGTAGAAAGAGAATGGAAATGTTTCAAAGCGGTCAGGCGCATTGGAGTCGGGATCGTTTGTGATGACCGCGATGCTGTCGCCAGCGCTATGGCAGAAACCAAAGTTAGGCCCGTCCACATGGTCCCATAATATACCATGGCCTCCAAGTTCATGCAGCACCACTTTAAAATCCACTGCAATGCCAACCGGGCTTGACGTGTCGGCCAGCGTAGCGAGCTCGAAGTCAACAAGGCCAATACCGTTACTGGCTGCGTTTCCGTTACAGGATGCATTTACTTCAATGCCATTGGCGGTACCAAAATGCCCGCGGTGGTCAATATGTACCGGGAAGGTCGTTCCATCAAAATAGGATGGAATATCAAAGCCCAGGTCGTGCAACATTCTGAAGAACTTATCACAATGATAGTAAGCATTCACAGCAACAAAATTATTGGTGCGGCTGCCATAGTTAAAGTCGTAGGGGCTTCCTTCTGTTGGTGGTGCCACGGTTGGCGCTTCGTCATCGATCACCCGCACATATTCACCAGTCAGTGCCTGCTGTCCACCTGATGGTGCAACAAGCCCTGGTAAAGCCACACTTACCCTCACGCCATCCAATGTGGCGGAGGAGGCGTTCGGGTTATTGCTGGTGCTTCCGCTGTCTGTAATCGGATCGCATTTAAATACCATACCCGATAACAGGTTATCTGTGAGGGCGCGCAGGTAAAGTACGCTGTTTGTTTCCGCTTCTATCATGGCGCGCCAGTTGAGCTTTTTCTTGCCGGGCAATGAATAGGTGAACAATACTTCATGAACCACGTAAAATTCACCGTCTTTAATACTATCGGCAACAGGCGGCAGCGGTATGGTAAAATGTTCTTCGACGAAGCCCTGTTGCCTGTTCTTTTCCTGTTCATTTCCCGGGTGGTCGGTGTAACGTTTTGCGGCTTCGTATTTAAATATCACCAGCCTGTTTTCGTTGATCTTAAAATCGTTTTCTTCCCTGGTTCCCGGTATGCCCACCGCTCTGTAAAGCAGGTAAGGGTATGCGCCAGTGCCATTGCCGGCGACCTCAATTTTTGGTTTATGCACTTTCATTGCCATTTGTGACGAGTTTGACGAACTCAGCACCTGTAAAGGCTCATCCTGCATCACAACGGTAAGTCCGGAGCGCCATACGGGTAAGCCATAGTAGGTTTGCGCATAGTCCACCACCGTGCTGTCGAGCATTTTCTTTATCCCCTTCAGTTTAAAGGATTCACCTTCGTCGGACATGGTGATGCCAACATTCTTATCCAGCTCTTTCAGCAGGTCGCTGTTAATGCGATACTCCCCTGCCGCTTCCTGTATGTACTCTTTGGCAAGTTGAAGCGGATTCTTTGTCTGTTTGCGAACGGGTGCCTGGTTATGATTTAAAATCCGCACCACGTTTTGGTCATCCCTGTAAGATGAAAAATTGAATTGTGTTTCCATGGTTATATAGTTTTTAATTTTGACTGTTTGGAGCTGTTAACCGCAATGGCACAGCTTTCTTTGATCGTTTGGTAAAAATAAGTGCGTGAAAAGGCGGTTTCAGCAGTAGATTTACGTCTTTACTACCGATCGAATACGCATTACCGCCGGGAAAGTTCACGCCCATACAGCAACAACCGGGCTAGCCAGGGCAGCAGCATCTTGCCATCCCCCATGGCTGCAGCCGTAATGGCGACCACCTATTTTGCGCTTTTAATACGGCTTATCTACCGGGTATCTACCAGTTAACCCTTAATGGCAGGTGAGGCGGTGGTCAATCGTGAATGGTCAATAAGAACTTGAAGCGGGAACAGCAATGGTGAATGATCAATGGCCAATGAGGGACAGGAGAGGTGAATCGTGAATGGTCGGTTGGAACACCAGATGTGAGCCAGGAGACGGCAGGTATAAGATGACAGACGTTGGGGGAAACGACTTTTAAAATACTGGAAATTATTTAAGGTGCTTTAAACAAAGCGGTTACAAAACCTTTTATCATTTTAAGAAAGGCTTTTGTATTAATTCATTTATCTTACCAGCCGTTTAAATCTTACAAAATGAAAAGAAAAGTTATCGTATTTATGCTTGCCGCAGGCATGCCGTGCATGACTTTGTTTGCCCAGAAAAAGACAGAGGCTGCAGCGGTAAAACCGGCGACAGACACCGCGAAACCCGCTCCTAAAAAAACGAACAGTATTGAAGACAAAACCAAAGGCGCCCACAAAAAAGAGGGCCTTTTTACGCTTTTCCAGGATACGGTTTCGGGAAGTGTGCAGTTGTACCTGAGGAAGGACCAACTTGATAAGGAGTTTATCTACCAGAGTTTTTCCATCAGCGGGCCTACATCGCTGTTCCTGAACCAGAGCATGCACCGCTCTAACCTTGTATTCCAGGTGAAGAAGGCTTTTGACAAGCTGGAATTTTCGATGGTGAACACTGATTTTTACTACGACAAAAATAACCCCATCAGTAAGACAGCCAATGTTGACAAACCCGAAGCTGTTTTTTATTCAGATAAGATACAGGCAGAAGATTCCACCGGCTACCTTGTAAACGCTGACGGTCTTTTTATCAGCGATAAGCTTGACCCGGTAAAGCCTGTTGTTGCCCCGGGACCTTTCTCGTTCATGTTCTTTAACCTAGGCGGGCTTAACCCCACCAAATCGAAATATGCAGAGATAAGATCGTTCCCCAATAACACCGATGTGGTGGTTGACCTTGCTTATGATAACCCCAATGCGTTGGTAAGCGGGGGTGCAGACATTACTGATCCCCGTTATGTGCGGGTAAGAATGCAGCATAGTTTTATCGAGATGCCAAAAAATACCTACCAGCCGCGCAAAGATGACCCGCGGGTGGGTTTTTTTATGGAGCAACGCAACGACCAGACGAGCATAAGCCCGGTTCCGTATAAAGATGTGATCCACCGCTGGAACCTGGTGAAGAAAGATCCAACGGCCGCAGTAAGTGAACCTGTTGAACCTATCGTTTTCTGGGTAGAGAATACCACCCCATATGAGTACCGCCAGACCATCATCGATGCCGGTTTAAAATGGAACGAGGCTTTTGAAAAAGCCGGCTTCAAAAATGCTGTGCAGATGCGTATTATGCCGGATACCGCTACCTGGGACCCTGCCGATATCCGTTATAATGTTATCCGTTGGGTTTCTTCCGCATCACCTTCCTATGGCGCTATCGGGCCCAGCTTTGTTAACCCCCGTACCGGCCAGATCCTTGGCGCCGATATTACCGTTGAGTGGTTCTCCGGCAGCGCAACACCTATCTACGATGAACTGTACGGCGGCCCTGCAGGTGCGAATGAGCAGAATATGAAAAATGCATTCCTGCATCCGCAGGAAGTAACAGGTGAAGCGGGCAATTTTAGTGCATGCACACTCGGCAATGAAATGAAATCACAATTCAGTGCAGGCCTTACCACGCTTGAAATTGCAGGTGCTGATACCAAAGAGATCTCCGAGATGCACAAAGAGTTTCTTACCTACCTGATCATGCATGAAATGGGGCATACGCTTGGCCTTAACCATAACATGAAGGCCAGCCAGATGCTTTCACCTGCAGAGATCAACAACAAAGACATCACCAGGAAATCGGGGCTTATCGGTTCGGTAATGGATTATCCTGCCATCAATATCTCCAGCGACAGGAGCAAGCAGGGTGACTACTATACGACCAAGGCCGGCCCTTATGACCTCTGGGCCATCGAATACGGTTATTCCATCTTCGACAGCAGCGCAGAAAACACAGAACTGAATAAGATCTTATCGCGCAGCAACGATCCCAAACTCGCCTTTGGCAATGATGGCGACGACATGCGTTCCCCTGGTAAAGCCATCGACCCCCGTGTGAATGTAAATGACCTTACCAATGATGCCGTGGCCTATGCAGAGGACCGTCTTAAACTGGTAAACAGCCTGATGGGCAAGCTTGTTGACAAGTATTCAAAGCCTGGCCAATCTTATGCCGAATTAAGGGCCAGGTATGGAACGCTCAACAACCAGCGCATCAACATGGTCTCTGCCGTAAGCCGTTATATCGGTGGTGTGTATATCGACAGGAGTTTCCCTGATCAGCATTCCGGCAACAAGCCATATACACCGGTTCCTGCAGCATTGCAGAAAAAAGCGATGGATGTGCTTGCCAGGTATGTTTTTGCACCTAACGCTTTTGATGCAGATGCACAACTGGCACCATACCTGCAATGGCAACGTCGTGGTTTTAACCAACCCGCTTCAGGCGAAGATTATAAGATGACCAGCGTGGTACTGATGCAACAAATTAACCCGCTGATGCAGATACTTCACCCCAATACGCTGATGCGTGTAACCAATACCAGGTTGTATGGCAACACCTACAGCGTAGCGGATATCATGAACGACCTGACCAAGGCCATCTTCGATGCAGACCTTAACGGCAATGTGAACGTATACCGGCAGAACCTGCAGACTACGTTTGTAGAAGGTACGATCTCCCTGCTCGATGGTTTTTCTGATGACATCTCCAAATCAGCAGCCAGGGCAACGCTTAAAAAAATAAAGGCCAAACTGGCAACAGCCGTTTCTACCAACGAAGAGACCAAGGCGCACCGCGCCAACCTGCTCTTCCTGATCGACGAGGCAACAACTATTAAATAACAGTGATACTTTTTATAAAAAAGGCGGGACCTGTTCCCGCCTTTTTTATGTACCTGTTTTAAAACAGTTTTTCTTTGCCCGGCTTTGCGACCGATGGGCATCCCTGTTGCGTCGCACTCTTGTACTGTTAGCCCGGAAGGCTGCAAAAACGACAGCACATTACGGTTACCCATCTCCCGGTTAACCCTTGGCCAAAAAAAGGGCCGCTTCAAAGAATGAAACGGCCGGCATATATAAAACTCCCGTAACCTGCTTAGTCATGCTCCACTTTCAGTTGTGAACCATCGGCTGTATAAGTGGCTTCCCATTGAACGGCGCCACGCATAAAGTGTGCTTTCCATGAACCATCACTATTCAGCTTCCATTCAAATACATTGTCAGCCGGAAAAGCATTCCTGAATGCTGTAAGCACAGCCGAAGGCACAGCGCCGTCGGTGCATATTACGGAGTGGGATGATTCGTGCCCGTTATCGTCGAATTCCGCTTCGTGGCGTTCATTCTCCTGATTGAACTCCACCTCAAAAGCGTGTTCGCCTTTCTTATGCCATTCTACTTCGGTGGAGCCGGCAAAACTGCTGTTAAAACTACTTACTACAACGTCGGGTACGCTGCTTGCTGCTATTACTGTTGTAGTGCCTCCGGTGCTGCCTGTGCCCGGTGTTGCTGCCTGTTTCTGGCAGGAGAATAAACTTGCTGACGCGATCAAAAGCATCCATATTTTGCTTTTCATACTCACTTGATTTTTTTGGTAAAAAGATGACTGTTATAATTATTGGTTGCAGCAGTACAACAGGATGTAACCGGGAAAGAAAAAAAGCTGAAAATATTTTTTGAATGCAGGTGCCGTATGATCCAGGCAAAGCATTCGCTTTTTTCCGGTTACTTACAAGCGACGTTGCATTTGTTGGCCGCGCCATCTTGTTGCAGTACAAGTGTGCGACGCAACCGCAGCCGGATAGCATTGGCACAGCCGGGCAAAAACCCCAGGAACATAATACCCCTGCAGCCGTTACGCCTTATTCCGGGCTTTGCTATTTTGATGAGTCATTTTTTTGTATCTTACGTATAGCGCCAGTACTTTTTCCCAAACTACTCCGAAATATTTTTCACCGGAAAAAGCGCAACCAATCTACCGGATGCGCAACGCTGTACTACCGAAGGATGAATGGAAGTATAACGGCCTCAATATACCTGAGGTATTACTCAGGTATGGCTCAGGTATTGCGGCGGCATTGCGCCGTGTGTGATGCTGGGTGGGTGGTAATTGATCAATGGGAACGGGCAACGGGAATGTGATGAGGAAGTAGCTATTGAGGAAAGGTCAGCGGACACGCGCCCATGCCGGAGACTTGCAGCATTTAGATTGAAGCGATATGATCAATTATTAACAGCTTGTGTTCCCTGACAAGTATCGAATAGCCAACTGATCCGGGATATTGAACATTTGTAATTATCTTCCACCTGTGTTTTCCATTAAGCATTTGTACAATTGCGATGCCATGGCGAATAAGTGAATGTTGGCAGCAATATTAACGCGACACCCTACCATCACTAAACAGACCACATGAGAAGGACGATTTTTATTTTTTTAGCAAGCCTGGCAACAACAGCGCATGGTCAGAATCTTTTCCCTGTTAAGTTAGACAATTGTAAAACTGACAGATTTTGTCTTGACTGTGGCGATACTAAAGCAGGCTTTGCGCAACAGGATTTTTCTGAGCTCCTAGATAAGCTAAATAAAGAACTGAATGTGGAAGGCATAAAGGGTGTGGTAAAATTCCAGGTGCTTGTTGACAAGAAAGGAAGAGCCTGTGTACTCAGCCATACTGACCAATCAAACAATCCTATCACGTTAAAAATAATTGATGAATTAAACAGGTTCAAAAAATGGACGCCTGCCATAACCGGCGGTAAAGAAGAAGATAAATCATCCATTAATTTGAGTTTTTCGATTGCTGACAATAAAATTTCAGGACAAATTGAAAGAGTTGACATGGCGGCTTTCAAAAAATCATTTGATAGTCCAAGAAGCCCCGAAATTTTTAATACGACTTATACTTATAAAAATGAACACCTGAAAAATTATGCAATAACTGTTTGGAATTCGAAAAACTCTAACCTCCCAAATAACATGAATGATCAAATTACCATAGACAAAAATGGTTTGATCTGGCTGACGGTGGACGAAGGTTTGGTAACATTTGATGGCAAAACATTTACAAATGCAGAGCAAAACATTACAGGCAAAGGAAAATATTTTAACTACTATGCGCTGGCCACGGATAATCACAACATCAAGTGGGTCTATGGGCAAAAGAACATCTACAGCTTTGACAATGCAAAATGGACCAGGTATGACTCTGCTGAAATTGGCATTGATGGGGCATATGAAATTATCAACAACCCAAAAACAGGCGAGGTATTTTTCTGCTCTGACGAAGGTTTGACAACATTTAAAGACGGGCAATGGTCGAACATAAATAAAAGTAAACTACAAGATTTGCCCTCCAACAGGGTGGCATATGCAAAGAGAGATTCAAAAAACAGGATCTGGATCGGGACTTTCAGCGGTTCGGCAATGATAGATGAGCAGGGTAATGTCAGCAACTTTGAAAACACAAAGACCGTTTTAAAAGGCAAGTGTATTACATCGATGGACGAAGACGAGGACGGCAACCTCTTTTTCACCCTTTACGAGTTTGACAGAAAAGAAAAGGGAAAAGTAAATACTGATGAAGGAATTGTGATTCGTTATGCTGATGGGACTTTCAAACAATTTACAACTGACAATTCGGGTATGCCGTTTAATCATGCCACTTGTGTCTTGTACGACAGCAATGAAAAAATTCTTTGGATCGCTACCGACAGAGCGGGGTTAGTGCGGTTTGACCTGAAAGATAACTGGGAAAACTATCACAATGAAAACTCAGCCATCCCCACTTCTTACATTTCTACCATGACATTTGACGATAAAGGCAATTTGTACCTGGCCACCAGGCAGGGGCTGGTTAGGATTGAAAAGAAATAAACCGGATACTTCAACATTTCTGCAATTCAAGCAATAAATCTATGCAATCAAAAAAGATCATCCTTTTCATCCTTACCGTTTCTTTGACAACATTTTTGCAGGCACAGCAGGGATTTACAAAAGACCAGCAAGAAGTGCAGCAGGCGGTCATAAGCATGTTTGAGTCTTTGTCAAACCGGGATGCTGCAGGTTTAAGAGCCCATTGTACTGTGGATATTAGCTTGTACGAATATGGCCAGGCGTGGAATATTGATACTTTGATAAACAAGGCAATCACTATGAATACGGCTGCTGATTTTAAGCGTAACAATAGTTTTGATTTTATTACTACGGAAGTTGCTAAAAATACCTCATGGGCAACCTACAGGCTTAATTCAGCCATTACCAGGGACGGCAAACAGGTAACCATGGAATGGCTGGAAACAGTCTTTTTAGAAAAACAAAAAAAACAATGGAAAGTGAGGCACATCCATTCTACGCTCATCACGCGGGCCACCCTGCCGGCCCCCGGCCATTAATTCGCCCCCAGGCTGTTGGAGCTGTATGTTGCTTTTGGCTTTCCGGTTGGCTGATTTCAGCCCATTTGTTTTGTTGGTGCCTGATATAGCGACTTTGGTACGTGGCTCGGCATTAATTCCAGCACAGCGGTTTCGAACTTATCTTCGGCATTTTTGATAATGCTTAAGCAATTTCAAGGAACAATAAGGCACAGGCCAGGAGACCTGCGCCAAACAAGAGCGCGTCACGGGCCGGGCAGCAAAACCTGCACGCATCTGTGCCGTCTTTCACCGACTACCCCGGCAAGCACTTTCGCAAGGACCAATTTGGTTATCAGTTTTTCGTTTGTTAACTTAGTTGGGGTGGCCGGAGGACCCGGCAACAAAATTTCTTTCCTGCGCCAAGGCGATAATGTGAGCTGCTATTTTTAAACAAGTTCTATTGAAATGAAATTGAAATTTGTCTTTTTAACTCTTTTGCTATTTTTCGCCAGAGGCTGTGATTTTTATTCAACAAGTCTTTGGTTTTTCCAACCGGATGGCAAGAGTGGGGAAATGAATCCGCTTACCAGGTTTTTTAATGCCGGCTGGTCGGGATTGATATTGACCAATATCCTCATTGTGGGTTTTATTGTTACACTTCTTTACTATTATTATTTCAGGTACAAACGTCAATTTACTTTCAGTACTCAACCCCGGAATTACTTAGAATTAGCTTCTCTACAATATTTTAATTCGAGCAATAAGTTTCACGAAATCTTTTATAAATTACCCGCAAACAAAAGCGTTCTTTTGGCCCATATGGGATATGTGTTAACGATCACTATTATCATTGGAAGCTTCATTGCAACATTTCACAATTTTTGCCAGTTTTACAGCCTTGAATTTTATAACCGGTTCAGAGATATTGTTGGGAGACCATTGTTTGTCATTTACGGGTTACTTATCCTGACAATGGCTGTAACATACCGACAACTACTTGTAAAAGAATATAAGAAATACAAATTAGCAGCTAAAACGGGTATTGCTGCATTGGGAGCATGACATTCAAATATTAACGAATGATCCGGCTTCAACTGTGCCCGGGCCGGAGCCTGGGCAGGCTGACCGGTGACGAATTCCCTACCCGAGTGATGCATTTCACCGGCTGCCATTGTAAGGCAACACTCTTATACTTTGTAGTGCTTATAAAACAAATCAATGAAAGCTTACCATTTACTTACCATATTAACCATTGTTATTTTAGCATCCTGCAAAAAAGCATCCGTTAAACCCGACCCGGAATACGCTGACTTGCCCATGTATTCAGAACAGGGGCTAAATGTTGGCGGGATAATTATTAATAACAATCCTTGGCTTAACACCAGACCCAGTCTTTTCTCCACTACCCGACCTTTGCAACTTTATAGCTATCCAAACGGTGATTCAATAGTTATTTTATTAAATGGCGGCTATAAAGACATTAGTATGCAGTATCAGCAACCAAGAACATTATTTATTGTAATCAAAAATATCAGCATCGCAACGGACAATGATTTGCTTCAACTGAACGGCAGGCGTTATGACCTGGACGGGCGTGTTAATTACGGTGGCTTTTCTGACCCGTATGGATATAATAAAACCGGCAATGGGGCCGGAAATCTCACATTTGGAAAAGTAAGCGAAATAAGTAACATCACTTACGGAGATGGTTCACCAAATAATCCAATCCGTCATCCATACATTGTATCCGGGCGTTTAGAAATGAATTTAACCACGACCATAAATTATATTATGACGAAAGGCAGATTTGATGTTACTATTTCAAGAAGCAGTAACCAATTTGCCATAGTATTGTGATAACGGCGGCTAACAAAACGGTTAAGCAAAATGCAGGCTAAACTTAAACCCAGTCAATAATTGATGCCAGGCCTGACCCGGGTTGCCTGAAAAGCCTATTTTATGGAAACAAAACAACGGATCAAAACGGCGTATATTATGCAAGCCGTCGGTTTCAGCAAGTTGG
Source organism: Chitinophagaceae bacterium UBA7600 (assembly GCA_002478885.1). Classification (GTDB taxonomy): domain Bacteria; phylum Bacteroidota; class Bacteroidia; order Chitinophagales; family Chitinophagaceae; genus DLKC01. The sequence goes on from DLKC01000105.1 coordinate 72,997, forward strand.
CTGGAAGGGTGTGATGATATGCCAACATTTCAAATGGCTATAAATATTTTTTTGACTACTATTATGAACTACAAAATTAATTTCAATGGGCTTATTTAACTTTTTAAAAAAATCACCCGCACAAACTCCATCGTTTGCCGGCCCTTACAAGGACGATTCAACCAATCTTATTTATCATTTACTTTTTTGCGATAACCCGGACTTATACAGGGCGCAAACACAGCAACCTTATACTTACCCTTTTGACATTATATTTTCAGCAACCAGTTCTGTGGCTGATTTACAAAAGATTATTGGTGACAAAAATTCAGATCCAAGAATTAAGGTACTTGCATACAACAGGCTGCTTGCAAGCGGACACAAGCCGAGTAAAAAAGAATTACTTGCAGTTATTGTAGAGGTAGGCCTTGATGAGGGACTTGATGTGCTGGCCTCTTTTAACAACGGAACAGCGCGATATATCAATCATACCGGCAAAATTTTAGTTTGGGAAACAACTGATGATGCAGGGGCAAACAAAATAACAAGTGACTTATTTGCCAATAGTCAACATATCGTCGATCAAATTGGCCCCTGGGATAAACCGAGAAGACCAAATCCAACGAAGGGAAATCTGAGAATTACTTTTCTTGTTTCGGACGGGCTTTATTTTGGTGAAGGGCCAATGAATGTTTTATTCAATGACCCTATGGCAGGTCCTGCATTGGCAACCGCAACATCGTTAATGCAGTACCTGACACAAAAATCTTTACACGGCACTAAATAACGGGTCAGAGAGCAGCAGCACGAACAGCACGAATACAACACCTGTTGCAGACCCGGCGAACGGAATAGCAGATGGCAGCATTAGCAGCAGATTCAACCTGGTAGTTTAGTCAATACTACTTTGTTTGCTTATCAGAATTAGCTATAACCTGATTGTAGCAGAAGCTAGTTTTGCAAGGTAGAGACAAACCTGTTTATGTTTAAAAACTATTTTAAAACTGCATGGCGGCACTTATGGCGCCACAAAACATTCACGGTTATCCATATCGCAGGGTTAGGCATGGGAATGGCTTGTGCTATGCTGGCTTTTCTCTTTGTGCATGATGAAATTAGTTTTGACGATTTCCAGCAAAACGCTCCGCAGCTGTACCGGCTTACCACTACCATTACTGATGCAGACAATGACAAACAAACGCTGGGCACAAGCGGCCAGGTACAGGGGCCGGCATTTAAAGCTGCCATCCCGGAGATTGCAGATTACGTGAGAATATTCGGCATGAACGACGTCAATTTTACGGCCAATAATAAAGCACTGGCCATAAAAAATATATATGCAGATACCGGCTTCTTTCATGTTTTCTCTTTCCCCCTTTTGCATGGTAATGCTGCGCAGGCCCTGGCCAATCCAAACTCCATTGTGTTATCGCAAAATACTGCGGTAAAATTTTTTGGCACAGATGACATCGTTGGCAACATCATCCAGGTTGAGGAAGGAGGCGGTTTTAAAAACCTGGTCGTAAGCGGTGTTGCAAAAAACCCTCCGTCCAATTCTTCCATTCAATTTGATGCCGTTGTTCCTTTTAGCTTCCTGCAGTTGATATTCAAAGATGATAACTGGCTGAACCAATATCTCACTACATTCATTTTATTAAAACCATTTGCCAACAGCAGCGAGGTTGAAACAAAATTTTCAACAGTTTTTACAGCAAATGCTCAGGGTCAACTGGCGGCATCAGGCTCCGCGGCGAAACAATTCCAGTTTGGTTTATCGCCGATAACAGCTATCCATTTAAACCCGATGCGTTTAACCCCGTACGGATCTGCAACAGACGAAAGAGGTTTATCGAATACAAGCAGCAGCAGCTATTCTTACGTCCTGACCGCTATTGTCGCGTTTATCGTTTTAATGGCCTGTATCAATTTTATCAACCTTACGATTGGAGCCGCATCCGGGCGGTCTAAAGAAATTGGTATTAAAAAAATAGTTGGCGGCAGCCGCAGGAACATTGTATTACAGTTTTTGACGGAAGCTCTTATTGTATGCCTGTTCGCTTTCTTTCTTGCATTTTTAACCAGTGCATGCCTGCTGCCGTTATTTAATCAACTTTCAGGGAAAAATTTTCATTTCAGCGATTTTATTCAACCAGGCTTTTTCCTGTATGGTGTTGTTGTAATCATCGCATGCATTCTTTTATCCGGTATATACCCGGCATTAAAACTTTCCTCCTTCAACCCTGTGCAGTCTTTGCTGAACAATCAAAAAACAGGTGTGAGGCATTACATTGGAAAAGCACTTATTGTATGCCAATTTACGCTCGCAACCGGGTTGATCATAGCAGCATGTGTATATTTTAAACAGATGGAATTTATTGCAGGCAATAACCCGGGATATAACCCGGAAAACATAATCAAATTTCATTTACCACCACAACGAATCAATGAAAGTGTGGTACGAACAATAAAAAACGAATTGCTGCAGCACCCATCCATAGAAGCGGTAACCAATGAAATGGGCATAGGACCGGAACATGTAACGGCCAATGCAAAACAACTTGCCGTAAAGGAGAATATGGTTGATGCTTCGTATTTATCAACGCTTGGCATTTCGTTAAAAGAAGGCAGGAATTTTTATGCAAACAGTTATGCAGATTCTGTTCATTCAATACTTGTCAACGAAACTTTTGTAAAATCCGCAGGCTTTGAAAATGCTGTTGGCCAGCAGGTGAAGGTGGACGATCATCATACAAAAACCATTATCGGTGTGATAAAAGACTATCATTACGCTTCGCTAAAAGAAAACATTGAACCGGAAATACTCACGCTAAACACAGGAGAGGACATACTGGTGAAGATCAAAAAAGGTGAAGAGGCAGCAGCATTGCCGGCAGTAAACAATACATTCAAAAAAATGTTTCCGGGCCATTTTTATAAATACCAGTTTTTGGATGATTACAATGCAACTGCTTATCAAACTGACACCGACTGGCAACAGATTATCCTATACTCATCGGTTATTGCCATTGTCATTTGCTGTATTGGCTTGTTTGGCCTGAGTGTTTTCGTTGCACAGCAACGCTTAAAAGAAATCGGTATCAGGAAAGTTTTAGGTGCGAGTGTTACGGGCATTACCGTCATGCTAATGAAAGACTTTTTAAAGTTTATTATTGTCTCTATTTTTATCGCATCAGGGCCAACCTATTTAATCATGAGCAAATGGTTACAAGGTTATGCTTACCGTATCGAAATCAGTGGGTGGATTTTTATGTTTGCAGGAATGCTAACTATACTGATAGCTATTTTCACTGTTAGCTTCCAGGCTATCAGTGCGGCAACAGCAAATCCATTGAAAAGTTTGAAGACAGCTTAGGTAAGCCGATAGCAGGCAACACAAGAATCAGACTCAACCGATAGAGGAAGGTGATCAGCACTTCTGTTTAATGGCTTTTATTTATTTCAAAACTGAGATTGCCGGTATTATGTTGCCTTTTGATTCGGGCATGCCCCACTCTTTAAATCATCAATCCCGGCAGAACCTATCCAATTACTAACAATTCATTAAAACGTTTCCAGGCCATCCATGGTCACAGTCCATTTGTTCTACCATTTAATGCAAGCGTATGTGGTAAAATAAAAGAAGTACTACTGCTATGGAGCAGGAAAACACAGACCTCACAGATCATTGGCGCATATCGCTGGTGATGGCATTCTGTAAGAAGCAGGCTAATAATATGCTTAAACCCAAGGGCGACAGCAATCCTGTTGGAATGATAATGGGTGGATTGATACCAGTTACTAATACCGGCCTTCCTGACAGCATTCAAAAAATATTTTCAAAACCCTGTGATTTTTTTCAGGTCCCGCGATTAATAGATCAGCGACACATACAGTGTTTGTCAATCCAGCAATTTAAAATCTAAAAAAATGAAACAGATAAGACTTAAAACATCGCTTTTAACATCAGCATACCTTATTTTGACGGTCACTTTATCGCATGGGCAAAATACTGTTTTCCCCGTTTTGCGTGATATGAAGGAACATATCATAACCTCCAGTTTTAATTCAAAAAAATACCAGTTGGATGTTTTGTTGCCCAAAAATTATCAAAGGACAGATACGTTTCGTTACCCTGTATTGTATGTTTTAGACGGAAAATATTCCTTCACTTCCTTTTATTCTATAGCATCGTTATTGGATTTGGGAAAAGAGATTTCAGATTTCATTATCGTTGCCATTGATGGTGAGCATTTACCTGACCCGGATTGGATGGTAAACAGGTTTAATGATTTTACCCCCACCCATATTCCACAGGCAGATTCTACCTGGTCAGCAATGTTCCAGCTACCTTATGGAGCATTAACTTCAGGCGGAGCTTTGTCTTTTCTTAATACAATACAAAGTGACATTATACCATTCATTGACAAACAGTACAAAACTACCGCCAGCCGGGGCTTATTCGGGCATTCGCTTGGGGGGCTTTTTGTTGGTTATTGTCTTTTAACGAGACCAGGCTTGTTCCAGCAATATTCGATGAACAGTCCCTCCTTTTGGTGGAACAACAATGAGATGCTTACACTTGAGACTGCCTTTGTCAAGCAACACCCCACCCTTTCAGCTACCAATATTTTTATTTCAGCCGGTGCCCTTGAGGGGCCAGCGATGATCTCACCAGTAACTGAATTTGCAAATACGCTAAAAGCCCATTACGCCGGCTTACCAATTACCAGTCAAATATTTGAGAGCGAAACACATTTGTCAGTAGTGCCTGCTGCAAGCAGCAGAACACTAAAAACATTTTATATTCATTCATTTTAGAAAAGCGATTCGTATAAAATGACAACAGATAAGGAAATATTTGTACAGCTGATCCAGGAGCATAAGAAGATCATTTTTAAGATTTGTAATTCTTATTGTTCCAATGAAGGTGACAGGGAGGATTTGGCACAGGAAATTGTATTCAACCTATGGAAGTCATTTGGAAGCTTCACGCCCGATTACAAATTTTCCACCTGGATGTACCGTATCGCTCTGAATGTGGCGATCTCATTTTACAGGAAGGAAACCAGGGCCATCCGGTTTGATAGATATACGGAAAATTTACTTGTGGTTGCCGCAGATCCTGATGAAGGCGTTGAAACTGAAAGGAAGCTCAGTTTATTGCAGCAATTTATTCTTGCATTAAATGAAATAGACAAATCAATCATGTTACTGTACCTGGATGACAAGAGTTACAAAGAGATCGCTGAAATCACCGGCATTTCAGTATCGAACGTAGCAACTAAAATCAACCGGATTAAAACCAGTTTGAAATCAAAATTTTAAGAAAAGTCAAAAACCAATTATTATGGAACTGGATAATTTAAAAACTATGTGGCGGGATTACGATTCCACGTTAGAAAAGTCACTGAATGTAAATCTGCACACACTGTCTTTGATACAAACCCAAAAAGTGAAATCGACACTCGGGCCGTTGTATTGGCAAAGAGTAATTGAAATAAGCTCTCATACGATAGTGATCGTATTGTTGTCAATATTTTGCTATTACCATTTTAATGAGCCCCGGTACACGCTCCCGGCTTATGTGCTCCTTACCTTTTATTCCTTGGCGTTTAAGCATTCCTTTCTTCAAATAAAAAACATGTATAGCATCAGTGCAGACAAGAATATCATTTCGATGCAGGCATCATTGGCAAGTATACAATCGGGCAACCTGCACTTTGTAAGACTGAGTGTTTTATTTATTCCGGCGCTTCTTTCCTTTCCCGTTGTGATATCGAAAGCCATCAGTGATTTTAACCTGCACGCCCTTTCCGGGTTTGATATTATACAACAAACAAACGGCAACTGGTGGACTGCTGAAATCATTGCTTCTGTTATTTTAATTCCACTTGGCATATGGTTTTATCGTGAGATAAATTATAAAAATGTGCATAAAAGATGGGTGAACAGGGTAATTGAAAAGGCATCCGGCATTCGTGTAAGAAAAGCGCTGGAGTATATTAAAGAACTGGAGTTATTAAGACATGGTACCGTTTGATTAAAAGAAGCAAAACGATAAACGGGCTATTATTTGCCAGCCCGAAAAGAAAATGAGGAGGCAAGTAATAATTGAGCACAGGCCAGCGAACACATGAGCCAGGCTTTAGAAATGTTCAATGCGCAAAATGCAGCCAGGTTTTACATGGAATTTTAATATCTTAACATTTAAGAAAACATCAAAAACAAATTTTATGAACGAGAAAATGAGTGCCGGCACCAATGCGCTTAACTGGTTTGAAATTCCGGCGACAGATATTGCTAGAGCAAAGAAATTTTACGAAATTATTTTTGAAATTGTGATGGAAAAGATGGAGATGCCAGGAATGAAGTATGCCATGTTTCCTTTTAACCCGGCCAATGCAAAAGTTGCCGGCGGCTTGGCACAAAGTGCCATGCATAATCCTGGTACCACAGGTTCCTTAATTTATTTGAATGCGAATCCGGATTTGCAAAATGTATTAGACCGAATCGAAGCAGCCGGAGGAAAAATTACCATGCCGAAAACCTCTATTGGGCAAAACGGATTTATGGCTGTCTTTACTGATACCGAAGGAAATCTCCTGGCACTCCATTCGAACAGCTAATCCTGCCAACAAAACGCATGGGCCATTGTTATTTTATTGTGCCCAAACCAATGACGCCAGCTTCACTGATACTTATTCCTTATCGTAACGGCCGACGGGATGCTGTAACGCCCAATTCGCCACGCTGTAACGTTAGGTGCAACCCCTGCAAAACTAACATTAACTTTAACGATGAATTATTTGGCCAGCCTAAGGAAAGTATTAAAATCGAAGTTTGACTTAATTAAGAATGAAGATCTAAAAAGAAACACACTTAATGCATTGCCGTTTTGGGTTGGTGCTTTTGTATCCGGCACCCTGGCTGTTTTGTATGCAAAATTATTCTCCTGGGCAGAATCAGGCACACTCCTCATTTACGAAAAAACAAGTTGGGCATTTTTTATTATAACCCCTGCATGTTTTTTAGTGGCCTGGTGGATTGTTGTGAAATATTCACCTTATTCGAGAGGCAGCGGCATTCCACAGGTAAGTGCCGCCATTGAACTTACTAATCCAAAGCATTCTTATAAGGTAAATGTATTGCTTGGCTTACGAGTTGTTTTCATAAAAATACTATCAAGCCTTATTATGATATTCGGTGGTGGTGCCATTGGCAGAGAAGGTCCTACCATTCAAATTTCTGCGTCAATTTTTAAAAAAATAAATGATTTATTGCCTGCCTGGTATCCAAAAATATCAAAGCGAAATATGATTGTTACAGGTGCAGCATCCGGATTAGCTGCTGCCTTCAATACGCCATTAGGCGGGATTGTTTTTGCCATTGAAGAACTTACTAAAACGCACTTCAGTTTTTTTAAATCTGCTTTGCTTACCGGCGTCATCATTGCCGGCCTTACTGCGCTAAATTTGTCGGGGCCCTATCTTTATTTAGGTTACCCGAGTTTGGGTGCTATGCCCTTTTGGATTATGTTTTTAATCCTTCCCGTTGCCATTATTACGGGGATTGCGGGTAGTGGAATGGGTTACACAATTCTCTTTATTTTCAAAAAGAAAAAAGCACTCAAAAATAATTTCCAAACCGGTATCTATATCGTTTTTTGCGGACTAACAGTAGCCGCACTTGCTGTTTTCTTAGATATTCAAACTTTTGGTTCCGGTAAAGAGATAATTACTACTACGCTCTTTACTGACCAAAAACAGGTAGACTGGTATTTGCCAATTTTAAGAACCGTGGGACCAATAATATCGTTTTCAACAGGGGCATCGGGTGGAATTTTTGCACCATCACTGAGTGCAGGGGCAAGTATTGGAGCTGTTTTTTCCGGTTGGTTTCATTTGACAGGAACGGAGACAGACCTGCTTATCTTATGTGGTATGACCGGATTTTTGACAAGTATTACCCGTAGCCCTTTTACTTCATCTATTCTTGTATTAGAAATGACAGATAGCCATAATGTTATTTTTTATATTATGTTGACTGCATTGGTTTCCAACCTGGTTGCCAGTTTAGTTAGCAAACACTCTTTTTATGATCATTTAAAAGACCAATACATCAGCGAAATCCATAAAAATGAAACACAACAAGCTAACCCATAAAACACGGGGGCGCAGCCCCCATTTCCTGGCCGGCCGACTTTGGCCAGCAATTGCGTAATTTTGAGTGTCTTTACAAATAATACTCAATAATGAGACATTTTCTAGTTGCGGTTTCAGGACTGTACATTTTTTTGGCCGGTTGTAAAGAGTATCCTTGTAATCCCGCAACTTCAAATATGGCATTTGTTGCCTTTCGGAGTGACGAAACGGACAGCATCCTGGTAAAAAAATACAGCAAGGCTTCAAATTTCACAACGCTTATTGACTCGTTTTTGCTGACCCCGGGGAACAGTTCATTCGAACAACGAAATGATACGTTATTTGTGCGTAATTCCTTTGGTACAGACAATGGCTTTTTAAGCAAATATGATTACGAGATTACCTTACCGGAAACGGGCAGGCAATTCCTGATTACAGCAATTACCGAGGAATACCGGTCCTATAAGTCAGGGCTTTCAATGGACAAAAGAGGTTGTGTAAATTTCATAAGCTCCTACATATCGAATGGACAGTTAATAAGTGGTCAACCAAACTACTACACTTTCTATTTCCAAAAATAAATCTGCCTGCTACATCCGTTCGTGAACCGTTCTGCCGGCGACCCTGGCAAACAGCAGCAACGACTTCAGTGTAGCTTCTCAAAAAATAAAAACTTACATTTAACCGTCATGACAAACGGATTTAACATAATCGGGATTTCCACAAGAACAACCAACAGGAACAACCGGGCCCAGCAAGACCTGGGCGAGCTTTGGGGGCAATTTTATGCCGACAATATTTTTGATAAAATACCCAACAAAGTTTCCGATAATATAGTTGCCATTTACACAGACTACGAAAGCGACTTTACAGGCGAATACACTACCCTCATTGGTGTTCCCGTTTCGACACTTGACAACATTCCCAAAGGACTTACCGGGCGGACATTTACTGCAGAAAACTTTAGGAAATTTGCTGCAAAAGGAGCAATGCCACATGCAGTCATCAATACCTGGTCAGACATCTGGCAAAATGACAAGGTGTTAAACCGAAAATACAGTTACGACTTTGAAGTTTATGGACAGCAATCACAAATGGGAGCAGATGCTGAAGTATACATTTTTATTTCGGTAAAATGAAAATAACAGCGGCAGGCAATAGGCGTTATTTTATCCAGCCAGGCCAATGATACAACCAACTATCATTTGGCCGCACAATAAAAAAGAAAAATATGACTAAAAGCAATTTACCGGAAATGAATAATGTTGGCATTGTTGTAGAAAACCTCGACAATGCAGTTTCCTTTTTTACTGAGATAGGATTAACACTTGAAGGCCGGATGGTGATAGAAGGTGAGTGGGCCGGACGTGTAACAGGGCTCGGGAATCAAGCTGTAGCCGTTGCAATGATGGTTACTCCAGACGGACACAGCAGGCTTGAACTTTCACAGTTCCTCACACCTAAAACAGTTGAAGACCATAGAACTTCGCCGGTAAATGCGCTCGGATATCTCCGTGTAATGTTTAGAGTGGATAATCTTGAAGAGTTGCTCGGCAGGCTTTTAAAGTTGGGTGCAGTGATGGTAGGGGAAGTAGTAAATTATGAAAACCTCTATAGGCTTTGTTATATAAGAGGAACAGAAGGGCTTCTTATTGGCTTAGCCGAACGACTTGATAGCCAAACAACAAAAGCTATTTAAGCGAGGCAAACAAATTTGGTTTGTCACTTTCCATGTGTTGAAACATAGAAAGACAACCGGAATGGGAAGTTGCGAACAAAGAAAATTACGAACGAATCTTATATTTTTTTTAAAGGTGGTCGTGATCCGCAAAGCGGATTCAAAAAAGAAATGATTTGCGCAGCTGATACCTATTTTTTAAGGCCTTCGCGAGTCTTCTTGGTCGATTTCAGCCCATTTCTTTCATTGGCCCTGACCTGGCGCCTATGTTACTGCGACTTCAAACTGTAGTTCGTTCCACGGATTTTTCAAACTAGTCTTTTGCATTTTTGATGATGCGCATTCTTAAGCAATTTCAAGCGACAACAAAGCACGCCCCGGATATCTGCGCCAAACAAAGCTTCACTACTGGCAAACGACAAAAAGCAACACCAGGGTACCGCTTTCACTTTGAATTTTATTGACCACATGAAAACAGAAAGCTGAACCGAGCGTGGCAACAGGCGATGCCATGAAACAGCACTGCCGGTACCCAAAAAATGAAGCTGAAAAAACTGATGGCACAAGCTGAATCTATTAATTGTTTGCGATTTTATCATTTGCCGTTGACCTTGCCGAGTTGAAATCGTTTATATGCTACCAATTGATAAATAGGACACATTTGATGGAATGATTCAGCCATCAAAAGCTGTTTCATACTCAGCAACAAAATGTATCTTCAACTAAAGACAAAACAACATATGTAATGGGCCATGGGGGAACGCTATTAGCGGTATCTCGCCAGGACCCGTGGCTTTGCAGGCAATGGCGGAGAAACGTTATAGCAACACAACCAAACAGCATTCTTTAAACCTTTATGTTCTAACGAAATTGTACTTATGCAATATTTAAAGCCAGCCATTCTTGTTTGCCTCCTGACAATTTTGGCCTATACTGCTTTTAGCCAACCAACATTAACAGTGAACCAGCAGCGTATTGAGCAAAGAATATTTGAGCTGGCAAAATTTGGGAAAGATTCTATTGGCAGAGGTTACCGGGTGGCCTATACAAAAGGAGATATAGAAGGTAGAAACTGGTTTATTGACCTGTTGAAAAAAGCAGGCCTCGAAGTAAGCATAGATTATGCCGGTAATATCGTTGGCAAACGAAAAGGGAAAAATCCGTTACTCCAGCCAATTGCATTTGGTTCACACATTGATATGGTACCCGATGGTGGCAATTATGACGGATGTTTCGGCTCCATCAGTGCTTTGGAAATAATTGAAGTGCTGAATGAAAAGAGCATTGTAACGGAACACCCTTTGGAAGTGATCATTTTCTCCAATGAAGAAGGTGGTACCGTTGGTTCCAAGGCTATGAGCAGCGGCTTAAGCAAGGAGCGATTGCAACAAATAAGTCAGAGTGGCTTAACGATTGCAGAAGGGATCAGCCGCATTGGTGGAAATCCTGAAAATATTGATGACAATATCCAAAAAAATGGTGCTTTTAAAGCTTTTCTTGAATTGCATATTGAACAGGGGGGCATTTTAGCAAAAGAAAACACAGAGATTGGTGTGGTGGAAGGTATAGTGGGTATCAAGCGCTGGGAAGTTACCGTAGCAGGTTTCGCCAACCATGCAGGTTCGACATCCATGGATATGCGACAGGATGCTTTGCTGGCCGCATCGAAATTCGTTGTTGCAGTGAATGAAGTAATTACCAGTGTAAAAGGCAGCCAGGTTGGTACTGTTGGAAAACTTGAAGTTGAGCCCGGCGCCTACAATGTTATTCCCGGTAAGGTAGTGCTGGGTTTAGAGATCCGGGATTTATCGGCAGAAAAAATTGACCAATTGTTTACTGAAATAAAAAAACGCGCCGCTGCAATTGCAGCAATATCCAAAACAACCATCAGCTTTGAACTACAGGCCAACCCATCAAAGCCAGCATTAACTGACAAAACCCTCCAGCAATTAATCAACAAAACAGCAACGGCATTGGGTTTTAGTACCAAGTTCATGCAAAGCGGTGCCGGGCACGATGCCCAGCAGATGGCGCTGCTTGCACCTGCAGGCATGATATTTATTCCGAGTGCAGGCGGCATTAGCCATTCGCCTAAAGAATTTTCAACAGCGGCTGATATGGCCAATGGTGCAAATGTGCTATTGCAAACCATATTAACTTTAGATAAAGAACAGGCGGCTTCAAAATAAAAGGAAAATGAATTTTACAAAATTAGTGCCCAGTGTATTTTATAAAGACCTTTCTGACGGCCTGCAATTCACGATTAACACATAGATTTAAGCCCGGACCAGCCTTATTGTGGAGTGTAGCCTGACCAGGGCACAGGAGCAAATTGCAAAGCCAGGCAGTGGTTCGTGCCGGGCAAACGTTGTTGAGCTTTAGTTCTTAATTTAAACAGCAGATTTTTTAATTGAGCATTTGTGCCTGGCCGACGAAACGCTATTGATATGCCCATCACAAATGCATTAACGATGGTAAACATTTTATGAAGCCCCAAATTCCCAAAGTGCTCCTATTTTCACGGCTTGTTATCGGACTGACAATGGTTGTTCTCAGCAGCTTTCATATCAGGAATTATCAAACAGTTGCAAAAGTACTCTTGACAACCGGGCTGCTGACAGACATTTTTGATGGGATTATTGCAAGACAGTTAAATATTTCAACGCAAAAGTTCAGACGTTTAGATTCAACAATTGACCAGGTGTTTTTCGTTTCGGCTGCAGTAGCGACATATATTCAATGCCCGGACTTTTTCACCAGCAATGTTTTAAAGCTGATCATACTTACAGGTGCGGAAGCATTAACCTACTTAACCAGCTTTTTTAAGTTCAGGAAAGAAATTGCAACGCATTCAATTGGAGCCAAGATTTGGAGTTTGTTATTGTTTGCGACACTTATTCAAATCATTTTACAATGCGAATCAGGCATTTTGTTTAACATTTGCCTTTGGGTTGGGTTATTGACAAGGCTTGAAATTATTGCCATCATCCTGGCATTAAAAAAATGGACGAACGATGTCCCTTCTTTTTATCACGCATTAAAACTCAGGCACGGCAAAGCCATCAAAAGACACAAGCTGTTTAACGGATAATACTTCTGCCAATGTTTCCATTGCCACAGATGGCGGGGCGATGACCAAGTAACCAGCCCGGAAGAGCAGACGGCGGCAGATCTTTACCCGGATATTGTTGCCAGGCGACGCCGGGCTCTCAACAAAAAATTTTATCTTGACCTGTAAATCCCAATCAATTTCAGCTCCCGGCAGAAGGATTGCCAATATCCGCATTTCGCAGGGTCCGGAAGATTGCGCCAATATTTTAAAAAGCATCCTATTCCACAGCAATGATTGACATTAAGCCCCTACAAACAGCGACTGAGTTATCCCGGCCAAGACGTATTATGAAATATGTTTTGGTTTGGTGTTCTTCCGGGTCTGCGACTATGATTGTTGATGAAAATGAATTTGTATTAAAGCCCAATTCTGTAATAACAATTACATCCGGCCAGGTACATTATTTTAAAAAGAACCAGGCGGCAACCGGTTTTGTTCTTGCATTTACCTTTGATTTTTTTTGCAAAACAGATAATGATATTGAACTTATTTTCCACAACAGTCTTTTTTGCCATTTCGCAATGAATGAAGTAATACCGCTTGGCAAAAGCAAAGTTGTGCAAAACGAATTGTTGAATATTGAAAACGAATTAAAAGAAACACCTTATCAATACCTGATTTCACTGCATAGCAGGGTTGAACTGATACTTGTTGAAATTAACCGTTGTAAAATAAAACAGGGCAGTGATATTTACAGGCCTGATGCATTGTTCCTTAAGTTTTTAGAAGCTGTCAGAAACAATTTTAGAAAGAACCTTACCGTAAAACAAATTGCAGCTTCCTTATCCACTACGGAAGTCAAACTGAATGAATTATCTAAACTACATACCGGTAAAACAGCCCAGCATGTGATATATGGGTTAGTAACTTCAGAAGCCAAACGGCTTTTTACTTATGAAAACCTGTCTGTTAAACAAGTTGCTTACGCGTTAGGCTTCAATGATCCATTTTATTTCTCCAATTTCTTCAAGAAGCAAACCAACCAATCTCCCAAATCATTTAAAGCGCAAAAGACTGTTTAAATTTTACATGTTTTTCCCGCTACTGTCTATTCTTTGAAGTGGCACCCAACAACAACTTTGTACCTGATTTAATCATTCAACATTTAAAAATCAGGGTATGAAAAATTGTCAAAACGTAGCAACCCTTTTGCTACGGCTCAGCTTATCGTTTGGCTTTTTGTCAGCTGTTGCCAGTCGCCTTGGATTACTGGGAGCAAAATCTTCCGGCTGGAGCAGCTTCCTGGACTACACTGAACAGGTAAATTCCTTTCTCCCGAAAAGTGTTATACCACCTGTTGCAGTTACCAGCACGGTATTAGAAACTTCTATAGCTATTATGCTACTTGCTGGTCTTAAAACAAGCTATGCTGCCCTGGGCGCATCCTTACTTACCTTACTATTTGCGATAGCAATGTCGTATTCTTTTGGTGTAAAAGAAGCATTGGATTATTCTGTTTTTGCATTCTCTGCAGGGGGATTTTTATTAGCGACAATGCCTTATTACAAGTGGAGTATTGACCAGTTATTATCTACTAAACAATCAAAAGCAACAATATGAAAAAGGCAATTTTAATTAACAATATCAACGAGTACATTGTCAGAAACAAGCAAAAAGAATGGCAGCCACTTATTGAAAAAGGCATCCACTACGAAGGAATCTCTGTGATACCACTTCATTATGATGAAAGCAAAGATCGTTCAACAACAATTTTGTTGAAATTTGAACCCGGAGCTACCTATCCATATCATAATCATCCCGGCGGGGAAGAAATCTTTGTACTGAACGGGGAAGCCATAATAGACAATGTCATTCTTTACGAAGGCGACTATTTATATACTCCTGTGAACTTTAAACATTCCGTTACTACGAAAACCGGGTGCAGCATGCTATTTGTTGTGCCGGAAGAAGTAGAAATTTTATCATAAGCGTATGCAGCAGAAAGTAAACTGCGCAACCTTTGGCACTCAATATCATCAATATCGGCCATCCATCCTGCATGTGCTACGTGCAATCACGACAGTCACATGCCCCGGAGGCATGGCAAGCCAGGATAGTCCTGATGGGTTACAGCACTAATAAGTGGCTTCATTATTGCCATTGCAAAACCAGACAGTGGCCCGGGCCGGGCAGCCAATATTGCGTTTTAGCATCTTCTTTCAACATCAGTAATTCAAATCATCGATTCAATAAAATAAAATGAGAAAGGTCATTGCCGCATTTAATATGACACTTGACGGTGTGTATGATCATACAGCCGGGTTGCCCGATGAAGCAATACATGAACATTATACAACATTGTTGAGCCAGGGGGATGCCATTTTGTATGGCAAAACAACTTATCAACTCATGGAATTCTGGCGGACATTCCTGGCAAATCCTTCAAAAGAAAAATCTATGAATGACTTTGCCATAGCGATTGATAGCATTCCAAAGATCGTTTTCTCGCATACACTTAAGAGTTTAGATTGGGAAACTGCTACCCTTGCAACCAGTAGTTTGAAAGACACCCTGTCAGCACTTAAACAGCAACCGGGAAAGGCCATTTTTATCGGTAGCCACAGTTTGATCATACAAACGATGCAACTCAACCTAATTGATGAATACCAGCTATGTGTTTACCCTGTTATTGCGGGAAGGGGATTTCAATTATTTGATGGTATAAACGACAGGACTGTCTTAAAACTTACAAAGACCAGGGCTTTTGACAGCGGTGCGATCATCCTGTATTATGAGCCAACAACTAACAAACCCGGGGAAAGATAGCCGGGACAGGGAGCAGCGGGAAATGTCAACAAAATATTTGCCTTGAACATGGCCGCAACCGTTTCTTTCGCCTTTTTATCTGCAGCCGCCGTTGATGGCCTAACCAGCAACATGTCCAACAATTTCGTCCATGCAGCTCCGTTGCCAGCGACCTTACCCGAAAGCGCTGATTATTTCAATCAGCCGTAACAATTTTACATTGCTGGCAACCTTTTGAAAGTTGAATTGTGCCGCTGGTAGTTCTTTGGTTTATGTAGCGACGAGGAATGCATAATTTGACCGGCAATGGCATTAGGAAAGTCAGTCATGAAGAAACCCGGGTTAGGCCTAACGGAGTCGCACCGACGCTGAAAAAAGCCCTACTCTTGCACGCGATTCAATTTAACAACTTGTTTTTTACAACCGTTTATGATTAAATCAAGCTATTTCTGGACAGGAGCCGTGCTAATGGCTGTCATTCCACTGCTGACGATAGATGTTATCCAGCACTATCTTGACTGGCAAAAAGATGTGAGATGGGCATTGATTGATGTTGTACAAAACACCTATGCTTTAGACAAACAACAGAAAGCTGCTATTCTTGACAAAGCGTTTGCCAGCAATCAAACACTGATGTTCCTGATTTATGTGAAGAGTTTCGCCATATTGGTTTTTTTGGTTTTAAGCATTTATCTTTTTAAACGCTACAAACGGCAGCAACAGCCGGGACTGTTCAAACCGGTTCTTCTAACGATTGCTTTAATGACTTGTTTTGTGTTGATAAAAGTGCTTCTCGTGAACAGCATCAATACCAACAGCGATGTTCATATTTTATCGCTAAACCCTGATGAAACGACCTTTGAAAAGCTCTATGCTGATCATTTTAAAGGAAAGGTAGTTTATGTTGATTTCTGGGGCACTACCTGCGGGCCGTGTTTAGCTGAATTCAGCAACTTTACACAACCTTTAAAAGACAAGTTTAAAGACCGGAACGACATCGGCTATCTTTATGTTGCGCAAGGCAACGAATACATATGGCATGAGCAAATAAAGAAATACAATGTAACAGGTTACCACTTATTTGCAGGTGGGCAGCAATATGAGCAGCTTTATAAAGAGTCGACAAACGACAGCATGATACTGATGCCACACTACCTGATCCTTGACAAAAACGGAAATGTGGCAGAAGCCAATGCGAAGCAGCCAAGTGATGGAGATTCCCTGTATGCGCAATTAAGTAAATACCTGGAACAGCATTAAAGGTGGCTATCTATGCAGCATCAGTACTTCTCATTGGCTTTGTTTACCTGCGATTGACGTTTTGCCGAAGTGCGGCATAAGCTGCCATGCATTAAACATCATTCACAGCTTTGGTTTGGCAGACCATGGATTGTTGGTGATTGGTGCTCAACTTCAATTGTGGACGTTATAGCAATGGTAGGAACACCTGAACAAGCATAAAAAATACAACATGTCAATAAACAGCGAAAATTCAGAAGCTTCCCGGTGGCCTTTACCAAAATTCAGGTTTGAGGTTGATCTTGGCATTGCATTAAAGGTGCCTTTCCAGGAAGTATCGGGTATGGATGCAGAAAACGGCGTAATTGAATACCGGAAAGCCAATAGCCCGCTTTTCGCGTCCGAAAAAATGCCGGGTATTAAAAAGTATGGTAACGTTACGATGAAAAGAGGGGTGTTTGTAAACGATAATACTTTTTGGGATTGGCACACTCAAATTAAAATGAATTCGATTGAAAAAAGAACGATTTTGATCCGGTTGTTAGATGAAGACGGTAAAGTAGCGATGCAATGGACATTGGTGAATGCCTGGCCTACAAAAATAAGCAGCACAGATCTGCGATCGGACGGGAATGAAGTAGCTGTTGATACCCTTGAAATTGCACATGAGCAGTTAACTATATCAAATGGGGAATAGCAGAGGAGGCGGATGTGAGATGAATGGTGCAAATACCGGATGCCTACTATGCAAACACAGGTGCCCGAACGGAGTCGTTTCGGGGTTTGGCTTTTGTCGGTTTTTGATCGATCGCCCTAACCTTGCACCTGTATTACTGTGGTTTTGGAGGTGGATCTCCGCGCGGGACATTATTCAACCTGCACCAAAGAGCGAATTTCAATTTTTGCTTCTTTCGAAGTAATAAAATTTCTTATTTCAACCAATTCTTTTTGCAGTTGCTTTATCCGGTTTTCCCGCATTTTAATATCTTCTTCATTGAGTTGAGACAGAATTTTAGCTTCGTGAAATTTAATTTTTACCTCGACCATTTTAGTGAGAATGTCAATTGCATCGCCGGCAGAAAATTGACCTTGTATCAGTTGTAGATTCATGAATTTGTTTTTAATTATCTTATTGGTGAACACGTTTGCTTTTTATACCTGATTGCGGCTTACTCAATAACTGTGATCTCTATATTGCCATCGATTTTTAATTGCTTACCTTTTTTGTCTGCCGCTTCAACTATTTTTTTTATTGACCCCTGTACTTTTTTCAGGGCTTTTATCCTTCTTTGAGAATTTGGCTTATCCTTTCCAAACCTTTCGTTGCTGCTGAAATTTTCCATTGAATGAAAATGGATTTTACTGCTAATAAGACCAAAAAGAACTTCAGAAGCCCCGGATGGGGAGAATGTGCCATGAATTAATTTAAAACTGTGGCTTTTATTCATTTTATTAAGTTTTTATTGTCCCTGTCCAAGTGAAAAAGCTGGTATGCCATCAAAAGCGTAGAGGTTTTCTGTTTTAATGGTATCAATGTTTTTATCAATTGCTTTTTGTAACAGTTCAACAATTTGCTGCCTGGTTATCGTTGATCCGATTACAGGCTTGAACCTGCAACGCCAATGGTCGGTACAAAACGTTTCCGGAAAACCATCGGGATATACTTTTATGCCCCGGTTGGTTATCATCGTTAATTTTAATTCACCGGTATTAAGCTGTTCCACTTGTTTTGCCAGTTCATTGGGAGTTATCCCGGCACAATGCACAAATACATCCACGCCCACCAATTCTTTTAACTGTGGCTTCCTGGGTTTATATTTTGGGAGGTTTAGTGTTTTGCCATTTGCATAATGTACTTCTTTTAGTGCAGCAGGCTTTTTTCCAAGGTTATCAATTACCGCTTTGGCAAATTCCTTTGTACCTGATTTTTGCTTGCTTGTACCCTCTTTATAAATGTCGTAGGTGTGTATTCCATCTTCAATTGTTTTAAGCCAGGCATTCTGAATCTTTTCAGCCACATCATTTTGCCCGATATGATTTAACATCATTACAGCACCTTGCAGAAGCCCGGATGGGTTTGCAGCATTTTGCCCTGCCCTGCGCGGGGCTGAACCATGTATGGCTTCGAACATGGCACACTCTTCCCCAATATTTGCCGAACCGGCCAAACCGACCGAGCCTGTGATTTGTGCGGCCACATCAGAAAGTACATCTCCGTATAAATTTGGCATTACAATTACATCAAATGCTTCGGGTGTATCAGCCATTTTAGCGGCACCGATGTCAATAATCCAATGTTCATTTTCTATTTCGGGATATTCTTTCGCGATTTCATCAAACACTTTGTGAAACAAGCCATCTGTTTGTTTCATGATATTGTCTTTTGTAAAGCAGGTCACTTTTTTTCTACCGTATTGTTTGGCGTATTCAAAAGCATACCGCACAATTTTTTCGCAACCCGGCCGGCTGATCAATTTTAAACACTGCACCACTTCGTCTGTTTGCTGATGTTCAATCCCGGCATAGAGGTCTTCCTCGTTTTCTCTTATGATCACGATGTCCATTACGGGGTGCTTGGTTTGTACAAACGGATGCAAACTCGTGCATGGCCGTACATTGGCATACAGGCCCAAAAATTTTCGTGTGGTAACATTCAAACTTTTATAACCACCGCCCTGTGGAGTGGTAATGGGTGCTTTTAAGAAAACCTTGTTTCTCCTTATAATGTCCCAGGCTTCTTTGGCAATACCGGCGGTGTTACCGGCCAGGTAAACCTTTTCCCCTACTTCAACTTCTTCTACTTCAATAGCAGCACCTGCTGCAAAAAGGATATCAAGTGTGGCATCCATAATTTCCGGGCCGATACCGTCGCCTTTGGCTACCGTTATTTTTTTCTTTTCTGTCATGCTGTTTTTTTATACCGCAAATGTGATCATTCGAGATCATAAATATTCATTTAACTTTACAATGATTAACATAAAATATATTTATGGATTATACGATCAACCAATTGAGAATTTACCTGAAGATCACGCAGACACAGAGCGTAACCAAAGCATCAGAGGAATTACATTTGACCCAACCGGCAGTATCTATACAGCTTAAAAATTTTCAAAGCCAGTTTGATATTCCACTGACAGAAGTCATTGGAAGAAAATTGTTCATTACTGATTTTGGTAAGGAAATAGCTGTGGCTGCCGAAAAGATTTTAAATGAAGTATCTGCTATTAACTATAAAACCCTTGCTTACAAAGGCCAGCTTGCCGGAAACCTGAAAATATCGGTTGTATCAACCGGGAAATATATTATACCGTATTTTCTTTCCGGCTTTTTAAAACAGCATGAAGACATTGCGTTGCAACTGGATGTAACCAACAAATCGCAAGTGGTTAAAAGCTTAGAAAATAATGAAGTTGACTTTTCGTTAGTGTCTGTTATACCAACGCATTTAAAATTAGCCAAGCTGGAACTGATGCAGAACCAACTTTACTTAGTGGGCAATAGAGACACAAGATTTAAAGATAAAATGTACGACAAAAAAATATTCGAGCAGATACCGCTCATTTACCGGGAGGCGGGTTCGGGAACAAGACATGTGATGGAGCAATTTATTTTAAAAAACAAGCTGCCCGTTAAAAAGAAAATGGAACTCACTTCCAATGAAGCCGTAAAGCAGGCGGTAATCGCAGGGATGGGTTTTTCGATCATGCCATTAATTGGCATTAAGAATGAATTGAACAATGGCGAACTTCAAATTATACCGGTAAAAGGATTTCCGGTGAAATCAGTCTGGAACCTGATCTGGCTGAAAGGAAAAGGTTTTTCCCTGGTTGCCAATGCTTTTTTAAGCTATTTGAAAACGGAGAAGCAAAATATCATTAGAGAAAAATTTAACTGGTTTGAAATGTATGTTGCGAAATAGTTTACCCCCAAATAGGCTAATAATTTCGCTGCAGTGAATGGGGAGCGGCGGGATATGGTACGTGAGACGTGAGAGTGGAAATGTGAATAGTGGATTTAGCTACGAATTTTATTTGATCACATGAAAACAGAAACCTGAACCGAGCGTGGCAACAGGCGATGCCATGAAATACAACTGCCGGTAAAACAAATTATAAATACCTATAGCTGATTGCCCGGAGATGATTTTTATCGACCGGATTTATTTTACCATCAACCTGCGACCTCACTGAATTAAAGCCATCTAATTTATCGCTTGATAGTTACGTTACCAGTAATAAAATCCGGTTAACAAAAGTCTTACCCACTCACCAACAACATGTACCTTTAAAACATAATCGAAATCAGCATTGAAACAGAAGCCGCGATGCACAAATGAAAACATTTTTAAAATTATATTTTATCCTGGCCATTTTGACATCTTGCAACAGGACAGTGCCATGTAACAACTCAGCAATTATTCCGGTTTTCATTGGCTTTTCTTCTCATGATTTTGACACAGTCATTTTGCGACAATTCGAAAAAGGAGGCAATTTTTCTCAACTTGTTTCCTCATATACTTTTATAAAAAATGGTGTTGACTCAAATAGATTTTACACATTTTCAGACACTACGATCATAGACTTTGATACAGTGTGTTGTGCTCAAAATAATTTAATGCCGGATAATGATTGGCAACTGATCCTTCCGCATAAAAAAGATACTATTTCGATTTCCGCCATAGAAAGCCCTAAAACAGAAGTCAGTTGCTGGAAATGCATTTGTACTAATCCTATAAACTCAATTATACAAAATGGACAAAAAATCATTCCGACTTTATATCAATATCGCCGCTATTTCAATGTAGATGGCTATGTCAATTATACTAAAAGCGGTTACGCGACATTTATTAAATAATAAAATTAGCCACGGCAAACAATTAACTTCAGCTGCAAAGCAACGAAGTGCCTGATCGCCTGGGTTGATAACCATCGAATGCGCACAACTGCGGCCAATGCATTACCGCTGGCTGCCATATTCAACCGACATCACAGCAGATGAAAAGACTTTTTTCGACATTAATATTGTTAGCATTTTCTACAATTACTTTCGGACAATCAAATAGTTCATTTGCCGACAGTATTCGTGTAAAATATAAAATCCCTGAACTGGCATACGCTGTTGTTTCGCCAGACAACATTTTGGAAATTCAAACCCTCGGAGTTCAACGGGTAAACTCCAACTTTAAGGCCAACAGCAACGATAAATTTCGAATAGGCTCTATCACAAAAACCATTACAAGTTATATTTCAGCCGTTTTGGTAAAACAAGGAAAAATAAAATGGGACACGAAATTTTTCGACTTATACCCGGAACTAAAAACCCAAAGCAACCTGGCTTATTATGATTTGACGTTGCAGGATTTTTTGACATTTAGAGCAAATCTTATTAAATGGTCTTATGGCAATATCACACCGACAGAAAAAGAAATCAAAGGAAGCAATCAGCAACAGCGATATGAATTTGTATCCTGGATTTTACAACAAAATCCAGTAACAGAAAAGCAAACAACATATTGGTCAAACCCAGGTTATGTAGCGGCTGGGCTTATGCTGGAAAAGGCAACCGGAAAAGCGTATGAAACTTTAGTTGAAGAATTAGGAATTGAATTAGGAATAAATTTAGGTTTTGGGCAGCCTAATCTTATCGACAAAAATCAACCATGGGGGCATGATACAAACCTAAAACCGGAAAAACCAAATTTAAATTACAAACTCAATTGGCTTTCATCAGCAGGGAACATAAATGTAAGTTTACCTGACTTTTGCAAATTTATTCAATTACAACTTCAGGGGCTTTCAGGAAAATCAACAATATTTACAAAAGAAGAATTTGAATATTTTCATTTTGGATTACCTGAATTTGCATTTGGCTGGAAATGGTTTGTGGACGAAAAATCCAATTTTAAATACTCCTTCCATGATGGAAACCCCGGAACATTTTTGACAAGAGTACTTATCTGTAAAGACACCGGCAAGGCATTTGTTATTTTCTCAAATGTGCAATCAGATGAAAGCCGAAGAAGGGCTAAAGATATTAATTGACGAACTAAAAAAACTATATGGCAGCTAATTGTCCCGCGCTGAGCGAGGACCATGAAACAAGACTGTCGGGAACCATAAAATATAGCCCGGAAAACTAATTGACAGGGAGTGGATTCCTGTTCTGCCTGCTAATTTATCAATCGGCTATTGATCTCACCGAATTAAAATCATTTATAGCGTGCCCGTGGTAAATACCACATAGGTACCAGAAAATTCAAACATTAAAAGCCGGCTGCACACTCAACAACAAAATGTAACTTCAATTGTAAATAAAATCAATTCGGTTATTCAATCGAATGACTATTTAAACCGACAATCAATGAACAATCGACGCAAGTTACCCCGCATTTTGTTCGTGCTTACTTTTTTTGGGATCATGAACCTTTTAGCAATGCTAAGCAGCCCATCGTGGGCGAATATGCGAGGGGTAGATATTGTGCGCCTCATCGGCACCGGTATGTGTTTTGGAGCTGCACTCGTTTCTTTTGTGTTATATTTTCGAGACCGCCGCTCATCCTGAAAACCAGGTATCCATCGCAATAGTGTATTCACCATTGTTGTCACAATCAACCGTGCAAGCTGCCTTGTAAAGAAGCAATGACGCTATATATGCAACAAAAATTCAGGAAACATTCGGGGCATTTCAAGTAAAATAGCATGAAGTAGAAATTGTATGGAAAGACAACAAGCAGCAAATAAGAATGGGAAAGTGCAGTAATGATCGCTTTTGCTTAACCTGCGGTTCGGCAAAGTGCGGGCTGAACGGAACGCTATGACCGCAGTTCGATGTGAACGTTGTGTGTGGTGTTTATGCAACGTTTCCAAATTTAAAACTGTCATGAAGACAAACGTTGTTATGCGACCATTACTTTTCATTGTGGCAGTAGCTATGATCTGTGTTTCATGCAAAAAAGACACTGCAAATGCAGGAGAGACTATAGAGATTTACCTGTTTAAGTCATACCAAACCGTAACAGCAAAATGCCAGGTGGATCCTTCTCTTTCTGTTCTGCAAGACAGCCCTACCATAAAAAATCAAGATATTTTAGCGTATTCCCCAACTGAATACACGTTTAAGCTCACAGAATCTGCTATTCAGCAGGTAAAAGTGCTCAGCGACAGGACACCGTTTGCAGTGACAGTTGACAAGCAAGTTATCTATTATGGCTTTTTCAAACCAAGTATTTCCAGTTCGTCGTGTGAACAATCAATTACTATGGACGTAGCCTGGACGGCAGGCAATGAAATCCTTTTAAGACTTGGTTATCCGGGACAGTTGGAAGGCGTCACAATTGAAGACAAACGGAATGACCCTAAATTAATAGCGACACTGAAAAAGCAGGGTAAACTCCAATAGAAACCCGGCAGGCAAGAGGTTGGGGGCCATCGCAAGACCTTGAACAAAACATCGCTTCACTGATCAATTTAAGGGAACTATCGCCGCTTAATTTCTTGCGCAATTTTGACACTGCCAGGGACTTTAAGGTTAGCATGCAGTGCCATGGTTAACGGACATACCGATTTATTCTATGACTGTTGCCCCTTTTTTTGCAACGATAAAAATTTTAGGCCAGTAGTTTTGCGTTGCAGTAAATAAGTCTTCCGAACGATAGTACCTGTCTTTTCCTTTTAGAAGACCGCTTCCATCGTCATAACTATTGCCAAAGCTATAGGGGTCATATACATCAAAATAAATTTTGGTATCGACTTCAATGTAGCCTTTCACCAGTATACAGTGGCCGAATCCTGGAGTAGCGCTATAAAATCTGTCTACGTGTTCAGTTGGTTTACTATTCAGGTTTACATAATTCATGTCAAGTATAAGAATTGCTACCTGATGCACATCAACCTGGTGTGTTAATATTTGTGTAGCCTCCTCCTCGTTTGCAGGCAAAGCCAATGTTGAATTTGGTATGTTGTTGTCTCTTAAATAACCAGTGATATCATCCGCGTACCAGTACCCGCCATCGGGCCGATAGGCATTTCTTGCATCTTCCGGTGTTTTTGCAAATAAAGAGTCTGCCCATTTACAAGCCATTGTTACAGCAGTAGGCCCGCAGTTAATCCAGGAATAAGGGCCGGTGTACATCTGGTCCAGATACCAGGCGTAGGAACGATCGTTGACAGCTTGCCGGCCAATAAAATTTCCCAGGCCAAGCGCCGCTGTGTAATCATTGTTTGATGCGGTTACCTTCCAGTCGGAAGAAGACCCGGATGCCGAAACTGTATAATAGAATGTTTTGGTGAAACTGTTTTTAGTAAGCCCACTTACCTGCTCAACATTTTTCACAACAGCTCTGCACCCGGGGGAAAGTGTAAAATCAGCAACAAGGTTAACTGCGTTCATTATGCTGTCAGGGAAGCGTATGTTGACTTCATGCCGGGAAGCATCGACTGTTACCAGCGTGGGAACGCCTTGCAAGCTATACGTTAAAATATTTGTTTCCTGTTGACCGTGAACCTCGGCTGTTTCTTTTTTACAATTGCAAAAACCAATTGACAGGGCGACAACAATCAGGTAATTACATTTCATGGAATTAAGTTCAGGTTTAACCATTCAAATCAACCAACAAAATAGTAAATATAGTGATTGCCTCTTTATGGCGGCGAACTTCGGGAGAATGGCAAACGGCCAGGTTAAAGCCATCAGTCAGGCGTGTCCATTACCGGTAACATCATTTTCACATCAGCAATTAGTGTCAGGCTAAAGCTCCTTTAACACCTGTAAAGTTTTTTCAGTATAAGACACTCCTTGGCTAGTCCTTACTTGGTAGATACTTGGTACATACTTGGTAGATGGTTGGTAGGGAGTTGGTAGAGCCGGGCCAAAACGAATTGCTTCTCCTGATTCCCTGTTTTCCCCCTCGCCCCCTTTTCCGTCTCAGGTCTCAAATCTCCATTCACCCTTGCCCCTCTAACGTCTCCCTTTTCAGGTTTGACGTCTCAGCGCCTCCCCATTCGCCATTCCCATCCCCAATACCTCAGTAATACCTAAGGTATAATGACGCCGGTATACTGCCGCTCATCCTTCGGTCGTATTTCGCCGGCCATTCATTAAATCGGTGGGTAGCTGTTTGCGGGAATAGGGTGCAGGTTCATAGTTATAACATGGCGTGTTATAAACGTAAAGAGGTAAGGGCAGTCATCTAAAAATACTGTTTCTTTCTACGATATACAAACAGACCCCATACTTTCCTTGCTCCATAAACGGCAGAACGCACAAGTGAGTGACACAACCGGCGATGCCACCTGCACCAAAGCCGGATACAAAAAAAACGAATTCTCATTGCAGGCTTTTACATTTGCAACACACGCAATGATTACTCCGCAAACCATACAAACCATTACCAGCCGCATCGATATCATTGATGTGGTGGGTGAATTTGTAAAACTGAAAAAACGCGGGGCTAATTACCTCGGGCTTTGCCCTTTTCATGGCGAGAAAACGCCCTCTTTTACCGTATCGCCCGCCAAAGAGATCTATAAATGCTTTGGCTGCGGTCGCAGCGGCAATACCATCACGTTTTTAATGGAGCATGAGAAATACAGCTATGTAGAAGCTTTGCGCTGGCTGGCTGCACGGTACAACGTGGAGGTAGAGGAAACCGTGGTGAGTGATGAAGTACGCGAACAGCAAAAGGCCGCGGACAGCCTTTTTATACTCAACAGTTTCGCGCAGAAATATTTTGCATCACAGTTATTTGAAAGTGAGGAAGGGAAAGACATTGCACTCAGCTATCTGGAGGAGCGTGGCTTTGGCGAAGACATCATGAAACATTTCCAGGTGGGTTATAACCCTTCATCGCGAAATGCCTTTGCAAGCCATGCTTTGCAAAACCAGTTTAGCAAAGAGTTGCTGTTGCGTTCGGGCCTTGCGGCAGTAAGAAACGAGGAACTGGTTGATAATTATCGTGGCCGTATTATTTTTCCGGTGCACAACACTTCAGGAAAAGTAATTGGCTTTGGCGCAAGGGTAATCGGTAAGGCCGACAAGGCGCCAAAATACATCAACACGCCCGAGAACGAGTTATACATCAAAAGCAAAATACTCTACGGTATCTATTTTGCCCGCATGGCCATCGACAAAGCCGACGAATGCCTGCTGGTGGAAGGTTATACAGATGTGATGTCGCTCCACCAGGCCGGCGTGGAAAATGCAGTCGCAAGTGGTGGCACCTCGCTTACAGCCGACCAGTTAAGGCTGATAAAAAAATACACAAACAACCTTACGATCGTTTACGATGGAGATGCCGCCGGCATAAAGGCGGCGCTGCGTGGACTGGAGATGGCTTTGGAAGAAAGCCTGAATGTAAAACTGGTACTGATACCCGATAAGGAAGACCCCGACAGTTATGTGCGGCTGGTTGGTGCAAATGCATTCAAGGAATTTGTAGCGGCAAATAAGAAAGACTTTATTCTTTTCCAGTTGGAGATTTTGCTGAAAGATGCGGGTACTGACATCAGCAAAAAAAATGAGATCGTAAACCAGATTGCCGAAACAATCAGTAAGATCAATAAAGCAGAAGATTTTACACGACAACAGGAATACATCAGGCAGTCTGCCACGCTCCTGAAGATCGATGAATCTGGCTTCACCAATCTCGTCAACAAGTTTATTAAAGAGCGGCTCTCAAAAGAAGAGAAGAAAACATCCGCTGCAGAAGCCAAACTCTTCGACGCCGCAAATACACAGGGAAATGAAAAGCAGGCTGACGATGCCATCAACCTGTTAATGGAAGACGAGTTCCAGGAAAGAGAAGTGGTAAAAAGGCTCATCGAGTATGGCAACCAGCTACTGGCCGAAGACAAGTATGTTGCAGACGCCATCTTTGAAGTGCTTGACCAGTTTCACCTGCACAATCCCGAACTCGATAAGATCGTTATGGCATACCAGGAAATGCTTCATAAAAACGGCTACCTTGATGCAAAGACCTTTTTGTACAGCGATAATACAGGGATGAACGCCTTCGTGGCTGGCCTCCTGCATTTCCCCTACGAATTGCACGACTGGAGCCGCCGGATGGAAGGCTATTCGATAAAGCTCGATAAGGATATAACGCAGGTGATTAATTCAGCGCTTAATATCTACAAACTGCGAAAGATAAAACGCATGTACCTGGAGCTCGAAGAAGAATTAAAAACATGTAGGGAAGAGACGGAGTACAAATCTGTGATCAATATTTATAAGAATCTTAAAGACATCGAAAAAGAGATCACACAATCTATGCATACTGTTTACCTGAAATGACAACACAGGGCCACGCTCACTTTGACAACTCCCGTAGCTCCGTTTATTTGATAAGCCCCTGCTGTTTCATCTTTTGTTTTACCGCTGCAATAACGCCATCTATCATGCGGTTGGTATCGGTTGTATTTACTGCGGTGGTCACGCCGGTCCACAGCAACTTATCTGCGGTAAGGGAGTACACATTGGTTTGAATATGGTAAACTGTATTCGCGCTTATATTGTTGTTTACAAATCCCGGGAATGAACTGCTGTAATAGCCATACCAGCTGCTATTGGGGGTTTGCGTATTGCCCGGCGCCGCGGCAGAACCGGTCTCTCCCTGTAACAAACGCATGATTACGATGCCGTCGAAGCCATCTCTTTTAAGCTTTTCATTCATAATGCTTTCCCCGGACTGGAAATCTGCTGAGGTAAAATATTGATACGACTGAATGCCCCGGCCCTTTACCTGGCCCGCCATTTTATCTTCAGCGATCCGTCTGACAGCATCATCTTTTATCAGTGCCACCAATAATATTTTTTGAAAAAGTTTGCTGCTGTCCCGCGGCGTGGGCGGCGCTGTCCAGCTATCAGCAATAGGTGTAGGAGACACACAGGATACACCGGCTATAATTGCGCAAACCGCCACCATTAAATACATTTTCATAAAAGCTAAATTAAAGAAAGCTCTCTAACCGAAAGTTACTGGTAAACAACCTAAACAAAAAAAATAACCGGGCAAGGCAACCCTTACCTTTTTTTAACGGTTTAACATTGATGCGAGGATAAACACGCTTTACCCTAAGCACAAAAAAACATTAACCAACAAACCTTACATCATGAAAAAATTGCTACTCCTGGCCCTCTGCGCCGCAGTAACACTCGCTGGCTTTGCAACCAGGTTTACCATCAAAGTCCAGGATTTCCAATTCAAAGCCAAAACGGTTAATGCAAAAGTTGGCGACACAGTTGTCTTCAAATGGGTGAATGGTATTCACACCACCACATCTATAACGATCCCGGTTGGGGCAACTACCTGGAATAAACCAATGGATTCCGCTCATAAATCATTTACTTATATTTTAAAAGTGGCTGGTGTTTACAATTACAACTGCACCTACCATGCCCCGTTAATGAAGGGAACGATCAATGTTTCTGCAGCACTTGCCTCAGGCGTGTCGGGCATTTCAGTAAATGATGACTATGGCAAGGCTTTGCTTAACTGGAATACCAAATCAACGAACGGCCTCTCCTATTTCTCTGTACAAAAAAGCACCGACGGAGAAAACTTTACAGAGATCTCACGGATTAATCCTGGCGCCGGTACCCACTACCGCTTTATTGACAATGAAAAAGCTTCTTCAAAATATATTTACTACCAGGTAAAGGCAGTTGACAACAATGGCAACAGTGAACTCTCCGAAATAACCATGTTCACTGCTAAATCAGTAGCCGAAAAACTGATCACCAGCATCAGTCCAAACCCGGTAACAAGCCCCGGCCACCTCATGCTTCAATTCAACGCAAACGCGGACGGCATAATGCTTGTACAGGTTTACAACTCAAAAGGTATTTTAGTAAAGCAGGCCGAAATGTCTGCATCCAAAGGACTAAACAACGGTCATCTTCATTTGGGTGATCTAACTGCAGGAACATACTATGTTAACTGCACACTAGGCAACCTTTATGAGAAGCACACCATAATTTATAGGTAAAATTGAGATGAACAAGAATCGGGCTGCTTTTTAGCGGCCCTTTTCGCTTTATAGAGGTCTTATGTACCCGGCTTCTATAACCGCTTTCAGCTTTTCTTGCGCGAAGTGCCGGCTTATCCGGCATCGCACCCTTCAGCGGCAGTAGCTGATTCAGCAAGCAGGACTTTTATAAAGCTGGCCTGCAAAACACAACTTAATGACAACACCTCCCATCACCCAGGCAACAGCTTCCCCGTTTCTCCTGACCGCTCCGGCATTTTATGCACAGGCAAAATAAAACTTAGGGAAAAATTTTGCAGTATTGTTTTTTTAGCCAACTTTATATGTCTGAACATATGAACATTCTTGCCAAATGGAAATCTTCAATATAGACCATAACAGTGTGTTGCCGCTCCACCACCAGGTTGAGGATATGCTGCGCAGGCTTATCCAGGATCCTGAATACAAAGACGGAAAACTATTACCCAACGAAGTAGATATTGCCAAGAAATTGGGCATTTCCAGGAATACGGTAAGACAGGCAACCAATAAGCTTGTCTACGAGCGATTGCTCGTGAGAAAAAAGGGCGTGGGTACTAAGGTTGCCAATAACAACATTACCACCAAACTCGATAAATGGGCAAGCTTTACCCATGAAATGGATGAGAAAGGCGTGAAGTTTAAAAACTATTCGCTTAAAATAAGCTGGGATACGGCAGACGATGCTTTATCAAAGGTTTTTAAGATCACAAAAAAGACCAAAATACTGAAACTGGAGCGTGTGCGCGGACTTTCGTCGGAGCCGATCGTTTATTTCATCTCCTATTTTCACCCGAGGATCGGGTTAACAGGCGATGAAGATTTTACCAAACCGTTGTATGAAATGCTCGAAAACGAACATCATACCACAGCCAAAGTTTCAAGGGAAGGCATTAGCGCTATACTCGCCGATGAGGAACTCTCCGCTGCACTTAAGATCGCGGTAGGCGACCCCATTTTATTCAGGAAGCGCGTAGTGTTTGACCCCGGTGAACGGCCGATAGAATATAACCTTGGGTATTACAGGGCCGACAGGTTTACCTATACGATTGATATTGAAAAATAGCTTGCGGTACTGTTAAATAAAAACAGGAATACGGAGAAAGGAAAAGAACAAACGACTGTCTTGATCATGTTCAGACATTTACACTTACGATTGCCTTGCTTTGCCTGCTTTTATGATTGGATTTGATGTTATTGCCTTTTGATTTTGTTTAGCCGGGACCGCAGCCGGAATGTTGAAGTGTGCGACGCAACAGGCGATGCCCGTTGCAAGGTTGCCGGGACCATAAAGCACTTATACATAAAAACAAATTGCCTGATTGATAACTAACAGTTCAAAAAATTATCAATGAAAAAAACGAAACGATTAACGAGACTTGCCGCGAACCTGCTGTTGCTATTATTGCTGGGTTATCATACTTCCTATGCCCAGGAGAAAAAAATTACAGGCAAGGTAATTTCTGATGCAGGTATTCCTTTAACGAGTGTAAGCATACAGGTTAAAGGCAAAGCCGGTGGCACTACCACGCTGGATAATGGCACTTACGCCATCACGGTTCCGGAATCTGCTACGCTGGTGTTTTCTTATGTGGGTTTTGTAAAACAGGAGATTGACGTAAAAAACAAAACAACCATCGACGTGGTAATGATCGCTGAAAAGAACGAGCTGTCGCAGGTAGTGGTGATTGGCTACGGCACAGTAAAAAAGAGTGACCTTACGGGTTCTGTTGCTTCGGTAAAAGCCGATGAGCTAAAGGTGATACCAGCCACCAGTTTTGACCAGGCTTTGCAGGGAAGAGCCGCCGGTGTACAGGTTACACAGCTTTCGGGTAAACCGGGTGCCGAGACTTCTATAAGGATACGCGGAACAACTTCTATTAATGCCGGTAACGAGCCATTGTATGTGATCGACGGGATGCTTATTACAAGTGATGGCGGGGACATGAATACCGGTGTAACACTCGGGCCACGCATTGGGCCTTTGGCAGCACTGAACCCCAACGACATCGAATCAATCGAGATATTAAAAGATGCGTCTGCTACCGCGATTTATGGATCAAGAGGTGCAAATGGCGTAGTGATCATCACAACAAAAAGAGGAAAAGTGGGGAGCGACCTTGTAAGCTTCGATACATATTATGGCATGCAACAAATTGCTAACAAAGTGGACGTGCTTAACGCCGCACAGTTCGCTGACCTTGTTAACGATGCCAAGCTAAATGCTAACCAAACACCCGTTTATGTTAATCCGAAAAACCTCGGGGAGGGAACTGACTGGCAGGATGCGATCATGAGAAACGCACCCATGGCCAACTACCAACTGACATTCTCCGGGGGCGATCAAAAGACAAAATATTCTGTTGCCGGCGCCTATTTTACACAGGATGGCATCATCAATAACTCCGATTTCAAACGCTATTCACTGCGCACAAATCTTGACAGGGAAATAAGTAAGAAACTGACCATAGGAACCAGTATGACCTTTGCAAAAGTTGCGTCAAATGGTGTATTGACAAACGCCGGAACTATAGTACCGGGAGTTGTGACAGATGCGCTCTTGTTCAATCCCGTGTTGCCGATATATGATTCAACAGTAGTGGGCGGTTATACCTATGAGAACGATCGTGGCAAAGTATTGGGCAATCCTGTTGCCGAAGTTGACAAATACAATTCCTATACAACCTCATCCCGCTTTCTTGGCAACATCTATGCGCGTTACAAAATAACCAATGATATAGAATTTAAAACAAGCTTTGGTATTGACGCCTTTAACCAGAAAGAAAACTCTTATGCGCCCTATTATTTAAAAAGAGCACAGGCTAGCAAAGGCGAAGCTTCTGTTGGAACGGTGCAGGGTTCAACATGGTTGAACGAAAATACATTCACCTACAACAAACACTTTAAAAATGATCATTCATTAAGTGCTGTCGCCGGATTTACCGTTCAGCAATTCCAAAATGAAGGCCTGCTGGTATATGCATTCGATTTCCCCGATGACAGGACCGGCTACCATGATCTATCCGCGGCATTAAATCCACAGAAACCATATAACTACGAATCAAAATGGAGCCTCGTTTCTTTCCTGGGCCGGGTAAACTATAACATAAAAGACAAATACCTGTTTACCCTGACAGGCAGGTCTGATGGTTCTTCAAAATTTGCGGAAGGCAACAAATATGGATTCTTTCCATCAGGCGCTTTTGCATGGCGTATCTCCAAGGAAAAATTCATGGACAATGTCAAAGACATTTCTGATCTGAAACTAAGATTGAGCTACGGTGTTATTGGCAACCAGGCTATAGCGCCATACCAGTCACTCGCGTTGGTTGGACCATACGGACAAGGCGTTTTCAACAGTTCACAGGGAAGTGAACCATACCAGGGTTATGAACCGCTCTCCTATGTAAACAAAAACCTCAAATGGGAAAGCACCAAACAATTTGACCTGGGTGTTGACTTCGGCCTGTTCAAAAACAGGTTATTGTTCACCGGTGATTATTATATTAAAAAGACCTTTGACCTTTTACTGTCAACGCCAATACCAACAACGGCGGGCTTTTATACTACCTTGCTTAACGTAGGCAACATCGTTAATAAAGGATACGAATTTGATATCAGGTCTGTAAACACAACAGGTAAACTGCGATGGAATACATCATTAAACTTTTCTGTTAACAAGAATGACATCACCAACCTTAATACAACAACAGATATTATTTTACCGGGTGGTATATTGTTAAGACAAGGATTACCTATCGGAACATTTTATGGCTATATATTCGACGGCATATTCCAGTCTGACGAAGAAGCGGCAAAAAGCCCGGTACTGGTCGGCCAGGAACCATCGTCACCAAACCCTGCATCTATCGCACGGGCCGGCGACAGGAAGTACAGGGATATAAACGGAGATGGCAAAATAACTGCAGATGATCGCACCATTCTCGGTAGCGCGCAACCTGATTTTACCTGGGGATTAAACAACACCTTCTCCTACGGCAACTTCGATTTCAGTTTCTTCTTCCAGGGCTCTCAGGGAAATAAACTGGCCAACCTGAATTCATTCGATCTGCTTAACATGACAGGACAAAACAACGTACTCGCTGAAGCAGGGCTAAACAGGTGGGAACCCGAACATCCCGGCAACAAATATCCGCGTGCACTAGCCAGCGGCAGCCTCGATGTAGGCATATTCTCATCAGCAATTGTAGAAGACGCGTCTTATGTCAGGCTTAAGAATGTAACACTTGCCTATCACCTGCCGGCAGCCTTTCTGAAAAAGGCAGGCATCAGCACTCTTAAGTTTTATGCAAGCGCAACCAACCTGCTTACGTTTACGAAATATACTGGTTACGATCCTGAAGCGAATACTTATGGGCAAAGCACAACGCTGATCGGTATTGACTATGGCGGTTATCCGCAAACAAAGACGATCACGCTCGGACTAAATCTTGGATTCTAATCATTGCAAACAAACATTATGAAAAATTATTCAGCATACATCAAAGCATTGGCGCTTTCGGTTGTCTTAATGCTCAGTAACATATCCTGTAAAAAGTTCCTGACAGAAGATCCAAAAAATGTGATTGCTATTACCAATTACTATAAAACGGCCAACGATGCCATCTCGGCTGTTAACTCCATTTACGGGTGGCTCAACTCCATCAGTTCTGGAACATTTGCAGGTGTTTACCTGAATGCATTCTGGGTAAATGCCGGTCTTGCTTCAGATGAAATGAGCAGCCAGGAAATATTCTCCCCTTACTGGGACCAGACCTCCAATTTTACTTATGGCCCAACCAACCAGGGGCTGCAGGAAATATGGTACACCCACTACAAAACAATTACCATCGCCAATATAGCGATCGAACGAATACCTTCCATTGACATGGACCCTGTGTTAAGAACAAGGCTCGTTAATGAAGCAAAATTCTTAAGAGGCATGCTGTATTTCGATATGGTGCGCATGTTCGGCAACATTCCTTTATTGCTTCACGAAACAGAGCCGTTGACACCGCCCATAGCAACCGCCGACGACATTTACGCCCAAATCATCAGCGATCTTACCGATGCAGAAGGGTTGCCATTAAACTACCCCCCGGGCAATGGCCGGGGTCGTGCTACAAGCGGCGCAGCAAAAGCACTGCTGGCAAAAGTTTATCTTACAAGAGGTGATTATGAAAACTGCGCCACAAAATGCAAAGAAGTAATCAACTCCGGTGAATACGCCTTATGGGACGATTTCGCCGATGTGTTCAAACTCTCCAGCCGCGGAGGCAAAGAAGCGATCTTTTCTGTTGGCTTCGGCGATGCGGGCGGAGCCATCATCTTCTGGGAAGTGGGCCAGTTTCTTGTAAGGCTCCTGCCTCCTGATCTTAGTGTGGAAGGCGTTGAAAACGCACAGGGCTGGCAGGTACCAACACAACAGTTATACGATAGTTACGACCCCAACGACAGGAGAAGGGAAGTAACTTTTATTACGGAGGTACACAATCCCGATGGCAGCATTAAAATAATAAAACCATACATACAAAAATACTGGGATCGCGCTGCGGAGCCTAAAGGCAACGGCACGGCAAACGATTATCCTGTAATACGATATGCAGACGTGCTGCTGATGTTAGCTGAAGCAAGCAACGAACTCGGCAATATGAGTGATGCGTACACATACATTAACATGGTGCGCAAGCGTGCACGTTTTGACGGTACTGTCGATCGCAACACTTTGCCCGACTATACCAACCTCAGCAAAGAGGCATTCCGTACAGCAGTGTTACAGGAAAGGCGCTGGGAGTTTGTGGCAGAAGGCCAGCGCTGGTTCGATCTTGTACGCACAAATACGTTGGAACAACTGGTACCGGTTGCAAAGCCAGGCATTACACCAGCAACAAAAAATTATCTGTTCCCGCTGCCACAGCGTGAAGTAGATCTTAACCCAAACCTGGTGCAAAACCCGGGTTATTAAAAAAGAGATTTTTTATGTGCCGGGCAAAAGAACAGGCATAAGGCTTTTGTTGCGTCGCACACTTGTGCTGCATGCCACAATGCCGCAACGTGAGTAGTCAGGCGACAACGGCAAATCTCAGTCGCACGATTCACGTTTGACGAATGAAGTTCCGAAAGTACAAGTGAGTGACGCAACCGGCGATGAGTAAAGAACAAAAAGTTGGTAAAAAAAATGAACAATAAACCTTCCATAGCAATTGACCTTGGCGGAACAAAAATAAAGACCGGCCTTGTGCAAAACGGTGAGGTGCTCTCTTCTTTCAGCATTGATTCGAACAATGAAAAAGGCCTGAGAGCTAAGCTCCCCGAACTCGAAGAAGGTATAAAAAAACTATTGCAGCAACACGGCTTAACAACGGCTGACGTAGCAGGTCTTGGTATGGCTACCCCGGGTGTTGTTGATTGCGTGGAAAAACGAATTCTCTCGATCGATAAAAAGTTTGGCGATGCACCCGGTATCGATCTCGTATCGTGGTGTAACGATGCACTGCATCTAAAGCTCACACTCGAGAACGACGCAAGAAGTGCATTGGTTGGCGAATGGCAATTTGGTGCGGCAAAGGGTTATGACAATGTTGTTTTGATGACGCTCGGAACAGGCGTTGGCAGTTCGGCAGTGATGGAAGGAAAACTACTGAGAGGCAAACATTTTTTAGGCGGTATTCTCGGCGGGCACACGGTGATCAATTATAAAGGAAGTTTGTGTAATTGTGGCAACATTGGTTGTGTGGAAACGGAAGCATCAACCTGGTGCATCGAAAAAAAAGTTCGTGCGCATGCTGATTTTGCAAAGAGTAGTTTGTCGAAAGAAGCGGTGATCGATTATGCAACCATCTTTCGCTGCGCGACAGAAGCTGATGCGTTAGCGCTCGAAATGAGAAATGACAGTATGGATGTTTGGTCAGCAGCAGCGATTAATTTAATTCATGCTTACGACCCGGAGATATTGGTTTTATCAGGTGGTATTATGGCAAGTGGTGGGCAGATCATTCCGCATCTGCAAAACAAAATAAATAAACATGCGTGGACGCCGTGGGGCAAAGTAAAAATAGAAGCGGCGGCTTTTATTAACTCCGCAGCATTGCTCGGTGTTGCTCATTTAGTTTCAAACGAATAAACAAACCCAAGTGATAAAATCAAATTTTGATAAGACCCCTAAAGTTAAGATCAATGGCCATCATTGTCACGCAGGCTGGGATGCCATCGTCACTGAGCTTCTAACTGCAAGTGGTTCCGCAGCAGGCAGCAAAACAATAGTGGTTGAATGTTACCATGGAGTTTACGCCGAAGAAATATTAGCCGGGCTCGGCCGCTTGCTCAACCCTTCACTGGTGATTGAAACAAAAGCAGCTTTGCTTGAGGAGGCTTCTATTGCAGCAATGGTGCAGCCGTTTGTAACCGACGATCCGGTATTCGGGTATATTACCTCACTTGAGCTCGAAAATTATTTTGATGCAACAAAACTTACTGCGTTGCAACAAGAGATCAGCGATGTTAAAGAGGGAATTATTCTGGTCATTGGAACGGGCGCATCGCTGCTGTGTCCAGATCCGACATTGCTTATTTATGCAGACATGCCGAGATGGGAAATACAGTTACGTTTTAGAAAGAACAACATCAGCAACCTTGGCCGAACAAACAACAGTGCAACATTCGCTTATCAATACAAGCATGCTTACTTTGTTGACTGGCGTGTTTGCGACCGTCAAAAGAAAAGACTATTCAATCATTGGAATTATATTCTGGATACAACAAAAGAAGGCTCGCCTAAAATGATTGACGCTACTGCGTTCAAGGCAGTAATGCAGGTTGCGGTTTCAAGGCCGTTCCGTGTTGTTCCTTTCTTCGATCCCGGTCCCTGGGGTGGACAATGGTTAAAAGAAGTATGCGATCTCGACAGAACACAACAAAATTTTGCATGGGGTTTCGATTGCGTGCCCGAAGAAAACAGTATCCTCCTTTCTTTCGGCAACGAGGTAATGGAAATACCCTCACTAAATATTGTTTTCTTCCAACCTGAAAATTTGTTGGGCAAAGCAGTGTACAAAAGTTTCGGTGACGAATTCCCCATCCGTTTCGATTTTCTTGATACCATGGAAGGTGGCAACCTCAGTTTGCAGGTGCATCCGCTAAAAGAATATATCCGCGAAAAGTTTGGCATGAGTTACACGCAGGACGAGAGTTATTATTTCATGGATGCAAAAGAAGAAGCATTTGTATATCTCGGCCTGAAAGAAAACATTGTGCCCGAAACAATGCTGAACGAATTGCAGCATGCCCAATCAGACGGCGGCTTTTTTGAGGCGGAAAAATTTGTACAGAAATGGCATGTAAAAAAGCATGACCATGTATCAATCCCCGCCGGCACGGTGCATTGCTCCGGTGCGGATACCGTTGTCTTGGAGATAAGCGCAACACCATACATCTTTACTTTCAAATTATGGGATTGGGGCCGCATGGGCCTCGACGGCAAACCGCGCCCCATCTCGCTGGAACATGGCAAAAAAGTGATACAGTGGAACAGGACAAAACAGTGGACAGAAGACAACATCATTAACCAGGTAGAGCCGGTAGACAGCGGAGATGGATGGCGCGAAGAAAGAACAGGTCTCGACGACTATTCTTTTATTGAAACCCGCCGTCATTGGTTTACAAAAAAAGTAACACACAATACAAACGGAGTCGTAAACGTGTTAAACCTTGTTGAAGGCCGGGAGGCAATTGTTGAAAGCCCTTCTAACGCGTTTGAACCTTTTGTATTTCATTACGCTGAAACATTCATTGTACCAGCTGCAGTTGGCGAATACACCGTCAGGCCTTATGGCGAAAGCGAGGGGCATCAATGCGCTACAATGAAAGCATCCGTAAGAACAGAAAAACTGGTCGAAATCAATATAAACTAAATCAAAATGCAGCAACAGCGAAACAACAGTTTCATTTATAAAGTAACACTTGTAGCAGCAGTAGGCGGCTTATTGTTTGGTTACGATACAGCGGTTATTGCGGGAGCAATTGGCTTTATGCAAAAGTATTACAACCTCTCTCCTGCCATGATGGGCTGGGTTGCATCCTGTGCATTGCTTGGCTGCATTGTAGGCGCCATGTATGCCGGAACATTGAGCGATAAAATTGGTCGGAAAAAAGTATTAATGCTTTCGGGTATCTTATTTGCCATTTCATCTGTTGGCACATCGATGCCGCCCAATCTTACCTTTTTTGTGATCTTCCGGCTGATTGGCGGAATGGGCATTGGAATCGCCTCTATGCTGTCGCCAATGTACATTTCTGAAATGGCACCCGCCGATATTCGCGGCAAACTGATCTCTGTATTTCAGTTAGGTGTAGTGTTTGGTATACTCGTAATTTACTTCGTAAATGCGGGCATCGCAGGTATCTATGACGAAGCATGGAATATTTCAACCGGGTGGAGATGGATGTTTGGCTCCGGCCTTATTCCTTCTGTTGTATTTATCCTGTTATTGCTGACTGTACCTGAAAGTCCGCGCTGGCTTGCCAAACAAAACAGGAATGAGGAAGCACTCAACATTCTCAGCAAGATAAACGGGGCAGCTAAAGCAAAGGAAGAATTACAAAATATCGACAGCTCCCTGGCCGAAGAAACAGCCGTTTCACTGGGTGAATTGTTCAAACCCGGCTTAAAAAGAGCCATGGTTGTTGGCATAATGCTGTCCATTTTCTCACAGGTAACCGGTATCAATGCCATAATGTATTATGCACCTGAAATTTTTAAATCAACAGGCGATGGTTCGGGTTCGGCTTTGTTGCAAACCATTGCCGTGGGTGTGGTAAACGTATTATTCACTTTTGTTGCCATAAAATATGTAGACAAACTGGGCCGGAAAAAGTTATTGTTGCGTGGAATCGCCGGCATGATGCTGTGTTTACTGATCGTCGGTAGTGCCTTTTATTTCGGCGCAGAGAAAGGCTATCTCGTGCTAATTGCGATCATGGCCTACATTGCCTTCTTCGCAATGTCGCTTGGCCCGCTAACATTCGTGGTGGTAGCAGAAATATTTCCAACGAAAGCACGCGGCACGGCAATGTCGGTAGCCATATTCGCGTTGTGGTCGGCAGTTTTTCTCGTGTCGCAATCGTTCCCGGTATTACTGGATGCCATCGGTAATGCATTTACATTCTGGATCTATATGTGCATGGCAATATTCGCCTTCGTATTTGTATGGAAAATGGTGCCCGAAACAAAGGAAAAAACCCTGGAAGAAATAGAACACTACTGGCACCAGCACGAACAGAACAGGCAGGCGAAATTAAAGAGTGCGTAGATTTTTTTTGGGGGGGCCGGCCCCAGTACATATGGCATCGGCTCTTGCGTCGCACACTTCGGCATACTGAAATATGCAGAGCAGTAAAAAACAACTTTTTAACTATTTTCTTCATAGAAGCTATCGATAACAAACATTATTTTCATAACCATTTCAAACTCTCCTTCAGGAGTTGGGGGATTATATATGAAACGACTAAATGCCATCTTATTCCCGTTGCTGATTATCGGCGCTATGGGTATTAACTCGTGCAAGAAGGACAACCCGGATGTTGACAAGCCGGTGCTTACACTCAAACCCGATAACGTAAGCGGTAAGTCAGGCTTCAATGTGAACACTGTATTGTCTGGAGCAGTGCCCAACGGTGTACAGAATTTTTATATATCAAAGACTGTGAACCTTCAACCCGACTCATCATGGGGTACCAACGGCACACTTAAAATAACCGATATTGCAGCAGGTACAACCAGCCTTAATTATGGTTTTGTGTATACACTCAAAGATGAGGAGGTGGATAAACTGGTTGGCTTTAATTACCGCATCGAAGACAGCAAAGGCAAAGCCGCTGAAAAAGACCTTACGGTTAACACCATCGCATCAGGTGCACAAATCATCGCGTCGCATCCGTGGAAGATCATTTCGGTTATCTGGGAAACAGATGATCCGCCAAGTGAGAACATTCAGGACTGCGCGAAAGACGATACATGGACCTATCGCCGCGACAGCACTATAGGCATCAACTATGGCGCGTCTGGCTGCCTCTTCGATGGGTTCAATATTTTTGACAAATGGACACTCAGCGAAGATGAAAAAACATTCACCCGCACTTACCATTCTGTATTCGATGCAACAAAAGTTACTACCGAAGTCTATACGGTAAAAACACTTACGAAAGACAAAATGGTTATTGAAATAGCGCTTGACCTAACGGTTTTTGGTTTGGGTGACAATGAATTGTTTGAATACACTTATGTACCATACTGATATGACGATAAAGGAACAGAAAGTACAAGAGTGCGACGCAACAGGTGTTGACAAATAAACCAACAGTTTGTTACAAAAAAATTATCAATGAAAAAATACAATAGCCCGATCATATTTATCGCATGTGCTGTGTTGTATTCCTGCAGCCCGACGAAAAAAGCAGTCGTGAACAACGACATAGAACATTTGAATTTTACTGTTGAGCCTGCAACGGAGTGGACCAATTTGCTCGACCGGAAATCGGGTTGGTTCGGATCCGATGGCATTTTTGTTATTCCGTCAACAGGCAACGATAATACGGATACAACCACTGATCTTACCATACTCTTTGGCGACTCGATGATCGGCGACATTGTGAACGACAGACCTGCACCGGGCTATGTTATGGTACACAATTCTGTGGCGCTGCTAAAAGGCAATCAGCCAAAAGAAGAGAACATAAAATTTTACTGGAAGAAAAAAGTGACGGGCAACGAGGGAACATTTTTTGTTCCAAACACGCCGAATACAAAACATGGCGATTATTACTGGCTGGGCGATGGATTTGTAAACCCCGATATGGGTGGCAAGACCTACATTTTTTGTTATCGCATACGCGACACGGCGGATGGAATGTTCTTGTTTACACAGGTTGGCAACGGTATGATCATTTTACCGAAGGGAAGCAAACCTCCTTATGAAGACCAGCGACAGGTTGATGCGCCGATTTTCACTATTGACAGCACGGCTAAATATCCAAACAACTATATTTCATTCGGCTCCGCTGTTTTTTCGAATACAAAAAAAGCAGGCGCGCCCCATGCTGATGGATACGTGTATGTTTATGGTATTGGTGGTGACAATAAAAAAGTAATGGTTGCGAGAGTTAAACCAGACAAGATCGAGGATTTCTCCGCCTGGCGCTACTGGGATGGCAAAGAGTGGGATATCAACATAGCAAAATCGGCAACCATCGCCGACCGAGCTTCAAATGAATTGAGCGTTACGCCATTGCCCGATGGCCGCTATGCAATGGTATTCCAGACAGATGGCCTTGGTAACAGCGTTGGTTTAAGAATAGGTACCACCCCATACGGGCCTTTTGGCCCCATCATTAAAATATGGGATTGTACTGAACAAAAGGCAAGCAAGAATTTTATTGTTTATAACGCTAAGGTCCATCCTGCATTATCGAAACCGGGCGAAATGCTGATCAGCTACAACGTTGGCTCGCTTGATTTCTGGAACGACATAAAAGTGCACGATAATTTTTACAGGCCGCGTTTTATAAGAGTAAAATTGCAATAATATGAGGCACGCCCATAAAATTATATTAGCGATTATACTTCTTTTACAGATCTCTATTCTGCTTTCGGCCCAGCCGGCATTTCATGTTGCCAACACATTGCAAAGCGACATGGTAATACAGCAGGGCAAGCCATTAACTGTTTGGGGCAAGGGACTACAGGGAATAGCAGTTAAAGTAAGTGTTAGCTGGAGTTCAAAAACCTTTACTGCCCACACTTACAAAAGTGATACATGGGAAGTGCAGATAGATGTGCCTAAAGCAAAACCTGGTATTTATACGCCGCAGGAAATTCTTGTTTACTCTGACCGCGATAGCGTTAAGCTAAAAAATGTGCTGATTGGCGAAGTATGGCTTTGCGGCGGGCAATCGAATATGGATATGCTAATGCAGCCCCTTCATCCGTGGCTTAAAGGGGTTATAGATTATGAAAAAGAAATTGCTGCAGCCAACTATCCTCAAATCCGCGTGCTTGATATTGCGTCTGCCTTTGCAAAAATTCCTGCAGACGATTGTAAGTCAGAGTGGAACGTTTGCGATACCCAACATGCAAAAGACTTCAGTGCAGTAGCATATTATTTCGG
Source organism: Chitinophagaceae bacterium UBA7600 (assembly GCA_002478885.1). Classification (GTDB taxonomy): domain Bacteria; phylum Bacteroidota; class Bacteroidia; order Chitinophagales; family Chitinophagaceae; genus DLKC01. The sequence goes on from DLKC01000105.1 coordinate 116,055, forward strand.
GAGAGAATTGTTTAACCGATTACATATTCCGATAGGGTTGATCACTTCGACGGTTGGCGGTACAGCCTGCCAGGCATGGACAAGCAGGGAAGCTTTGGAAACCGATCCGATATTGAAAAAAATACTCTATAGTTATGATACAAGCGCTGTAGCGCAGGAACCACTCGACAACAGCATAACCTTCGAAAAAATTGAAAAATTATCCAGGCCTGCATTGTTATACAACGCGATGGTATTTCCATTGAGGAAGATTTCTTTGCAAGGCTTTATCTGGTACCAGGGTGAAAGCAATAAAGACAACGCCGATTACTATGCAAGGCTAAATATTGCGATGATTAAAAATTGGCGTTTTTTGTTTGGCAATAGTGATCAGCCATTTTATTTCGTTCAGGTTGCACCATACAATTACCAAAAAAATGATACAACGGCATACGATTATGCCATCTTCCGCGATGCACAAAAAGATGTGCTTAAGCTAAAGAATACCGGCATGGTGGTAACAATGGACATTGGTGATGCAGACGACATTCATCCACGCGATAAAAAAGATGTTGGTGTAAGGCTTGCACAGAATGCTTTGTCACAAACATACGGCGTGAAAAATATTGTGTATCGCGGGCCTGAATTCAAAAATTTCAAAACAGATGGAGTTGTTGTTAAAGTTGCGTTTGACGATGCTTCTATCGGAAGCGGCCTGGCAACAAACGACAATAAGGCGCCAAAACATTTTTTTATAGCCGGCGCCGACAAAAAATTTTACTATGCCAATGCACAAATCGTGAACAACGAAGTGTGGCTTACGTGCGATAAAGTGCAAAAGCCTGTGGCAGTGCGTTATGCCTATACCAATTACCCGATCACGAATTTTGGAAACAGGGAAGGCTTTCCATGCGTGCCTTTCAGAACAGATAGTTGGTAGAAGGTTTTGGTTGCCGGCTCTGCCACAAATGGCATCGCCGGTTGTGTCACTCACTTGTGCTATTGGAACACAGATCAGCATACGGCTGTTAGCTGACTAGCATTTTATCAATACAAGGGTGCGACGCAAGAAAGCCCGGTTGCGGTTCGATAGCTGGCCCATAAATAAAAAATACTTTATAGATTGCTTATGTCATTGAATAAAAAAATAATCCTTCGTATTTCCGCTGCGACAATGATATGGGCCGGATGCAACGCCAACAAGAATGCCGCCGTATCAACATCTGTAAAAGATGAATACAGCCAATCAAGGATCGCTACAAAACCTGTTCCGGAATGGTCGGAGATGTTGCGCCACGATACAGGCTGGATCGGCGCTGATGGTATTTACTGCACTTCACTCAATGGTGTTGACAAAGCGGGGCAGATGAACAGTGCTTCTGAAACGATGTTCTGGTTCAGTGATTGCATTGTTGGCAATATCGATACGAAAGCCGACACACTTAGTGGCGCATGGAAGATGATGAATAACTCCGTTGCATATATGAAGGGTGCAACGCCTGATGCAAACAAAATAAAATTTTATTACAGGAGAGACAAAGATGGCAATCCTTTGTCGATGTTTGAACCCAATACAACAAAATCTCAACCGGGTTATTACTACTGGCTGGGCGACGGTTTCATGGACCATGCAAAAGACAGCACGATCTATATTTTCGCATATCTTATCCGTAATATACCTGGCAGTATCTTCCCATTTGAAGATCTCGGCGTTTCATTAATTGCTTTACCTAAAGGAAGCAGGCCGCCGTTTGTAAATCAAAGACAATTCGATTCACCATTGTTCCTGAAAAATGAAAAAGGCAAGACAGTTTTCGGCATTGCTGTTTTACCCAACACTGTTGGCGCCGGTGCACCAAAACCCGATGGCTACATTTATGTTTATGGGGTGCGGGGTGGTAATAAAGAGCTGCTTGTTGCGAGAGTAAAGGACGACCAGTTTGAAGATTTTTCACAATGGCGCTATTGGGATGGCGGCGGCTGGAATGTTGATATGAATTCAAGCGCTGCACTCACTGATAATATCTCCAACGAAATGAGTGTAAGCTTTATGCCCGATGGCAGAGTAATTGCAGCCTACCAGCCGAAAAGTAACGGCACATCTGCAGTAGTGGTTGCTGCTGGCGCCACGCCATGGGGACCATTTCAACCCGCAAAGAAAGTGTGGGAAACACCCGAGTCTTACGATGACCTTGACTTTTACACTTACAATGCAAAAGCGCATCCTAACCTTTCGAAGCCCGGAGAGATCCTTATCAGTTACAATGTAAACTCATTTGACTTTTTAGACGATATCGTAAAACATCCTTACCATTTAAGGCCAAGATTTATTTCAGTAAAATATTAACCATGAAAGCAATCAACTTAATTATCATTTCAGCAATGCTGCTTTACTCCTGCCAGAAAAATATTTCAGTCAGAACAAGAGATGCTGCATCAGTATCGAATGTTTCCAATATGGAAGCGACAGGATTAAACGTGACAACATCTCCTTACTGGGACAGCGTTTTTACCCGTTATGGCAATGGCTGGACGGGTGGCGACGGCGCATATTCGTTAAGGCTACCCGACGGCAGGTCGTTGTGGCTTTGGGGCGATAGTTTTCTTGACACAGTTTTTTCAGACAGAACAAGGCCTGTGCAGGGATTTATCCATAACCAAATGGTTACGACTGATTCGCTCGGTGGAAATTTCACCACCTATTTTGGTGGTACGAAAGCAGCACCAAAAGCATATTTCGAGGCCAGCAATGCAAACCAGTACTACTGGCCAACATCAGCGTTTGTTAACCAGCAACAAAACAAAGTTTATGTAATGATGGTAAAAGTAAAACCGGCAACAGGTGGTTTTAAAATCGTAGGTACCGATGTTGCCACACTCGACTATCCATCGCTTAAAATAAAAGGCATCAAAAAGTTTTATGTTGGCGATTTCATTGACTGGTCTTCTACCACGCTGAACAATGGTGATGGATATATTTATCTGTATGGAGTAGAAAGCACTAAATACAACAAATACATTCATGTTGCGAGAACCGGCGCCTCTAACCCGTTCCAGTCCGTTGAGTATTTCGACAGCACCGCTTGGACAACCGATATAGCAAAGAGTGCAAGAGTTCAGGGCGGAGTTTCTGAATCGTTCTCGGTATTCAAAAGCAATGGCGGTTATTACATGGTATCACAGGGTAATTTATTAAGTCAGGACATTTACATGTGGAACGCAGTTAGTCCGACAGGGCCTTTCTACAATAAAAGGTTTCTTTATACAACTCCGGAGTTAACAAATGCCACTTGGACATACAATGCAACTGCACATACCGAATTGAGCAAAGATGGCAAGCTGTTGATCGGTTATTGTATGAACACAACCGCTACGGCGCAGCTATACAACAATGTGGATACTTATCGACCTTACTTTATTGAAGTTACGGGCTGGCAATAAAGCAAAATGAAACAAAAAAATAACGATAGCATTATAACGATCAATAACCAGTCGGCTACATTATCTGTCGACCTTTTCGGCGGCGCTATCGTTGACTTTCATTTGATCAAAGCGTTTGTCAACCCTTTGTCGTTTTGTTTTACTAAAACGCAAATGCCTGCCAATAATAAAGCAGGTGCCCCATACCAAGGTCATTTTGCCTGCATTGGAAGGTGGGGTGAGCCGTCGGCAGGGGAAATAAAAGCAGGCTTACCCAATCATGGTGAAGCAGCTAACATTCTGTGGCAGCAAGAGCAAATGGGTAAAGGAAACCTTTCCACACAAGCTGTCTGCAAAAAAGAAGGACTACATGTTGCAAGAACAATAAACTTAAATAAAGAATCTGCAGTTTTCTCCGTTGAAGAAACGATCAGCAATATAAATAACCTTGGCAGGTTGTACAATGTTGTGCAGCATCCAACCATTGCCGCACCATTTCTTTCGGGCGAAACAATTGTTAACTGCAACGCGGCAAAAGGCTTTGAATATAGAAACGCAGACGATCATAAAAAACATTTGGTAAACTTTCCCACAGTAAGGGATGATCATGAAAAACCTTATAATTTATCAAAACCCACCTTGGTATATAATTCAGTTTTCTCCTTTGTAGTAAAGCAAACAGATGACTTTGGGTGGATAACAGCCTACTCCCCTGTCCATCATCTATTGTTAGGCTACGTATGGCCTCGCAAGCAATATCCGTGGATAAGTTTATGGCAGCATTTTGAAGACGGCAAAATAAAATACCGTGGGCTAGAGTTCGGTACAACGGGTATTCATCAACCGGTAAAAAACATAGTGGAGAAAAATTTACTGAATGTGCTGAATGAACAAACAGTAAGGTTCATTGATGCTGGTGAAAAACAACAGTTTGAATACGCAGGATTTCTTTGCCATACCCCGCAAAATTTTATATCGGCAAAGAATATTCAAGTGATCAATAACGAAATAATTCTTACTCCCACAAACAGCAAACAAAAAGTTTCTGTTGGAAAAATAAAAAACGGTTAGCATGCACTACAAAAACACAACAGCCGTAGTTACAGGAGGCTCCAAAGGAATTGGCGCATCATGCGCACGTTTGTTTTTTGAAGCAGGCGCAAATGTGGCGGTGCTCGATATTTCGGAAGACGGCTCCGGCATCAGCGACGACCGTTGGTTCTGCATTCATTGTGATGTTTCTAATAATCTCGACGTGAGTAATGCAATGCAGGCAGTGGTAAAAAAGTTTGGCGGCATAGACTATCTCGTTAATAATGCCGGCATTCAGCGCTATGGTTCGGTTACCTATACAAGTGAAGAGGAATGGGATCTTGTGATGAATGTTAATCTCAAGAGCCTTTTTCTCTGCTCGAAATATGCAATACCATATATGGAAGAAAATAAAAAAGGGGTTATCATCAATATTAGCAGCGTGCAGGCATTTGTGAGTCAGCGCATCGTTGCAGCATACACCACGGCAAAAACAGCCATCCTGGGTTTAACCCGAAGCATTGCTGTTGACTATGCGCCGCACATTCGCTGCGTGGCCGTTTGCCCGGGAACAATTGACACGCCTATGTTACGTGAATCATTTGCCTTGTCGCCCAATCCTGAAGAGGTGCTGCAGGAGTGTATTGACATGCATCCTGCGGGGCGCATTGGTGTTCCAGAAGATGTTGGCGAACTGGTGTTGTTTCTTTGCAGCGACAAAGCATCGTTCATAACAGGTCAGGCAATACGTGTTGATGGTGGCTTAGGCATAACCATCGGCGGAAGTAAAAGGAATTAATTTGGTGCCGGCTGTTGAACACACATTGAGCTTCGTTGTGTCACTCACTTCAACGCTTTGTTCAATACCGGGCAAAAAGTGGAGATGATGATTTATTAAATGCAGCACAAGAGTGCGACGCAACAGACGATGAGTGAAGTGAGGCAGCCTGGCTCAAAATTGAAAAAAAAATACGGTTGGTATGAAAATAACGAACATAAAAGCAACCACAGTGGCGATGCCGCTTGAAGCACCGATACGTCATGCAAATGGTTGTCATTGGGGAAGGTTTGTGCGCACTATTGTTGAGGTGGAAACAGATGAAGGTATTACTGGCCTTGGCGAAATGGGTGGCGGTGGTGAATCGGCAGAAAATGCGTTTCGGGCATTAAATAAATATTTGGTTGGTCACGACCCTATGCAGCTTGAATCACTATACTGGAAAATTTGTAATCCAACAGCGTCGCTGTATAATAACAGGACTCAACTTCATGCAGCAATTGAATTCGCCTGTATTGACATTATCGGGAAAAAAACAGGTATGCGCGCATGCGACCTGCTTGGCGGTGCATTAAGAGAAGAAGTTCCGTTTGCGTCGTATATTTTCTTTCGATATAAAAATGAACAAACAGGCGTTGGCGGTGAAGAAATGCCAGACGAGATCGTAGCACACGCAAAAGAACTTGTGGGTAAATATGGTTTCACTTCGCACAAATTAAAAGCTGGCGTTTTTCATCCTGATCATGAAGTGGAAGTGTTCAAGGCAATAGCTGCGGCATTCCCCAAACATAAAGTGAGGATTGATCCCAACGCAGCATGGAGCGTTGAAGAATCCATTCAAATTGGCAAATCGATTGAGCATTTAAACAATGACTATTTTGAAGATCCAACGTGGGGCTTAGAGGGCATGCGCCGTGTAAGGAACATGACACGCATACCTACGGCTACCAACACTGTGGTAGTAAATTTTGAACAACTGGCCTCTTGCATACGTAACGAAGCAATTGACGTTATACTCCTCGATACCACATTCTGGGGAGGATTAAGGCAAGCATGGAAAGGCAGTGTCGTTTGTGAGAAATTCCAGGTAGGTGTTGCTGTACACAGCTCGGGCGAACTAGGTATTCAGCTTGCGACGATGCTGCATCTTGGAGCTGCTGTTCCGAATCTCTCCTTTGCAGCAGATGCACACTACCATCACATAACAGACGATATCATCAAAGGTGGAAAAATGCAGTACATAGATGGTTGCATTAAAGTTCCGCAGGGTGACGGCCTTGGCGTTGAACTCGACTACGATAAATTGAAGCAGTATAGTGAATATCATAAAGAGGTCGGAGGCTATCAATACGATCGTGACCCGGAAAGGCCAGAGTGGTATAGCGTTTTGCCGGAAAGGAATTGGGCGAAGCCACAACGTCTGTCGTGATTAAAACAAACACAGTTTTGAAACAAAAATTCTTGTTATGCAAATAGCAGTTGAAGACATAGAGATTTTTGCCGATGGTGTTGATCATGCGGAATGTGTAGCAGCACACCCTGATGGCACTATATGGGCTGGTGGTGAAGCCGGGCAGATCTATAAAATATCGGCGGATGGCAAAGACATAAAAGAAGTTGCCAATACCGGCGGCTTTATTTTGGGTATTGCTTTTTCGCCGGACTGCTCATGGCTGGCGGTATGCGATCTTAAGAATAAGTGCGTGTGGAAGCTGGACACGGTATCTTATTCACTTGAAAAATTCGCCACTGGTGCAGATGGCGCGTCGCTTAGTATTCCGAATTATGCAGTGTTCGATTCGGCTGGTAAGCTGTATGTTTCGGATAGTGGCGCGTTCAGGCAGGTCAATGGAAAAATATTTTGTTTCGACACTGATGGCTCCGAGCGCATCTGGCATAATGGGCCTTTTAATTTTGCTAATGGAATGTGTTTATCCAAAGATGAAAAGCTACTGTACCTGGTGTGCACATGGTTACCCGGTGTAGAGAAAATCGAGATCAATGATGATGGCACCGCTGGTAAGCGAGCAGTTGTTGTAACAATGCCCGAAACCTGCCCTGATGGTGTTGCACTTGATGAAGAAGAGAACCTCTACATCAGTTGCTATGCACCCAACGCTATTTATAAACTGGCGACAGACGGCAGCTTCGAGCAGTTGGTCAACGACTGGGAGGCGCACACATTGTCGAACCCGACAAATATCGCTTTTGGTGGCAAAGACTTTAAACAGCTATATGCCGCAAACCTTGGCAGATGGCATTTAAGCAGGGTTGATATCGGTAAAAAAGGTTTACCGTTAGTATGTCACAAATCAAAACAATAATCATAACTTTCAAATCACAATTAAAAACAACGTACGTCATGAAAAAAACATTACTTGTCATGGTTCTGCTTGTAAGTGCTCACCAGCTTTTCGCATTTTCAACGCAGGGAAAATGGCGCTGGCGCAAGGATGACGGTTCTGAAACTTCTGCAACATGGACAGCTGCGGAAAATACCGCTATTACGATCAACAATACCAATGACCCATTAAGACTAAGGATAACACTGTATAATAGTGGAGCATCCGGAACAGGAGGATTCTTAGATGGTGCCCAGTTCGAAGATTCCAGCAATTTACCCGGCGCCAAGTGGACCAAAATAACCGTTGATCCTGGCACAAACGCTTTTGCATATCAAAACACAAGTACCAATGTAACAGACCTGGAAGCCACGACAAAGCAACTGTCAACCCCTGTAACAGGGTTCACTTTTGTCGATGGATGGGTCTTTCTTTCTACTGAAGTCGCCCCATCGTTAACATTAGGCAAGAAACAGTTCACTGAATTTGAATATTGCATAAAAGCAACTGCTAATATTCAGCCGAATACAACCTATTATTTTAGGGTAGATGCGGCAGAATATCCAAATGGTCTCGTATTTCCGACTTTAACCACAGCCGCTGTATTACCGATCAAACTTGCCAACTTTAGCGTGCAGCCGGATAATAACCATGTAAAATTGGTTTGGACAACCGCAACCGAACTTAACAATGATCATTTTGACGTTGAACGTAGCGCCGATGCAGCCAGTTGGAAAACGGTGGTAACAGTTAAAGGTAATGGAACCAGCAGCAACGCGCACAACTATCAGGCGCTCGATATTAACCCGGTAAAAGGCATGAATTATTACCGCATAAAGCAATATGACGTTAATGGCAAAGCTTATGTTTCCGAGATCCGGTCATTAAAAATGTTCGCCGGCAATTCGTCGATTAATGTATTCCCGAATCCTGCGAAGAAAAACATTAACTTCAGCATTGTAAACAGCCTTGCCGATGCCGCAGTTACACTTACAAATAGCAACGGCAAAGTTATACATCACGAAACAATACAGAATATACAGGCTAATATCAACTATTCGCTTAAACTTAATACCCAGCCAATGCCTGGTGTTTATATTTTGCATCTGGAATCGAAAGGGTTTTCAGAAAGTATTAAAGTCGTTGTAGAATAACAACAGGTGTTTTGTTTAAAATGACCCGGTTTCGTCCGGGTTGTTTTTTTTTATAGGTGTTTGTATTTTTTGACGCCAGCTTATGCACTGCTATTAGCTTTACTTGCGTCGCACTCTTCAGCTGCAGCGCTATATTCAGAATCACCGTTGCATTAGAACAACAACACTCCGGCTTATAAAATCAAACTCCCTTTCTACGAAATTTAAGTACGGTAAACATAACAAGCAATAGACCACAGGCATATAAAAAGCCGTGAGGCTGCGACATAAAAAAAGTTTTTTCATTGTTCGGTTCCACGCCTACTTTTTTCACAAAAGATTCAGTGTTGCGCTCTTTAACCGCAACAACGCCGGTAGCTTTTACAAGACCCGAAAAGCCATTATTACTGTTTATACAGATGTCTTTTCTTGTTTCAACCGCACGTATGCGCGCATTAATAAAGTGCAGATCGGTGATATAAGTGTCGTTAAACCATCCGTCGTTGCTCAGGTTAAATAAGAACTGAGCGCCCTCATTAGCCATCCCCGAAGCTGCGGCAGGCACAGTCGCTTCATTACAAACAATTATCCCGGCCTTACCAAATGGCGTCTGTACTGGCACATCATACTTTTCACCCGGCTTTATTATAAAACCAACGCTTGACAAAAAAGGAATAATGGCGGCGCCAACAGGCTGTTCAATAAACGACAGCAGGTAATGTTTATCATAGCGGCCAATTACAGTGCCTTCCGGCGAAATACAATAGACCGAATTATACACTTCATTCTCCGCATGGTCCGAATTAATTCCCATTACCGTTGTAACACCAGCAGGCTTTGTACTCCTTAATATTTCTTTTACAAAATCATCATCAGCCCTGTAGGTCCATGGCACAGTCGACTCAGACCATAGGTTCATATCCGCTTTATCCAACAGTGACTTCTTGTTAAGATCAAGCAACTGCTCTACCAACTGGTTTCCGTTTTCATCGTTCCATTTAATGTCCGGCAGTATATTCTCACACAGGATATTTGTGGTAAAGGATTTCCCTGGCTTAAGCTGAGCATTAAACCATTCAAGTAAGAGATAACCGCCGAACAAGTATCCCAGTAAGAAAACAAAAGGCAGGTAAGCGTACTTCCATCTTTTTTTAACAATTATAACAGCACTTATATAGTTGACAAAAACAACAATAAAGGTTAATCCATATACTCCGGAAAAAGCCGCAGGTTGAATTGCCCAAAGATTATCAGCGATAGCATTACCAGCATGAAAATCGAACCACGGCATTCCTTGCGAAATAAGACTTAACAAAAATTCGGCAACACAAAAAATGGCTGCTACCATCGCCGCATTTGAGAGAAAAGAAATTACACTATCATTTTGATGGCGAAGAAAACCAATGAGCGAAAGAACTAATCCACTCCACAAAGCCAGAAAAACAGTAGAAATTAAAAATGCGGCAATACCATAAAGTACACTGTTCCCGGTAAATCGCTCGGCGCCTGGAATCATCCAGTAAAAAGAAACTACGGCAAGCGATAATCCAAAAATTGAGCCCGAGCGAAAAGCCTGCCGCGCCGATTGCTGAAAAGTGGCAATAAATAGAGGTAAAAAACATACCCACCCAAACACAAATACACCTTTTAGCACCCCAACGAAGGTGAGAATTCCTGACAGAATTAATGGAAATGACGCCTTTGTTTTTAATTGCTTCATGCGAACTGTTATCGTCCAAAAAATATTTCAACACAAGGTTAAATTATTTTTTGATTGCAATAACTACGCTTTTTAAAATCCCGCGATTATAGCAGGCGTAATGCAGAATGATTATGATAATCCAGTTCTGCATTGTAATAGTACCAGCCCTCTGTCACTAATGTTTCGGGCTTAACCGTAGCAGTCGAAATGAGGTTGTGCAGTTGCTCGTTGAAGTGCATGGGCCTGCTAATGAGATCGAGATATCCATACTCGTCAATGCCATTAACGATGAAGACTAACGAGTATTTCTTCCCTGGAATTTTGGGAGCAAGTAAACTTCCCTTTTTGAGCATGTTTGCCTTATTCTGTGTAATAAAATGCCACATAGGCAAGATTTTTAGAAAAGATAAATATTGAACTTTACAAATGCACAATTTCAGCAATTGTGAAAGTATAGATGAATAAATCAATATGCAAAGAAATCAATAATCAAGATTGTTTGATGTCAACAAAATAAAAAAGATCAACAGTAATAATTACAATAGTCGTGTAGTATCTAATACGACATAAAAGGCTGCGACGCCGTTTTTAAAAGCCACCATTTTTCGCTAACCAGTTTTTCCGGTTTTATAATAGTACCTGCAACGAGGTCGAACAAACAGGTTGAAAATTTTATAGGTTTACTTATCAAATCAAGTGAACCATCTTGCCCTATGGCAACAACTGTATAAAGCAATGAATTTTTATTCTCAGGAAGCTTTGGCGCTAATATATCGCCCTGCCTTATGGTAGCAATTGTGTCAACACTTACAGGTTGCCACATGCGTTGCATATTGTAATTCCACATTTGCTGGTAAAAATTGAGAGTAGACTTTGAACTATATAAGTATTAATAAATACAGTGCCGGGTTTGCAACTACGGAAAAAATTAATGATATTTTCATCTTGCAATAAATAACGCCGGTAACATCGGCGCCATCGGGTTTATAAAACCTGTAGCCGGGATCATTTGTAAGCGCCAATAAAAAAAGCCCTGTAAATTAATTTACAAGACTTTTTCGGTGCCCGGAACAGGAATCGAACCTGCACATCCTTGCGAATACCAGATTTTGAGTCTGACGCGTCTACCAATTCCGCCATCCGGGCTTTTCGGGGTTGCAAATATAAGCGCATCGTTTCAAACCTTCCAAAAAAATGAATATTCAAAAAGATTTTTATTGTAAGCCCGGTTGCAGTGTTTCATGGGGTCTTATGTTGCGTCGCACTCTTGTACTGAGGTGCATTATTGAGCCTGCAAAATTTTATTGGACTGCTACGTATGCTTACTTGCAGCAGCTTTTCTTTGGGAAGAAGATATTTCTGACCACTTTCAATATCTTTTTTACGAAGTTCATGTTATAACTAAGGTTTACAGATTGTTTATTGTTGCTGCGTTTGCTTACCGCAGTACAAGTGAGTGACACAAGGAACGATGCCACCTGCACCACCGCCCGAACCCAAATATGTGTTACTTTGCAAGCCAAATTTACACAGATGCTTGCGATAGGACTTATTAAAGAAGGAAAAACTCCGAGTGATAACCGCGTGGCATTAACACCACTTCAATGCAAATGGCTGCTTAAAAATATTCAGGGATGCAGCATAAAAGTGCAGCACTCAGCCGACAGGTGCTTTACTGACGCGGAATATAAAAAAGCAGGAATTACTTTAACAGACGATCTGGGTGATTGCGATATTCTGCTTGGCATAAAGGAAGTGCCTGTTCAGATGCTTATTGAAAATAAGACCTACCTGTTTTTTTCACATACCAAAAAGAAACAGCCATACAATCAAAAACTGATGCACGCGCTTATCGACAAAGGCATAACGCTGATCGATTATGAATGTCTTGAACACGAAGATGGGCAACGCATTATCGGGTTTGGCTTTTTTGCCGGGGTTGTTGGCGCACACAATGGTATGATGGCTTACGGCAACCGTACAGGCGCCTTTAAACTTGAACGCGTTTTTAAACATAAAGACTATCGCGAGTTGATTCATACTTATTTTGGATTAAAGCTTCCCAATATTAAAATTGCTGTAACAGGCAGCGGACGCGTGGCGCACGGCATTCTGGAAATAATGAACCTAATGGGCGTTACAGAAGTAGAGCCCGACGAATACCTGGAACGAAAATTCAGCTACCCGGTTTATGTTCAGCTAAAAGGCCACGACCTTTACACGCACAAAGAATTAAAGACTTATAAAAGAGACCACTTTCATGAATATCCCGGCCAATACCGAAGCCGGTTTCTTCCATACACCCGCTGTACAGATATATTAATGAACGGCATTTACTGGGACATAAATATTCCGCGACTTTTTGAAAAAGAAGACCTCGACGAAAGTTTTGCCATTCAAACAATAGCCGATATTACAGACGACAGCAACGGCTCTATTCCAATTAATCTCGGTGATCAAACAATAATTGATCCTGTGTATGGTGTTGACAGGAAAACACTCACCAAAACGGCGGCTTACTTACAGAACAGCATCGACGTTATGGCTGTTGGCAATTTGCCAAATGAATTGCCGAGGGATGCAAGCAGGTATTTTGGGGAACAGCTTATTAAATACATCCTTCCTGACCTGCTCAAAGGTGGGAGCGACATTATTGAAAGAGCAACCATGCTTAACAAAGGAGCGCTTACCAGAGCTTTTGACTACTTAAATGACTATACGGCTCACTAATACAGATTCTCCTGCTGTTCGGGTGATTGAAATCATAAAACAATCGAGCGCTCTTGTTATCTTTGCTGCATGTTACTCAACCGCATAGTAGCTTTTTGTATGTTGCTGATGTTCATGGCACAGAGCTTCAGCAGCCTGTTCATTGTTGCGGATTACTACATAAATACTTCGAATTTTGTTGACCATTGCATAAATAAAGACAAACCTGCTATGCATTGCAACGGCCAATGCCAGTTAAGTAAGAAAGTGGACGCAGAAAATAACAAAGACCAAACCAACCCCGAAAGAAAATCAGACAGTAAAATGGAAGTGCTTTCGGCAAAAAATTTCTTTTCAAATATCCAGTTTTTTAGTACACCATTATCACCGCCGAAATACCAACAGGCTGATTCGGGCAACCCGGTTAAACACGCCTCAAATATTTTTCATCCTCCCTGTGCCTAATCACACTGCAAACGACTTTGCATGCTCTGGCATGGTTTCCACAACAGAAGTTACAATGCGGTTATAAATTAATTAACGCAGGAGCCAGATGGCTTAAAAGTGCATGCCCGCGTATATTTCCATTTTTAAACCAATTTCAAAGCAACTGATTCGAAGAATCACGGGTTTGTTATTATATCTAGCAAACCTGCAGTTTAGACAATGTTGCATCCAAAAAACACGATCATGAAAAAAATAACCTTAACTATAATTATCGTATCTGTAACAATTTCCTCTTTTGCCTGCGAAATATGTGGCTGCGGCGTAGGAAATCTATACCTCGGTTTAATGCCCGATTTTAAGAAGAAATTTTTTGGTCTTCGCTACCAATATACCCCCTATGAAACGGAGATAACCGGCGATGCATCCCAGTTTAGCAAAGACTATTATCATACAATCGAAGCATGGGGAGGCATATCTATCGGGAGCCGATGGCAACTGCTTGGTTTTGTGCCTTACCAAATAAATTATCAAAACACGGATGACGGCGAAAAAAGACAAGACGGATTGGGTGATATTTCTCTGCTTGCCAACTACAAAATATTTGGCAAAATGAAGATGAATGATGGCAAATCTCTCTCGCAGCAATTGTGGATCGGCGGTGGCGTTAAACTGCCTAGCGGCAAAAACAATATTGATCCCAACAATCCTGAAACAGAGATGGGAGATGTAAACTCTCAGGCTGGTAGTGGCAGCCTTGATTTTCATGTAACGAGCTCTTACAATATCCGGTTTAACAAGATTGGCATTAATACCACGGCAGCATACAAGATAAACACCGCAAACAGTGAAGGTTATAAATTTGGCAACCGTTTTAATGCCAGCAGTTTTGTTTTCTATTCGTCGCAGATGCACCGCATGACTGTGTCCCCAAACCTGGGAATTCTTTACCAGAAAACTGCAGCAAACAATTTCCAAAGTTCAAAAGTTGAATTAACAGGCGGTTATCTCGCTATGGCTGCTGCCGGTGTAGAATTAGGTTTCAAAACCATTACAGTTGGTGCCAACGTGCAATTACCATTCAGCCAGAATTTTGCTGAAGGCCAGACCGAAGCAAAAACAAGGGCAATGCTGCACATGTCATTTTCATTTTAAACCAGCATCTTTTTTCAAATTAATTGCCGTTAATAAAGCTGCCCACTCTTCATTGCTACCAGGCAACAGCTTGCTGAAAAATTTCCAGGCAGAGCTGTTCATTAGTTCGTTGTTTATAGCCTTGCATATGGTTAAAGAGTCTTGCAGCCGTATTTTGTTTCCATGAAAGGCCACTGCAGGATAATTTGCCTGTACTTGAGTTTGTCAGATGGTTGCTTGCAACTTACAAAGGAAGGCGGCCACATTTGCAGTACATCCCACACTACCGTAATACAGAATTAATCACAACCATTTAACACAAACAAAATGAAAATTATTCTTTGCATACTGTTGCTGACGGTAAACTTTGCACTTTGCAACGCTCAACCAAACCAGGATTCGCTAAATAAGCGTCATGACGCTATGATGGTCATTATGACGACAAAGTCAAAATATCCTGTAAAAACCATCGGCATCTATGTATATGATGGATTTAACATGTTGGATGCTGTAGGCCCATATCAAACACTTTCCGAGCTACCGGGTGCAAAAGTATTTTTTGTAGCCAAACAAAAAGGCATGACCAAGAACCAATCGGGTTTGAAGATCGAGGTCAACAAATCCATTGATGATGTAAAACAACTCGATATTCTCGTAATCCCCGGAGGTGCTGTTGAATCCTTTAAACAAACACAGGACAGTGCCGTACTCAATTGGATTAGAATGATTGACCAAAACAGCATTTACACAACCAGTGTTTGCACTGGGGCCTGGATACTAGGCGCCACCGGCTTGCTAAAAGACAAAATTGTTACGACAAACTGGTACCGTGCAGAGCAAATGATGCACAGGTATGGCGCTCATTTTAAACAGGAACGTTATGTACAAGACGGTAAATATTGGACAAGCGCCGGAGTAACAGCAGGTATCGACATGAGCTTAGCACTCGTGAACGACTTAATGGGCGAACAGTACACTCAGGCTGTTATGCTTGATCTGGAATACAACCCTCATCCACCAATTTCAGGAGGCTCGGTTGCCAAGACGGATCCTCTTGTAGCTGACATGATGAAGGAAATGTATGACATCTTCATGCTGCCGGTGATCCAGAAATAACCTGGTCGGGAAATGAGCAAGGCGTTGAAGTGTGCGACGCAATATCGCCAGATAGCAAGGAAAAAGCCGGGCTCAAAAATCAAATCACATCACTCAAAAAAAATGTATGAAAAGTTTAATCAGTCTCATTGTTTATACGATTCTGTCGTTAGCTGTTTGCGCACAAAATAAAGGGCTTGCCGGAAAGCCGGACTCTTCAAAAAAAATAATCGTGGCCGATGTTGCATGCGGTCAATGCAGATTTCACATGAAGGGTAAAGGTTGCAGTCTCGCTATAAGGCTAAATGGTCAGACCTATTTCGTGGATGGCACCGGTATTGATTCCTTTGGTGATGCACATGCAAGCGATGGTTTTTGTAAAGCTATCAGCAGAGCTGAAGTACAAGGTGAAATTGTAAACAATCGCTTTAAAGCAACCTATATTAAACTGGTAAAAACCAGCAATTAATAAACCTGCATACCAAAAAAGGGAAGTGCTGTCTAATAAAGGATAAATTCCGATTTACCATGAAGAAAAAAGCAAAAAAATACGCGTTATGAAAAATTTTATGCTGGTAACGGTTGCTTCGGTTACATTATCATGCAACAACAAAATCGATAAAGTTAACCATTCAGCAGATCCAATAACAAAAGTTCAACAAAAGATAAAATCAGATTTTAGTAAAATCAACTTTGCCTCGACAAGCGACAGCACATGTGGCATGCCGTTATCAGCCGGAATCGAAGACACCACAGTTATTGGCAACAAAGTGTATGGCTTTTGTTCAAAGGGATGTAAAGATGAATTCCTGAAGATCCATATTACCTCTTTGAATAAGAAATAGCACGCTGTACATCACAAACAATTTTCGGTCTATTTCACGTTTAGCAAACTGCTTATACATACAGGAAACATCTATTTTAAATCTTGATGTCCAGTACTGCTACAACTTTAAATAGTAATCTTTCAACAGATCTGCGAATCGTTTGGTGTATTGTCCTCCTCCGTCCATAATGCTTATTTCATCGGCCGAAGCAACAAATTGTTGTTTTGTAAAAAACAATATTGACCTGAAATAATTATGCTTCACAGATTGTTTAACATTTACGCGCTGCTGCGAAAAGAATTTTTTTGCAGCAGCATTTTCAATAAATGCATCTGCACGGTGGTAAGGAAGTAACACAGCAAACATTCCGTTATCGTCTACTAAGGCTGAGGCAATACCTGCAAGCTCTTCTAAACTCAAAGCACTGCTGTGCAAGGCTAGATTTCTTTTGTCATCTGCGCTTTTCAGATCATTTTCGAAAAAGGGTGGATTCGAAACGATAAGATCATATTTGTTGCCGGCAATAAAACTTTGAATAGAACAGTTATGAATACGCAGTCGCTCTTTCCATGGAGATACTTCGAAATTTTCTTTGGCTTGTTTTGATGCCCGTTCGTCAATTTCAACAGCATCAATCAGCGCATTCGCATTTTGCTGTGCATACATCAGCGATAACAAACCTGTACCGGCGCCAATGTCGAGCACTCTTGCCCCTCCTCGTCTGTTGAAATATGTTTTTAACAGGCTCCCAAACAAACAGGCATCTGTGCAAACTTTCATTGCACACTTTTCCTGGTGAACGGTGAATTGTTTAAAGCGAAAAAAATTATTGGGCATGCCTGCAAAAATATACTCCAAACGTTCATGGAAACAAAAAAGCCTCTGTAAACAGAGGCTTTACTAAAAATATTTATTTGCCAGTTATAATATCGCAAACAATAACCATATTGCCACAGAAACACCAAAGCCTATCCACGCCCATTTTCTAAGGTTGGCGTTATCGTTACTATCGATAAGATAAGCAATTAACACACCGATAATGGAAAGCAATAACCCTAAAGCGAAACCGCCGATATTAAAACCTGCCGTTACATCGCCATTGTATTTTTTATAAAATTTTTCCAGTTTTTTGTTGTTGAGCGTTCCATCTTTATTAATGCTGCGTCGAAGTTCTTTTTGTGCTGATTTAAACATCATTTTGTCTGCCCATTTCATTTCTTTGCCTGAAATATGCTCGAAATCTTTTACAGAAATAGTTGACAGGTCAAGCATGCTAATGGATTTTCCAGTGCTGCCAAGTGGCAACATAATTTCACTTGCCTTTAATTTTCCGGGCATCAGAAATGCGGCACCAACTGCCTGCGAAATGACTACAAAGAGTACAACAAGTGTAAAATTTTTTTTCATTTGCTTTAGTTTTAGTAGAACATTAAGGTAGTTATTAATTGCAAGCTATACGGCCGATATGTTTAGTTTTTTTACACAGTATCTTAATTACTTTATGTTTTTTAGCCCGGCATAAGTCAGCGAAATTGAGCACCTGTTGCGTCGCACGCTTGTATTGCAACAATTCTATTCAGCCAACAGCCAAACAACATTTGCCAGGCAAAGAGCAAAGCGCTGAAGAGTGCGACGCAACGATGCTTAATGCCTGGTCCAAAGCCTGGCTCACCAAAATTTTCAAATGGCAGCATTGCAATTCACAAAAAAACAAAGCCTGAAGAAGGGCTTTGCTCTTTCAGAAACAAGTATTTCTATTTAGTAATAATAAATCTTTGGCTGCCGGTAATTTTGCCAGAAGCATCTATTACCTGTAGTAAATAAACACCGCTGCCAAGGCTGCCGACATTGATGGTCTGCTGCGGTTGATTCGATTTCATGTTCATCATCGTCCGCCCCGTAATATCAAGTATCCTGATATCTGCACTGGCATCCCTGCTATCCTGTTGCATGTCGAGCACAACGTATGACTGCGCGGGGTTAGGGTAAATTTTTATTTGCTTAACGGTTATTTGTTTTGTGATACCAGCTTCGGCATTGTCGGCAAACGCTGCTACGGGTATGCTTCCGGAGCAAGTTCCCAGTCTGGCTTTTCTATGCTTTAGTAAGTTGGCCACTTTATCAACCGGTTTACAAAGTTGGCAGCCGTTATAACAAACCAATATTTTGTTGCCATACTTTCCGCAACGCACATCTTCGACATAGATGGTAACGGAGTTGGTGGTGGTACACTTAAAAGCATCTGTTACGGTAACGATGTATGTGGTGGTCGTGGTTGGACTGACTACTATTGAGGCACCACTACCGGCGCTACCCCAGTCATAAGTATTACTTCCGTTTCCACCTGTCGCAGATGCTGTAAGCGTAACACTTTGCGGGCCATATCCAAGGAAGATCGTATTGGCCGCTTGATTAGGCACAGTTGGGGAAGGGTTAACTGTAATAGTGCTTGAAAACTTCGGATCGCACACTGCATTTACAACGATGTTTACGCTCGTTAATGCAGATGAACCGTCATTGTCTGTAGCCTTAAATGTAAGAATATATGTTCCCGCATCTGCAAAACCAGGAGTCCAGTCAAAAGTGGAATTGATGGGTTGGCCCGTTGCTGGTAGTTCGGGATTAGTGGTTGACCCTGGCGGTAAGCCCACCCCGGTAAGTGTTACAGTGGATCCATTATCATCGTCCTGCGCTTTTACATCAAAAGTTAAATGATCTCCTACGCTAATAGTAAAGGTTTCGTTATTTGCCGGGGTTGGTGGATAAACAAAATATGGAGGAGTGCCGGTCTGTGCTTCAACAATGCGGATCAGGAAATCGACTCCAATTTCCGTCTTGCCGTTGTTAATCATTACCTGGGCGGTATATAGATCCCCAACTGTTTTACCCATAGTAGAAAAGGTCACCAGTCCGGTAGTGCTGTTTATTGAAAGGCCGTCGGGTAATACATAACTATTGTCCGCACCGGCAGCTTCGTCTGCATTGGCAAAACGAAATATAAGAGTGCCGCCATCAGGATCAATTGCTGGAATTGTAAACGAAGCGGTAGGCTTTTCAACCTGCAGATCTATGATTGGTGAGACAGTGCTCACAGTCGATTTTTGACCTTTGCCCACAGACACGAGCGTTTGTACATGAAAATATTCATCAGCATTGTTCTGCAATGTGCTTATGCGGCAACAGCCAATAAAAGAAGCGGTGTAATTACCAGGAGCGGCATAGGTGTGCGTCATCGTTATCTCACCAAAGAACCAATCCTCGGCCGCATTGATTGATGTTACGGTAATTTGAATATTCTGCAATTCGCCGTCGCCAAAATCAAATGGAACGTCTCCATCACCGGCAACAATATCAACCACGGTTCCAATTCCAGGGTTTCCAAAATAAGACCATCTCCATGCCTGTTGAATTTTAAAAACCACCGTATTACCATCGGTGTTCTGCCACTGCACATTACCATAGCGAAAATGGGAAGCCCAAACGGAAACAGCAGAAAATAAAAGCAAAATAAAAATAAGAGTGAGGCGCTTTATTTTTTTAAGCCGGCAAGCTTTTCTTCCAGCAACAGCATGCTGTAAAAGTGTGTTCATAACGTACGTATTAAAGGTTATGGATAAATTTTGGAAACGGATATGGCAGCATTGGCAAGGATTGATTTTGCGGCTAACCTGATTAAATGTAGGAACTAAAATTGAAACATACAAGCGTTGATAGATTTCACATGTAAAGCCTGAACCCTGTAAAAATAAAAAAGCTGCTCCTTCTGAAACAGCTTTCCTGAATATAAGCAACGTTATGGTCTTACTCTGACGTAAGGCTTGCCAGTAAATACTCCTGATTTAGCCTTGCAATATTGCTGAGCGAAATTTCTTTCGGGCAGGTAGCCTCGCAGGCGCCGGTGTTGGTACATCCGCCAAACCCTTCTTTATCCATCTGCGCAACCATGTTCATCACACGAGTCTTGCGTTCGGGTGAACCCTGTGGCAACAAAGCTAGATGAGAAACCTTCGC
The DNA here is from genome assembly GCA_002478885.1 of Chitinophagaceae bacterium UBA7600. Taxonomy (GTDB): domain Bacteria; phylum Bacteroidota; class Bacteroidia; order Chitinophagales; family Chitinophagaceae; genus DLKC01. Next base: position 136,661 of record DLKC01000105.1, read on the forward strand.
GCTAAGGAACAACATTGCTGAGCTATTTTTACAAGCCGCAACACATGCTCCGCAGCCGATACAGGCGGCAGCGGCAAAAGAAGCATCAGCCTTATCTTTCTCAATTGGAAGTGCATTGGCATCAACAGCGTTACCTGTGTTTACAGATATGTATCCACCGGCTTGTATAATACGATCAAAAGAAGAACGATCAACAACAAGATCTTTTAAAACAGGAAATGCATTCGCACGCCATGGTTCGATAACTATTGTGTCGCCGTCATTGTATGCACGCATATGCAACTGGCAAACTGTATTGGCTTTCCATGGACCATGTGGTTTACCATCTATCACCATTGAACACATACCACAGATACCTTCGCGGCAATCATGGTCAAATGCTATCGGGTCTTTGCCATCACGAATAAGTTCTTCGTTTAACACGTCGAACATTTCCAGAAAAGACATTTCACTGGAGATATTCTTTACCGGGTAAGTTTCAAAACGGCCGGAATCCTGCTTGCTTGACTGTCTCCACACTTTAAGTGTGAGGTTCATATTGTAATGCTCCATAAAGCTTCCTGATATATTATTTTAAAATTGCGCTTATTTATAACTACGCTGACTGGGTTTCACCTCCTCGTACTCAAGTACCTCTTTGTGCAATTGCCATTCATGATCGGCTTTGTATTCCCATGCGGCAACATACATGAATTTATCATCATGACGTAAAGCTTCACCCTCTTCAGTTTGGTGTTCTTCGCGGAAATGGCCACCACAGCTTTCTTCCCTGTTCAATGCATCGAGGCACATAAGTTCTCCCAATTCGATAAAGTCTGCAACACGGCCAGCCTTGTCCAATTCTGGGTTCATTTCATTAATGCCACCCGGTATTTTCAGATCACTCCAGAATTCTTTTTTTAATTGCTGTATTTCAGCAATTGCTTTTTTAAGTCCTTCGGCGTTCCGCGCCATACCACATTTATCCCACATGATTTTACCGAGACGTTTATGCAAGCTTTCAACTGTTTGAGAACCTTTAATACTCATCATGGTATTAATTCTTTCTTTCACTGCGTTTTCTGCGGCCTCAAAAGCAGGATGTGATGTAGGGATCGATGCGGTGCGTATATCATCGGCAAGATAATTACCGATCGTGTATGGTACAACAAAATAGCCGTCAGCGAGCCCCTGCATCAATGCAGAAGCGCCGAGGCGGTTGGCGCCGTGATCACTGAAATTTGCTTCACCAAGGCAATACAAACCAGGAATGGTTGTCATTAATTCATAGTCAACCCAAAGACCGCCCATAGTATAATGTACCGCCGGGTAAATGCGCATAGGGACCTCGTATGGGTTTTCGCCGGTGATCTTTTCATACATATCGAAGAGGTTACCGTATTTCTCTTTTACCACATCTTTCCCCATAGCAATAATCTCTTCGGCCGATACATTTTCTTTGCCTTGCTTTCCTGCCTCAATTTTCCCATAACGTTCAATAGCCACTGCGTAATCAAGATACACAGCCTGTTTGCTGGAACCTACACCATAACCGGCATCGCATCTTTCTTTTGCTGCGCGGCTCGCCACGTCACGGGGAACCAGGTTGCCAAACGCAGGGTATCTTCTTTCCAGGTAATAATCTCTTTCATCCTCCGGAATATCGCCGGGCTTGCGGTTGTCGCCCTGTTTCTTTGGAACCCAGATGCGGCCGTCGTTCCTGAGAGATTCTGACATAAGCGTGAGCTTGCTCTGGTGATCGCCACTTACCGGTATGCAGGTTGGATGTATTTGTGTAAAGCAGGGGTTGCCGAAATACGCGCCGGCCTTATGCGATTTCCATATGGCCGTTGTATTGCATCCCATTGCATTGGTAGAAAGATAAAAAACGTTGCCATAACCACCGCTGCAAAGCAGCACCGCATGACCAAAATGTCTTTCCAGCTCACCATTTATAAGGTTACGACAAATAATGCCACGAGCCTTACCATCAATCTTCACTATTTCAAGCATTTCATGGCGGGTGTACATTTTTACGTTTCCTAAAGCTACTTGCCTTTCCAAAGCCTGGTAAGCACCTATTAATAGTTGCTGTCCTGTTTGCCCTGCGGCATAAAACGTTCTTTGAACCTGGGTTCCGCCAAAAGAACGGTTGCTGAGCAAGCCACCATATTCACGTGCAAATGGCACTCCCTGCGCCACACATTGATCTATGATATTCGCACTTACTTCAGCAAGACGATGCACATTACCTTCTCTTGCCCGGTAGTCGCCACCCTTAATTGTATCGTAAAACAAGCGGTAAATACTGTCGCCATCATTCTGGTAATTCTTTGCCGCGTTAATACCACCCTGCGCAGCAATGGAGTGTGCCCGGCGAGGAGAATCCTGGAAGCAAAAAGCTTTCACTTTGTAACCCAGTTCGCCGAGCGATGCGGCAGCCGATGCCCCCGCAAGACCCGTACCTACGATGATCACTTCGATCTTACGTTTGTTTGCGGGATTAACCAACTTACAATGTCCTTTGTAATTGCCCCATTTCTGCTCAAGCGGCCCGGAAGGAATTTTTGCATCAAGCATATCAGAAAGTTTACAGTTATTAATTTTTAGTTCGCTATTTTTCGCGGCTATTCATTTTCAAAATCGGTAAATGTTTTGTAACCAGCTTTTGATCCTTTACCAGGCTTCTGTTGTGTCACTCACTTCTGCGTTCTGTTCGTGATTGAGCAATTGCAGGTAATACTTGTATTTTAACGCCGTGTGCATCAAATTGTTTATTCACGATTGCTCATTCACTATTCAATAGCACAAGAGTGCGACGCAAGAGTTGATGCAATGAAAAACTAAAGCCCGGTACAAAAAATTCAAAGAAACTTTATAGAAAACAAGAACATTGTTTAGCTGAGCCAGCCAAGGTAAAAACTGATCGGCATCATTGCGAATGCCAGTGGCACTATTATGGAAAAAGCCATGCCGGTGCTGCTGATTAAACCACAGTATCTTTTATTTGTTACTCCCAATGTGCGAAAGGCGCTCTGGAAGCCGTGTGCAAGGTGATAACCGAGCGAAATGCAACCTAGCACGTATATAACAACAACCCATAGATTGGAAAATACATCCTGCATTTTTTTGTAAAGGTCGATCTCTTCGCCAAGCAAAAAACCCTGGTGCGAACGGTTGGGCAACCAAAAGTCAGCGAGGTGGAGTATAAGGAATAACAGAACGATGGTTCCCAGCAAACCCATGCTGCGGCTATACCATTTACTGCCCCTGTTTCCGTACGAAACCGCATATTTTGTCGCGCGTTTGCTACGGTTGGCAGCTTCCAGCATTAACCCCTGAACGATGTGCAGAATAAGACCGGCGAATAAGCCGATTTCGAGGATACGCGGCACCCAGTTGGCTCCCATAAAATGGGCTCCCTGGGTAAACATTGCTCCATTATCGTTTGCCCAAATGCAGGCATTAAGACCAACATGAATGATTAAAAAAAGGATCAGGAAAATTCCTGTTAATGCCATCACTATTTTTTTCCCAATTGAAGAAGTAAACACTTGTTTCCAGGTCATACCGACGAAATTAGGTGAGAAGATCGGCGCAAAAATACATCACGAATGCCAGTTTACCTTTTTTAAAAAAATATTTTATTCACGATTTTTAAGATATGTAAAATGAACAATGGCGGGCTTTGTTTCACGGCGTAAAGGCAGTTGTTTAAGCGATATTTACTTTGAAATATTTAATGCTTCACGTTTATTGAATATAAAACGAATGTGCTTAAATTGAAAATTCAAATTCACAAAAACTAATCTGTATGAGAAAGCTACTTTACTTCTTGGCGTCTATTTTATTGATAACGGCATGTAACAAAAACATTTCCGACAAACCGGTTGCAACAGCAGTTGCCGGTACCGATGACCAGCAACAAGACCAGCTAAGCACCCAGCAAATTGATGATGTTATAAAAGCATCGGTGCAGGATAAAGGTTCATTTAACTGGAAAGATGTTTCGGACAGAACCGTATGGAGTGCTTTAAAACACAGCGACGGCATTCTCTCCGTCGGTTATAAACCGGCTGGTGAAAGCATGGATATTTCGGGCCGCATTCATCTGATCAACATCAACGACAATAACTGGAAAACAGCAAGGCAACAAGTGCTGGCAATTATTTACAACCAGGAAAAAAAGGGCAACGCTTCGCTTCAAATGAAAGATATCGAGGTGTGGAAAGAAACCAAATTGCCCTACATTAATGTAAAAGTCGACGACATTAACACCATAAAACTTTTACGTCAGAGCAACCTGGTTCGTTACGCAGAGCCAATGGGCTACGACCCGATTGAAAAATTCGACAGGGAAGCTGCGGAACTTTCCGGCGGCATTATTGGCGGAAGTGGTTGCGGTGGCTATGTTGGCGACAACACCCTGGTCGCAGGATCTGATTATTCCGTTATAGCGCCCAATGCAAAAGCTTCTTGGAACTACAGTTTTCATGGCATTCAGAACGCATGGACAAAATCAACCGGCGCCGGCGTAAAAGTAGAAGTGATCGATACAGGTGTAGATCCCAGCCAGGATAATCTTGGTAGCCAGTTTAACCAGGGCCAGTCTGCTGGCAGAACTATTGAAAAAATTTACACGCTTCCCGGTGCGGGCAATGCCGATGACGGCTGCGGGCATGGAACCGCAATGTCGGGCACGGTTGCAGCACCCCGTTGCACCGATGGAAACTCATGTGGCGTTGCTTACAACTGTAACTTTATCATTTGCCGCGCATCAGAAGATGTTTATCTCGATCAAAGCAGCGAAGTAAAAGGTGTTTCGGACGCTTACATACAAGCTGGCGATAACAGCACGGTTAAGATTACCAGTATGAGCACCGGAAGAATTACCGGAAGTGGCCAGATAAAAGATGCTATTGACTATGCCTACAACAAAGGCAAGCTGATCTTTTGTGCCGGCGGCACTTCTTTTTCATGGACCGCTTTATTTGTGGGTGTAATATTCCCGGCAAGTCTTCCAAACGTGCAGGCCATAACAGGCATTAAAGACGGCACCGGGTTAAAAGCCTGTGCCGATTGCCATAAAGGCAAACAGATTGATTTTGTAATTGTGATGGAAAAAACAAATGGTGGCCTTCATGCACTTACAACCGCCACAAGTGGCGATGTGCCCACAACTGTTGGTGGGTCTTCCGTCGCAACCGCAACGGCTGCTGGCATTGCAGCACTTGTATGGAGCCGCTTTCCCACTTACACAAGAGAAAACCTGCTGAATAAATTAACCACCACAGCAAGCGGTTATCCGAATAAAAATGCCAATTACGGCTGGGGCAAATTAAATGCAGATGCAGCCACCAATTAAAACAACCAATTCAAATAACAAACCCCATCCTGTTAAAGATGGGTTTTTTTTATTAGATAAGCTTCATTGCTGCTATCGGCTTCGTTGTGTCACTCACTTGTACACCTTGCCCGCTATTCGCCAGGCTTAAGAAGCAGCCTGCATCTTTTTTATTTCTTCTGTAAGCTTTGGAACCACTTCAAATACATCACCAACTATACCGTAATCAGCAGCTTTAAAGAATGGAGCTTCCGGATCTTTGTTAATAACAACAATTGTTTTACTCCTGTTAACACCAGCAAGGTGTTGGATTGCACCGGAAATGCCTAGCGCTATATAGAGATTGGGCGCTACCTGTACGCCGGTTTGTCCTACATGCTCATGGTGTGGGCGCCAATGGCTGTCCGCAACCGGCCTGCTGCATGCCGTGGCTGCATGTAAAGTGTGTGCGAGGTCTTCGAGTATGCCCCAGTTTTCCGGCCCTTTTAAACCACGGCCACCGCTTACAACAATATCTGCTTCTGTAAGTGGCACTTCCCCGCTTACCTTGCTTACAGCCGTGATCTTTATTTTTGACTCAGGAACGGGAACATTTAATTCAATCACTTCAGCCATACCTTTCCCTGCAACAGTTTTGTAACTGTTAGGATTTAATGAAATTATTTTTATCTCAGAACTGATATTCACGTTTGCAAACGCCTTACCACTGAACACAGATTTCTTTACAACAAAACCATTGCTTATGTCAGGCAGCGCGACCGCACCGGTAACAATCCCGGCCTTAACCGCAGCAGCAACTCCTGGTGCAACCGCCTTGCCCGTTTGATTATGCGAAAATACAACAACAGTCGCTTTTGTTTCTTCAACAACTTTCGCAATAACGTTTGCAAATACCTGTGCATCGAAATGATCCAATGCAGCAGAGCTTACATGATGAACCTTTGATATGCCGTATCTGCCCAATGCAGTAAGATCTTCTGCAACGGTGCCGAATACCATAGCTTCTGCAGTTGTTCCGGTTTGCTTCGCCAGATCTCCACCATAGGTTAATGCTTCAAGAGACGCTTTCTTCACGTGACCTTCAGCCTGATCTATAAAAATAAGTACTGACATATATTACAAAATTTGAGGTGTTTTGATATAAAAGGAATTACATTTCTATCTGCCGCTTAAGAACCGAATGTATAAGAGTGCGACGCAACAGTTGATGCCATTATTTATGAAGTTGGGCACAACACTTTTTTTCATACTATATTGCTTTTGCTTCTTCGTGCAGCAGGCGCACCAGTTCGGCCACGTTATCGGCGCCAACTAATTTTACTCCGGCTTTAACCGGTGGCAGTTCATAACTTGTAATATTGGTTAAAGCTTCTGCCGCTGCAGGTTCAACCACTTTTAAAGGTTTGGTGCGTGCACTCATAATTCCACGCATGTTTGGAATGCGTTGTTCGGCCACACCTTTCTGGCAACTAACCACAACAGGCAAGGCAACTTCGCAAACCTCTTCACCGCCTTCAATTTCGCGAGCAACAACAGCTGTTGAACCGTTGAGATCAAATTTTGTTGCCAAAGAAATATAAGGCATCGAAAGCATCTCTGCAACCATTCCCCCTATAGAAGAACCATTGTAATCAATTGTTTCTTTACCGGTGAAAATAAGATCGTAGTTGCCCTGCTTTGCCACTTCGAAAATTTGCGTGGCTATATAAAAACTATCATCGCTCTGGGTATTTACACGATAAGCTTCATCGCCACCTAAAGCAAGCGCTTTGCGAATAACCGGTTCGCAATCTGCGGCACCCACTGTTACAAGATGCAATACAGTTGACGGATCTTTTTCTTTTAACTCGATGGCGCGAACAAGGGCATACCATTCGTCGTAGGGATTAATAATCCATTGTACTCCGTTCTCTTCAAATTTTGTGTTACCGTCTTTAAATGCAATCCTGGAAGTTGTGTCCGGTGTTTTACTGATGCAGATTAATATCTTCATGACAAGAAATTTTAGAACGCACAATTGCCAAAAAACAAATTAGTTGTTTATGCAACTAATTTGCAAATATAATACCTTACCGGTATGTTCCGAAAATTCAGTTGAAAATTTTTTTGGACGGTAATTACTGCTCTTAACAGTAAAATAGCATTCGAAAAATAAACGGTACGCTATTTGAAAATATCATTAACGCGACACCGGTTTGTTAAAAAAATGCTATGAAGCTTTCCATAAGTAGGTAAAGCATATCCCACATTAAACGACAAAACAGTTTTACCGTCTACCATTCAATTGAACAAATTATGAGTTTTAAAACAGGAATTATTTTATTGAGTATTCTATCATGCTTATGGACTATTAGTGGGTGCTCAGGTAAACGGCATATAAGTACTCCGATTACGATTGACAAAAATGCAATTACCGATGTGGTTTATGGTAACAACAACGACTGGAAGGGAAATTCAACATCGTTAACCATGGATATTTATAGCCCACCTGTAATGCAGGAGGGAAAAAAGTATCCGCTTGTATTGTTTATACATGGGGGCGGCTATCTAACCGGGGATAAAAAATCAGCCAGCGACAAATGCAGTATTCTCGCCGACTCAGGCTTTATCGCTGTAAGCATCGATTACCGTCTCGGCTGGGATAAAGGTACAGGCCAATGCAACGGAAATACATACGAATTAGAAAATGCCGGGTATCGTGCCATACAGGATGCAAATGCCGCGCTGCGATTTCTTGTTTCAGAGGCAGATAAATACAGCATCGATACCAATTGGATATTTTTAAGCGGTTCAAGTGCAGGAGCCATTACAGCCATATGTGCTACATATCTTGATGATAACAATATCAAAGCCTACTATCCAGCTTCGGCAAATGCGCTGGGAAGCCTTGTTTCCGCAAGCAACAACCTCACAAATAAGTACAGTATCAAAGGTATTTCAAGCATTTCCGGTGGAATACCAGATACCAATCTTATCAGAACTGGTAAAGTAGTACCTGCAATTCTATTCCATGGTGCGCTGGATGAAACCGTACCACCGGAATACGGCCACTTTTACTCATGCGCCAACTACCCATATATCTCTGGGGGCATTTCGGTGTACAGGACAATAGCTAGAAAAAACGTTCCTGTAATTGCACACATTCTTACGGATGCAGGTCATGGCCATGATGGAGAGAGTGGTTACAGCGATGAATATAAAATGAGTGAAACTGCGAACTTCTTTCATAACCTTATTCAAAAGAGTCCGCAGCCATCAGGGATATTTTATAGCACAAGCAAAAATTAAAGCCGCCATCAAATAAGCTCAAAGAAGCAAAGCAAATTAAACATCAATTAATTTTTTCAAAGCGGCAAATATTAAAACATACAACCAGAAGGATGGCATTGGCTTTGTTAATGGTACATTCAAATAACAAGAGCTTTTCAAACATCCGGGGAGCAAATAAAAACCTCGCAGCATGCAAAAAAACAAAGTAACACTTCTCATTTTATTACTGGCAATATCATTCGCCATAATTCTGGGCTGCTCAAAAAAAGAAAGTACCCCAGTTACCGTTACAGGAGGCAATCCCAGTGTTTTAAGGGACGTTGTGTATGGCAGTAACATTAACTGGAAGGGCCAGAACGAAACTGAAGCAATGGATATCTATTTTCCTGCAAACATACAGCCCGGAAAAAAATATCCACTCGCGGTATTTATTCATGGCGGAGGGTTTGTTACCGGCGACAAAGCCAACTCGCAGGTAAAATGCCAGATATTGAACGACTCAGGCTTTATTGCTGTCTCTATCAACTACCGATACGGCTGGGACAATGGCGGCGGTGTTTGTGTCGGTGATACCGCATCGCTTGGCCTGGCCTTGTTCCGCGGCATACAAGACGTAAACGCTGCGCTTCGCTTTCTTGTCTCAAAAGCTGACGAATATGCCATTGACACCAACTGGATCTTTGTCGGCGGCGCAAGCGCGGGAGGCACATTGGCACTCAACTGTACTTATGTTACCGAACAATACGAAAAGGAAAGATACCCGCAGATATATGCAGCTTTGGGCGGATTGTACAATCAAACGAATAATTTAACCAACAAGTATTCTATTAAAGGTATTTACAGCATCGCAGGCGGGCTTGGCGATTCAACCGTTATTAATGCTGGGAATGCTGTCCCAACCATATTTTTCCAGGGTGATGCCGACGAAGTCATCCCGGTCGATCACGGCACTTATTTATGGTGTAGCAATTTTCCGAAGTTGGTAGGTTCACTCTGTATTGCACGGCAACTGGAAAAGTATAATAAACCGGCCGTTGCGCACATACTCTCGGGAGCAGGCCATGGCAACAATGGAGATAGTGGTTTCGACAACCCGTTTATGATGAGCAACACCGCCTGTTTTCTTAAAAGGCTTACGCAAAAAACCGTTATTCAAAGCAATATTTACCCCAATTTCACCAACAGTTGTCCATAGCTGTTGCAACCATATTCGAGCTTTAGGTTGTAACCGGAGTTTCTTTATTTGGATCCCGGCATCAACATCATCAGGCAGCTTCGTTGCGTCGCGCACTTGTACCGCGCAAATGCAATTCATCAGTCAATACAAATTTCCATATGCGGTTTTGCAAAGTTATCTAAGCAAATCTACCTTTCGCAAGAGTAATCTTACCAACAAAAGCTAACTCGTTGCAAATGATACACAAAATCTTTGCCCAAAATGCCGCAAAAATCTTCAAAGAAGATAAAACAGTTGTCGGCCTTGCCGCAGCCGGTTCCTGGGCAACCGGTGAAATCGACGAATATTCCGATCTCGATCTTATCCTTGTTACCTATGCAAAGATATCCGGCGACAAAACGCTAATGCACGCATACGCTCAAAAGATCGGCAACCTGTTATCAGCTTTTACTGGCGAGCACGTGGGAGAAGCCCGGTTGCTAATCTGTTTATATGAACACCCACTCCTCCATGTAGATATTAAATTTGTTACACCTGCAGAATTTTGCCAAAGAATTGAAACACCGGCCATTCTTCTCGACACCGAAGGGCACTTACAAAGCTTGCTTGAACAAACCCAAGCAAAAATTCCTGTTCCCGATTTTCAATGGATTGAAAATCGCTTCTGGACCTGGGCCCATTACGCGCTTTTAAAAATTGCAAGGGGCGAATATTTTGAAGCACTCGACTTTTTCGCTTTCCTGAGAATGATCGTATTTGGTCCTCTGCTGCAAATAAAAAATGGCAAATCGCCGAGAGGCGTGCGCAAGCTAGAGACCCAGTTGCCGTGCGCAGACCTGGAAAATTTAAAAGCAACAGTTCCTTCTTATGATCAAAGTTCCTTGTTCAATACTTTGCATAATTCAATCATTTTATATAAGCAATTAAGAAGCGAATTATACAACGACGGAATAAATTATCAAACCAAAACCGAACAAGCGGTGCTGACTTGTTTTACTGGCATCAGAAACAAACAAGAATTGGGTTAAACATTGCGATCATTTGCCATGAAGAAAATAATATGCGCTTAATCATTATTTTTAGGAATGATCAAAACAATTATCCTGCTTATAACTGCACTGGTGGTTATTCCAGTGGCCGCTTTTTATTTCGATGATCCCTTAACCGATCTCCAAAGCAATATGATGCACATAACAGGCTATGTTATGCTTGCGGTTGCAGGCTATTGTTTTATTGTAGGGGAATTAACCGGCAATAACAGCCAGGTTGATAAGCTCTGGAGCGTTATTCCCATCGTTTATGCTGTTTATTTTGCCTACGCTTCCGGTTGGAATCAACGGGTTACCTTAATGGCAATTCTTGTTGCAGCATGGGGCATAAGATTAACCTACAATTTCAGCCGGCGCGGTGCTTACAGCTGGAAATTCTGGAGCGGTGAAGAAGACTATCGCTGGCAGGTATTACGCAAAGACCCGATGTTCGATACAAGATTAAAATGGTTGTTGTTCAATCTTTTTTTCATTTGTCTTTACCAGAACACGTTGATATGGTTATTTACGCTTCCAGCCGTAATGGCCGCAGGAAGCGACAAATCCTTAACAGGGTGGGATTTTGCCCTTGCATTTTTTGTAGTTGCCGCAATCGTCATAGAATTTATTGCAGATCAGCAACAGTGGAATTATCAAAAAGAAAAATATCGCCGTTTGAACGCCGGCGAACCATTGGAAGGATACTATAAAAATGGCTTTGTTTCAACCGGCTTGTGGAAATATGTGCGCCACCCAAACTATTCAGCCGAACAAACCATTTGGATATTGTTCTATTGTTTTAGTATCGTTGGCACCGGCAAATGGCTTAACTGGAGCGCTGCAGGTTTTGTACTCTTGCTGTTACTATTCCAGGGGAGCGCAGACTTTAGCGAAAAAATATCGGCAGCCAAATATCCGGACTATAAAGATTATCAAAAAAGCACGGGCAAGTTTCTTCCCAAATTCAAGTAAATATTAACCCGGCTGCAGTATGATTATTGAGCCTTTGTTGCGCCGCACTCTTTTACTATAAAGCCACATGCAGCCATAGCTGCCTGTCATTTTCGCAAGCAATGCAAGCCTGTAACCAATTGCCGATGTTTGTTGTACAGTACAAGAGTGCGACGCAAAGAACGACGATAGATAAACAAATGCCGGGACCATAACGGCTGCCAAACCGAAGCTTTAATTAAATATTTATCGCATTTGGTTTTCCGGCAATTAACGCTTGTTCATATTTTGCTTGTAATAAATTTCGCTGTTACCTTAAATTTGCGTTTTCTTAAAACAACCTTCTACAGATGAACTTCAATTTATCACAAATGCCAGACAGGAACCAGAAACCCAGGACTTACGGCATTACAATGGTTATGGACAAAGGTTTGAGCATTAACGACGTGCATAATTTTATGAGTATTGCCGAACCGCATGTGGATATAGTTAAACTCGGCTTTGGCACATCGTTCGTAACACCTAACCTTCGTGAAAAAATTGAAGTTTACCAGAGCTATAATGTACCGGTGTATTTTGGAGGCACGCTTTTCGAAGCCTTTTTAATCCGCAACCAGTTCGAAGATTATATTGCTATTTGCAAAGACTACAACATAACCCACATGGAAGTGAGCGACGGCTCCATTACCATACCGCACGCGGAAAAATGCGGTTATATTGAAAAGTTAACCAAACACGGAACCATTTTAAGCGAGGTGGGAAGTAAGGATGCAGCGCATATTATCCCTCCCTATAAATGGATAGAATTGATGCGTGCTGAACTGGAAGCCGGCGCATCCTACGTTATCGCCGAAGCAAGAGAAACAGGCAATGTTGGTATTTACCGTGGAAGCGGCGAGGTTAGAGAAGGTCTTGTGCAGGAAATTCTTACACAAATTCCAGGCGAAAAGATTTTATGGGAAGCTCCACAAAAAGCACAACAACTTTACTTTTTAGAGTTACTGGGTTGCAATGTAAATCTTGGTAATATTGCCCCTTCTGAAGTGATTTCGCTGGAAGCAATGCGCATTGGCTTGCGTGGCGATACTTTTGAATTATACCTCAATAAAAAATCGGCGTGATAACTAGGGAGTTTGGCCTGATAGGTTACCCGCTCTCACATTCTTTCTCTCAAAAATATTTTACATCAAAATTTGAAAAGGAAGGAATAGATGATGCCGTGTTCCATGCATTTTCTATCCCTTCCATTAATGACCTCCCGGAGGTATTACGCAATCATCAATTGCTAAAAGGCTTTGCTATTACTATCCCCTACAAAAGAGAAGTGATCCCCTTTCTGCATTATACTTCAACGGAAGTTAAAAAAATGAAAGCCTGCAATTGTGTGCAGATAAAAAACGGGCAGTTATTCGGTCACAATACCGATGCTACCGGCTTCGAAAGGTCGTTTGTAAAACTGCTGAAACCTTATCACCAGAAAGCCTTGATACTGGGCACCGGCGGCGCTTCCTCGGCCGTTGAGTTTGCATTGCAAAAAATACATATGCCCTACAAGTTTGTATCAAGAACAAAAGATGAAACAAGTGGAGTATTAAGCTATGAAGATTTAGATGACCTGTTGCTTGAAGAGTACAAGGTGGTAATTAATTGCACGCCGTTGGGCACTTACCCGAAAATTGACGAAGCGCCGGATATTCCTTACCAGTTTCTAACTGATCAGCATTACCTTTTCGACCTGGTTTATAATCCAGCAACAACAAAATTTCTTGCCCGCGGCGAAGAGGCTGGCTCATCAATCCAAAACGGTTATGAAATGCTTGTGCTGCAGGCCGAAGAAAACTGGCGTATCTGGAATATCTAACCAATAGTAAGCTTCAATTTTTCAATGGCCGCAGTTGGCAATGACACTACCCTTTTTAACGAATAATCATAGCAAAGCATACCGGTTTTAGCCTTTGCCGCAAGCAGATTGCCGGACACATTTACCACTTCCATTTTGTAAAACAAGTCAAATCCGTATTTATCGAATGCCTCTGCGGCAACAGCAATTAAAACTTCATCGCCCTGGCTGAGTTCTTTTTTGTATTCGATCGCCACGTCACTCATGATTAAGCCAACGCCCTCAAAAGAAAGTTCTCCATAACCGAGCGATGTTAAATATGCATGCCTTGCTTCGTGAAGCAGGGAAAGAAAAGTGTCGTTGCCAACATGGCCACCAAAGTTAAGATCGGTAATGCGAATACGGATTTTTGTGGCAAAACCAAACTGGGTGGGGAGTTTTATTTTTATTCTATCCATAGCCTAAGCGCCTGGCATTTTATTTAAAAAAGCGATGAGTCTATCAGTTGCTTTTCTCCTGTGACTGTAAATATTTTTTTCGTCGATACCCATTTCAGCAAAAGTCTTATCGCTGCCGTCTGGTATAAAAACCGGGTCGTACCCAAATCCTTCCAAGCCGTGTTGCGATGTGGTTATTTGCCCGCTACATTCACCCTCAAACAAATATTGCTGTTCGTCGAGTATCAAACAAATAACAGTTCTGAATCTCGCACTACGATCACTGCGACCAGCAAGATTCAACAGAAGTTTGTCAATATTTTCCTGGAAATTTCCGCCGTCTCCGGCGTAACGGGCGCTCTTTACACCTGGAGCCCCGTTTAACGCATCAACCTCGAGGCCTGTGTCTTCACTAAAACAATTTTTGCCTGTTAGCAAATGAATTGTTTTTGCTTTTTCCACCGCATTTGCCTCTAGTGTATCGTGTGGCTCAGGAATGTCAATAAAAATGCCCGCTTCTTTCAGCGTAATAATATCAAAATTGTTGCTGGCAATTTTTCTTATTTCCTGCACTTTATGCCTGTTGTTGGTGGCGAAGATTAGTGTTGTGTTCATGCTTTTTCCAGACTATATTTTTATTTTTTTGTTACCTGCGGCATCACTTTGATCATCGCCTGTTGTGTCACTCACTTGTACTCTTTAGGCATTATTCAGCAAATAGTTTAATTAAACGCGCTTTATCTATGCCCAGTGATGGCCCAACAGCACAAGAGTGCGACGCAACGAAGATGCCACCTGCACATTGTTGGGCCCAGAAAGATCACACGTTAAATATCTGCTTTAGCTTAAGCCAGAGCTTTCTTTTTTCAGCCTTCACTTCATCGGTTGAATTTTCTGAAAGGTTAACTGCGGGCGAAGTCATAATCGTGCAGCCTGAATATTGCTGCAATTGGTAATGAGGTATGGCAAAAGGCAACTGAATGTCGGTCGTGTTGACATCGAAAAGGAACAGGCATCGTGGTTGAAGACGTTCCATTATTTCCGCAAAAACCGCCTTGGTATTTCTGGTATTTATGATGGCAACATCGCCAAGATTAAGCTTACAGGCATTCAATAGTCGACCTAAAGTATTTAACCACTCGTCGTTTATAAACACGGCCGACGGGTCGCCGATGACAAAAACGATATTTTTTTTATTGTCACCTAAATACCATTTTTTGGAAGGCGCCAATGGCTTTACTTCAATTTCTTCGGTTTTGTTTTTAACTTGCGGCGGTGACGTTAGGCTTGGTTCATCGACAAACACTATTGAATCTTTATATAATCCTGCGATCACGAAATCTGGCAATTGAGTCTTCATTGTAAAAAATGCAAAAGTATTAACAGTTGTTAGCTTTCTTTTTTTTGTTTATTTACACCCAAATTTAAAGATATGACAGCAGCAGCAGAGATAAATGTTACGAAAGCTGAGCACAGCAAATTGAAAAACCTGAGCCTTGAAAACCTTCCTTTTGGAAAGTTTTTTACCGATCATATGCTCGAGGCAGACTACGAGCATGGCGAATGGAAAAATGTGGAGATTAAACCATATCAGCCGCTGCTACTCGAGCCTTCGCTTTCTGCACTGCATTATGGCCAGGCCATCTTCGAAGGCATTAAAGCGTATAAAAATAACAATGACGAAGCGCTTATTTTCAGGCCGTACGACAATTTTACGCGGTTTAATACATCTGCCCTACGCATGAATATGCCGCCAGTGCCCGAGGAGATTTTTATTGAAGGGATGCGCCAATTAATCGAACTCGACAGCAATTGGATTCCTGCAAAAAAAGACCACTCTCTTTATATTCGCCCGTTTATGTTTGCCACAGATACAATGCTAGGCGTAAAACCTTCTGACACGTATAAGTTTCTTATTATTCTTAGTCCAACCGGTCCTTATTACGCCGCGCCAATGAAAATTGCCGTGGAAGAAAAATATACCCGGGCCGCTCCCGGTGGCGTGGGTTTTTCGAAAAATGCCGGGAACTATGGCGGTAGCATGATCGCGGCCACGGAAGCCAAAAAACAAGGTTACGACCAGGTTTTATGGACCGATGCCTTCGAGCATAAATGGCTGCAGGAAGTGGGTATGATGAACGTGTTTTTTATCATCAATAATACAGTAATTACCCCTTCTCTTGAAGAAGGAACGATACTCGCGGGTGTAACCCGTAACAGCGTTATCACTGGCCTTAAAGACATGGGTTTCGTGGTTGAAGAACGCAAAATAAGCATCGATGAACTGCTCGATGCCCACAACCAGGGCACACTAAACGAAGTGTTTGGCACCGGAACAGCGGCAACAATTTCGCTGATAAAAGAACTTAAATACCAGGAACACATCATCAAATTTGACGTAGACAACTGGCAAACCGCGCCGAAAGTAAAAACCTGGCTCAACGATTTAAGAGAGGGCAAGGCCGAAGACAAATACGGTTGGATTTTCAAAATATAAAGCTTGCTGGTTTGTTCAAGACCTTTTCGACTGAAGCCAGAATTTTGTCGCCGGCAGTATTGCATCTATCAGCTTTTCTTGCGTCGCACCCTTCAGGGCCTTGTCAAAATGGAGCTCAGAATAAACAAAATCAATGGCTTATTTACGACCTCAAAAGATGAAATTTACTGACAAGCCTGTGGATAACGCAGAAGATTGGAAATTTTTCTCTTTAAATTTTTCGTTATTCAAATCAGACCCTTACCTTTGCCGTCCTAAAAATTAATTGGTTCAGAATGCCTACAATACAACAGTTAGTAAGAAAAGGCCGTGAAATTATCAGGGCGAAAAGCAAATCGAGAGCTTTGGATGCATGTCCGCAGCGCCGTGGCGTATGTACTAGGGTATATACAACTACGCCCAAAAAACCGAACTCTGCATTACGTAAAGTTGCAAAAGTTCGTTTAACCAATAAGGTGGAGGTTATCGCTTATATTCCGGGCGAAGGCCACAACCT
>DLKC01000060.1 GCA_002478885.1 Chitinophagaceae bacterium UBA7600
CTGCGGCAAGCCTCGAACGTTGGCAGCAAGCAGAGTGGACACCACAATAATTTGAGAAATGAGCAAAGAACAAACAAAAGACCTTTTAAAATTTCTTAAACCATTTGGCGAAGACACAACAGATTTAGTCATGTGGCTTAGAGATTTTGCCTGGAACCTATGCCCAAAAGCTAACGAATTAATTTACGACAACTATAATGCTGTTGCATTTGGCTGGAGTCCGACAGATAAAGTTGGACACACTATTTGTTCCATCGCAGTCGGGCGTTCAAGTAAAAACATTCATTTCGGATTTTATTGGGGCAACGAAATTTCAGATCCAGACAAAATACTATTGGGGCAAGGTAATCAGTATCGCTACATCCTTGTGACAGACAAAAAGAAATTTCCAAAAGCATATATCAGGAAACTAGTTAGTGAGGCATATGTAAATTCGTTATCAAAAGTTAAAGACCCAAAGCAAATAATAAACGGGCAGACAATAGTAAAATCGGTTTCAGACAAGAGGCGAGCAAACAAAGAGGCAAAGGTCACTAAACCCAAAACCAAATAATATTGAGATTTCGTTATACAAATGCCTGCTGCCATATTTGGCGCAGCCCTGGTAGCACTGTTGGCTGTGTAGGCCATACCTGTGCCTTTACGAAACTTATGTCCAATGGCAGCCCTCTTAATCGCCTAATTCCAGGCCAGGTCTGCGATCTCCAACTACCATCTTCCCAGGCTATTGTTTTTATCAATAGACGGGGGTACATTGTTTTGGGGTTAGCTAATTTTGAGAACTGCAGCCTGGAGAAAAGATAGCCATATTCAGGTCTTGGGGGGGTAAGCCAGCTGGCGATAAAACCAGACTGCCTGGCTTCAACAATACAAATTGATATCATGATTTTTTTTAATACCGATTGTACTAACGACAATACAAAAATCACTAACAGAAAACAGTTGGTTATCAATGATTGTTGTAATTTCCATGAAACGTATTATAGCATAAATCCACGCGTTATAGGGCATTTTAAGACAGACCTCAACACGCAATGAAGTACAAGAACTATAAATCGGCAATTCACAACTTCGCACACTCTTTCATGAGTATTGACTACATGAAAAGTGGACGACTTGCTGTAAATGTGCTTATTGACTTGTACAATCTCAACTTGGAACCAAAAGCGACTTTTGACTTTGTTGAAAAAACAATTCTTCCGACTAAAGCAATGACAAAAGAGAGTAACGAGTTGCTCAACGACTATTTGAGTTGGTTGCCTGACCATTTTGCCCGGCACAATTGCGACTTGGCAAAATTGGAAGTTCTTCAAATAACAATCTGGACTGACTTTGACAACGCTAAGACACCGCCAGGTATGACTAACAGCAAGGAATTTGTCGTTCATACGTTGACAAAATGGAAAGCTGATGCACGTAACGAACAGACAATGGAAATTTCGCAGACAGAAATTATCAAGGAAAATTTTCTCAAGTTGAGAATACCTGAATTTAAGTGACACAAAACGCCCTATAACAAGGGGTTTGCTGCTATGGCGGGCCGACAAATAAAACTTCGGCTAAGTGCAGACATCAACAGCAGTTCCAGCGTGACGAACAACATTTGACTGTAGTTCTTATTTTCAACAATACAATAAAACCGGGCAGCGGTTCGGGGCTGGACGTTCAATGAATGCCGCCACAGCAGCAAGCCCTCAACGTTGTAGGCAACCTTTATGGACACCTCGTTCAATTTAAAGCACGACAAATACATTACATGGACACATTCCTTTGCATATTAAAAGCCATAGCAGGCTATTTCATTCTAATGTTTGTAGGTACTAACCTTTTAGGAATCGTTGTACGAGGTCTTCGACCAACTTTTAAAAAGGATAGCGATGGAAACTTAGTTTCAATAGTAGATACATCTTCCAGTGGCAGCGTTATTATGACAATCTTATTCTCAGCAATAAGTATCGCATATTTCTTTGCCCTTTATCATTATTGGAATATCGGAATTATGACAGCAGGACTGATTTTAATGTTTACAAGATTACCTGACTTATTGTTTGAAATTAAAAACGGAGTGAAAATAAATGCTACTAATATGCCGAAAAAAAATATTGATGTCGTTCTCAATATATTTTCATGGTTGGCATTGCCTCTAATTTGGTATTCATTATGCTATTTGAAATGACACAAGTTAAAAAGTAAATGATAAGGAAACATAAAATACCAGACGACAGCGGCAACGGGTCATACACAATTTTTGAATCACCAGATTTTGAATATGTTGACCCAACAAAACATTACGCTGAAAGCTACATAGTGACCAATGTTTCCATGATGAGAGATATAATTCTCCTAAAAAAACCACCAGTTCCCTTAGACTTTATTGAAAAATACATCCATAGGGAAGCGTTAAAAGATTGGTTTAAGAAACTAAAAGAAATTGAAGAGACAGCTATTCCTGAAAACTTAACCGAACTATTAAAAGCTGACAGTAAAAAAGAGCAACTGAAGCTTTTAAAAAATCTATCAATTACACCAGACCAATTAATCGCTTTTATTTTTAAAGCATGGACTGACCATGGCTTTTCATTTAGTCAGTATAAATCAGAGCGACAACACACAGGGCTTGACAAAACAAAAATGCCAAAGCTTGTTGAAATAAAAGACGGGAAAGTTAATAAAGTTGGTAAAACTTCATTGACAGACGGACAACTCAAACAAGCAGTTGACCACAGGAAAGTAATTGTTGCAAAATTTTTTGACAAAGGAACTTCATGGCATTGTTTGTTCTTAACCTTTGACAGTTTGAGAGGAAAGGAAACCTGGAAGGATGGACAAGCTCACTATCATTACATCTCTGACAAATTTGGAATTCCAAGACAAAAAGTAGTTGAACAATTAAAGAGTGGTAAATATAGTTTAGGGACTTTACCACACATTGACTTGACAGATTATAGAGATGATGACGAATAAGGCTGCCTACAACATGGGGTTTGCTGCTATGCTGGCTGACGAATAAATCCTCATCGTTTTGTTCGCTATCAGCATCGGTTCGGTCAGACGTAATTCTATTCAGCTTTAGCTCTTATCTTCATCATCAGTAATTCTATTGGGCTTCAGTTCCGGGCTGGACGTTATAAAAT
>DLKC01000097.1 GCA_002478885.1 Chitinophagaceae bacterium UBA7600
AAAATAAATTTAGACAAATCTAAAAATTAATGAGCAATGTTTTTGCTTTTAAAAATTACTTTTATCAAAATTTTTTCGATGCCTTCAAAGCTTTTGCTCGCCGCGGTGTTTTTTTTATTGTGCGCCTGTTCGGAAAAGCATCCATCTCTTTCGGGAGATGCACCTGTTGATGTCAGGGATTTTATCGCGGCATTTCCCGATGTTCAGTTCCCTTTCAAAGCTGCAGATACCAACTTTGCAAAACTCGCTGATACTACCAGCATAGGGTACAACGTTTTTACAGCATTTATTCCCGATAGTGTTATCAGCACGATATATGGCAAGAACGCGAAGAAAATAACTGTTCACCCGCTTGGTAAGATTCAAAAGGAAAAAGAAGTCTATTTGCTTGTCGTAACTTCTTTCAATAAAAAAGCGAAACTCAGCGCCTTCCTTTTCAATAAAGACAATAAATATCTTTCATCGCTTTCCCTGCTTGACCAGGGAGCGAGGGATGGTTATGTTCATACAGTGTCCATTACAAGTGAGCCGACGTTTATTTTAAGCAGGGAAAAAACAGACAACAAAAATGAGCTTGCTTATACAAGAACAGGATATGCTTTCAACAGCGGCTCAGGCGAGTTCATTTCAGTGCTGACAGATACAAATGAAGATGAAAAACGTAACAACGAGATCATTAACCCGATCGATACGCTTCCCCGCTTAAATAAGTGGAGCGGCGATTACGTGATTGATAAGCGCAACTACATTTCAGTGAGAGATGGCAGCAATCCGAATAAATATAATTTCTTTATCCACTTTGAAAATGATGACGGGGATTGTACCGGCGAATTAAAAGGAGATCTTCGTTTGCGGGATGCCACACATGCTTATTTCCAGGAAAGCGGTGATCCATGTGTTATCGACTTTACACTTGATGGCAGTGAGTTATCGGTAAAGGAACAGGGTAACTGCGGCAATCACCGGGGCATAAAATGTTTTTTTGACGACAGCTACCGCAAAAAACGGGAAACAAAAGTGAATTCAAAGAAGCACAATTAAATTCACTGTAAAGTCTTTCTAAACTTTATCGCAATTAACTGTGTTTTACTTCATTTGTTATCATGATTGAGTTGTCGACAATTTATACACAGCAAACGATTGTTTCGTTGTATCAAGCCTGATATTGTCTATTTATGCAAATTCATTTTTAAGGGTTTTATGTTACAATTTTTATTGTGTAAAAAGTACATTTTGAATTTTAAGGCATAAATTGCATCGCTTTTTAAAACCAAAACTTGTTATATGAATTTTAGAAATTTCCATGTTCCTTACCAGGTTGACGAGCGGTACTCGAAGAAAGTGGCTTATTTTTCCATGGAGTTTGCTGTTCACCAGCCTTTGAAAATCTACAGTGGAGGACTTGGGTTTCTCGCGGGTTCGCATATGCGCAGCGCATATGAATTAAAACAGAATCTTATCGGCATTGGCATATTATGGAAATATGGCTATTACGACCAGGCGCGTAACCAGGATCAGACTTTACAGGTTACCTGGATGGAAAAGATTTTTAATTTCCTCGAGGACACCGGCATTAAATTCCAGATACTTATTCACGATCACCCGGTTTGGGTAAAAGCTTTGTATCTTAAGCCTGAAACATTTCAAACTGCACCGTTGTTTTTTCTCAGCACAGACCTGCCCGAGAATGACTATGTTTCGCAGACAATAACGCACAGGCTATACGATGCGAATACGGCAACCAAAGTAGCGCAGTTCATTTTGCTGGGCGTTGGTGGGGCCAAACTGATAGATGAACTTGGATATTCACCAGATCTTTATCATTTAAATGAAGCACACGGGATATCATCGGCATTTTACCTGCTAAACAAATTCAAGAGCATAGAAATGGTGCGCAAACACCTTGTGTTTACCACCCACACTCCTGAAGAAGCAGGTAATGAAAAACACGATATCTATCTCTGCCATAAAATGAGTTACTTCTGTGGCCTCAGCATCGATGAAGTAAGAAAACTAACCAACACAGAAGGTGACCTCTTCAATCACTCGCTGGTCGCTTTGCGTTTTGCAAGATTGTCTAACGGTGTTTCGCAATTACATGGACATGTATCCAGGGAAATGTGGAAGAAGTATGAAGGCATTTGCCCGATCATTTCGATTACGAATGCGCAGAACTGGCGCTATTGGGCCGATAAGCAAATCTATCGCGCCATGGAAGAAGGCAACGACTGGGCTTTTGATGACAGGAAGAAATACCTGAAGAAAAGAGCATTTGAGATCGTTGCTGATCAAACCGGTAAATTGTTTGACCCGAATGTACTTACCATTGTGTGGGCCCGTCGTTTTGCAGGCTACAAGCGGGCAGACATGCTTACTTACGATATGGAGCGGTTCAGGAAATTACTGTCGAATACCAAATACCCCGTTCAAATCATTTGGGCAGGAAAGCCATACCCTGTTGACTATCCCGCTATTTCGCAATTTAACAGCCTTGTGCACATTAGTAAAGAGTTTAATAATGTAGCAGTGGTTATTGGTTATGAACTGGCATTAAGCAAAAGGCTTAAGCAGGCCGCCGACATCTGGCTCAATAATCCACGTGTCCCGCGGGAAGCTTCCGGAACGAGTGGCATGACGGCCGCAATGAATGGTGCTGTTAACTTCTCTACCGACGATGGCTGGATACCCGAATTCATCAACCATGGCCACAACGGTTTTGTAGTGCCTAAAGCAGATTATGAAAACATGACCGTTCACGACCAGGACCAATATGACCTGAACAAAACGTATGAAATTCTTGAAGAACAGATATTGCCTTTGTATTACGACAATTTCGATACATGGCGCCAGGTGGTGAAAAACGGAATGAGAGATGTACGCTTCCAGTTCGACAGTAACCGGATGGCTGACGAGTACTATGAACTGCTTTACAACGCCGATCCGGCCGAAGTAGCAAAATCACATAGCCTTATGGCGCAGGCTGTAGGTTAGCAGCTGCCGTAAACCGATATAAAGTCCCGCAAGTATTTGCGGGATTTTTTATGTACCGGCTTTAGGTTTTCATGGCATCGGCTGTTGCGTCGCACACTTGTGCGCAGGGCACTAAACGCGGCGACGCTATTTGGCGTAATTAATTCAACAGCAGCTTTTTGCTCCCATATTAATTTCTGATAAAATAACAGCGCTGATACATTCACATCAATTTTTTTTTATAATTTAAAGCCGGGTTTTGCCAGCACACACTTATAAAAACGATTGTTATGTCTTCAAATACCACTGCTGTTGATACAGCCTCCTTACGTCAATGGTTTGCCGCCAAACTTACACCACAGGCTTTGGAAGCAGAGCTCACATCAAAAGGTCTCGATGCTGAGGCTATTATCAACCATGTAAAAGCGTATAAAAAGCTTCGTAATGCAAAGCGCCAGAATACCGGTTTTATGACCCTCGGTATCGGCGCGGTGCTAGGTTTCATAGGCTGTGTGATGGCGCTCATTAATCCTATTCCTGAACTGCACGACTTTTTTCTATACGGCGTTACAATGGTGGCCGTGGTTGTGATATTTATCGGGTTCTACTTCATATTTGAATGAGGCGATCTGCAGGCTGAATATCTTCTTCTTTTACAAACAGCGCCAGACCAACATTAATCTTTTCAGAAGGCATATTTTAAATTGCTGAAGAGCGATCGAATGCTCAGGGGCTGCCGGATGGAAACGTAAAGCCCGGTGAAGCTTTGTGTGTGGGGCTGTGCCGGACTTGCAGAGAACAGCCGGAACAACAGCAGCCGGTTGCGGTGCACCCGATAGCCCCTGAAAGCCTTACGCGATAAACCCGGAAATGGTCGCATTTGTACCGGTTAAGTCCGCGTTTATACCAGTATGTTTGTTGTTCATTTTAAAGTAACCAACATGCAAAAGATCACCCCTTTTTTATGGTACGATGGCAATGCAGAAGAAGCCGCCAACCTTTACACTTCAATTTTTAAAGACGGAAAAATTATCAGCACTATGCCCGGCCCGGGTGGGAAACCGATGGGCTTTACCCTTGAGCTCGACGGTCAACGTTTTATTGCTTTTAACGGTGGGCCTATGTTTAAGTTTACCGAGGCTGTTTCGATGTTTGTGAACTGCGAAACGCAGGATGAGATTGACTACTATTGGGAAAGGCTTTCGGAAGGTGGGCAGAAAAGCCGCTGCGGTTGGTTGAAAGACAAATTTGGTTTGTCATGGCAAATTGTACCGCCTGTGCTTGGGGAATTGCTTGGCGACGCCGACCGCGAAAAAGCGGGGCGTGTAATGCAGGCAATGCTGCAGATGGATAAGATTGACATCGCTTCACTCAAAGCCGCGTATGACCGGTAATAATAACGTTACAGGCACAGTCCAACATTGATCAACTACTTTAATTGAAGTATGGCAAAGCCAGATTCGAAAGCTGCATTGTTTTGCAGGCTGACCGCCTTACCCGATTCGATCCACTGGTAATGCCCGTCAAGCATCAACAGGGGCTGTTGCTTTTTGTTTACGGAGATATTTACATCAGCCTTATCAAGACAAATAATGAGCAGGCCTTTTTCGGTTGCGGGCAGGGTTGTCTTTGCCATTGCCGGCAACTGCAGTTTGTAAACATTCACCTGTTCTTCATCCAGGAGCAATTTCAGCGAATCATTCTTTAGCAAAGGCGGGTGTGATAAAACCCCCTTACCGGTAAGTTCAATATCCATCACATGAAACCAGCCTGTATCTGCATTCCACACACGGTGGATCTTTTCTTTTACCAGGCTTTCATACCAGATCGTTTTGGCTGCGGGTATGGCATTCGCAGGGGGCTGCCCAAGTAACTGGCTTCCTGTTTTTGTTACGGTGTAAGAAATAAAAACAGATGGCGTACTGTGCACATGGTATTGAGATGTATCGCCAGGCGGAAGAAAGACATTCAATATTCTAACGAGGTCGTTTTCGTAAACGTTGTGGTGTCGCGGTTCGAAACGCACCTGCACCTGTGCATGAACGGTAAAGACAAATAATAAAGCTGCAAAACAGCTGCTGATCTTTTGCATAAACTAAAGATAATATTAAACACCGAACGTATTCACCAAATATGTGTGCCGGTGCTGCGTGTTATAGCCTACAATATTAACAGCATCTGTTTTGCTGATATTAATCATTTTTTTTAATTCGGTGTTCTTCTACCTTGCACCTGTTTCCTGCATATAGCGACAACCCAAACGAATCGCAGATTTATTGTTTTCAACTTTGGCTGCTATTACCTGCAGGATAGATTAACTTACAACAAAATTCAGTTGCTGTATGTCAGATGAAAAAAAATCCTTTAAGGTAAAATCCAACGAGTTTGTCTTTGCCTTTGACAAGGCCGAATTAGCCGCTCTTGATATTTTTCAAAAATCACCAACCTGGTACAATCTCATTAAAGATCACAAATCAATCAACG
The DNA here is from genome assembly GCA_002478885.1 of Chitinophagaceae bacterium UBA7600. Lineage (GTDB taxonomy): Bacteria > Bacteroidota > Bacteroidia > Chitinophagales > Chitinophagaceae > DLKC01. The sequence goes on from DLKC01000097.1 coordinate 5,455, forward strand.
CAACCATTGTAGACGCAAACATCGCGGAAAAAATGGTTACGGTCGAGGTCGACGGTGAGTCTTACACCGTTAACATAAAAGATGAGCTCGACCAGATGCTGGAGAAAATGGGTTTCGGCGCCAGTTCAACCCGGCACGTAAAGGAAATAAAGGCCCCAATGCCCGGCCTTGTGTTACAGGTGTCAGTCAAAGAAGGGCAGGAGGTAAAAGAGGGAGAACGCATACTTATACTTGAAGCCATGAAAATGGAAAACAGTATTACGCTGCATACCAACGCGACCATCAAAAAAATACGGGTCATAAACGGGCAGGCCGTTGAAAAGGGCCAGGTGCTTGTTGAACTTGAATAAACAAGTCCGCAAAACATTGTGAATACCTGTGTGCCCGGCTTTCGAACAAACATGTTGCCTCCTTGCGTCGCACACTTGTACTTCATAACAATAACCGGCAGTTCATTCACCATTGTATCAGCGCTTATACATTATTGCAAAAGCAACCACTTTATTAAAGCAGCAGGAAGCTGCGTCAAAAAATACAATCACGATGCAAAAGATACTAGTAGCCAACAGGGGAGAAATAGCATTAAGAATCATGCGTACCATACGCCGCATGGGTATTAAATCAGTAGCTGTTTATTCAGAAGCCGATCGCCATGCAAGGCATGTGCTTTTTGCTGATGAAGCAGTTTGTCTCGGACCTGCGCCATCCAACCAGTCTTACCTTAACGGTGATAAAATCATCGCCTTTGCAAAAGAGCTGGGTGTGGACGGTATTCATCCCGGTTACGGATTTCTTAGCGAAAATGCAGACTTTGCCCAGAAGGTCGAAGATGCCGGTATTACTTTTATCGGCCCGGGTCCGGAGGCGATGCGTATCATGGGCTCAAAGCTTGCCGCGAAAGACTGCGTAAAGGCCTATGATATCCCGATGGTACCGGGTATACAGGAAGCCATTACCGATGTTCAGCTGGCCAAAAAAATTGCAGGGCAGGTAGGATATCCCATTCTTATCAAAGCCTCTGCAGGTGGTGGCGGGAAAGGCATGCGGATCGTTGATAAGGAAGAAGAGCTCGAAGAGCAAATGGAGCGTGCCATCAGCGAGGCCACATCATCGTTTGGAGACGGCTCTGTTTTTATAGAAAAATATGTTACCTCGCCACGTCACGTGGAAATACAGGTGCTCGCCGATAAGTTTGGCAACACCGTTCATCTTTTCGAAAGAGAGTGCAGCGTACAGCGCCGTCACCAGAAAGTAGTGGAAGAATCACCTTCCTCTATCCTTACCCCGGAGCTTAGAAAGAAAATGGGTGCCGCCGCGGTAATGGTAGCAAAATCATGCAACTATACCAGCACGGGTACGGTGGAATTCCTGATGGACGACAAGTTAAATTTCTACTTCCTTGAAATGAATACCCGACTGCAGGTTGAACACCCTGTAACGGAAATGATCACGGGTATCGACCTCGTGGAAGAACAGATTAAAATAGCCCGTGGCGAACAGCTTGGTTTTACTCAAGACGATCTTAAGATCAATGGACATGCACTGGAATTAAGGGTATATGCCGAAGATCCGCTGAATAATTTCTTACCCTCCATAGGTACATTGGAAAAATATGTGAGGCCGCAAGGTGAAGGCGTAAGAGTCGACGACGGGTACGAAGAAGGAATGGCCATTCCTATCTATTACGATCCAATGATCGCAAAGCTGGCTACTTTTGGCAGGAACCGTACCGAAGCGATTGCCAATATGCTGCAGGCCATTAAAGATTATAAGATTGAAGGATTGTCAACCACCCTGCCTTTCGGAACATTCGTTTTTGAACACGAAGCTTTTGTCAGTGGCAAATTCGATACACATTTTGTAAAGAACTATTATACGCCTGAAAAGATAAAAGAGAAACAGAAGAACAATGCAGAGATCGCCGCGCTGGTAGCATTGAAACATTACCTCGATAGCCAGGAAATTTTAAAACCAGTCGATAATAAATCAACAAGCTGGAAACGCAGGCTTGCTCATTAATAAATTTACATGGCTGTTTACGCAAAATATTTACACATATGAAATCGAAAGTTGAAATATTAAGGGAAAAGATAGAACAAGGTAAACTAGGTGGCGGTAGTAAACGAATCGCTACGCAGCACCAGAAAGGAAAGCTTACAGCAAGAGAGCGTGTGGAATTACTGATGGATCCCGGCTCTTTCGAAGAAGTTGGCGCACTGGTGGTACACCGCACAATCGACTTCGGCATGGCTGATCAGCAATACTATGGCGATGGTGTGGTAACCGGCTACGGAACAGTTAACGGGAAGCTGGTTTACGTTTTTGCGCAGGATTTCACCGTTTTTGGCGGTGCATTATCCGAAACACATGCTGAAAAGATCTGCCGCATTATGGATCTTGCCATGAAAACCGGCGCTCCAATGGTCGGCCTCAACGACAGCGGCGGCGCAAGAATACAGGAAGGTGTAAGGTCACTCGGCGGCTATGCCGATATCTTTTATCGTAATGTGCAGTCTTCCGGTGTTATTCCCCAGATATCTGCCATTATGGGGCCCTGTGCCGGCGGCGCAGTGTATTCTCCTGCCATGACGGATTTTACCATCATGGTTGAAAACACCAGTTATATGTTTGTTACCGGCCCCAACGTGGTAAAAACGGTTACCAATGAAGAAGTGAGTTCGGAAGAATTGGGTGGTGCCTCAACCCATTCTGTCAAGTCCGGTGTTACCCATCTTACAGCCACCAACGATATGGAATGCATTGCGCAGGTAAAAAAGTTGCTGAGCTATATGCCGCAGAACTGTGAAGATGTTGTTCCAAAATTGCCCTACACGCTTGGCGATGAGGTACGACCAGAACTCGACACCATCGTTCCGTTAAGTGCCAACCAGCCATACGATATCCGTTCCGTGATAGAAGGCATCTGCGATACAGAAACATTCCTCGAAGTACATAAAGAATATGCTGATAATATTGTTGTAGGGTTTGCAAGACTGGCGGGAAGAAGTGTTGGCATTGTGGCCAATCAACCGATGTGTCTCGCCGGTGTGCTCGATATCAACAGTTCAAAGAAGGGCGCGAGGTTTACCCGTTTTTGCGACTGCTTTAATATTCCTTTGCTTGTGCTGGTTGATGTGCCCGGATTTCTGCCAGGTACCGACCAGGAATGGAATGGCATCATTACCAATGGCGCAAAATTATTGTATGCATTGAGTGAGGCAACGGTGCCACGTGTTACGGTCATTACAAGAAAAGCCTATGGCGGCGCATATGATGTGATGAACTCGAAGCATATTGGCGCCGATATGAATTTCGCATGGCCAACAGCCGAAATCGCCGTGATGGGCGCAAAAGGTGCCAGTGAAATTATCTTTAAAAAGGAGATTTCCGAAGCTTCAGATCCGATTGCCAAGCTCAAAGAAAAGGAAACAGAATACGGTGAAAAATTTGCCACACCTTATCTTGCTGCAGAGCGCGGCTTCATTGATGAAGTAATCGAACCTAGAGAAACAAGAAGAAAACTCATCAAGGCATTTGCCATGCTCGAGAACAAAGTGGCCAAACGCCCAAGGAGAAAGCACGGCAACATTCCGCTGTAAACCGCTAACAAAAACAGGAAGGATATCTTTTCCGGTTGCATCGGCTCGATGCAGCCGGATTTTTTTTGAGCTATTGGCTGTAAATGCAGTAAGGTTTTCTTGCACTTGCCCCGCAACGAACGATTCCGGGTCGCACCCTTGTACTTCCGGATCATTGATGAGCAGTAATGAGTTCAACGCACTAGCAACCGCCCCTAACATGATGGTCACATTATAATTCCGGAGGCGATAAGCACGGCAAAAAAATTAAAGCTTGCTGATATGCTGCACATCAATGATCGTTCCCTTACAGCCACCGGCCGATTCGCTCCAGGTAATAGAAACAGTCATCGGGAAACTGATGTTAGTGACATCAAAATCAACATCGTCGGGAAACTTATCAATGCGGTAAGTTTTGCCATCGATCTCCACGTTCCAGCCCCAGCAGCAGGCGCATTTATCCGGGCTAAAGCCGGTGATTACGGCATTGCCAATGGTTTCCTTTGCGGCAGCCGGGCTGCCATTTTTCTGGCAACCTGTTATGACCAACAGGAAGAGTGCGGGAAGTATGATCAACTTTTTCATGATGACTTTTTTTAAAAGACTTGAATTGCGAAATAAACGTTGTATGGAAAAAATAATTTCCTGCGAGCTTTTTATGAGCGGTAGCTTTTATTTAATTTCAGGGCATGTACCGATTTACCACCCTGATCCTGCTGCTGTTTATTACTGCGCATGCTGACGCGCAGGTGAAAAAAAAGATCAGGAAAGGACGGCGCAATAAATCAGAAAGCCAGTTTGCACTGTCAAAAGATGATTTTTTAGCAGAATGGGAGGTTGGCCACGAAGTATTGAACCCGCAATTAAGCACTATGGTTTACCCAAATGCTGTTTTGCATTTTGGCCTCAGCGACCGCACAGAAATTAACAGCGAGATAAGCCTGGTTACTGCAAAGGATAAAAGCGTAACACCCACAAAATATAGCACTGGTATAGAGCCCGTTGCTTTTGGCATAAATTACCTGCTGCTGAAAGACACCGACAAACGGCCATCCATCATGCTTTCTGCGCAACTGGCGATTCCCTTTCTTGCAACGCATAACTATTCTGCCGATCATTTTGCGCCTGTATTGCAGGTAAATATTCAGCAGGCCATTAAACAACAAGCAACAGCCGGGTTAAGTGCGGGTATGTTCTGGGATGGCTTTTCCACATCGCCAACCTACACCTATAATGCGCAGGCGTCTTACACTTTCCTAAAGAAATGGCAATTTACCGGCGAATGCTTTGGATTTGTTAGTCAAGAGCCCCCTCAAAATAATCTCGACGCAAGCATTGATTATGTTATCAGTGACTATGTACAATTTGGCTTTACGGCCGGTATGGGCATTTCGGCAGCTGCCCATAAAAACTATTTGGCGGTGAACGGCACTTGGGGTTTTAATGGTGCAAAAAAGAAAAGGAGGATCACTGCTCCAGGTTAAAACTATTTGTATATTGTAATCAACATCGCTGTCACAAAGACCCGATTTATCAGACATATAGTCCGTACTTAAATCATTGGTCAGCAACCAGGATGTATTAATGCTCATAAAAACTAAAACTCAAAACATGGAACAGCCATCCGCATTCCCGGTAAAGACCCGGGAAATGCACAACCACCATTTTGACTCGACTATCTGGAACGAATTTCCCTTCAGGGATGATGATATTATCATCGCAACCTACGCAAAATCAGGCACCACCTGGATGCAGCAGATTGTTTCTCAATTAATTTTCAACGGCATTGAAGGTCTTGAAGTTGCAGAAATGTCGCCATGGCTTGATCTTCGTATTCCTCCCCGGGAAGTAAAAATGCCGCCCCTCGAAGCACAGACGCACAGGCGTTTTATTAAGACGCATTTACCGCTCGACGCATTGGTATTTTCGCCCAAAGCAAAATATATTTTTATTGGCCGCGACGGGAGGGATGTGATCTGGAGCATGTACAATCACCACTACAATGCCAACCAGCATTGGTATGATGCGCTGAATCTCACGCCCGGCCTCGTTGGCCCTCCAATCGGTAAAGCCAGTGATTCGGTAGTTGAATACTTCCAGGAATGGCTCGATAAAGATGGCTACCCTTTCTGGTCGTTTTGGCAATATCTTAATTCATGGTGGCCTGCACGTAACCTGCCCAACGTACACTTTGTGCATTTTCAGAACCTTAAAGATGACCCGGCAGGTGAGATAAAAAAGATTGCTGCATTTCTTGATATTCCTGTGCAGGGAGAAACCTTCGATGCCATTTTGGAACATTGCAGTTTTAATTACATGAAGAAGAATGCGGTCAAAGCGGTGCCGCTTGGCGGCGCCTTCTGGGATGGCGGCGCTGAAACATTCATCAACAAAGGCGTAAATGGCCGATGGAAAGATGTGTTGAGTGCTGAGGAGTCTGCAAAATATGAAGCCATCGCAGCTGAAAAGCTGGATCCTGCATGCGAAAAATGGATAAGGACAGGCCAGATGTAATATGCACAACATCCATAAAAACCGCCGCAAAATATGCGGCGTTTTTTATGCAGGCATATGGTCAGCGGGCTTTCGCCTTTCTTAATTTTTTGCTGAACATTTTTTCGTTGACTAAAAGCAAAGCGGGGATAGTCAAATAACAAAGACCCGACAGCCAATTGAGGCCGGTAGGCAGGAAAATAATGGCTAGCAGACCTACCATTGCATTCCACAAAGCACCCCGTGTTTCCTTGATAGTGTAGGCCGTTTCATATTCATTCAATTCAAGCTCCTTCGCAGATCTTAAAGCAATGCTGTGCATAAAGAAAAGCAGCATCCAGATCAAAAAATAGCCGATACTGAACAAGCCGATGAGTTTTGGAAAGTCTTCATTTGATAATACTATCAGTCCTTGTGATGCAGCTTTGGGAAAAAGATCGAGACCGGTTGAGGCCGACAATAACACAGAAAACAAAAACTTTAGCGGGTAAATATAAAACAGGATAAGGGCGAGATAAATAAGGTTAAGTACAATGATCTTAATATCGTTCAGCCCGTAATGCCTGAAGAACTTGTATTGCTGGTACCACAAAACAAATACAAGGCTTACTGTGGCAAAAAAAGGGATGGCTCCTTTGATTATTACAAACAATTCGTCAAAGGTTTGTGGCACCTCCAATGCCGCAACAAGCAGTGACACGGAGAATGCAAATACAGCGTCGCTCAGGGCTTCAATTCTTAGTATTTCTTCGCCACGGTGCCTGAACCGTTCATGATGAAGCGCCCCGAAAATTTTCTTGCGCATACATGGATTTTTGGCCTTACAAATTAGCTGGGGGCAAACAAATAAAACATGACCCCTGTTAGCAGATTTGAGTAAATTATGAACAACCCGCTGTAATTTTCTTATTTCATAACACGCTGAAAATATTGTCTTCAATTAACTGAGTTTACTCATAATTTTCGTTGACCGGCATCATAGATTTTATGTTATAGTTAAATGATATTTGAAATATAATTAAACCACAAAATCATACAGCCATGAGCTACACAAGCGCCTCTCACCTGATGACAAGAGATAACAGCTGGTTAAGGTCTCTCGAATTTTATCATACTGAAATAGGCATCCTGGAAAATCGCCTTGCGGAAGTAGCAACGAAAAATACCAGTATCGATGCAAGGGCAGGTGTTGAGCATTTCCAAAACCAATTCATTGTTCAGCGAAACAATATTGATGAATTAAAACATGAAATAAAAGAACACGATCATATGGTTTATGAAGATGCAAGACATCATGAAGGGAAGGTTGACCTTGGCCGTGTTGCACAAAATGAAAAAATACACGATTCGGTAAAGACCTTTGAAAAAGTGGTTAACGAACTCAGGCTTGAGTTTAACGAGTTCGCATCAAAATGGATGTAACATAGCAGTAGTTTAGTCATAACCAAACCAAAGCTCCTTTGTTTAAACGAAAGGAGCTTTCGCGTTTAAGGAGGCAGATGTTATCTGTTGTTTGCGGGCCAGTGGTTATTCAAATTCCCAGATCGTACGATATACGCCATACTTTTCGATGTATTCCAGGAAGGAAACATAAAAGGCGTCATGGCCAATCGTAGCACTGTCCCCAATAACAAACAATTTTTCTTTGGCTCTTGTGATGGCCACATTCATTCTGCGGTAATCTTTCAAAAATCCTATTTCGCCATCTTCATTACTTCTCACCAGTGATAGAATAATGACTTCTTTTTCCTGTCCCTGGAAGCTGTCGATCGTACTGATGCGCAAAGCCTTTGGCAGCAGTTCTCTTGCTGCGGCAACCTGTCCTGCATAGGGCGAAATAAAAGCAGCCGATGACAAATCGGGCGCTTCCGATTCAATGAGTTTTTGCGCCAGCTCCAATTCACCTTCATTTTGCAGGCTTGTTCCATCACTGCCATGTTTTTCGTTGTTACCAGATCCGGCAGTATCGATAAAAACGAGATGAGTGGCTGTGTTTATTAAATGAGGGGCGGCGATAAGGGCGCCACCATAAAAATATCCTGATGAAAAACCTGCTATTACCTGGCGCATGCGGTACTGCGTGTTAAGCAAATAGCTTTGTTCAACAGCGGCAATGCACACTTCCAGTATCGATCTTTCATAACCAAGCTTCGCAGCCTCGTAGCTTAAAACAGTTGGCGGAAGTTGAAAGTGGTCTCCTGCTAAAACATATTTGTCAGCCAGCGGGAAAATACACCAGGCCAGTGGCTCAAGGCATTGGCCGGCTTCATCAATAACCAGCGTACTGAATTTAAACTTTCGCAGATCCGCGTCGTAAAGCCCTATTGGTGTACCGGCTATAACGTCGGCTTCATGGTATAATTTCTCTTCATTATAAGCCTGTAATTTCTTTATTTCGTCGCGTATCGACCGCACTTCTTTCATTAAAAGGCTGCGTTGTTCCCTTTCCGCTTTACCGAAGTTTCTTTTGTACTTCAGCGCCATTTTACGAAACGCTTCGGCTCTTATCTTCAATTCCTTGATTTCTTTCTGCAGCCCGCTTTTTGCCAGTTTGCCTTCTGCAGTAAAAGGAAATATTTGTTCACTCACCTTACTGCTGTTACCCACCCGCAACAACCGGACGCCTTTTTCAATAAGGCTGCTGCTGATATGATCAACCGCGGTATTGCTTGGCGCTGATACCAGTACCTTTTCGCCCCGGTCTATGAGTTGCAATATCGCTTCTGTTAGTGTCGTGGTTTTTCCCGTGCCGGGCGGGCCATGCACAATGGTAATGGTTTCATTCTGCGTAATTGCAGCAACGGCTTGTTGCTGACTTTTATTAAGGCCTTTATTGCGGAAGACAAGCTGAATGCCAGGGTTGATCGCCGGCGTTTGCAAATCGCTTTTTGTTTCATGCCATTGCGCAAATAAATGCGAGAGCTTTTTATGCTGTTCAATGCCGCGCAAACCATTTTTCATGATAGTGCTGGTATGTTGATCCGGCGCCAGTTTTATACCAACAGCATCATCTTCCACCCAGTCAGGAAAATCCGGCGCAAACAACCTGAACTCACCCGCCTTACCATCAAAACCGATGAGCAGCCCTTTCACCGGTTCTTCCCCTGCACAAAAAAATTCAATGGCAGAGCCGTCCCTGAACTGATTTGTCTCTGCCGGAAACGCAACGCGGAAGCTGATTTCGGGGTAATCGGCATAGCCAAAAGTTTTCCGTGTCACAATCAACGGATGCAGGGCTAGCCCCTCAGCCTTTAATTCTCTTAATGTATGCTGCTGGTCAAGACGATACCTTCTAACCTGTTCTTTTTCCTCCAGTTCAATACACTGCAATAATCTTTGTATATGCGGATGCCACGCTGCCATGCGGTGAAAATACAGCGAACGGCACTAATAAAAAACTCATGCATTTTCGTGTTAGCCGCCACCTTTTTTAGAACAGTTATGCAGCCGGCTGTAGAACATGCATGAGGCTTTCGTTGCGTCGCACGCTTCAGGTGTCAGTACAACACTGAACCATCTAAACGTTTTATGCACTCAACTCTTCATATGCTGCAGTAAGCGGCCTGTCAATGCCATCCCCTTTCCATTCTTCTGCACCCGGAATAACCGTTGTTTTTAATATTTCGTCTTTTGATTTGCCGCTCCTGATCGCAGCCTCTACATAGGTGAGTGTTTTGTCTAGATAATTCCTGAAGGCTTTCAGGTCTTCGGCGTTGCCGGTTACTTCGTAACCATCGGCTGCATGTCCAAAAACATAAGTAGTTTTCTTTGGGAATTTATCTACGGCCTTATCAAGAACAGTGATCCAGTTTTTCATGTTGGCGCCGGCGCTCCTGTCAACAAACGGATGGCGGCGGTTGAACACCAGGTCGCCCATATGAACGATGTGTTCTTTTTCAAAATGGATCAGGGCATCACCGTTGGTATGACCTGCGCCGAAGTAATGCAAGCTGATTTTTTCAGCGCCGGTCTTCTGGCTCCAAACCGTGCCAAAAACCTGGTCGGGGTATAATTGTTTGTCTTCAGCGTTTTTCTCTTTTGCCACCCGTTGCTGGTTGGCTTTACTGTTTTCGTGTGCCAGCACATTCTGCACCAGTCCTTTAAAGGCAATATTGCCACTGGTATGGTCGCCGTGATGGTGTGTATTCATTAATAATTTGAAGGATAGGGCAGACTGTTTCTTCAGCTCATCGATCAGGTGTTGCGATTGTTCGGGAAACTGTGAATCCACCACGATAATACCTTCTTTGTTAAACTGGAAAAGTATGGTGCCGCCCTTTTCGGTGAAGATGCCTGTTTCTTTTGTAAGCATTTTTATTTTCCAGGCCGGTTGCTGGAAGAATGCCGCCATTAATTGTTGTTTTGACAATAACAAAGCGCCTGTAGCCAGCGCTGAACTGCGCAGAAATGATTTACGGTTCATAGTGTGATTTTTTGTTGGTTAACCCTGGTGCTTAAAGATACAAAGTACAAGAGTGCGACGCAACAATGTTCCATAGAATTGGTCAGCCGGGCTCCTATAACCGGCTGTTGGAAACAATGATCTTACGTTGCTAAATATGGCTAAAGCGTACTTTGCAGAATATGAGATTAGAACACACTGTTGCCTATAAAAAAAGCAGTGCAAAAAATGCACTGCTCTTGTTATTTGACCACAACGTTATTATCGCTCGATGATCACCTTTTCTGACCTGGCAGTTCCTTTCTGATCGATTATTGTAAGCAGGTAAACACCACCAGCCACCATTGATACATCCATCGTTTGCTGCGCGGTTATGGAGGGGCTCATCTGCAGTTTTTGCTGTACAAGCATTTTGCCTTCGAGGCTGCGCAACTGTATGGCAACACTGCCGGTATAACCGGTTAATTGTATATATATAACCGATTTGGCAGGGTTAGGTGATATGCGCACACCGGGCAGCACCTGTCCTGTTTTTAAATTGGTGGAACTGGTCATTTTGCAGGTCAACAGGCTCACCGCTAAAGATTGGAACGAAGAGCTACCACAGGCATTGCTGCCGGAGACTCTCACATTACCGGCGAGCGTGCCCATATTCATTGTTATTGCTGCAGTACCTTGTCCTGCTGTTATGCTGGCGCCATTAGGCACCACCCAGTTATACGTTACCCCCGGAACTGCAGTTGTGTTGTACTTGAGACCTATAGCCTGCGGACAAACAGCAGCGGGCCCGGTAATAGCAGCAGGTACAGCCGGCTTGGATGCAATTGAAATACTTTTCGCAGCGCTTTTGGTAGCGCAGGATGTTCCTGCAGTTACCGATATAGACCCTTGTACGAAGCTGGCACCAAAGTTTACCGATATGGCATTTGTTCCCTGCCCGCTTGCGATAACAGCGGTGGAAGGCACTTTCCATGTGTAGACTGTGGCACCCGTAACGAGCGCACAAGAATAGTTTTGAGTAGAACCAGCACAAACAGCCGATATAGGCCCGGCTATGCTGGAAGGCATATCGGGATTACGGGACAACTGAACCGATTGCGCGGCACTGGCGCCATTGCAATTGGAAGCGGTTACGCTAAGGGTTCCCGATGCAAACCCTGACAGGAAAGACAGTTCAATTTGTTCCGTTCCCTGGCCGGACTTTATATTGGTGTTGGCGGGTACTACCCAGTTGTATACGGTTGCATTCGGTACGGAAGCGATCGTATATATTTGATTGGAGCACAATCCGACTGTTTTCCCATTTATAGCACCCGGGGTAATTGGTTTGGCATCGTAATATTTTATCTGCCGGCAGAACGAAGCCGATTGTCCGCATGCGTTGATCGCTTTTACACATATATCACCACTTACATAAGCAGCATTAAAGCTCAGCACGATACTGTCTTTTGTTGAACTTCCCGTTGCACCTGGTGGCAGCGTCCATTGGTACGACGCCGCGCCAGCCACCGGGGCTACCGAGAATACCTGGTTGGTTGAATTGCGGCATACGCCGGCAGGCCCTACAATTGCAGTTGGAGCGACAAGGTCAGGAACAGGATTAATGATAACCGGGTTCGAAGCATAGGTTGTTTTACAATCAGGCGTTGCGAGCAGACGTACAACAATATTATAACTGCCCACAGCAAGACTTTTAAAAGTGGCTGTATTCTTAAAACTTACTCCATTATCAATACTATACTGCATGGTAGACGCCGAAGTGGCTTTCACAGTAATTTGCCCTGCAGGCACCAGGCAACTGGGTTGTGTAACCCGGGGATCTGTAACCACGGGCGGGGTACAGTTATTATTATCATCATTCGAGATGGTGCCGAGACCCTGGGCGTCGGATACGGTAGCGCCTGTTACGCTGCTGACGTTCACAAAGAAAGTCTCATTGGGCTCAACCGTTATGTCGCCATTTACGGTAACAGTAAAATTATAAGACAAGCTGCCAGCAGGTATGGTTTGGCTGGTCAAAGATTTCGCTACATAATCAGCATTAGCAGTGGTGGCGGTATTGTCTGCCGTAGCAATATTAAAGGTTACGCCGCCAGCCGGTGCGGGGGAAGAAAGGCTGACGGTAAAGTTAAAGCTGGAACTGCCACTGTTGCCTTCGTTTTGCGTAACATCATTTATGGAGAGTGATGGAATCACAACCGGTGCATTGTACTTGTATATTACCTGTGTTGCAGTGGTTATTTCCTTGTTAAGCGTAACTGCTGCTATGGGCTCCTTGGCCACATTGTTATAGAAAAAATAGGTAATGATGGTATCTACGCTGAGCCCATGAAAACCGGCCTGGCGGGCAATATCACTAATGTCCAGCCAGCCAAGAAAATTTTTGCCGTCGAGACGGGTAATCCAGTATTCTGTGCGTTTTTCCCGGAGTACGTTGTAGGAGCCGCCGGGTATGCTTAGTGTACCAAAAGCATCCACCACGTCGGTACGGCTTATGGATACCCGATAGCGTAGGGAGTCAAAGGTGGCGGGTAAAGCCGCTATCAATGAAGGCGTAAAAGCCGAGGGCAAAAAGCCTTCAAGTGATGACGATGAACTTTGGTAGATATCGAAAAAATTTAAGGGTGCCTGGCGTTCCGGCACCGGGGGAAGGTAATCGAAAAGACTATTGGCAACGAGGTCATATGGTGCAATGCCATAGTACGCTTGCCTTTCAAACCTGTTACTGGTTACATTGTAGTAATCTTCGGTGCCGGGAGCATTTACCGTAAACAATTCTGCACCGGGCACCTGTGCGCCAACTGAACCCTGGTTGGCCGGCTTATAGATGTTGGTTTGGATCGTGCCGGGTTGCAGGGCGCTGAGGTCCCAAAACTGGGGGCCGCCGGGGGCAGTGTAGACGGCTATACCGATTGCGGGGTTTGTGGCCACCGCGGTTTTCAGCGTATCCCCGGCAACAGGAAAGGTTGCGTTGGTTACAGTAATCTGGGCGAATGATACGGTGCTGGCACCGAGGCTGACAATGATAGCCATTGATAAATTGCGAATGGCAGTTAAAAAGATTGATTTGAATTGCATGTTGTCTTTTTTGGGGGTGTGGTTGTCCTTAATATGACCGGAAAGAGTCAAATTGTTTACCTGCTGAAGGGTTAGTACCTACAGTGGGTATGGACATTTTAAAGTATTTACAAGCCTGGATAAAGGAAGATAAATGGTAGGGTGTCAGACAAGCGGCTATGTTCGGGCTCTTTCAAAAAAGAAAGTCAATAATCGGGTACAATCAAAAATCATTGCACATAGCAATTTAGTGAAATAATTACGATATCATTTTTTTTAAGGATAAAAACAGCAAAAGACAAGTCTTATGCAAATGGTTGTGAAATAGAAGGGCTCGGCTGCGAAAACCAACGTACGCCATCTTCAGCCATATAAGCACAGTCTTCGAGCCGTACGCCAAATTCACCGGGGATGGCAATGGTCGGCTCCACGCTGAAACACATGCCCACCTGCAACAATTGCTTATTGCCTTTAACCATATTGCCCCACTCATGTCCATCCATCCCGATACCATGACCGGTGCGGTGTGGTAAACCGGGCAACCTATAACCGGGGCCGAAACCCGCGTCTGTCAATACTTTTCGGGCAGCCGCATCAACATTTTCACACGGCGATCCAAGCTTTGCTGCAGCAAAGCCTGCAGCCTGCGATTGTTTTTCAAGATTCCATATGTCGAGTTGACGTTTGGTGGGTTCGGCACCGAAAACGATCGTTCTGCTGATATCGGAACTGTAGCCATGAACTGAACAGCCGCAATCCATCAGCACAATGTCGCCGGCTTTTAGTTTCTGTGGTTTCACGCTGCCATGGGGCAGGGCAGAAGCCTCTGCAAAATTGGCCATAGCGAAGTCGTGATTGCCACCAAGCTTTTCATGCGTCGCTGCCACTGCAGCGGCAAATACGGCCGGGCTATCGCCTTCCTTTAACGCAGCGATGCCTGCTTTTATCGCCGCAACAGTAATGTCATTTGCTTTTTGCATCAAGGCGAGTTCGGCTGCAGATTTTATTAAACGGCATTGCGCGGTTACGGGATCAGCACTTACATATTCCAAATGCGCAGCTTCTTTTCTCAGCCCGTCGAATACAAAAAAGCGGAGCCGCTCCTCCATACCAATCTTACCTGCTTTAATGCCCGAATCTTTAAGCGCCGTAGCTATAAGTTTATATGGGCTTTCATCTTCCTGCCATACATAAACATCTTTGCCGATCTTAAGCAATTCCCTGAATCGGTCTTCTTCAAAAGCAGGGCATACGTATTTGATATCGCCTTTGGCGGGTATTATGGCAACGAAAGTCCGCTCGCTGGGCCACCAGCTTACACCGGTAAAATACATCAATGTAGTGCCTGAATCGATCACTACTGCTTCGATCTTTTTTTCTGCCATAAGCTGCTGCGCTTTGGCAATCCGGGTAAGCCTTTCGGCATCGGTGATAGGAGGGGGAATATCATTAGGCAGCAGTATTGGTTCAATAGTATTGTTATCTTTTTTCCTGAACGAGCTAAACCCTGTAACAATACCTGCGCCTGCTGCAATAACGGAGCGATTGATAAAATCTCTTCTTCTGAGACCCATATGAGTTATGTTGAATGACTTTAGATAATTGCCAAATGTAGTGAAATATATAGCGGGCAGTAACTGTAATTGCATCCGTATTTATGGCATTTGCCCGATGCCTGAGAGCGGCTACAGCCAGGCTGTTGCAAATTAAACAGCGAAATTTATCAGGAAAATCTGATTAAATAAAATGACCATAGTTAGAAGCATTCAAAAGCT
The DNA here is from genome assembly GCA_002478885.1 of Chitinophagaceae bacterium UBA7600. Lineage (GTDB taxonomy): Bacteria > Bacteroidota > Bacteroidia > Chitinophagales > Chitinophagaceae > DLKC01. Next base: position 20,760 of record DLKC01000097.1, read on the forward strand.
TTTCGATTGCTTCAAAGTTAATAACCTCGTCTTGCCATCTCGGAGCACCGATTTTCTTCAAAGCCGCTTTCAACGGAATTGGATTTACACCAATAAATTCTTGAATCCGGCTAGTGATTTCATTCCAGTTTTCAAAATCTTCGTAGCAAACCTGCATGCTATTTGATTCTTTAGCAAGAACACATAGCATCTTGTTTACTTTTTCGAGTTCTTCTATGTCCCGAATCAATTTTGAGGAAGGCAAACTAAACCGCAGATAAGAAGCTGCTGCTTCGTTCATATGAGCAATTCTATTGTTTGCCTTGCGATACCTTGAAAGAACGGTTTTGAAAACATTATTTCTCTTAAGGATGATTATTTTTATTGGAGCTGATTTGATGAAATCCCACAGATAAGCTGCCTTGTTAACATTAGAATACATCAATTTGAATCCTCTTGCCTTTTCATGCTTACTGTTTGCTGAATAAAACTTTTTAATATGTGGAATAGCTCTCAAACGTTGATTTGGGTAGTCAATAAACCTGTTGATGGTTTGTATAAAATGTATTTTCGTATTAAACCCCCAGGAAGGGAAATGGAATTCAGGGTGATAAATATTGCCAGATACATTGAAAAGCTCACCTGCACAAAATATTTCCGGGTGACTGTCAAGGGTTCTTGCTAAAACAGTTGACCCACTTCTAGGAACGGACAAAATGATAAATTGTTCCATATTAACGCGTCATTCTTTTTTTCACATAGTTTTTATTCTTGCATCAACAACCGATACATCTCCAAACGTGAAATAGGAATGAACCGCGGAGATATCGTTGCGCCAAGGCTCAATCGAGCCTACTTTTTTTTCTATATATTCGGTGACGGATAGCGTCACTATTTCATTAATATTAATTGCGTATCCGTAAGTTTTGGAGCAGTCCTGTGATGGTCTGTAAAATTTGCCATTTTGGGAAAAGATATTACCTGCTGGCCTTGCCTTTCTCACATCGGATACGACGGGATTACAGGGATGCGCATGCCACTCGCTAGTTAATAGTTTATCTGAAAAGAAAATACAAAGCTCATCCCAGTCGGATGCGCCTGGGTTTGCCCTAATCCCCGTAAACATCCAGTACATATTATCAATAAAATGAACGGTAGTATCAACCGCATGTACGTTATTGATAAGATTCATCACAAATTCCCATTTGCCTGGAAAAGATTCACATTTATATAAGTCAATGCTGTTATTCGCGCTCGATTCGGGTATCATATAAATATTATCGTCTTTATCACTGAAAACAAACGGGTATGAAAGATGGTAGTCTTTTTCCAAAACTCTTATCGCTTCAGGTGTTTTATTGTTTTTATTGAGATGCAATACGCTGATATGTGCTTTTTTTTTCGCATAAATGTATTCCTCAAAAAAAACATAATGGTTACGATTGTCAAGGCTAAATACACACGGGTCAGCCCAGAAACGATCGGAAGGGGGTTGAATTTTATGATAGTTTAGAAAGTCAAAATTCAAGAGGGCTGTATTTGCGGGGTTAAAATAAAAAGCCCATTGTTCCGTAGGACCCATTCTAAAAAATTTCTTCTGTAATAACAGGAAAAATTGTTTGGCAAGAAACAGCATAATGCTGCCGCTAGATGTTGCTACAGCCGGCCTGTTTTCAAGAGATTTATGGCAATTGCGGACACCCCCTGTTTGATTTAGTTCTCGTAACACGAAAGATGCAGCCTTCCAGTATTGCCAGTTAATGGTCTTGCTAAGCAAAATATTCTTTGCTGAAAAGGATTCATACAATACAACACCTTCAGGTGATTGAAAATCATATTTTTTTAATGTTATTGCCCAATCAGGATTATTGTTGATTAAAGCATTTCTAAATACGGAATGTCGAAAATCGCCTGGCGGATCATATGCCCATAACCCATGCTCCGCCACTTTTAATATTTCACCCTTAAATCGATATCCGGTAAGATTGATTAAAACACTCGGCTCATGAGCTTTAATCTTCAAGATGTCCTCAAACACCAACTGTTGCAGATCATCATTCTCTGTTATAGAGATTGTGTTCAAAACCGGTACTTGCTTTAATAACATGCTTGCATCTGCATAACCAAATGCAGGCTTTTGTCTAGTTAAATTGCTCTCTAACGCTGTATATGTTCTCAACAAAAAAGCGCTAAAGAATGATTTCTTTCTCGGCCTATCATTATTTCTGGAATGAATAACCAGCACTATTTCGGCAAAGACGGAATCAATGATTTGTTGCAGCATCAAGTATTGCCATGATTGCACTTTATTGTTGCTCATTAATATAGCGACTCTTATTTTTTTTCCCCTCATAATAAACTCTTTTGGCCTCGCTAGTTGTGTGATTGCTGATTACCTGTGTTTCAGCAAATTTTTGTACAATGTTATTATTGCATCTGCCTGCTGGTTAAGCGAAAAGGATTGCACTGCAAATGCCCGCGCCAGGCGACTCTCATTAGCATACTTATCACGATGGTCTGAATAGTCTATTATCTTTTTCGCAATTTCAGCGGTATCATACTCCGAAAACTTGAAACCTATGCCGTCGAATCTCAACTGCTTTATTCCACCGACATTGTTTACTGCCGGAACGCAACCGCAGCTCATGGCTTCCATCAATGCAAGAGGCTGCCCTTCAAGATCGCTCGTAAGTAAAAACACATCAATATGCTTGTATGCGTTTAATGTGTCTTCTGCTCTTCCAGCTAATTCAACAATACCGTTTAGATGATGTATGTCAACATACTGCCTTAACAAATTGAATTCCGGGCCATCTCCAACAATAACAAATCGGATCATTTTGTTTCTGCGATGAATCTCTTCTGCAATCTCCATCCATTTATCAAGCCTTTTGTGCGGACGTAACCTTGCAACCAGGCCTACAATAAGATTTTCATTGACCGGAGAAGCTAATCTTTCAGGAACATTAAATCGTCCGGTGTCGACGCCATTGAGAATTGTCACCGCCTTTCTTCGATTAAACAGATATCTTTTCTGGCATTTCTTGATTTCATCACTCACTTCTTCCGAAACTGAGATAACGCAATCATTGAAACCATAGCTGATACCGGAAAAGATGTAGTTATAACCTTTCAGTGATGAGATCAATGTGTGCTCAGTGAAAACAAAGCGGGTTTTGGGCGAAAATATTTTTGCTGTTATCCCCATCCAGCCGGCAACAGATAAATGCATATGTACTATATCATACTTATTTTGTGCGAGCTTCTTAATAAACCTGAAAAATTCCCATAAAAGCATAGGCGTTGCCATTTTGTATATGTAACAGTTCCTAATATTTGGCCGGGTTTGAATTACCAAGCCAAGTTTTTTATGATCCAGTACGAAAAGATCCGACACAATATTGTGCCTGAAAGATTCGGTTGAAAGTATTTCTTTTAATGAGATCTCTGCTCCACCATAGCTGAATACCCTTATCACATGAGCAACCTTTAGCATGTTACACATAGATTGTTTTTTGATTTATGATTCGAATTCAAAAGCCGTAATGTCATGACAGTTTTTGTGATTTTAGTAGGTATCGGTTACAGCCTGGCCTGCTACGGAAATTGTCTTTAAAGTCTGGTTTGTATTTGTTCACCAGTGTTATATTGCTGAATGGTGCAACGTAACAAAAGTTGCCTTGTGTGTCACAGCATGGCCAATAAAAAAACACTGCTATCGGAAACGATATTCCGGATCCTTATGCATCATTTGAATTACGGAAAGCAGGCTATCGCGTATTTTATTTTCCTTTTTTGTAAGAGTTGTAACATCCAGTTGTGGCTCTATTTCAGTAAAATTTTCAAGCTTGTAAAAATAGCCTTTCATTTCGAGCGAAGAGGAGTCATAGAGTTTGTAGCTGCTTGTTTGCGCCCATTCGGCAAATGTTTTAATCCCTGGCCTATTGGGAACGGGCCAATAATAATCGTATATCCAACTTCGTTTTTTACCTGCTTGTCCAATGATGCCAGCGTAAAAACTCACTCCATCAATTTTCCCGTAGGTCGAAGGAACAGGGATATTCGCAACTCCTGCCAGTGTTGGAAGGAAATCAGTAAAATCAACCAAATCATTGTTTACCGTATGAGGGGCGACAGTACCGGGCCAGTAAACAAACAGTGAAACATGGGTTCCGTATTCAGAAACCTCTTTCCTCGATCCGGGAATGACCGATCCATTGAAGATGGAGGTAACACCTTCTCTTGTGCCATTATCACCGAAAACAACGATTACTACAGTTTCGGAAGCAATGTTCATCTTATTGACCTTTCTGATAATATCTCCGATCTTCTTATCAGCGTATTTTACCTGAGACGGAAAATATGTCGTGTCATCTACATAGGTATAGGGATCCCATGTCGCAAAAGCCGGGTCGTCCGGTGTGGGATTTGCCGGCATGTGGCTAAGCGTCATGGGATAATATACGAAGAATGGCTTATTCTTGTTAACCTGCATAAAATGAATAACTGAATCCGTGAATATATCATCGCCAAATTTGCCTTCAGTAAGGCTATCGGCAATGTAATCACCAGTCTCATAAATACTTGGATTCTTGTAGATCGACCCTTTTTTGTCTCCAGGTAAAGGGTCTTTGTATGGGTTCCATATCGCGTAATGATTGAAACCAAAATTATGTACAGAAGTATCCCCTCCATCAAGTGCCCACTTTCCGTATACTCCGGTTTCATAGCCTGCATCTTTTAGCATATTCGCAAAAGTGCGCTGATCGCTATACATTTTTCCATAGTAGAAATAATTGCGGAAATTGTATTTCCCGGTCATCATCATCCACCTCGACGGCGCACACTGTGGCGAACCGTGACACTGCGTAAACCGCATGCCTTCTTTTGCTATTTTGTCTAATGTGGGAGTTTCATAAGACTCTCCTCCATTTACCGTTGGCACTTCATATCCCATATCTTCCGACATTATCAAAATAATATTAGGTTTGTCCATGTGCAGAATGGTAAGATCATCAGGCTGTTCAGCACCATGGCTTATGTTAGTGTCTGTTCTAATTTTTGTGCAGCTAAAAAATAAGAGTAATAAAATGACAACAGGGAGCATTGATTTTATCCCACAGGAGGGTAAATTATGGTGGGTTTGTGGTTTCATACTTTTCATTTTTAGGTTTGTCTCTAAATTTAATCCTTTTTAGCGGCAATCAAAAGTTTAAACCAAACCTCCTGTTACGGCAAAAAAAATAAGGCCCGATAATAAATCTGGGCCTTATTTTTTATTTAAATGTATTGATCAGGATTCTGCTCAATTGAGCGCCTCATACATATTGTTTAACCGCCATATTTTTGCTGCCAGGCGAGCATGCCTCCTGTGAGGTTAACTGTATTTTTAAAACCCATTTGGTCAAGAAACATAGCTGCAATACCGCTGCGGTTGCCGCTGCGGCAATAGATAACAATCTCTCCGTCTTTCCAATCCTCGATTTCGTCTACCTGCATTGCCTGTATTTTTCCGACGGGTACATGCCTGCCTCCGATATTAAATTCGGCTCTTTCAGAGGATTCACGCACGTCGAGCAAATTAATGTGCTCTCCCTTGTCGAGCCTTTCTTTTAGCGCTTCAGAAGTAATGGTTGTCATATTGTGTAAAATTAATTCGGTGATGCATTCGGTGTAACGGTTGTTGTGTCTCTTGCAACCGGCTTACTGCTGATCCATATATCCATGATCTGCCCGGGGCTTATCTTATTTTTTACCACTTCACCGGTGGAAAGTGTTGAATAAAGATCCGGCTTTTGCTGTGCAATAAATGCATTGGCGGTATCAGTGATGGCGTCTAAACCTATCATCGCACCCAATTCAATGCTGTTGCCTGAAAGAAGGGCCCTGGCCTGGTCTACGGTTAATCCGACAAGATCCGGCACTTCCATTTCCTCGCTGCCAACGCCATTACCGACCACTACGCTGATGCTGCTCCCCATATTGATCTTCGTACCGGGTGTGATCGGCGCATTATTGAACAATTGCTCCTTCACTGCATTTTTGGCAATATCAGGCACATAAGAAACATCGCCCAGTTTCAAACCGACGCTTTGAAGATAAAGCTCCGTACTCTTAATGGAAAAGCCACGCAGGTCGGGCATCTCAACCTGGGGCGGAACCAGCCGGTTGATGGTGAGGTAAATTGTCCTGCCTTCCTTCACAACTTCGTCAACATCTGGCGACTGGCGAAGCACCTGTAGAGGTCTTGCCGTGTCAGCATAAACAGAATCCTGTATGCCAGCTTCAAGACCCGCCTGCGCCAATATTTTCTTTGCTTCTTCAAAACTCTTTCCCGTCACATAAGGCACTTTGGTTGTTTCGTTGTGACGGGTAATAATTCCAAGCAGGCTAAAAAACAAAAAGATCATGATCAGCACAACCAGCAATACAACAAGCAGGTTTACAAAAAACGACTTTCCGGTTATGAATTTGAACACAGGATTAAATTTCAGTTCTATCGAATATTGCTTAACTATCTTTCAATGTCAATGAAACAGTTTATGCCAACGCTTCTTCTATAAGTGCGGTGTAGAATTCCTTTAAGGTCCAGCCGTTCGCCTTTACCTGTTGCGGTACAAGGCTCGCTTCACTCTGGCCAGGGACGGTGTTTATTTCCAGCATAAACGGTTCGCCGGCTTTTTCATTGTAAATAAAATCAATTCTAACAATTCCCCTGCAATTAAAAATACTGTAGATCTTCCTGGCCGCATCCCGTACTTTGTTCAGCACTGCTTCGTCGGCCTGTGCCGGGGTTATCTCTTCACTAGCTCCCAGGTATTTTGCCTCAAAATCGAAAAAGTCTTTTTTGGAAATAATTTCGGTGATCGGAAGTGTGATCACTTCCTTGTTTTTTCTGAACACGCCTATGGTAAATTCACGGCCCTGTATATATTCCTCTACCAAAACCTGGTTGTCTTCTTTAAATGCCTTTTCAATGGCCGCACCCAGTTCTTCACTGGCCGTATTCACTTTCGACATGCCGATGCTTGAACCGCCATTGTTGGGCTTAACAAATACAGGAAACCTTAATGTGTTTACAATCTCTTCCGGACTGGTAAACCGGTCTTTAAAAAGCAACACGGAACGCGCCACGTGTATGCCACTGAATGCTGCAACGGCAACCGTATACCTTTTGTTGAATGTAAGCGCCGATGTTGCGGCATCGCAACTCGTGTAAGGCAGGTTAAGCATATCAAAATAGCCTTGCAACTTGCCGTCTTCACCGGGATTGCCGTGAATACACATCAGTGCGGCATCAAATTTAATCTTGCTGCTACCATCACTCACCGAAAAGTCGCTTATATCAACAGGTGATTTGCTCCCGTCTTTTGCCAGGTAAAACCAACCGTTCTGGGTAATATCTATCTTGTAAACCTCAAACTTCCCGAGGTCTATATTTTGTTCTACCGTTATCGCACTTTTGTAACTGATCTCCGCCTCGCCGCTATAACCTCCCGTAACCAGCGCTATTCTTTTTTTCATTGACAGGTGTTGTATTTATGCAAGCAAAGAAATAGAATTTTTTCTGAAGCTTTATTTAAAAGAAAATTTGTTTTTGGTTACCGGCTTCAAGGCCACGGAGCAGCTGCTGTTGCGTCGCACACCTGGGCTTCCAAGCCCTGATCGGCAATTTCATTGATTGCCTATACCGGCGACAGCCGCAACTGCTGACGCATGTTTTAGAAGTACAAGTGTGCGACGCAACGAAGCTTAATAGCAGTGCTACAGCCGGGTACAAAAAGTCACCTATAAATGATCGCGCCGGCTGATTCGTGGTTATAATAAAAAGCAATTATTTTTCATTCCTTACTTTCGTAAAAACTTATATCATGAGTCTTTTTGAAAAATTAACCAAAGCCAAAGAAGAAAAAGCCAACGCTAACCTGAAAGCGGGACAGGAATATCTCGCAACCAACAAAACCAAACCCGGAATAACCGAAACTGCAAGCGGCCTTCAGTATGAAGTTATTGTGATGGGAGAGGGCGCCCAACCGAATGCATCACAAAATGTTACTTGTCATTATCATGGCATGCTCATCGATGGAACTGTTTTTGACAGCTCCCTTAAAAGAGGGGTACCCGCAACGTTTCCGCTGGGGCATGTGATTGCCGGCTGGACTGAAGGCCTTCAATTAATGCCGGTAGGTAGTAAGTTCAGGTTTTATATACCACCGCATTTGGGTTATGGCAACCGCCAGGTGGGGCCAACCATAGCACCAAACAGCACACTTGTTTTTGACGTAGAGTTGCTGGGAATAAGTTAAACACATTGAAGGTTACAGGATAGCCGGTACCATCATAAAACCAACACAAGAGATGCTCTGACTTTCCTGTAACTATTTTTCGCTTTTCTCGCCCTCGAAATTGTCACTTTTATACTTGAATAAAATATTAAAAGTGGTTAGCGAACCATAAATACGGGTAATATATTGCTGCAGGTTTATCTTGTCTTCGTCGCTCATTTTGTCATGCGCATTAATGCGTTGTTCCATCACCCGAAGCCTGTCGCGCAGCATTACGATCTTATGAAAAAAAGCATCGATAGGGATTTCCTTTTCTTTAAGGGACGTATCGCCCGGCCTGAGGATCATTACGCCATCTTTCCATTTATCGCCGAGCGGCACCAGTTCTGTTACATCGCTCCACTCACGTAAAATCTTCATCAGCGATTCTTCGGCCTCATTAAAACTGATATTGTACTCGGGCTCGATTCTTTCGATGATTTCAAGTCCGTGCTCTTTGCTCACGGTCTTAATTCCCTGCTCCATAAAACAGATCTCGTACACCCGTTTGTGCACGTGAACAACAACACCAGTGCCATATGACAGATGTTTTACTCTTGAGCCTACACCAAGACCTTCCATAAAAAATGTTTAGCAGTTTTTGATTGTGGTATTTAATTTTTCCTGGCAAGCTGAAACTATGAAGCCAGGTGATTAGTAATTCAATTATACAACCTCACTTAGTTCGAGCCAGCGCAATTCCTTTTCTTCCAGCAATTGTGTTATCGCTGTCATCCGCTCGCTGATGGTATTCAATTCCTCAAAACTTATTTGTTCCATCATTTTCTGTGTGAGTTGTTTTTTTTCTGTCTCCAGCGCGGCAATATCTTTTTCCAGCAATTCAAACTCCCGTTTTTCTTTAAAGCCTGCTTTCTTTTTGCTTGTGGTTGTTAATTGCTTTTGATCTGCCTCGGCTGTTTGCCCGGCAGTAGCAATCGGTTTATTAGTTGTGGCCCTCTTCTTTTCCTCTTCTTTCTGCCAGATCCTGTATTGTGTATAGTTTCCCGGGAAATCGCGTACCACGGCGTCGCCTTCAAATACGAAAAGATGATCAACAAGCCTGTCCATAAAATAACGGTCGTGGGATACAATTAAAATGCAGCCCTGGTAATCGCTGAGAAAATTTTCCAACACTGCGAGTGTCGGCAGATCCAGGTCGTTTGTTGGCTCGTCGAGGATTAAAAAGTTGGGATTGCGGAACAAAACGGTCAGTAACTGCAACCTTTTCTTTTCACCACCACTCAGCGAATTCAAATAAGTGTATTGTTTCTCGGGCGGAAAAAGAAATAATTCCAGGAACTGTGCCGCGCTAAGGCTGCCGCCGTTTGCCAGTGGAAAATTTTCTGCGAAACTCTTCACATATTCAATCACCCGTATATTGTCTTTTATCTCCAGCCCAAGCTGTGAGAAATTGCCAAACACAATTGTATCCCCAATATTGACCTTGCCGCTGTCCGCAGGCTCCAGGCCCTGCAATATGTTTAAGAAAGTGGATTTACCCACGCCATTCTTACCGATAATGCCTGCACGTTCACCTTTGGAAAAAGTATAATCAAAGCCTTTTAATATTGGTTTGTTATCATAACTCTTATAGACTTTTTTCATCTCGGCGATCTTACCACCGAGTCTTGTCATTTTTACCTGCAGCTGAACTTGCGCGTCAACAATTTTTTGTTTGGCCTTTGCTTCCACATCATAAAAATTATCCTGCCTGCTTTTGCTTTTGGTTGTCCGTGCTTTGGGTTGTTTGCGCATCCATTCAAGTTCCTTACGATATTCATTGCGCGCTTTGTCAATGCTCGCCTGTTCACTTTCGAGACGGGCGGCTTTCTTTTCAAGATAATTTTCGTAGTCACCTTTGTACACAAACATGTTGCTGCGTTCAAGCTCCCAGATCTCTTCGCAAACCGCATCCAGGAAATAGCGGTCGTGCGTGACCATCAGCAGGGTAACATTCTCCTGGTTAAGAAAATGTTCCAGCCATTCAATCATTTCCACATCGAGGTGGTTGGTCGGTTCATCCATCATTAGCAGCGTGTGCTTATGATCGAAGCCGATATCGATCAGTGTTTTTGCAAGTGCCACTCGCTTACGCTGGCCGCCGCTGAGTTCGCCAACGCTGTTTTGCAGGTGGTGAATATTGAGTTTGCCGAGGATTTCTTTCACTTTTGCTTCAAAGACCCATGCATTCAGTTCATCCATCTCTGCCATGGCATGCAGCATTGCTTCACTGTCGTCTTTTTCCAATGCCGCTTCGTATTTGCGCGTGGCCAGCATTACCGGGTGCGTGCTATGAAAAATATTCTCCAGTACGGTCTTGTCTTCCTCGAATTGGGGGTCCTGTTCAAAGAGCGCAACAGTAACCTCTTTGTTAATCCAGAGTTTGCCCTCGTCTTCGGTTTCTTTGCCCGCCAGTATGCGCAGCAATGTGCTTTTGCCAACACCGTTGCGGGCAACAAGTGCGATTTTATCGCCTTCGTTTATATGAAAAGAGATATTATTAAACAGCGGCGTAATGCCATAACTCTTCGTCAGTCCTTCTGCAGATACATAATGCATATGCCGCAAATATAAACCAGCGATTGGAGTTTAAGATTTCAAGTTTATTGTTTCGAAGATTGGGAGCCCGGCTGCGGTATTTTATGGCATCGGCTGTTGCGTCGCACTCTTGTAGGTTCGGAACTTTGCGCAGCATCCTGAATTTTTAAGGTAGGTTTCACGAGTCGCAGGATACATTTTAGCGAACTCATTGTTTAGTTGTGATTAATGAAGGTAAAAGCGTATGGAAGCAAAATATGGGTGAGCTTTCAGCAACTGTTTCAAAAACGGTTAGTCTACAATCTAAACCTGCAGCGGGTCTTTATATTCTACGGATTGAAAGAACAGATACAATTATTGTTTCCAAAATAATTATTGTGGACTAAACTTGAGACAATACCTTACCGAGGCCTTACTTGGTAGATACCCCGTAGATACTTAATGGATAAGCCGTAGTAAAAGCGCATAAGACTACAGCATATAGTTATGGCAAAAATACCCCACCGGTCTAGGGATAGTTCATTGATGGGTTACTAAACAGGAGGCTTTGTATAAGACATTGACTGCCTATACCCTGCTGCACAAAGCTTTAAGGTACACGTATGCGTCTCGATGAAACATACGGGAAAGAAAGCAAGGAATCGACAATAGCATTACATAAGCCGGCTCCAAAAAAATAGTTCTCCGCAGGCATAAAAAACAAAGGGCGCGATTGGCCGCGCCTTTTGCAATCAGGTCGACTGAGCGTTATTCTATTACTAATTTCTGTTTGAGTATTTCTTTGCCCGTTGTTACCGTTACAATATAAACGCCTTTTTGCAACGATGGCAGGTTTACTTTCTGCACACCTGCCGGCTGCATTTTTTGCTGCAATACCAGCCTGCCCGAAAGATCGTGCAAAGTGAGCATGGCTGGGTTGCGGCTATTGATGTTGATGTTAAAATAACTCTTCGCAGGGTTCGGACTGATGACGAGGCTACCTGTATTTGTTTGCTGTGCATTTGATGCATCGGCATTTGCAATGGTTGCACTCTTCTTAATGGCCTGGATGATTTGGAAACTGTACTCGCCACTGTTGTTTTTGCCTGCAACGTTTACATCATAAACCATTGCGTCGCTGCCGCTTTCAAAATGATTAAAGCTGATCGCCGTATTGTTAACCGGCTTTTGATCCAATCCGAGCATGGCGCGCACACTACTCAATACAGTAGCATTGTTGTCGCTTCCTTTTGCGACTGCAGGACTAAAGTGTAATTCAACAGGGCATGTATGATTGGTCTGTGTAAAGCGGTTACCGGGCACCCATGCAGCTGAAGAAGCATCCCAAAGCTGCAGCACATAAACTGAGGGCTGACCATTGGCGTAGTAATCCTGTTTGCCCCTGTAAATCTTTGACCAGGAAGAACTACCTGCATCCCAGATTTCAAGGCTGGAGCCGATTTGCTTCAGGTCACTTGTATAACTGTTGGCGGTGCGTGCACTGTTAACCCAAATATTGCCGTTTAAAAACTGGCTCAGCGACTTTTCGGTGTACAACGTATTGTCAACATAATCGTTAAAATTCCTGTCGGATTTTACCCACTGCTGGTCAAAGTCGCTCCAATAAAAACCCAGGCTCTCCCCTTTGCCGTCGTAACTGTTTGTTCTTTTACTGCTGTTTGCCCAGGCGCTGCCGTTCCATACCTGGCTTATGATGGTAGCAGGCCTTTCAGTATTGTTATATTCAAGAGAGGTCCTTGTACCTGGTTGCCATTGATTATCGGCGAACATATCAAATTCATCAAGTATTGTATTGCCTGATGTGTTAAATGTTGTTTTTACTTTATAGAGATTAAGCCATGCCTGGGATACAGCATCCCAGGTTTGGTTGATCGAAATAAGCTGGCTGTGATCGGCAGAATAGGTCTGTGAAGATTTGGCAGTATTGTCCCAGCTGTTTGTGCCGGGATTCCATGACTGGTTTATGATAATTGTTTTATCCGGACCTGTACTGTATCCATGATTACTTTGATAGGCATTTACCCATGACGATGCAAAACTGTCCCAGTTTTGCGTTATTACATTAGTGATATTGCAGGAAGCGTTAAAAGTAAAAATACTCCGGCTAGTTAGTTGCCAACTGCCATTGATGTAATTTTCCGTGAGGCTGGTATCTTTTACCTGCGAAAAAGATGAAAGCAGGGCAATGGCCGATACAAGGGTTAGTACAACTTTTTTCATAAGCGATGATTGTTTGGTTGTAAGAAAATGAAAAGCAGACGTTGTACATGAAGGTAGCGCAATTGCCTGGAACGTATATGATTTTCAGTTTTTCCAGGGCTGCTTAATCAGTTTGGCTTAATTGTAATGTTGCACTTTTCTGAAGACATTGCTTTTAACCATGGAAAAAGGTAATGAGCCGTGCATCAATATGCGGTCATGAAAATCTTTTATGTTGAACTGGCTGCCTTGCAGTTCAATGAGGCTGCACTTCCATTGCTGTATTTGCGTTGCACCGTATTTATAAGTCACCACCTGTGCAGGCCATTTTTTGATACGGTTGATTTCACGCAGGGCGATTGCATCCTGGTTAGCGATATGTTCTTTCCAAAATGCAAGTGCTTTTTCATCGCTCCAGCCATAGTAGTTTATGCCTACATCGAGCGGCACACGAACAGAACGAACAAGGTCCCATTCCCATTTTCCGAGCTCATCGTATATTGTTTGATAGGCGCCGAGTTCTTTGCCAAGCTCCTCAGTATATGCAGCCCAACCTTCAGCAAAGCCGGGGTAGTGAAATAGTTGTTCAACTGCAGTATTGCTGATGTCATTTTCAATGGCAAGCTGGTAATGATGACCAGGAACAGCTTCGTGAAGAAACAGCCATGCAACCTGTCGTTTATTATAAGGCGCGTTGAAGAGATTGTAATAGAAAGTATTGTTATCATAGTAACCAGGCGTTTGTGCAAGTGCTTCGTTGCTACCGCGTTTAATGCTGAGTTCCGGTGCCGGTTGCACATTAAAAAGTTTTGATAGGTTTTGAAGCACGATTTTGCCCGTGCGCTCAAATGCCTGTTGCACCTGTTCTTCGGCTGTGAGAAAAAAAGAGGAGTCATTGAGGTAGGCATAAAAAGCGCTGTCGCTCATCCCGGTTTTAATACGTATAGTATCTATGTGTTTTTGAACGCGGCTGATCTCTTCCATGCCGTTCAGGTAAATTTCGTCGGGGTTTACTTCCGCGCCGGTCCAACGCTTTAGAAAATAGGCATACCATTCCGGCCCGTACGGCAGGCTGTGGAGGTTATTCTCGGGAATTACAGCAGGTGCACGGTTCATGTATTTCTTTTCGAGTGCAATGCGTTCAAGGTTCATGTCGGTTTCATAAACGAGTATTTCAAAGTCTTGTTCTTCCTGTTCGTTCAGTTCCATCCCCGCATAGACCCGGAGTGACTTTTTCATTTGTTCAAAAAAATCCTGTTGCCGTTGAATGCCTGCAGTTGATTGAATGTGCTTTAAATTCTGCGCATAGCTAAGTTCAAGATCGGGAAGGTTTAATGCTTTGTATCCGTCGATAAAACTGCTGCTGAAATTTTTGAATGACTGCCTTGCATTGGTTGGTTTTATACCAGATGAAAAAACAATTACCAGTATAAAACCGAAAGTGATTGTTTTCATATGCCTGTATTTATAAATCAAGTTAGCCTGATTACGAAATAAAACGTAGCCATTCGTGTATTATTAAAACAATTGTGATGAAAGGCAACAGTGAGCACGGGTGCAGTTGATCTTTTGTGCTGAAGAAAAAGACAAAAAGTACGAGTGTGCGGCACCCAATCATTCCTCTCGGGCTAAGCGTAAGGAAAGCTTAATAACCATACAAATACCGTCAACAAAATGTATAAAAAAGGGCCGGCAAAACCAGCCGGCCCTAAAGCATTTGAAAGAGTCACACTATTTCTTCACATCAACCGTAACACTGCTGGTAAGCCTTGCACCATAGGAACGGTGAAGGCCGTCGCCCAGCTGAAGGGTGAGCTTATGTTTACCTGGAGTAAGCGTAACCGTTGTTTCTGCCTGGCCTTTGCCAAAGTGCAGGTGTGTTGAATCTTTTGGCACGACGGTGCCTTCCGGAATAGAATCAAGGTCTATCAACAAATGATGATGTCCTGTACCTGCAGCCATAGACCCGGCAGTATCGATGGCCATGCCCTCGATGCCCATTTCAATTTTTACAGGATTGCTGACAGACTGCCCGTCTTTCAGGTTTTTGAAAAACACTTTGGCTCCCGCAGGTGCAGGCTGCATAGCTGCAGGTTCAGCAGGCATCGGCATGTCGTGATGCATTGTATCTGTTGCCACAGCGGCTGACGCAGTATCGGTTCCGGTGCTGTTATCCGAACCAGTATTGCATGACATCAACGTGAAAAAAATTGCAGCAGTAACGAAAGAAAGTGTTCGCATGATCATTAATATTTCAAGGTGATAAAAAAAGAAACGGCCGTAAAGTTAGCATCAAATCTTTAACCGTAAAATGGATTTTAACATTACAAATCAAAGACCCCTTGCCGGATAAATGTAATTTGCTTCATCGAAATTTATTATACATGAAGCATTGCTACAAGTTATTGCAGAGGCTTGCAAACATTATGCTGCTGAGTTTATTCCTGGCCTGCACTATAAGCAGCAACGCCCAAAAAATAAAACTGTTTGGATATGTGCTTGACAGTTCAACCTATTCGCCCGTAAACAATGCGGCTGTCACCAATGTGAACACCAACAAAAAAATCAACACCAATGAACGAGGACAGTTTCAGCTTGTTGCTTCGCCTGGCGACCGCCTGTTTGTTTCAGTAGAAGGCTACCATTTTCAGCATTTGAAATTCAGCATGATTATGCAGGATACCATTGTTATTTACCTCGCACAACTTCCGCATGTGTTGCCTGGCGTTACCGTTACAACTACCGGCTACACCAAATACCAGCACGACAGTGTGCGGCGCCGGCAAGAGTTTGCCGATGACATGATCGCAAAAAAATACCCGCTGCTAAAGCAAAACAATACCAACTCTGCCGGGCTAACTTTCAACCTTGATTATTTCAGTAGCAGGGAAAAATCAAAACGCAGGGAAGTGAAAGCTTTTGATGAGCGTGAAAAAGATGCTTACGTCAACTTTCGTTTTTCGCCTGACTTGGTGAAATCATACACGGGGTTTACCGGCGACACACTCAATAAATTTCGCATGAGATATTATCCCGATTACGATTGGCTGAGAGCCAACACCGACGATGAGGCAATACTATATTACATTAACGACAAGCTGAAAGGATTTTATGCCGACATAGATAAAAAGAAGTAGTTAGTATCAGGCTTTCACCTTAATGGCATCGCCTGTTGCGTCGCACTCTTGAACATTCGGCTCGTAGCCAGGCAAGAGCTCAGTGCTTTTTCATGATTCGCAAAGAAGCACTTTTGCTTGCTCGCCAAAAACAAAAGACCCGCACCATCATTGCGGGTCTTTTCTACTTTATGCCGTGTAAATTAGTTCAGCTTCTTTATCTTGATATTCCTGAAGCACACGCCTGTTCCGTCAACACCGCTGTGTGAGGCCTGGAAAGCAATGTGTCCCGATTTGGAAGCACCATAACCCGGTGCATCTTTCCATTTGCCGCTTTCCTTATTTTTCTTCCATTCATCGCTCCACATTTCATACTCCACTACTTTCTTTCCGTTGAGCCAGTGTTCAACATGGCCATGATTAACGATAATTAAAGTATGGTTCCAGGTACCGGGCGCATTATATGCTTTGACCATTGGCGGGTTCATTGCATAGTTGGCACCGGTCTTCTGCCAGTCCTGTATTTTTTCCGGGAAACCTTCATCATCGATCAATTGATATTCCGGCCCACTGTAAAAAGTGGCGTCATAGTCTTCCGTTACATGATACAAAATGCCACTGTTGCCTTGTGGTGACAGCTTCCAGTCGACCTGCAACTCAAAATTCTCATAAACATCATTGCTGAGAATATCGGGGTTTTCTTTATTGATGGGCTTCTCGCTACAGAGCATACCATCCTTCGCAGCCCAATTACCGGGAATATTTTTAAATGTTCTCCAGTTGGTCAGGCTTGTACCGTCGAAGAGTAGTACCCAGCCATCTTTCTTTTCTTTTTTTGAAAGACTGTTGTCTTGTGCGAACGAATTTGATACGGCAGCAAGCATAACAAAAACCATTAAACCGGCAAGGCAAGATAAATTTTTCATGTCCAGAATTTAAGTGCGGTAAGATAGAGATTTTTATTGGTTAACAATTCAGTTTAACAGTGAACAGGAAATGAGTTTTTTCTTACATTCAAAGATGAAAAAGCCAACCATGAAAAATATGTCACTGCTGTGCTGTTTCCTTTTTGCCATGACCGCCACCACCGCCCAATGGACAAAAAAACTAACACTACCCGCATCAGAAACTTTCAGTTTCATATCTGCGGTGGATGATAACGTGGTTTGGGGTTTTACTAACATCAAACAAATTTACATAAGCACAAACGCAGGTAACAAGTGGCGGAAAATTATTCCTGCGGGCATTGCGACAAACACAAGTTCCAAAGCTTTTTATGCAGTAACGGCCTCTATGGCCCTTCTTGCGGTGAGTACCGATTTAACCGGCATTGGCCCGGGAATAATTTACCTGACACAAGACACCGGAAATACCTGGGTTCCGGTTTTTACACATGCAGGCAATTGCGAATTCAACATTGCCATGTACAATGCGAAAACGGGTTTAATGACTTGCAGTTTTGACAGCTTCAACGGATCGGTAAAAGCGGGTCAGCAATTACTTAAGACAACCAATGGTGGAAAGACCTGGACTTCCGACAACAGCACCGATCCAAGCGATGACAGCAGGCTGCTTTGCCTGCAGGTAAGCGGAAAAAACGCATGGCTGGCAGACGGCAGCAAAATATACAATTCTTCAGACGGTGGTTTTACATGGGTAAAACAAGGGATGCCAAAAAAAAGGACTTATTACAATAATCTTCAAATTGTATCCAATGATTATGCAGTTATTAATGAAGGATCATTGATTAATATTTATGCAAAAAGGCCCGGCTCCTTGCTTTGGAATGACCTGGGTGACCCAACCGGTTTTAGCGGCGCGTTAACCTGTATGCTGCTCGACAGCAGTGAGTGTTGGTTTGCCACCCCGTTTGACCTTTTACAAAACTTCTATTCACACGATAGTGCCAAAACTTTTACAGCAGTGCAGGTAGACAACAATGGAGCATTTAATGTACTTACAAAATCCAGAAATGGAAGAAATTTCTGGGGCGCTGTGTCTTTTTCAAGAACGTTATGGATGCTGGATAGAAATGCAGAAAAATTTGTTTGCAAGCCGCAAAATAAACCGGAAATAGCTGCAAAATGGAAAACCGTTCGTTGACACTGCGAACAGGGCGTTATTGAGGCCTCCGAAAAAGTAATGGCAGTAAATTAAATTCACGAACGTCCCGCACTGCGTTGCCCGGAGATATGATGTACAAGGGTGCGACGCAACAGGTGTTGCTGGTTGCACAATTGCCGGGCACCAAATAATCAAAAATTAGAACACCGAATTCGAAATCATAGCGCATCTTTGTCACACTAACAATTGTAAGCATGAATATAGAACAGAACCGCAATGAAGACTGGATGAAACGCTTGCTGAGTGAGATCAGGCAACAGTATGAAAAAATAAAAGCCGGCGGCGGGAAAAAAAATATCGACAAACAGCATGAGAGAAACAAAATGACAGCCCGTGAGCGGGTGCAATATCTCGTTGACAAGAACAAACCTGTTGTAGAGATCGGAGCTTTTGCAGGCCTCGACATGTACGAGGAGCAGGGTGGCTGCCCTTCAGGTGGAACGGTTGCGGTGATGGCATATGTTAACGATCGGCAATGTGTAGTCGTCGCCAATGATCAAACGGTGAAAGCAGGCGCATGGTTCCCGATTGCATGTAAGAAAAACCTGCGTATGCAGGAAATAGCCATGGAGAACCATTTGCCCATTATTTATCTTGTTGATAGCGCCGGTGTTTTTCTTCCCATGCAGGATGAGATATTTCCCGACAAAGAACATTTCGGCCGCATCTTTCGCAATAATGCGCGCATGAGCGCAATGGGCATAACGCAAATAGCTGCGGTGATGGGCGCCTGCGTGGCCGGCGGTGCATACCTGCCTATTATGAGCGACGAAACATTGATGGTAGAAGGCAACGGAAGTATTTTTCTTGCCGGCGCCTACCTGGTAAAAGCGGCAATTGGGGAAGACATCGACAACGAAACACTCGGCGGCGCAGTTACCCATACAGAGATCAGTGGTATTGCCGATTATAAATTTAAAACAGAGCAGGAATGTTTGGATGAAATTAAAAAGATCATCGGCAAGTTGGGCGACAAGCCAAAGGCCGGGTTTAACCGCATTGACCCGGCTGCTCCGGCAAAAGATCCGCTCGGGATTTACGGGATTATGAGCGTAAGCAACGGAAAACCTTACGACATGCTCGATATCATCGATCGTATTGTAGATGCTGACGATACAGATACAAAAAGGTCGGGGTTTGCTCAATTCAAAAAAGATTATGGCAAAACCATTCTTTGCGGTTATGCGCGAATCGATGGCTGGGCCGTTGGCATAGTTGCCAACCAGAGGCTGATCGTAAAAAATAAAAGAGGCGAAATGCAATTGGGTGGAGTGATCTATAACGACAGCGCCGACAAGGCCGCCCGTTTTATTCTAAACTGCAACCAGAAAAAAATTCCATTGCTTTTTTTACAGGATGTTACAGGGTTTATGGTGGGTAGCCGCAGCGAACATGCAGGAATTATTAAAGACGGAGCCAAACTGGTGAATGCAGTAGCCAACAGTGTTGTTCCAAAGATCACTATAATCATAGGCAATAGTTATGGCGCAGGCAACTATGCCATGTGCGGAAAAGCCTATGATCCACGGTTTATTTATGCGTGGCCGGGAGCAAAAATCGCGGTTATGGGTGGGGAGCAAGCGGCCAAAACATTGCTTCAGATACAGGTTGCAGGCAAGGAGGTTAGTGCGGATGAACAAAATCATTTGCTCGATACGATAAAAGCCCGTTACGAAAAACAAACAACACCTCAATACGCAGCCGCCCGTTTATGGGTTGACGACATTATTGATCCCATTAATACCCGCATGCTGGTTTCAGAGGCTATTGCCGCGGCAAATCACAATCCGCATACTGAGGAGATGAAGACAGGGGTTTTTCAGGTGTAGCTTGTTGCTATGAGGCAGTTAAAATCAATGTATTTCTAATTAACGGTATAATTAATTTCAGTTTCTCCAAAGTTTTCATTTTCTTGTCAAAAATTAATGATTATGAGACGACCTCTAATCCCGATAGTAAAGTCTGCGCTCGTTCTCGGCATTGTAATGATCAGTATATTTCTGAGTTGTAAGAAAAAGAATCCCGATCCACCTGTAAATATCCCTCCGGTTGCTAATGCAAAAATATCAAGACCTGAAGCAATTGCAGGTGACACGATTACATTAAAAGGAAGTGGCACAGATGCTGATGGAACGGTTACCGCTTATTTGTGGAGCCAAGTATCAGGACCTAGTAGCGCAAGTATTTTAAATGCAGGTTCTGCCAATTCAATTGTGAACGGTCTTGCTGAAGGTACCTATATTTTTCAGCTTATTGTAACCGATAATGCAGGGGCAAGCGCCGTCGACACTACATCAGTAAAAATTATCCCACCTCCGTGTAATGAAAATGGCGAATGGCATGGGTTTTATGGTACTCCCGGAGTAGACATCTTACTTGCTCCTGATCTTTCTTTTATCAACGGCGGTATTGCGCAGCTCAATAACAGTCCATGGAGTTATTTTTATAGTTCCGTGCAATTGTTGATCCCTGCCTGTAGAATAATTAGCGCAGACTCAGTTCGGCTCGAAGTAAGATTAAAAAATCCATCGACAGGATTAAATGCGATAACCGATTACGATGCCGGGCTGTATTTGGAAGGGGAAAATGATACTGCTTCTGCACAATATATTGGATTCCGGTCTGATTTTACAAAGTTTGGATTGACAAAAAAGAATATTACCAATTCAGTTAACCTATTACATGTTTTTGAAGATTGGTCAACCGTTACCCTTGGCGCAAGTAATAGTGTACTAACTACAACTAGGGATGGTGTAATGACTGAAACGATGTCCTATAACGGCTATTCCGTTGGTTTATTAAAGGCAATAAGTGTATCCTTTAAAGGCCCGGGAAGCATAGATTGGATAAAACTTTATAGCAGTGGCAAATCAAACAGGTTATTAATGCAGGAAGATTTTGATACAGACGGGCATTCAAATGTTATCTGGTATTGACCGACTAGTTCCGATGCGTAGTGTTATTTGTCCCGGAGAGTATACGGGATTTTTTTATAAGTTTTTGTTCACTGCTGATAAGCAGCCTGGCGTACAAGTGTGCGACGCAACCGGAGATGCAGCACAGTACTCCAGCTTGGCTCCAAAAAATTTCACCACAACTTACAAAGAAGTTGCAGCCTACATATAAAGACGAATAGCGTTGTTCCTCATCATTAAATAACTGTTGCCGCAATTGTATATTTGTCGCAGATTGCTGTATTTCAAACTTATGTGATGAAAATTTTCCTTTCTCTGCTTGCGTTTTTATCGGTTATAACACCGGTTCAAAGCCAGGTGAATTTAACTTCCTCAAACCTGCCCATTATTGTAATCAATACCAACGGGCAAGAAATACCTGATGAACCGAAGATTACCGCGGACATGGGCATCATTTATAACGGGTCTGCCGTGCGCAACGATATCACTGATGCGTTCAATGAGTATAATGGGAAAATAGGAATTGAAATAAGAGGCCAATCGTCGCAGATGTTTCCGATGAAATCTTACAGTATCGAATTGCGTGACGATGCCGGCGAAAGTGTGGATGAACCACTTTTTGGTATGCCAAAAGAAAGTGATTGGGTAATGTATGCTCCTTATACTGACAAAACACTCATGCGCAATTTTCTTGCATACAGCATGTCGAATATGCTTGGCCATTGGGCTGCTCACTGTCGTTTTGCAGAAGTAATAATAAATGGCAACTATGTGGGCATTTATGTATTCATGGAAAAAATTAAACGCAATAGTGGGAGGGTTAATATCAAGAAATTGGGTAGTGGTGATATAACCGGCGATGCGGTTACCGGTGGCTATATTTTTAGTATTGACAAGGAAGCCGATGGCTGGTTCTCGAAATATCACCCGAATAATGAACCTAATGCTGTAATCCAGTTTAGCTATGTTTATCCAAAACTTGAAGACATAGTTCCCGAGCAACAACAGTATATTCAAAGTTATGTAGACAGTTTCGAAAATGCGCTCGCCGGCGATGATTTCCAGGATCCGGTGACAGGCTTCAGAAGGTTTGCCGACGAGCAGTCATTTATCGATTACCTTATTGTTAATGAAATAAGCCGTAACGTAGATGGATACAGGCTCAGCAGCTTCTTCTATAAAAACCGTAACAGTATTAACGGGAAGATCGTTGCCGGGCCAGTGTGGGATTATGATCTCGCTTTTAGGAATGCTGATTATTGTGACGGCAGCCTTTCAACTGGCTGGGCCTATAATTTCAATAGTGTTTGTTCAGGCGATTATTGGCAAATTCCATTTTGGTGGGATCGCTTCATAAAAGATACTGCCTTCAATTCTCATTTGTTATGCCGCTGGAAAGACTTGCGCCAAACGGTCTTAAGCAACGACAATATTTTGTATATGATTGACTCGGTGAATAATCTTGTCGCCGAAGCGCAGCGCAGGCATTTTACGCAATGGCCAATACTCGGAACTTATGTGTGGCCAAATCCTCAACCGATTCCGGCGACGTATGCAGGAGAAATAAGCTCGCTGAAAAACTGGCTCACATTGCGATTGAAATGGATTGATGAAAACCTTACGCAGACTGGCCCATGTTCAACCTGGCCAACCGGTGCGACAGGTACCATGGCCTTTAAAATGGCGAACCCTGTAACTGATTTCAATGCTGCGTTTATTGCAAGTAAAAAGTCGCAGAAAATATATCTGCGCATTATTGATCTTAACGGCCGAATCGTGGCCTCTTCAAGCATAATGGCAATTCAGGGCAACAACAGTTTTCCCAATGCCAATCAGTTAAATACGCTGCAGCGGTCGGTTTATTTTATACAGGCTTTCAACGATGCGGGAGAAAAAATCACCAATAAAATACTGCGGCAATATTAACTTATTATGTTACCGGCTGTAACCCAAATGGCATCGCCTGTTGCCACGCTCGGTTGACAGTTCCACTTCCATGGCAACAATTCGTGCTTAAGCGTCCATTACGATTCACGGTTATTTTGTAATGCAAATACTTTCAGGCATTCATATTTGAAACGACTTATTTTACATTTGTTTTCTTTAATCATCTTAGCTGAAATTTCTTATGCTTATGGCGAACTTTCGCAATACCTTGATCGCTGCTGCTTTTCTTTTATCTGTTTCCTGTTCCGGCACAACAGACAATAATAATGTTGATACAACAAACTCAACTGCTTCTACTGGCGATTCAATTGTTTCGGGAAGAGTTATTGAACGGCTGGTATGCAAAAGCAATCCTGCACAATCGTACGCCCTGTATATTCCAACAGGTATGCAAAACAACGTATTGCCGATTGTTTATTTTTTTGATCCGCATGCCGCCGGAGCATTGCCTTTAAATAAATACAAAGCACTTGCAGATCACTACCGGTTTATATTGGTGGGCAGTAACAATTCAAAGAACGGCACACAGATCGCGGCCATAGAAAACATATGGCAGGCCCTGGTTACAGACACAAAGAACAGGTTGCATGTCGATACAAACCGGATGTATGTTTGCGGGTTTTCCGGCGGTGCTAAAACGGCCAGCTCCATTGCGCTGGGGCATAGGGAAATTAAAGGCGTGATAGCAGGCGGAGCAGCGTTGCCAGACGGAACACCCGCAGGCAACTTCCCATTTAGCTTTACTACTATTGCAGGCGAAGGCGATCTTAACATGACCGATCTTATCGCTACAAACGATGACTTTGGGAAAACTTCAACCAAACACCGCATCATTTTTTTCAACGGCATTCATGAATGGTCGCCTGAAAGCACAATGAATATTGCGTTTACGGGTTTGCAGTTTGATGCGATGCGCAATAATTTGATTGCAAAAAATGATTTCCTGATCGACTCGTATGTAAAAGAAAGTAAAGACACTATTAACAGTTTTGTAAACGGAAATGATCTGATACATGCGGAGGCGGCATGCACACTTTCTGCCGCGCTGCTCGAAGGATTGAGTAGTGAGGTGAGCTGGTTTAAACAAAAAAATGCCTCGATTAAAGGCAGCACAGGTTTTCAAAATCAGTGGAAAGAAAGACAAACATTATTGAGGCAGGAGGAAACAACCAAAAGCATTTATATGCAGCAATTTCAGCAAGGTGATCTCAATTACTGGACAAGCACCATCAACGACCTGAAAGCAAAATCAAAAGCAAACACCCCAGAAGCGGCTATGAACCAACGGCTGCTAGCCTACCTTTCTCTTTCGTTCTATTCTATCACCAATCATTTCGTACAGGCGAGCCAGGATGACCAGGCTGAATATTTTGATGACCTGTATAGACTTGCGGATTCAACAAACAGTGAAGCATGGTATTTTTCTGCATTGATCAACACGAGAAAAAATAATTTAACCGGCGCAAAGTCTGATTTGCTTAAAGCTGTTGATCTTGGTTTTGCAGATAAGGAACGCATGCTGACACAAGTGGAATTCCAGGTAGTTGCAAAAGACATTAACCTGCAGGAAATTGCAGCCAGCATAAAATAAGTGAACCCTGGCAATCATTGCCCAATGTCTTGTTGCTGTACAAAAGTGCGACGCAACCGATGCTTAATGGCTGCACTGCTGCATGGCCCCGAAAAACTTTATTACTTATCCAGGTAAATCGTTTTACCTGCTTGTGCAGATTTTCTCGCCGCATCTAAAATACGCACTGCTGTTACGTTTGTAGGCAAAGCATACAACCCATTCTCAGGGACAGCTATATTTTTTCTTATTACATCGGCGAAGTAAGAAAAAGGGTCGTCATAAACAGGTATATCCTTTGACGTAACAACAAGCTGATGCTCTGCTGCATCGGCAGCGGCACGTAAACGCATGCCAGTATTGTTCGTTGTGATAATATAGCCTGTTTGTCCGTATACCTCCATGTCTTTTCTGCCAAAAGGCCAGTTCCATGAAGCCTGGATAATGCATTGTGCTTTTGGGTAGGTTACAATAATTGTCGCCTCGTCATCGACTTTTGGATAAATCTCCGGTTTGAAATGCTGGGTTACAGCTGTAACGGAAACAGGCTGCTCGCCCTTCATGAGGTAGGTCATGAGATTAGCCCCGTAGCATCCAAAATCGATGAGTGCACCGCCGCCATTCTGTATGGGATCGGTAAGCCATTTAAAAAACTCCTTATTCACATTGATCTCTTTTGGCCCCTGGTGGCCATCGTGGATTACAACCTTTTTTATGGCGCCGATATAGTTACTGTCGTTCACCAATTGATATGCCTTGGCCGTAGTCGGGTACCAGGAGGTTTCAAAATTGGTGAGCAGGAATATATGATTTTGCTGTGCCAGCTTTTGCATTTTCAAGGCCTGTTCTATGGTGGTGGCCAGCGGCTTTTCCACCATAACATGTATGCCTTTTGGCGCGCAAGCTTCAACTACCATCATATGCTCGAGTATGGAGCCGAACGCAACAACGGCTTCGGGCTTTACGGCATCGAGCATTTTATTAAGATCGTTGTAAATAAGCGATTCATTAAAGCCATATTGCTTTGCATAACGATGAGCCAACTCGCTGTCGGGTTCATAAACGCCTACCATTTCCATATCTGGTTTATGGCGGCTGAGTATCCAGCCAACATGACCGTGGGTTATTCCAGCAACCGCAACACGTACCGGTGTAGTATTAGTTGTTTGTGCTGATGCAAGCAATGGCGCGGCAAATAAAAAACAGCACAACAATGCTATTAATGGGGTAATATTTTTTTTCATGTGGTGGTATTAAAAATAACGTGGATGAATTGATTGCATTTTAGATGCAACACTTTATTGTCGCTTTTGTATTGCTGTTGAATATTGTTCTGAAAGTACAAGAGTGCGACGCAACGAGTGCTTCATCATGTTTCCTAAGCCAGGCTCCAAAAAAATTAACCTGCTGATTCTGCATCGAGCACTTCGAGCGCACGATCGTACAATGCTTTGGCTCTTTCGGGAGTGCTGCCGATACAAACGAGGCCGAGTTTACCAAACTCTGATAAAGCACCAACCAAATGGAACATTACACCTTCCTGGGTGGCGCCATCGAACATGAGCGAATGGAACATGGCAATATCGATAAGATCAGAAGGTGTAAGGCCCTTATAATTATCGTTGCTAACGTTGTCGGATGCAAAATAAAAACGCTTGTTGCCGCTTGCTGTAATGAATGCTCCATCATTGGACTGATACTTGCCATCGGTTAAAAACTGCAGCATTAAAAACGGATGCGTTGTACCACCTTTTCGCAGGTTTATTTCAATAGCATAATGCCTCCATGAGCTATCATCCTGCTTTACAGAAATAAAATCAACCGCAAACCTGCCCATGGCACCTTTTGCTGCCAGCGCTGTAGCTATTTTCTTTCCTTCGGTGGCAAGCGAAACGCTGTATGCTTCGTCAGCAGGAAAGATTGCGCCAAGAAATATTTGTCCATCATCGCCGCCAAGTAATTGGTCGTGGGTGCTTACGATATCAATATTTTTATCAGGATTAATCACACACTGGACAGAAGGAGACATCTTGATCTCTCCATCGAGAAACACTTCCACAATGCCGCCCATATCATGAAATTTTTCGAAGAACAGTTCTTCGCTCACATCCTTTGCAACTGTTTTAAACTGTTGCGACAGGGTAGCTGCGAGATGTTGTTCCAGTTGATCGTCAACGGGCACATCAGGGTAGCGATACATGGCATTGCCATCACCGCTGAAACCATCATTCATTTTCACCACCGCTTTGCGCAAGCCGGGATATTTTCTCTTAAGTGCCGCAAGTGCCCGCACCACATCTTCCCTTGTGTGCAGGTCTTCAAAACCATCGGGTAAATCAACGCCGCACTCGCGAAAGGTTTTTCTGCCTCCCGACTTTGACCCTTCATAAAACTTGTCGGGGTCTGTTCCAAACAGCGGAACACTAAGCTGCACCGATAGCGTTTTTTCGAGCGGAGTTATGTTATAGCAGGTAAGATGCGCCGTCTCGGGGTTGTGAATATGCTCTTTAATGGTCTGGAGTAATCTGGGCCTGTCAAGAATTTTTTGGGTAAGCGGCTTAACGGAGGAATCGTAGCAGCTCAACATAGTAAGCCTTTTTCTTGCGTGGTGGCCGGTAATGCCTGGCAAAAGATTTAGGTAATAATCGATAATTACTTCAGGCACCGGCACACTGGTAACATAAATCACCTTGGTAAGCGGCATACGAAGTAACATCAGCAGGCATAGCATCCTTTCCTCGTAATGCAAGGCACCTTTAATCTTGGATAATATTTCCATGTCCAATGTAAGCGAAGGAATAATCACAACGGTTCGCTCAGCAAGTTTGTCAGAGAACACCTGCTCGTATTGCTTTTTCATTACCTGCTGAATATCGTTGAACAATGTTCGCTCGGCGTCGGAACCGGGTTCGGGAAAATGGTTGCTCTTTATAAACGTCTTACGTGTTATCAGGGAGTTCATATGCTGCAGCTTTTTTGAAAAGATAATACAATCATACGAAACAATATTTTAGGCTGAATAAATTTTATTCAGGTAGAATGTTAATGATGTTTTTGTTCCCGGCTTTAGTGCTACTGGCATCGGCTCTTGCGTCGCACTCTTCAACGTTCCCCAAAAAATAGGCAATAATTTTGCTGATTTAACCAAAGATACTCCGGCATGAGGAGGATCATCAATCGCAGTTTTGTATAAGAATAAATTTGTGATGGATTTTATTTATTAAGCTTTTAAAAACTTATCTATGGAACCCAGGGAAAAATTAGCCGAACTTAATAAAGCCAAGCTTGAGAAAGTGGAAGAATACCTGCAGTCAAAAGTAAATCTTCGGGAAGACCATCAGCAGAAAATAGACAATGCAAAAAATGAATGGCAGGCTTCGTGGAATAAATTCATGGAAGTATTATTGGTTTTGGAAAGCCTCGAAATATAATACTGCCTTCAAGCGACATAAATACAGTTTTAGTTCACTATATATGATAGGCCTATGTAAAATATTATGTCTATGTAATCTTCATATGCTGTAATTTTAAGACCGCTCTAACGATAAATACAGCAACATGAAAAAAGACATTAATGATGTTATCCGCGCTGCGGATAACCATGAGGAAATATCTTCTGCCTCAGCTCCAATCAAAACCCAACTAAGCAGGCGAAAATTCGTAGAAATGACAGCGGCATCAGCGCTGGCTTTCACAATTGTTCCAAGGCACGTGCTGGGGGGAAGAAATTTTACACCGCCAAGTGATAAGATTACACTGGCATATATAGGTTGCGGAACACAAGGTATAAGAGAACTGCTTCCTTTGCTTGGCAACGATCAGTTCCAGGTTACGGCTGTGTGCGATGCAAATAAAGAGGCAAGGGGCTACAGGGATTGGGGAAAAGATTACCTGCGTAGTGAAATTCGTAAAACCATTAAACAGGCAGATTGGGATTGTGGCGGAGATGGCCTGATACCCGGGGGCAGGGATAATGGCAAATCGATCGTTGATACCTTCTACGCCAATATTCGGCCAGAACAAAAATTTAATGGTTGCACCGCTTACGAAGATGTGCGCGAACTGTTCGACAAGGAGAAAGACCTTGACGCTGTTAAGATAATGACCCCTGATCATCTGCACGGTATTCTTTGCATGGCTGCCATAAAACGTGGCAAACACGTATTGGTTCATAAGCCACTTTCGAACCGGTTGATCGAAGGCAAAAAAGTGATCGGAATGTCGCGAAACAGCAAAGTGATCACGCACCTTATACCGTGGGATTCCAACGGCTCCATGGAAACTGTGATGGCATGGATTAATGCAGGCGCCATCGGTACTTTGCAGGAAGTGCACAACTGGACCAACAGGCCTGTATGGCCACAATACGCCGATTTACCCGCCGATAAACCAGCGGTGCCGCAAGGCTTTAATTGGGATCTTTGGCTTGGGCCCGAGGCAGACCGGCCCTATTCTCCCAACTATACAAATATGGTGTTCAGGGGCTGGTATGATTTCGGCGGTGGCTCCATGGCAGACATGGGCCACTATAGTTTGTGGACGGTTTTTAACGCATTAAAACTTACCTCGCCAACTATCATAGAACCAAACAGGAGCCATGTTTGTGCTTTTCATGAGCCGTTACCATACCGAATTAATAATGACTTCTCTTTTCCTATGGCAAGTATGGTACGGTTTAAATATCCCGCAAATGGTGACAGGCCACCGGTAGACCTCTGCTGGTATGATGGCGGCATGCGGCCTGCAACACCTGTTGAGCTGATGAACGACAACAAAGGCCTGCCAGAAGAAGGAATGATGTTCATTGGTGATAAAGGAAAAATACTTGCCGGGTTTAATGTGCAGGATCCTCAAATCATATCTGGTAAAAAAATGGAGAAACCAAATGCAAAGGCTGATGCGAGAAGCCAGGTGGAACAGACCTCACAGGCATTGCCCTTGTTTGTTGATGCATGCAGGAGCGGTAAACAATACCCCGGCAATTTTTCGGAAGCCGAATACTTAACCGAGGCGGTGAACTTATATGCCGTAGCATTGCGCACAAACAAGATGCTGAAGTATGATGCGGCCAATCTCAAGATTACAAACGTTGCAGATGCCAACAAATATCTTAACCGCGAATACCGGAAAGGGTGGGAGCCCGATTCGATATAACGTATCTTAAATAGATTGGTTGTTTTGCTGCATGAAGAAAAGAAAGTACAAGAGTGCGACGCAACCAACGCGCAATAGCGCCTATACAGTTTGAAACAAAAAAATAATCATCAAATTAAACGACATGGAAAAGATAAACAGGAGATCATTTCTTACAAAGGCCGCTGTGGGTACCGGCGCTACGCTTGCGTTAACCCAATTGCCCGGGACAATTCTTGCTGCTGCTAATGCCAATGATATGCCGATTGGCTTTCAATCGTGGACCGTGAAAGAAATGCTGAGTAAGGATTTTGAAGGCACATTAAAAGTAATGGCTGGCATGGGTTATAAAATGATAGAGATGTGCTCACCTAAAGGGTATGCGCAAATAGGCTTTGGCAAATTTGCCGCAATGAAAACAGCTGATATAAAAACTACCATCAATAATGCGGGCCTCACCTGTCCAAGCTGCCATTTTGGATCTGCAGAATTTGCCGATGATAAGATCGATGAAACCATTCAGTTCGCAAAGGAACTAGGGTTAACCCAAATGATCTGCTCAACTTTTTGGCTTCCTAAGACCGCCACGCTGAATGATTATCTCGCATCGGCTGACAAATTGAACAAGGCGGCGGACAAGATAAAAGCGGCGGGCATGCAGGCAGGCTTTCACAACCACGAGTTTGAGTTTGCACAACTGGAAGGAGAACTTATTTACGATGCCTTAATGAAGCGGTTTGATGCGAATCTTGTTAAGATGCAGTTTCAAACAGAGGTGATCAATCTTGGATACAAAGCTGCTGAATATTTTAAAAAATATCCCGGGAGATTTATTTCATCGCATTTATCAGATTGGACCGCTGACAAAAAAGAAATTGCCATTGGGCAAGGGGTGATAGACTGGAAGGAATTTTTTGCCGCCGCCAAAACCGGTGGCGTTAAAAACTTTTTTGTGGAAATGAATTTCGACAAATTCAAAGACAGCGCTGCCTTTATACATAGCATGTAATTTTTGGTGCCCAACAGTAGAATATATGGCGTCGTTCCTTGCGTCGCACTTTTTGACTTCAGCAATTCAGTTGGTACATTTTTGTGCTTTCCTGTACTGCGTGACGAAACCGGATTCGCTCCAAAAAATACGCCATTAAAACACTTTATGCGCAACATGCATAACCCTTTACAGCTTCGCGAAAGCCAAGTGGAAATGACTCTCGTGTTTCAGAATCGTGCCAACGAAAAGTACATTATTTGAATTAATGGTTAATTAATTTGCATTTAATAACTATGTGCTAATTTAAGCACTGCCCCCTTTTTTTTAGGTTTACTTTGCAGGTATTAAACCAATTCTCATCCTGTGAACAATCGTATCAAAAGGTGCATTGTTTTTATCCTGTTCATCTTAGTTTCAGGAAGGCTTTTCTCCCAGTTAAAAGTCGGAAATAATGTCACAAACATCAACGCAAATTCAATTCTTGAACTGGAAAGTACTAACCAGGGTTTTGTATTACCCCGTTTATCGTTATCAAGTGTAAATTCGTCAAGCCCATTAACGGCAACCCTGCTTACAGGAACTGTTGTTTATAATACAAATAGCGCAATCACCGGTGGCGGAGGCGCTGGGTTGTACTATTGGGATGGAAGCAAATGGAACTATCTTTCCACGGCAACAGCGCTTGGTGGAAACTATTGGGATCTTAGTGGCAACAGCGGAACAAATTCTGCCAACAATTATATCGGCACAAATGATAACCAACCACTAATTTTTAAAGTAAATAGTTTAAGTGCAGGATATATCGGCTTGAGTGGCGCTTCTTATGCCACTTCACTTGGTGTGGGTTCATCGGGGGCATCAACTGCGTTCCAATCGACCGCGATCGGCGCGGGGGCACAGGCAACGGGTTCAAATGCATCGCTGGCGGTTGGCTACAATGCAATTGCCAGTGCTCAGGATGCCATTGCGATTGGAGAAAGCGCAGTGTCTTCAACGAACAATGAAGCTATAGCAATCGGCCATAATACATCAGCGACATCCTTCCAGGGAATTGCAATAGGAGCTACAGCAAAAGTCTCCACAAATAACCAGGCTATCGCAATTGGTTATGGTGCAACAGCGACCGGCTTCCAGTCAACAGCATTGGGCAATGGAGCAAGCGCGGTGGCGCAAAACTCTACTGCCATTGGAAACGGCGCAACTTCTGCTCAAATCAATTCGCTCATATTGGGCAATTCGTTGGTAAAAGTTGGCATTTTGACGAACACTCCAACGATGCCGCTGGATGTAAACGGAACTATCAATACTGGCAAGGCTTCAGGAAGTAACGGTGTGTTACAATTTACTACCAGCAATTCAACAGGAAATACTGTCTCATTACAATCCGGCGTTACAGCAACTTCGTATGCGTTAACGCTCCCGACGGCAATTGGCATTACAGGCCAGGCACTTACGATCTCAGGCATTTCAGGTACAACAGCTACGTTAGGATGGTCAAACGTTGCAAATAACTCATGGTTACTTACGGGTAATAGCAGTACTACAGCAAGTACTTCGTTGATTGGCACTACGGCGAATAATAATTTTATTGGCACTGTTGATGCAAAGGACTGGATCATGGCTACGAACGGCTTCGAAAGAATGCGTATAGGGGCATCGGGCAATATTGGCATTCAAACTACGCCTGGCGCAACTAATCTGCTCGATATAACTTCAAGCAGTGCCACAAATGCATTTAATGTGACAACAGGAAACGTCGTTAACATTGCAGGCAATAATATCACAAGCGGAACTGCATTGAATGTTGTTTCAACTTCAACTGCCGGTGTAGGTAGTGGTAGTTCATATTTAATGAAATTGAGCCGTTCCGGCGCAAATGCATCAGGGTCACATACTGCCTACGGTGTTAATAGCACTGTAAGCAACACCGGAACGACGAGTACAAACATCGCCGGCTATTTTAGCGCGTCAGGCGCCACAAACAACTATGGAATAATTGTTCCATCATCGGGTGGATATTCCGGGTTTTACACCGCCGCTCCAAACAGTTATTTAGATGTTGCAGGTTCTTTTGGTACGGGTATCTCGGCCATCTCATCTGCTACAACCCTTGATGCCAGTTATTCTACGGTACTTGCAACACCATCGTCAGCATACACAATAACACTTCCTGCTGCAAATACAACCGGACGGCGCTTATATAGGCTTGTGTACAATGGTTCCGGCAGTAATGTTATTACGGTTTCACGGTCAGGCTCTGATAATATCTCCTCAGGAGGTAGCTCTATCACCACACTAGCGCTTACTGGTGGCAGTGTAACACTGCAAAGTGATGGCACGTCCAAATGGTATGTCGTTGAAAATGTCACCACGTCAGGCAACTATTGGTCGCTCACAGGTAACGGATCAACAACTGCTAGTAGCAGTGCCATTGGTACTACTGCCAACAACAACTTTATTGGCACCACAGATGGTCGCGATTTTGTTCTGGCAACAAGCGGTTTTGAAAGAATGCGCATAGGCTCGCTTGGAAATATAGGCATTCAGACTACACCAGGTGCATCCAATTTACTTGACATAACATCAAGCAGTGCTACAAACGCGTTTAACGTAACTACAGGCAACATAGTCAACATTGCAGGAAATGCAATTACAAGTGGAACAGCCCTGAACATTACTTCTGCTTCAACCGCCGGATTGGCGAGTGGCTCTTCCTATCTGTTGAAAATAAACAGGTCAGGCGCAAATGCGGCGGCATCGCATACGGCATACGGTGTTAATAGTAGTATTAGCAACAGCGGAACAACAAGCACGAACATTGCGGGCTACTTTAGCGCGTCAGGCGCCACAAACAACTATGGAATAATTGTTCCGTCTGGCGGTGGTAACGTTGGTATAGGAACTTTAGTGCCAGGCCAGCTTCTTGAAACAATGAATGGCAATATCATGGTCAATAACAATAACAATACTTCCGGAGAATTTAGACTAGCCGAACCAAGCACCAGTGGAACGGACTACACGGCCTTTAAAACCCAGGCACAAGCCGCAACTATTACCTATACACTTCCTGCAAGCCAGGGTGGAGCAAATACCGTTCTTACTAATGATGGCACGGGAATCTTAACATGGGGCACCGGAAGCGTTCAATTTAAGACAAAGGCGTCGAACGAATCGGTTACCAACAGTGCCACATTACAAGATGATAATGACTTCAGTTTTTCATTGGGTGCAAATCAGACCTATGAGATTTTTGCGATGATAAGAGTTTCGTGTGCAGATAACGGGCTTTTAAAAATGCAGTTTGTCGGGCCAACAGGATGCACGGAATTTATTAACGTTTTTGTAAACAGGAGCGCCCAAGATGATGTGTCATGGGTAACCAGCCCCACTACTGCTTACCAGGTGGCAACGTCTGCCATAAGTAACACCACAGATGTTTTAATGCTTAATGGCACTATAACGACGGCTGCTACTAGCGGCACCTTTAAAATGCAATGGGCACAACAAACAAGTTCTAACACAGCCACAACCTATTACAGTGGCTCTTACATGAAAGTGACTTTGGTTAAATAATCAATACCGCAGATATTCAAAAGCTGATAACTAATCGTTAGGAAATCGCTAATAAAAAGGGCTCACAATTGTGAGCCCTTTTTATATCATCAAGCTTTTTATTTACCTGGATTTCTGGCAAGATCAAATTCAGCCTTCGTATAATAAAAATATCGCTCCCCATCTCCAGTCACACCGCTTTTCTTTCACCTGGCAGAAGTCAACAAGTTGATTTGGAATTGTCACTTCGTTCAGGTCAGCCCTAGTACGCTATTCAAGGCAAAAATCCAAACCTGGAAAAGCACAGCTACCTCCTGCTTTCTTTTTCCGCATCATATTCATCCTGATTCCACAAATTTTGTTGTCGAAAGGGTTTCTGGATGTCCGCATAATGTCATTTTATTCCCATAGTGGGAACGTTAAAAAAGAAGCGATTCCTGAAACCCTTCATGGCAAAGGGTTTCAGAGCTTGTCCCTGTTTGGCATGTTCTGTGAAAATAATGAGCACCATCAATCCTGTAATAAAATCAAAAAGACCTTTATGGCAACCCTTATTAAAAAACAGACTTTCGCTCAGGTAACTTTCAGGCTTACTTCAACCCTATTTACGCTAATCGTTTTGTTTTGCGCAATTGCCCATGCACAAGGTTACAATACCGGCAACATATACATCAATGGCAACGTATACCTGAATGGATCATTTACAAATGAAAACACTGCCAATTATTTGAATAATGGTACATATTCTCTTGCCGGCGATTTTATTAATAACCAGGCATCAATGAGTGCAGGAACAGCTACCAGTTCAGGTACAATCGCTTTTGCTGGTGTTTCATTACAGACTGTAGGTGGCACTCAACCCAGTAACTTTTACAATGCGACCATTAACAATGCCTCCCATGTAAAAATGGGCGCCGATCTATATATCTCAAACATCTTTACTCCTAAAAATGGAAATCTCCTGATTAACGGTAACAATCTAAATCTTGGTGGCGTAATTGACAATTCGGGTAGCAACACCGGTGCAATTGCAGCCGATGCAGATGCAAACGGCACTTCAAGTCTCAGCATCACGGGTGCCGGTAATCTTACTGGTAGTTTGAAATTTGCCACCGGGTCACAGGTACTCAAAAATTTTAGCTTAAACAGAACAGCATCAGGAATTGCAACGCTTGCAAGTGATCTCTCAGTTGGCGGTACCACTTCAATAACGAACAATGGGGTAGCGAATTTTAAATCAGGGTCACTGGTTATCAATGGAAACACTTTGTCGCTTAACGGCACAGTAACGGGAACCGGCACATTAACCGGTTCAACAACTTCCAATCTTTCTATAGGAGGTAATCTTAGCACTCAATTAGGGACTATCTACTTCACAAATAACGGGGCAGGTCAGCAGTTGAATACTATCTCAATAAACCGCGCAATTGGCACCACTATCGGGAATGCTGTTTTAGGAACGGCGCTTACTGTTAACAATATAACCCTCACAAAAGGTGTTATCGCAACAGGAGACAACCTGTTTACATGGAATAAAACAGGCGCCCTTACAGCACCTAACATACCATATGCAGCTCACACGGCGAATTACAATAACAGTTTTATTGCCACCTGTAACGCCAATGGAGCACCTATAACTGCATCAATTCCTTTTGATGGCTCAAAGGGTTTTCGTATCAATAACGTAAGCAACAACGACACGTATTTCCCTGTAGGTTCAAGCTTCCTGGGCGCCGGACCTGGGCTAAGCGCAGCGCCTAACAGAATGATGTTAAACAACCATGGCACAACCGATAACTTTACTGTAGTTGTAAATAATGGCGACGCCGGCAATACTCCCGCAAAAATCGTTGAAAGAATCTGGTATGTCAAAGCAACAAGTAACGCAACAATCAAAGCTGATATGAACCTGTATTTTACAAAGAGAGACCCTGCAGCCTATGCAACCGGCGGACAAAACGAAGTGGAGACTGGGTTTAATTATTCGGATTCAAGATTGTTGCAGGAAAGCTATCAGCAGGCCTACCTTAACATATCAAACGTTGCGTCAGACATCCACAACTTTTCTGCCTATACAAATAACCAGGACGAGATTTATGCAGAATATGATCTTGGTGAAAGCACCGATTGGATGGGGGCCGCAAATGGTATTAACTATTTCAACAAATTCACAGTTATTAACCAGGCTAATATTATTCTTCCTGTTACAATTCTCGATGTCAATGCAAGCCTTAAAAATGATAAGGTTTCCGTTAATTGGGCTGCAGGCAACGAAGTAAACATCGATCGTTATGAAGTTGAGCACTCTTCAGATGCAGTCAACTTTACTGTAATTGGGAAGGCAAAGGCATTGAATAACGGCCAGCTTCGGACAGACTATCAGTTAACCGACGATCAACCTGCACAGGGCAACAACTACTATCGCATCAGGGCGATCGACAAAACAGATAAAAATACTTATAGCAAAATTGTAAAAGTGGTTACCGGCGATGCTAAAAATAATATTACGGTTTATCCAAACCCTATCACAGGTTCAACCACCAATCTTCAGTTCCAAAATATTCCTTCTGGCAATTACAGTTTGCAGTTATTTAATGCTGCTGGTAAAATGATCTGGCAAAAAAATATCGACCATCAATCAACGGTTACAACTTACCAGGTACAACTGGGTTCCGGTCTTTCAAAAGGAATTTATCACCTCCTTATCCAGGGCAACAACAACAAGTTTGATAAAAAGCTTTTCATTGTAGAATAGTTTAACACTTAGTGCAACCAGGTGCCGGCCTCAGTTTTTTGAGGCCGGCACCTGGTTCATTTTTACGCTATTGTTGCGTCGCACTCTTGTACTGCAACAACTGCCGCATCAATTTGTCTTCGTTTTTCTAGTTGGCGCTGTAACCATATCTTTATCGCCGTTAACAACACGTTCATTTCGCAGAAATCAGTTCAAAATGGAAGTACAGTCACAGGTTGCAGTTCAAATATTCATTCCTTGTTTTGTCGATCAGCTATATCCAACTGTTGCTTTCAACATGGTTAAGGTATTGCGCAAAGCGGGTTGCCTTGTTACGTATAACAGCAATCAAACCTGTTGTGGGCAGCCAGCATTTAATGCAGGTTTTTGGAACGAATCGAAAGATATTTGCGCAAAGTTCATCAAAGACTTCAGTGGACCCGGATACATAGTTGCGCCAAGTGCAAGCTGTGTTGGTTTTGTAAAAAATTATTACAATACACTTTTCGATAATTCATCGCTGCATAACGATGTAAAAAACCTCGGCGAAAACATCTTCGAGTTTTCCGACTTTCTCGTTAACGTATTAAAGATGGATGATTTTGGTGCGGTGCTGCCGGGCCTCGCAACTTACCATGATAGCTGTGCGGCATTAAGAGAATGTAAAATAAAAGAAGAGCCAAGAAAATTATTGGCAAACGTAAAAGGATTACAACTGACAGAAATGAATGATGTAGAAACCTGTTGCGGTTTCGGCGGAACATTTGCCGTAAAATTTGAACCGATCAGCATTGCCATGGCCGATCAAAAAGTCGCAAATGCCACTGCAACCGGGGCCGACTACCTCATTAGCACAGACATGAGTTGTCTTATGCATCTCGATGGTTATATCAGGAACAAACAAGCTGCCATACGTGTAATGCATATTGCCGATGTACTTGCAAGCGGATGGGAGTAATTTCGGCCGGAAAGATTAGCGCCCTGTTTATTGCTGACCTCGGAACGGAACGTTGCAGTGTGCGACGCAACGAAGAC
The DNA here is from genome assembly GCA_002478885.1 of Chitinophagaceae bacterium UBA7600. Taxonomy (GTDB): domain Bacteria; phylum Bacteroidota; class Bacteroidia; order Chitinophagales; family Chitinophagaceae; genus DLKC01. The sequence continues at coordinate 58,917 of DLKC01000097.1, forward strand.
GCCGGAATAGCTGAAGCCGGGTACATAAATTATTTTTCCGCCTTTATTTTTGTCTAATAATAACAAAGCCCTTCCCAGCACCTTACATTGAAAATCAACGGGTTTTATCACTTACCGTTATTTCTTCACTACTTCTCCACAGCAGGAATATCATTCTTCAGTTATTTAGCGTTTTAAGCTATGTTCGCATAGATAAAATGGCTAAACGTGAGATTAAAATCATTAGAAATAAAAGGCTTCAAAAGTTTTGCTGACAAAACAGTAGTAAACTTTGACGAAGGCATCACCGGAATTATCGGGCCTAATGGCTGCGGTAAGAGTAATATTATTGATTCCATTCGCTGGGTAATAGGAGAGCAGAAGATATCTGCGCTTCGTAGTGAAAATCTTGAAGCGCTCGTGTTTAATGGAAGCAAAACGCGCACTGCCAGCGGTTTGGCAGAAGTGAGCCTGACCTTCGAAAATACGCGGAACCTGCTTCCTACCGAATTCAGTACTGTTACAGTTACAAGACGTTTTTTTAAAAATGGCGAAAGCGAATACCGGCTGAATGATGTGCAATGCCGTTTGAAAGATATTCATAATCTTTTTATGGATACGGGTGTCTCAAATGACAGCTACGCCATTATTGAGCTTGGCATGGTTGATGACATTATTAAAGACAAAGACAACAGCCGTCGCCGTATGCTTGAGCAGGCAGCCGGTATAACCATTTACAAAACCCGCAAAAAAGAAGCGAAGAATAAACTCGATCTTACCGAGCAAGACCTTAACCGCATCGAAGACCTGTTGTTCGAAATAAACAACCAGTTGAAAATGCTGGAGAGCCAGGCCAAGAAAGCTGAAAAGTACTTTGAGATAAAGAAAGATTATAAGGAGATTGCCGTTGAGCTTGCAAAGGCCGCGTTGGAAGGTTTTAACATCACTTATAAACAACTTAATGAACAGCAGGATGATGAGGTTAATAAGAGAACTGTGCTGGAAGCAGAAATAGCCACGGAAGAGGCTGCAATAGAACAGGAGAAGGTTGGGTTTATAGAAAAGGAACGCGCTTTGCAAGGGATGCAACAAGAGTTTAATCTTTTTCAGCAGGATGTACGTTCAAAAGAGAATGAAAAAAACCTTGCTTCACAGAAACTACATTTTCTGAAAGACAAAGAGGCCGGGTTAAAAGATTTTCTTGGTAAGGCAGAAGGCCAATTGAAGGGGATACAAGATTCTATTGAATTTTCCCATTTACAGGTGGGTGAAGAAGAATCAAGACTTGCTGAGTTGCTGGAAAAGCTTGAAACAATAAAAGAAGAAACCGGCGATAAACGTATTCAATTTGAACAAAAGAGAGCCGCAGTTGATGGTTCGAGAAGTAAATATCAACAGGTACAACGCAACCAGTTTGATGCGGAAAAGAAAGTTGCAGTTGCTGATACATCCATCCAAAACCTGCAAAGAGCCCATGCGCAGTTGACCGATGAAAAGGAAAACCGTTCGGCTCAGTTGCAGCAACTGGAAAAAGAACTAGCCGAAAAAGAAGAATTGCTCGAAAATAAAAGAAATGATCTGCGCGAGTTACAGGAACACCATGAAAGAACCAAGGAGCAAATACTGGAAACGCAAAGCCAGCTGGAAGTGTTACGCAATCAGCTCGCCGAGGAAAACAGAAGACTTGATGCAAAGCGCAATGAACACGATTTGCTGAAGAGCCTTATTGATTCCATGGAAGGCTACCCGGAAAGTGTAAAATTCCTGCACAAAAATCCAAATTGGAATAATAACGCGCCCATACTTTCAGATATTATTTATGTAAACGAAGCATATCGAACAGCGGTTGAAAATGTTTTAGAGCCTTACCTGAGCTATTATGTTGTAAATAATTTAAAGGAAGGATTGCAGGCTGTTCAACTGTTGGATGAAAACAAAAAAGGGAAAGCGAATTTTTTTATCCTTGACAGGATTGGTGAAAACGAGACGATTACCAAGCAACCGGAGTTTACAATACGTGCGCTGGATGTAATTGAGGTTGACGACGAATATCGTGAACTCGCTGAATATCTCTTAGGTAACGTGTACATCGCAGAAAATGATGAAGCGATCAATACTTCAACCAACGCTGTTATACTGGAGAAACATGGCAAATATGTAAAGGGTAAATATGCCCTTAGCGGAGGCAGTGTTGGATTGTTTGAAGGCAAGAAAATAGGCCGTGCAAAGAATCTTGAAAAAATTCATGACGAGATTGTTTTACAAGACGCGGTGGTGAATGCATTGAAAGCGGAGATCAAACAAAAACATAATGAAGTAATTGGTTTCAATGAGCAATTGAAAGAAAACCTGATCAGGCAGACCGAAAATGAAATCAATCAATTAACCAACCAGGTTTTTGCTGCAAAAAATAAGGCTGAAAACCTGCAAGCTGCCCAGCAAAACGCCACACAAAGAATAGAAGATCTCGAATCAAGATTACAGGATGACCAGGATGGTATCGCCACAACCAGAGAAGCACTTGCCGAGCTGAGTAACGAACTTCAGGCAATACTTGAAGCTACAAAAGCTGCAGAACAGGAATTTCAATCAGCGGAACAGGAGTTTGCATTTGCGAATGCGAAATACAATGAAACCAATCTTCTTGTAACAAGGCAACAAAGCAAACTCGTTGCGATCAAGCAGGAACTGGTTTTCAAGCAAAACCAACTGACCGAGCTCGGTAATCAGGTTGAATCAAATACCCAACAATTAAGCAACGCAGCTCAACTGATAGAGGAGGGCCAGCAGGCCTTGATCGACAGCGAAGCATTACTTGTGCAGATGCTACGCCGCAAAGAAGAGGAACAACAAAAGCTAAACGAAGCAGACCAGGCATACTATAACCTGCGCAATGCGTTGCAGGCAAAAGAAAGTGAGTTGCGCCATAAAGTAAAAAGCAGGGAGATTGTTGAACATCTACTAAGCGAAATTAAGGATCGCCTTAATGAATTAAAACTGCAACTGGCAGGCATGAAAGAAAGATTGCATGTTGAATTCAAGATAGCGCTGGATGACATTCTTGATCAACCAAGAACCAGTACAACGCCATTGGAAGAACTGCAGGCAACAAGTGACAGGATGAGAAAACGGCTGGAAAATATTGGGGAGGTCAATCCCACGGCTATCGAAGCTTTCCAGGAAATGCGGAAACGTTATGAGTTTATTCTTGAACAAAAGAATGATCTTGTTAACGCCAAGGAAAGCCTTTTGCAAACCATACAAGAAGTCGAAGCTACAGCCAACCAGCAATTTCTCGATACTTTCAATAAGGTCAGAGAAAATTTTCAAAGGGTATTCAAAGCATTATTTACTGAAGAAGATACAGCAGACATGATCCTTGACAACCCGGATAACCTTGCTGAAACCGGCATCGACATTGTAGCAAAGCCTAAAGGTAAGAGGCCATCATCCATTAACCAGTTAAGCGGCGGAGAAAAAACACTCACGGCCACAGCCTTATTATTTTCCATTTACTTGATTAAGCCTGCACCGTTCTGTATTCTAGATGAAGTCGATGCTCCGCTCGATGATGCAAATGTTGGCAAGTTCACACAAATGATCAAAAAATTCAGTGAGAATTCGCAGTTCATTATTGTTACGCATAATAAAATGACCATGGGCACTGTTGACGTAATATATGGCGTAACCATGCAGGAACCTGGCGTAAGCAAGCTTGTACCGGTCGATTTCCGCAGCCTGAATTAATCTTTAAAAACATTTTTATTATAAAAGGATTAGCAGCAATTTTACCGCTGCTGATCCTTTTTTATTTTAACGCTCATCTCTTTATATTTTGTTTAAACCAGCACTCGTTTTATATGTTGTTTGCTTCGGCTTATACATCCTGTTTAGCAGGCAACCAGACTATTTTGATGGAGAAATGGGTAAGGCGGTCATTCATTTTTTACAAGACACGCTAAGCAAAGAGTTAGAGCCATTTGCTATTTATTCGGTCGAGGGCAAAGAATACCGTATAAAAGCCGGCTATTTTTTCAGGAATTTTGAGGAGGGCCAGCGAGTTAATATTATCTATGAGCTTTCACAGCCTGCAAAAGGCGCTGTTTACAATTTTTGGGGATACTGGATTACCTGGGGCGAAACTCTTTTTTCCCTTTTTCTCATGACCGCCTTATACAAAATATCTCATGCAGTCACAAAAAATCCATCGCCTGAATCGCTGGTAGAACAAATGGAGTTTAAGCCGGCTAAAAGAAGAAAATACGAAGACTAATCTTAAAACGCCCGATATGCGCACTGTTATTTTACTTGTTTTTTCTAACGTCTTTATGACGTTTGCCTGGTACGGAAATCTAAAAGATCCAAGCCTGCCTTTATGGAAAGCGGTACTCATAAGCTGGGGAATCGCTTTTTTTGAATATTGTTTAATGGTACCTGCTAACAGGGCTGGGTTTGAAGATGGATTCAATGGTTTCCAGTTGAAAATGATCCAGGAAGTAATTACCCTTACCGTATTCACAGTATTTGCTGTGCTGTATCTTAAAGAGCCATTTCAGTGGAAGTACCTTGTGAGCTTCGGTTTCCTTCTCGGTGCAGTTTATTTCGCTTTCAAAAAGTAAAATGCCGTAAAAAAATAAGGGCATCAAGCTCTCGCAATGACGCCCTGTTTTAACCCTGCTGCTAGTTTATAGTAAGTAAATACTAATACGTGGTTACAAATTTTCAAAACTCCCTTCTCGACCCCGGCATTTACAGATTTTTAAATAAAGGGCATCATGCTCTCGCAATGACGCCCTGTTTTAACCCTGCTGCTAGTTTATAGTAAGTGATACTAATTCTTTTGTCCCGGGCATCTCATTTTGCTTCAGCTTCTGTTGCGTCGCACTCTTGTACTTCATCAATACTGTTCAACACTGTCATTTTTCAACCGCACGTATAATAGACTATGCCTTTTTTTCAAGGTTTAAAAGAAAATAAAAAATATTTTATTTTTTATTAGCGGACCTAAAGATCAAGCACTGCAATTTTTCCATTGCTGCCGGCTAAGAAAACCTTGCTGCCGTTTTTTGCCTTTTTACATACATGAAAGCTAAGCCTTGAAACGAGCGCCCAGTTCATGCCGCCGTCTTTTGAAATGTCGACCCCGCTTGTGCCGCAGCAGATAAGGTCTTTATTGGAGATATATTCCACACAACTGCGATAGCCATGTGGTGGGGTAGCAGCGACCAAAATAAATGGTTGTTTTTTTAGCTGCACAACCACACAGTTTAGCGTGGAAAAAGTATCAACCGCAAAGTCGCCGCCAACGATTACTGCCATTTTTCCATTGCCGCTCAGCGCAAGAGCATTTGCACCGGTCGATTCCTTTCCCTGCAACAGTGGCAACGCGTAAAATTTATTCCTGTAAAAAAATCTTGAACTTATACCGCCGGTCACAAAACTCAATGGGTAGTCTTTGTTACCAGTGAATTTAATATTGCTACCGCTTGCTGCAAAAAATGCCTCGCCTTTGTTTAGGTTGCGCGACATGCCACTGATTAGCTGGGGATACCATGTTTCGCCATTTTGAACACTCATTGCCTCAAACATGGAACCATTAACCGGATCACCGATAACTACACCTTCACCTTTTGAATTAAAGTCCATCGCATCGAGAAACATACCCTTCGTGCTGTCTTCAAAAACCTTGTTCCAACTTTTGCCGCCGTCTCTTGTTTTAAGAATAACAGCCGGTTCAGCAACTGCCATAATAACTGCAGTGTTTTCATCGAATGCTTCAATATCACGGAAATCCCGCTTTTCATAGCCAGCAAGCGTTTGCCATTCAAATGATTTGCCACCGTTCACCGACCTTGCAACAGTTCCATTGCTGCCGCTGATCCAGACAATATTGTCATCAACAACACTTAATCCTCTAATAGAAGTTTTTCTGCCAGAATCAACGATATTGATCACCGATTTTTGGGCATAGGAGTTTGCAGTGCATAGCACTAAAACAACAAAAACGCATTTTTTAAAATTGAACATTGCTCCTGTTTTATATACTGATTAACTAACAATTTTGTAATTGCATTTCGTACAAGAAAGCTGCATGCTGAACAAGGCCCTAAAGTGAGTGACACAACGAAGATGCCATGAAAATCAACAGCCGGTTACAAAAAACAAATACGGGAAAAATTGTGACACTATTCCTTTGTTGCGTAAACAAAATATTCCCAGCCTTGCATTTCAAAATGCTGATCGTTTTGCACCAGATGTTCGATACCTGAAAATAAATTTACGTAGCTACCGGCAAGGCCTGGTTCGTTTATAGAAAATCTCAACTTGTCGTTATTTGAGAAATTGAGCAACACAAAAATTTTCGCGTCATCATTCTGCCATAGAAAGGAAAGTATCTTGTCGTTTAAAGGATTGTCAATAAAACGCAACTCACCACCTGTCTGCATTGCTTTGTGTAGCAAGCGCAATGTAAGCAGCGCCTGGTAAAACGCGTGTAGCGACGGATTCTTCGTCCACAATATTTCATCTTTATCGAAAAATTTCAGACGCTTTGTATTGGGAATTTCCTGGCCACTATAAACGAGTGGTATACCTTTCCACAGACAGGTGAAAACGGCAAATGTTTTAGAAGCCCGCCCATATTTTTCGATATCGGTTCCGTTCCAACTATTTTCATCGTGGTTACTGGTGAAGAAAAGCTTTTTAGCATTTGCAGGATATGTTTGATATTTTTCGATTACGCCTTTAAAGTGTTCGAGCGATGCAAATCCTTTCATCATCTTCTCGGTTATATGCATCCATTCCCAGGCATAGGAAATGTCAAAGGCTTCATGATATTCCACCACCTCGCATTCCGCCAGCCAGCAAAGCGATTTTAACGCATCACATTTTCTTCTGGCATCGATCCAAAAATCAAGCGGAACAAGGTGTGCCATATCGCAGCGAAACCCGTCAATGTCACATTCGTTAACCCAAAATTTCATTGCATCAATTAATGCATTGCGCATTTGAGGGCTTTCAAAATTCAAGTCTATCACATCGTGCCAGCCATTACGTTCAGTAAAATCTCCGTCGGCGTTCTTCACATACCAATCAGGATGCTCAATGGCCCAATGATGGTCCCAACCTGTGTGATTGGCTACCCAATCGATAATAAGTTTCATATCGTTTTCGTGAGCAGCTTTTACGAGTTGTTTGAAATCGGCAAGCTCACCAAACTCAGAATTGATTTCTGTATAGCTACTACATGCATAATAACTGCCGAGGCTGCCCTGGCGTTCCTGCGTGCTTATGGGTGTAATTGGCATAAGCCAAAGTATTTTTACCCCCATTTCTCTTAGTCTTGGCAAATGATTTTGAAAAGCTGCAAAAGTGCCTTCCGGCGTGTATTGGCGTATGTTAACCTCGTAAATATTTGAATTATTAAGCCACCCTACCTGCTCAAAATGTTTCTTCATAAACAAATCTCTTATAAAGCAAAGAAATGGTATTATTGCGTTCCGCGATGACCAAAGCTAATTTAGAAAGAAAAATCAGTTTGTTACAGGCAACTGCGATCAATATGACCGATATGGTTGGTATCGGTCCGTTCATTGTTTTAAGCAGCGTCGCAGGTATAATGAATGGCCCTTGGTTTCTTTACGCATGGGTTGCCGGTGCCGCCCTTTCGTTTATCGATGCAATGGTTTGGAGTGAACTTGGTTCAACCTTTCCTTTAGCGGGTGGCAGTTTCAATTTTTTAAAGGAAGGTTATGGGCCAAAATGGGGAAAGCTGATGAGCTTTCTTTTTGTATGGCAAACGATGATACAGGCTCCGCTGGTCATCGCATCAGCAGCTATCGGTTTTTCGCAGTACCTCAATTTTATTGTTCACATGAATACCATTGAAAGCAAAATGGTAAGCGGTGCTGTAGTAGTGCTCATCGTTCTTTTACTATATCGTAAGATAGAGGCGATCGGCAATATCAGCCTGTTGCTATGGCTCGGCGTTTTAATTACGATGAGCTGTATTATTTTCGGCGGCATTGCACATGGAAATTTTATGGCTCCGGTCATGCAAATTAATGATGGCCTTAGCCCTAACCTCGCTTTTGCAGGTTTACTAATGGCCGCGAGTTCAAAAACAATGTACAGTTACCTGGGCTATTACAATGTTTGCCATTTAGGCGGCGAAATCACCGATCCGCAAAGGAATATTTCACGAAGCATGTTCATATCGGTGGCTGGTATCGCTGCCTTTTATCTTTTAATGAACATCAGTGTAGCGTCTGTTTTGCCATTTAATACCATTACAGATAGCAATTTTGTAATTAGCGATTATATCAGCGTACTCGCCGGCAATACCGCCGCCAATATCGTAACTGCGCTTATTTTGTGGGTGGCTTTCGCTTCAGTATTTTCAGCAACGCTCGGATACAGCCGCATTCCATATGCAGCTGCTAAAGACGGCGCTTTCTTTAGCGTTTTTGCCAAACTTCATCCCACAAAAAATTTTCCTTATGTATCCTTGCTGGTGCTGGGAGGTGTTGCTTTTATTTTCAGTGTTTTCTTCGACCGGGTCTCGGATGTTATCAGCGCCATACTTGCGGTGCGCATACTGGTGCAGTTTGTAGGGCAGGGCATAGGCCTTATATTGCTGAGTTACAGAAAAGGTCGGGATTTTATAAAATGGAAAATGCCTTTGTTTCCACTACCCGTTATTGTGGGTGGCGTAACATGGCTTGCAATATTTTATTCAACGGGTTTGCAAATGATGTTGTCGGGTCTCATCGTAATAGCGCTTGGAGTAATCGTTTACCTAGTTAAGTCTATGCTGGCAAAAGAATGGCCGTTTGAAAAGAAGTAAATTCAATGGCCCGGCAGCACTATAAATATTAAGCTTAGTTGCGTCGCACTCTTGTACTGCAACAAATAAGTTCAACTTTTTTACGCCGTTATTTCTATACGGTTTTCTTCGGGATCCAGCACCACGCTTTCGTAATAACCATCGCCCGTTGTTCGTGGTTCGCCAACGACTGTATGGCCTGCGTTTCGCAGGTTTTCGGTAAGTTCATCCACAGCTTCTTTTGTTTTTACACAAAGTGCAAAATGAATAAGGCCTTTGTATTGTTTAATGATATTGTTTGCATTTTCAGGAATACCTTCCATTTGCATTAGTTCAAGCCTAGCGCCCTGCTCAAAGCTCAAAAAATAGGAAGCATATTTTTTAGCATGGTTATGATAGATGTTATTGGCCGTCGCGTTAAACCATTTGCAATAAAAAGCTTTCATCTCCTCAAGGTTGTTACACCAGATGGCTATATGTTCAATAAACATGTCGAAAAATTTGGCTGATAAAATGGTGAAAATAGTTATTGATTCATTAATAGAACGATTAATTAAGAAGTATTGCCGCCATGAAAATATTTGGCACAAGAGTGCGACGCAACGAAGTCTGATACCTGCACCGAAGCCGGGCAAAAAAAACCTTCCCGGTAAAGAGAAGGTTTATGTTTACTTATAACCCTTTTTTTAAAATAGAGAATCTTATCTCGCTTCGGCCATATCGGGAATTGCTTCTACTTTATATGCACCTGCATCCAGTTTTTGTTTAGTATCGGTGAATGCCTGCAAAGTGAGGTCAATGTCTTCATCTGTGTGGCCAGCAGTTGGAATAAGACGATAGATGATATGACCTTTTGGAATGACAGGATAAACAACAATGCTACAGAAGATGCCATAATTTTCCCTTATGTCCTGCACCATTGCGGTGGCTTCTTCTACGCCGCCCTTCATGTAAACAGGGGTAACAGGTGAGTCGGTTTTTCCGATATCAAAACCTCTTTCTTTTAAACCCTGTTGCAGCCTTAAGGCGTTTGCCCAAAGTTTTTCTTTTAGTTCAGGCATGGTGCGTAACATGTCCAAACGTTTAAGGTTGCCAAGCACGATCGGCATTGGTAAGCTCTTTGCAAATATTTGTGAGCGGATGTTGTAACGGATGTAGTCGATGATTACTCTCGGGCCAGCCATGAAGGCGCCGATACTGGCCATGCTTTTTGCAAATGTGCTGAAATAAATATCGATCTCATCCTGGCAACCTTGTTCTTCACCAGCTCCAGCGCCGGTTTTACCGAGTGTGCCAAATCCGTGAGCATCATCAACCAGCAAACGAAATTCGTATTTGCCCTTGAGTGCACATATCTCTTTTAATTTTCCTTGATCGCCCGCCATGCCGAAAACGCCTTCAGTTATTACAAGTATGCCACCGGTTCCTTGTTCGCTAATGAGTTTGGTTGCTCTGTGCATTTGCTTTTCAAAATCTTCAATGTCGTTATGTTTAAAAACATAGCGGTGCCCGGGGTGAAGGCGAAGGCCGTCGATAATACAAGCGTGAGCTTCAGCATCATAAACAATAATGTCGTGACGGCCACATAGTGTATCGATGGCGCTCATGATACCCTGGTAGCCATAATTAAGGAGAATAGCATCTTCTTTATTTTCAAACTTAGCCAGTTCGTCTTCCAGTTGTTCATGGTGGGTACTGTTTCCACTCATCATGCGTGCGCCCATCGGGTAAGCAAGCCCGTATTGCGCAGAAGCGTCTGCGTCGATCTTGCGAACTTCAGGATGGTTGGCCAACCCGAGGTAGTTGTTAAGACTCCAAACAATCATTTCTTTTCCACGGAAAATCATACGGCTGCCAATTTCACCTTCCAGCTTTGGAAATGCGTAATAACCATAAGCTCTTTCGCGGTGTTGTCCTATCGGGCCGTAATTTTTCACCAGGCGTTCAAAAATGTCTGCCATACTATATCAATTTAAAATTTACAAAAACTGGTTAATAATAACAGGTGTTATTCAATGTTAGCAGCCGTACTTTTAAACACAGCCATAGCGTAATTTTTTTAAGAGTTGCGCCGGTATTCAGTGCTGGTTGATCAAGCGCTTGCCTGATAAAATTCCGGCAAAAATAAGAAAACAGTTTTACAGTTAACAGCCATGCCTTATAAAGGCTGAGCTTTTGGATTTTTTTATAAAAAATCATCTTTTCTTTATGCAGTGATGAATGTTTATCTTTAAAAAATTGGCAACTTGCCGGAGTTACTTTATAAAAATTTCAGCCATGAATAAGGTTTCAGCAGTCGGGTCTTTATTGTTTTTTATCGTGTTTTCTTTTATGATTAATTCAAAACTTACGGCGCAATCATTGCCAAGGCCAAAACTGGTGGTGGGTATAGTTGTAGATCAAATGCGCTGGGATTATCTCTACCGCTTTTATGATAATTACAAACCCACCGGTGGGTTTAAGAGAATCCTTGGCGAGGGTTTCACCTGCGAAAACACACTGATACCTTACACACCTACCATTACAGCCGTAGGGCATACCTGTGTTTATACAGGCTCGGTGCCTGCGATTAGCGGCATCACGGGTAACGACTGGTTTGATAACAAAGCAGACAAAGGTTTTTACTGTGTGCAGGATGACAGCGTAGAAACTGTCGGCTCTACCTCAACCGCGGGGAAAATGAGCCCTAAAAATCTGTTGGTTACTACGGTAGGGGACGAGCTAAGGCTTGCAACCTCCTTTAACAGCAAAGTTATTGGCGTTGCTATAAAAGATCGCGGAGCCATACTTCCCGCCGGTCATGGTGCAAGCGGTGCGTTCTGGTACGATCCAGCTTCGGGTAATTTTGTTACAAGCACTTACTATATGACAGAACTACCTGATTGGGTAAAAGCTTTTAACAGCCGCAAACTGGTGGATTCGCTCTACCAGTCAGATTGGGGTTATTACCTTCCCAAAGAAGCTTATGCGAAAACCGGTTTACCAGATAATTTGCCATTTGAATATAAGCCCTTTGGCGCAGATCAGCCAATAATGCCTTACAAGCTGAAACAGTATGCCGGAAAAGACTTTAGCAAAATCTCCTTTACCCCGTTTGGCAATACGCTCACAGAACAAATGGCTGAAGCAGCCATCAACGGAGAAAATCTAGGCAAAAGCACCAATACGGATTTTCTTACAGTCAGCTTTTCTTCCACCGATTATATAGGGCATTCATTTGGTCCCGATTCATGGGAGCAAATGGATGACTTTGCCCGCCTCGACACGGAACTTGGAAAGTTGCTCGATTTTCTCGATGCCAAAGTTGGTAAGGGCCAGTACACAATATTCCTTACCGCCGATCACGGAGTGGCTCATGTGCCGCTTTATAGCAAAGCACGCAAATTGCCAGGCGGCTCTTTTCTCGACAACGTGGTTTTTACAGATATGAATGCAAAGCTTACTGCAAAATATGGCAAAGAAGATATAATCACAGGCATGTTCAACTACCAGGTTGTGCTTAATGAACACCTGATCGATTCTGCTGCCCTTCCCGAAAATGAGATCGTAAAATGGATAATCACCTACCTTGAAAAACAGGATGCGATCGCACAGGCCGTGGACCTTCGTAACCTGTCGAATACAACGCTTAACTACAAACAAAAAGAAATGATCAGCAACGGCTATTTTCCACAGCGGTGCGGCCAAATTCAGATCATACTTAAACCCGGTTATGTTGAAGGCACGGGTGTAGGAACCTCTCATGGTCTTTGGAACCCTTACGATGCGCATATTCCGTTATTGTGGTATGGCTGGGGAATAAAACACGGAAGCCTTAACCGGGAAACGTACATGACTGACATAGCTCCGACTGTAGCGGCATTGTTGCATATTCAAATGCCGAGCGGGACAGTAGGAAAAGTAATAGAAGACGTGATTAGCAAGAATTAATATCGAAGATTGGGTTCCGGCTGTGGTGCAAGTGGCATCGCCTGTTGTGTCACTCACTTCAGGGTTCTGTGCATAGCCCTGCAAATCTGTTAAAATATCATTCAGGAACAAAGCCGGGTATTAAATCCCGGCTTTGTTTTTTTTCTTGGATATATGATCTACAATTTTCTCTGCGTGATCCCTCGAATTTTCAATAAACCACTTGTGTGTATCCATACCGCCACAAACCACACCAGCAAGGTAAAGGCCTTTATTGTTGGTCTCCATGGTATCAGGATTGTATTGGGGATAGAATTTGCCATCAGCTGAAAGTGCAATACCAAAGTCTTTAAGCATATTGAAGTTCGGCCTGTAACCCGTCATGGCAATCACAAAATCATTTGCAAAGGTTAATGGGCCATCGGGTGTTTGTATATCTATCTCCCTTTCCCTGATTTCTAATAAGGTTGAGTTAAAATAAGCTTTTATACTTCCTTCTTCTATGCGGTTAATAATATCGGGCCTCACCCAATATTTCACTCTTTCACCTATTTGTGGCTCCATCACTACCATGGTAACATCAGCACCTTTGCGCCATGTTTCCAAAGCTGCGTCGATCGCTGAATTCTGTGCGCCGATCACCACCACTTTTTGAAAAGCATAATAGTGCGGGTCTTTATAATAGTGTCTCACTTTCTCCAGGTCTTCACCGGGCACATTCAACATAACAGGAATATCGTAAAAGCCAGTTGACACAACTATGTTTGACGCGGCATAAACATCTCTTGATGTGGTTACAACAAACTCTGCATCGCCTTTTTTTTCTATTTTATTAACAGCTTCAAATAAGCGGATATCAAGGCTGTAAATCTGTGTAACTCTACGGTAATATTCCAGTGCTTCGGAACGGTTCGGCTTGTTGTTAAGGCTCATAAAAGGAATACCGCCAATCTCAAGTCGTTCAGAAGTTGAAAAGAAAGTCATGTTGGAAGGGTAGTTGTACAAACTGTTCACCAGGCAGCCTTTCTCTACTATTACAAAGCTTAAACCCGCTTTTTTTGCCGCAATGCCACATGCGAGGCCAATAGGCCCGCCACCAACAATCAATATATCATACTTGCTCATGCATGCAAATTACACACGAAAGCTCAATATAATTTACTAATGTAAAATGAAAGCAAGCATTTGCTGCCATGAAAACGGGAAGTACAAGTGAGTGACACAACAGGTGATGCCAGTAGGTTTGCAGACGGCAGCATAATCATTAGAAACTATAGCCGATGCCTGCCGCAATAACAGGTTTGTTGCCAAAATTTGTTTCCGCATTCCAGCAAAAATGTTTGCCACTTTTGTAGGTAAAACCAAGTGGGGTAAAGTTGAAAGCAAACGCTGTTTGATTGGTTGTGAGCACCTGGTCAGCAGCGCTCTCTGTTCTATGCACAAAGCCAAGTCCCATCCCGAGATCGGTATATAGTCTTACCCGTTCTGTGTGAATGAAATTGTAGTCTGCATGTGCAAGAAAGCTGTAGAATCCATAATTATAGTGCGCAAACTTGTCGCCGGTTTCGTAATCATAAACCTCTTTTTCAAAACGGTCTGCGACGAAATCGGCACCATAAGAAAACTGTCGGTTTACATGGTGCGCCCATGAAAAATAGGGAACGCCTTTATAGGTAGTTGTTGAACGCTGGCGCACCAAGCCGAGTGTTATAACAGGCGCGAAGAAATTATCAACAAAATCACCGAGGTATTGTGGTGCCGTATAAAGACCGTAATTAACCGAGAACTGATTTTTATCCTGGGCGCTTGCCGAACTTAGACCGGTTAGAAGAATGATTAGTAGAAACAGGTATTTCACGTCGGTGATTTTATTTTAAGACAGCGGCAAGTTCTCAAACGTTGCCTGAGCGGGCATAAAAAAACCTGTAAATCTATAAGGACTTACAGGTTTATATTTTTTCATTCAAGGCGTTACTTATTCAGTTTTGCTTTAAGGCCATTGTCCAAAGCATCGAGGAACTCTTCGGTATAGAGATAGTGTTCCCCGTGATTTACCTTGTTACCGTAAATACAAACCGCAAGGTCCTTCGTCATTTTACCGCTTTCCACTGTTTCTACGCAAACAGTTTCGAGTGCATGACAGAAGTCGATCAATTCCTGGTTGCCATCCAATTTACCACGGAACTCAAGACCCCTTGTCCAAGCGAAGATGGATGCGATAGGATTGGTTGATGTCGGTTTTCCTTTTTGATGTTCGCGATAATGGCGCGTAACGGTACCATGTGCGGCCTCAGCTTCCATTACTTTGCCATCAGGGGTAACCAGTGTCGACGTCATTAAACCCAATGAGCCAAAACCTTGTGCAACTGTATCGCTTTGTACGTCACCATCGTAGTTCTTACAGGCCCACACAAAGTTGCCGTTCCATTTTAACGCAGATGCAACCATGTCGTCGATTAAACGATGTTCGTAAGTAATACCTGCTTCTGCATATAAAGCTTTGAATTCATTCTGGTAAATCTCTTCAAAAATATCTTTGAAGCGGCCGTCATATTTCTTGAGAATGGTATTCTTCGTGGAAAGATATAAAGGCCATTTCTTTTGCAGTGCAGTGTTGAAACAGCTGCGGGCAAAGCCTTTTATACTTTCATCAGTATTGTACATCGCCAATGCAACGCCATCACCTTTAAAATTGAATACTTCAAACTCCTGTTTTGTGCCATCTTCGCCTTCAAACTTTATGGTAAGCTTTCCTTTGCCTTTGGTTACAAAATCAGTTGCGCGATATTGGTCGCCGAATGCGTGACGTCCGATGCAGATCGGGGCTGTCCAGTTAGGCACAAGGCGGGGAACATTTTTGCAAACGATCGGTTCACGAAAAACGGTGCCATCAAGAATATTACGGATGGTGCCATTCGGGCTTTTCCACATTTGCTTGAGGTTAAACTCGGCCACTCGTGCCTCATCAGGGGTAATGGTGGCACATTTAATACCCACACCGCATTCTTTTATGGCATTTGCCGCATCAACTGTAACCTGGTCATTTGTTTCATCGCGATATTCCATGCCAAGATCGTAATACTTTATATCAAGATCGAGATAGGGGAGAATCAGTTTTTCTTTGATAAACTTCCAGATGATGCGGGTCATTTCATCCCCGTCTAATTCCACCACCGGATTGGCAACTTTAATTTTCTGGCTCATGCTCGTTGATTTTAGTTTCAGTAAAGAGTCGCAAAAGTAAATGTTTCAGTATTTTTTAAGGATAATTCGCCTGAATAATTTCCACGGTTGCCCTTAAAAGGAACAAACATTTGTAGACCAGGCTGAGGAAATACTATTGCGCTTTGGTTGTGTCACTCACTTGTACGCCAGATTCTTTACGCAGCAAAACGGCAAATTACAACGGGGAAAATAATATCCGTCGTAGTAAAACAGCTACAGTTATTCTGTGTTTTTTCCCGGCGTGATAATGAGTATTAATACTATTTTTTCCGGCATGCTGTTGTTGTTACTTTGACATGTAATCACCAACAGGATGTCAACTATTATTATCCATAACGCTAACCTCAAACCAGATAATCCGAAGGCCGACATTGTTGTGCCGGTGGAGACTGGAGATAATGTTCATGAAAAAGTAGCAGCGCTGGCACACTGCATTCAAAAACAAATAGAATGCATTGCGCCGGGTTGTTATAATGAGTTACATGTATTGTGCGACAATAGCCCCGAAGGGCTGCTAC
This sequence comes from Chitinophagaceae bacterium UBA7600, assembly GCA_002478885.1. Taxonomy (GTDB): domain Bacteria; phylum Bacteroidota; class Bacteroidia; order Chitinophagales; family Chitinophagaceae; genus DLKC01. The sequence goes on from DLKC01000097.1 coordinate 75,372, forward strand.
TCGGAACATTGATCAATGCCGGGAACATTGAAAGCATATTTCAGCCACTAAAATATAAGATAGGCAATATTCACATACTCTGTCGCAATGCGGCCAGCAACTATCAGCACGCCAACGATGGCATGTTGATGTGCCGCAGGCTGGCGCAGGCAACCTATGCAAACGTGAGAGCTTCGAATACCTGCAACTGCAAAACAGATGTTGTAACCTGGAGCCAGCGTGGACAAATAATAATGCTGGAACGTTATGATGAACAAATGCGACTCACGGAATCTTACGACCACCCGGGCACATTGCTGCTGCATGAGTTTAAGACGTTGTGTAAAAAGACAAATGATCCAAGAACATCTCAAAAAGCTGCGCAAAAATCTTCACGGATAAGAACAGGCTACTCCCGCCTCCTACACTTTATTCTTCCCCATACCTTTTTCTCCAGGCATGTTCCTCTGCATGCCAAAGCAAAATAATTGCTGACAATACCGCTACGGCTTGCTATTGAAACAACGTCCTTCCCGGAACGTAAACAACTTGTTATTGCTGACCGGCGTGATGGTGCACAAGCGTGCGACGCAAGTAATGCCGACGGCGCAAGAGAAAACTGGTAACTACATTTGAATTCTACTGAATTGCCCGTTAATAACAACCCACTGCATGGGCGTTGTTGTGATAAACAGCGGGGCTAATAAAGGGGATATTAAGGTTCATTCCGCGGAGAATTAACAAGAGTGCAAGCACAGAAAGCATGTATGGGAAGGCGGTTTTAATCTTGCTCCTGAATGCGAATGATACCGACTGGCCAAACCATGGCAATGCCAGCATAAATGGGGTAGTGCCCAAGCCAAAACACATCATAAACAGCACGCCTGCGACCACACTTCCTGAAGCAATGGCTGCAATAATGGCCATATAAACCATGCTACATGGCAATAAACCATTTGCGCTGCCAATCAGAAAAAACGCTGACGGCTTTTTGTTTTTCAGCAATGAAGCGATGAAGCGCTGGAGGCTTTGGAAGAATTTTGAAAATAAAGGAACCCGTGCAAAGTTTTTATTTTTAAAGATCGTATTCACAACTACAAAAAAAAGCATCAGGAGGCCTGTTACGATAGACAATCCCTGCTGAAAACCACCGGTAACAAAAGCGCTTCCGGCAAGGCCGGCAACTAAGCCGAGTAAAGCATAAGTAATTATTCTGCCGGCGTTATAAAGTATAAGCGCATTTCTTTTGCCTGCAGCAGAAAGACTGCCTGCAGGCAAAGCAAGTGCCAATGGCCCACACATGCCAACGCAGTGCAGGCTGCTTACCAGCCCGGTGACAAATCCTGTTAATATGAAATACCACTGTATCAATTAATCAAAACGCTTTTTTCGGTGTAATAATCTTTATCGCCGGCTTTCCAGGAAAGCTTTAGTTGCATATTGCCCTTTGCGAGATCTTTTTTGCTGATCATTTGTGCCGCATTGCTGCCTACGTTTAATTTAATGTGCCGGTCTTTTTGGGCATCTGTAACGCAGTAGAACCATGCCTCCCCGGTAATGCTGTTGCCCTTTAGTTCGGAAGGGAGGTAAATGGTCACAAAATCATTATCCTGTGCAACGCTAACCTGGCTGATAGCATTGGCATTATTGGTTCCGTTGATCTTATCCTGGTATTTTAGTTCCTGGGTATAGTAGTCGGATGCGACCAAGTCGTTTTTAACCATGATAGATTTGTAAACAAGTGTCCCGATCATTGCTATGAAGATCACGAACACCACTACTAATTTATTTCCCCAACTCATACAATAACAGATTTAAATTATTTAAACAATATGCCGCAGGTAGTTAAGCCATTTGAAAAGCTTACCTACTCGGTATAACCCAGGAAGCTTGTTTTTTCTTCCATGATTTTCTTATTGCCTTCGTAAAGGCCGAGCGTTATTTCGTTCTTGGTGGCCTTGATATTCTTCTTTGGCAGCACTACAAAAAAGGTTCCTGCGCCCTGGCCCTCTTTTACAACCGTAATGTAGGGCTTACCAACTATTTCAATCGTACCAGTCTCGTTTTCCAGTTTAATGGTGAGCGGAATTTCGTTGGTTGTTTTGTTGGCAATTTTGATGCTGTAGAGGTTGGAGATGCTGTCTTTGCCCCTGTCCTGGTATAGTTGCCCGGGTGTGCGGATAATGGTGACATCAATGTCTTTTCTTGTAAAGAGCAGGGTGCTCAAAATAGTCAGTACAACAAGACATAACACTGTATAAAGCTTCATCCGGTTGGTATACTTCAATGGCTGGCCTGTTGCAATGGCGTTTTCAGAAGCATACCTTATAAGCCCACGGGGTTTACCAATCTTATCCATGATATTGTCGCAGGCATCGATGCAGGCGGTACAACCAACACATTCCATCTGAACGCCGTTGCGTATATCTATACCAGTGGGGCAAACAGATACACATTGGTGGCAGTCTATACAATCGCCCAATGCTGTGTCTTTGACCTTTTTTGGATTGCCTCTTTGTTCACCGCGTTTATAGTCGTATGCGACCACCATAGAATTCTTATCCAATAGGACGCTCTGCAGTCTTCCGTAAGGACAAACAACCGTACATGCCTGTTCCCTGAAGAATGCATATACCCCATAAAATATAGCGCTGAATACGAGCAATGAAGTGAGGCCCCCCACATGCTGGCCGACAGGTTCAGTAATAATTTTCTCCAACTCCTTAACACCAATAATGTAGGAAAGGAAGGTGTTCGCTATAATAAAGGACAGGAAGAAAAACAATACGTGCTTCAGGCCAACTTTAAAGATTTTTTTCCCATGCCAGGGTTCCTGTTTTAATTTCTTTTGTGCGCCTGCATCACCGAGCACATGGTATTCAATTTTACGGAACATCATTTCCATAAAATTTGTTTGAGGGCAGGCCCACCCGCAAAATAACCTGCCGAATGCGGCAGTAAACAATACGATGAAGAAAATGAAGGTAACCATCGTAAGGCCGAAAATGAAAAAGTCCTGGGGCCAGAAGACTTTACCAAAGATGATAAACCTTGTGTCGGGAATATTGAATTGAAACAATGGCCTGCCGTTAATGGTAACGAACGGCAGACCAAAAAAAATGATGAAATAAATATAACTTAACCAGGTTCGGATCGTGTAAAATTTGCCTTTGGGTTTCCAGGCATAAATCCACTTTCTTTTACCGGAGGCATCTACAGTTGCAATCCTATCCCTGAAGCTTACATCGTCATTAACGTTAGAGGTATCCGTTGTGTTCTTCGCCACGATTGAGTTTTAGTTTAGTGTTAGTTATTTGGTAGCTATTTTAACTGAATCAGGCTTGGCAGCGGTGCTATCAGCAGCAGCCGCTTTTTGTTCCTGGTAAAGTTCCCCCTGTTTTTCTTTTGCTCCCGGAGGGTTGGAACCGTGCATGGATTTTACATAGCTGGCGATCTGGGCAATTTGCTTTGGAGAATAATCATCTTTCCAGCTTTTCATTCCTTTTTCAGGCCAACCATATTTTATCGTTTTAAAGACATCCTGGATACTGCCGCCATGGAGCCAATAATCATCTGTCAGGTTTGGTCCAACCAAACCACCGCCATCGGCCTTGTGGCAAGCAGCGCAAACTGTTTCAAAGACTTTTTTACCGGCGTCAAGGCTTGCTGCGTCTGTAAGCAGTTTTACAGAATTCTCGTCGATCTTATCAGCTGCTTTTGCGAGATAAGCTTCCTGCTGGATGGCGGCTTCTTTAACGGCGATGTTGTATTCTTCTGCGCTACCTGGCGCTGAATGCGTTACCTGGTATCTCCAGAGGTAAACACAGGCAAAGAAGATCGTAATATAGAAACCATAGAGCCACCATGGTGGAAGACGGTTATCCAATTCGCGAATACCGTCGTAATCGTGGCCGAGATCGAGGTCAGCCTCTTCCTGTAGCGTACGAAAGTTGTTTGCTTTGTTCCATAATTTTTTCCATGCCGGTTCGCGGTACTCCTGGTAAACTACATCGGCAGATGATGCTTTCAATTCAGCTTCGTAATCGAATTTTACGAACTTTTTGAGGAACACGGAAAGCACTATTATTACGAGGAGTTCGAGAATAATAATTGTAATCAACAGGTAAGACGAAGTATCAGACAAACCCTGTATAAGCGGGGTGCTAGCTGCGGGCGCAGCGGCGTCTGCTGCAGGGGCTGACTGTGCAAATAAAGAACTGCTCACCAGCAACAGAAGCACCAGCGAAAGCAGTTTTGCGCCTTCGTTCTTTGCTTTGGCTTCGGCTGACTTGAATTTCTCATAATACAATTTCGCAGCGCCAATTACTACGCTGCCAAGCATCGCGATCGCCATCATTAAACCGGCAATAATGATTACCAGGATAACGGCAGTACTATTGTCCAGTTCAGATTGCTTTGGGCCATTCTGAGCCAGCAGGCTTAATGGGAGAATGGCAGCTAAAGTGGTTATAACTTTTTTCATTATTTGGTTTCTTTTCAGTTTCTGGTTACAGGTTTTCTGAATCTGTATTAAGAGGTAGATTACTCAGGTGGTCTATCACTTTACGATCTGCTTTAAATGCCCAAACACCAATTACAATAAAAAACACGAAGAAGATCATGAAAGAGGTGAGTCCGTAGATATCAACACCGCTTACTTTTTCCACATAATTGACAAAATCCATATTTAACTATTTTTCGTTTTAAGAACGTTTGTTTTTTGATGCGTGCCGTTACTTCAGTTGAACGGAGCGTCGCAAGCAATGCCGCCATGAAAAACCGCAGCTGGTTTAATGCATCGCTTTACGGCTTTACTTCTGCAACAGGACTACCTCCCGGGTTCGCTTCAATATCTTTTCCCAGCCTTTGCAGGTAGGCGATTAATGCGATCACCTCTTTGTTGCTGCCTGTTTTTATTTTATCGTCAGCAAGGCTCAGTTTTATCTGGGTTTCCTGCTTAACAATGTCCTGGTTGGCGGTTGCATCGTACCCTTCCGGATAAGGAACACCAAGTGTCTGCATGGCCCTTATTTTGGCAGGAGTAGAAGCTGTATCGAGTTCATTGTCGAGCAACCAAGGGTAAGCGGGCATGATAGAGCCCGGTGACATAAGCCTTGGATCCATCAGGTGGTTATAGTGCCATGAATCGGGCCTTTTGAGTTTTGATCCACCTTCGCGTGCAAGGTCGGGCCCTGTGCGTTTGCTGCCCCACTGGAACGGATGATCATAGACAAATTCACCGGCTTTACTGTACTCACCATAGCGGGCCACTTCATCGCGGAAAGGACGTATCATTTGAGAGTGGCAGACATAACAGCCTTCTCTCACATAGATATCGCGGCCCTGTAATTCAAGCGGGGTATATGGTTTTACAGAAGCGATGGTTGGGATATTGCTCTTTACAAGGAATGTTGGAATCAATTCAAGTATACCGCCTACGGCAACAACTACGAGCGCAACGATGAGCATTTGGATCGGTTTTCTTTCTATAACGCGATGCCAGTGTTCATGGCCTTTTGATTCGTAAGGTGCCAGCGGCATTGCCTCCGCTTCTTCGTTGGCGATAAACCTGCCTGACTTAACTGTTTTGTACAGGTTATAGATCATTACAAATACACCAACGAGATATAGTGTACCACCTACGCTTCTTGTAACATACATTGGAATAATGTGGGTTACTGTTTCAAGGAACTGGTATTGCAACTGGCCTTCATCTGTGAATGACTTCCACATGGTTGCCTGTGTAAAACCAGCCCAATACATTGGCACTACATAAAGAACGATACCGATCGTGCCGATCCAGAAGTGTGTATCTGCGAGTTTCTTTGAGTAAAGTTTGGTATCGAAGATTCGTGGTATTAACCAATACAATACACCGAAGGTTAAGAAACCATTCCAACCCAATGCGCCAACGTGAACGTGTGCAATAATCCAGTCACTAAAGTGAGCGATGGCATTTACGTTCTTAAGGCTTAACATGGGGCCTTCGAAAGTTGACATACCGTAGCAGGTTAATGCAACCACCATGAATTTCAGAATCGGTTCTTCCCGCACTTTATCCCATGCACCGCGTAAGGTGAACAAGCCGTTCAACATACCACCCCAGCTTGGTGCAATCAACATTACGCTGAATACCACGCCAAGACTCTGTGCCCAATCGGGCAATGCCGTGTACAAAAGGTGGTGCGGACCTGCCCATATGTAAAGAAATATCAAAGCCCAGAAGTGAACTATAGAGAGGCGGTAACTATACACCGGCCTGTTAGCTGCTTTAGGCAGAAAATAATACATCAGCCCCAGGTAAGGGGTGGTAAGAAAGAATGCTACCGCATTATGCCCATACCACCACTGCACCAGCGCATCCTGAACACCTGCATACCAGCTATAGCTTTTCAAAAAAGACACCGGCAACTCTACTGAGTTAACAATGTGCAGCATGGCAACAGTTATCCATGTACCGATATAAAACCAGATGGCCACATAAAGATGGCGTTCCCTTCTTTTGATAATCGTACCAAACATGTTAATGCCAAATACCACCCATATCAGCGTAATGGCGATATCGATCGGCCACTCAAGTTCTGCATATTCTTTTCCTGTAGTGTGTCCTGTAAGCAGTGTCAGGGCTGCAGATACAATAATAAGCTGCCATCCCCAAAAGTGTATATTGCTCAGCTTATCGCTAAACATTCTTGTCTTACATAAACGCTGCAGCGAATAGTAAACACCCATAAAAATTCCATTACCCACAAATGCAAAAATTACCGCATTGGTATGCACTGGTCTAACCCTGCCAAATGTTGTGGCAGCAGTATCAAGATTCAGACCGGGATAGTACATTTCTACCGCGGCCCACAGACCTGCAAGCATGCCCACCACGCCCCAAAGAACGCTGGCATACGCAAACATTTTTACAATCCGGTTATCGTAATAAAACTTTTCTGCCTGCATAAATTTGTTTTTGAATTTTGAATTGTTTTGGTTCTTATAAAAAAGTTGGTTGTAATCCTTTATTGGCCCGGCACCTGTTTTTCAAACCGGCTTTGCTTGCGTCGCACTCCTGTACGTTCGCACTATTACGCATCTGATCGCGGACTTTCGTTGCTGTGTTTGGGTTTGTCATCAAAAAGCATTCTAACAGGAGGGCTTTTTTCATCATCATACTGCCCTTTTTTTACGCTCAGGATAAAAGCCACAAGAAACAGCAACGCTATGCTTATACTTGCCGCCAGGAGAATGATGATTACACTCATAGTTGTAGTTATAATTTTTCAAAAGTAGTTTGTGGTACTGCCGTCAGGTATGAGCAAACTCAAATGAAAAGATGATATTAATCAGGTTTTATTTTAACTGTTTAATTCTGCTGTTAAACTCCCGGCAGCATAACCAGCCTTGTAACCTTTTAATGCTCTTTAAGTCCGTACCATGCCGTCATAAGGTTACTGAAGCCATAAGTGATCAATAAAATGCTCAGGCTGCTGGCCGGCATTAATATCGCCGCCACGATGGGCGATAGCTGGCCGCTTGTTGCAAATGACAAACCCACTATGTTATAGATAACAGAAACCACAAAGGCACTCATGATAATATTCCGGTTGGCTTTTGTAAGTTTTATGAACTTGTGCAACAACTGCAGTTTGTTCGCTTCCATTATCCCATCGCAGGCCGGGGTAAAGTTGTTGCTGTTTTCGGTAAGTGCGATCCCGGCATCGGCCTGCAGCAGGGCGCCTGCATCGTTAAGGCCGTCACCAATCATTAATACTTTATATCCCTTCTGCTGGAGGTCTTTGATGCGCTTCAGTTTGTCTTCCGGGCTTTGTTTAAAATAGAGCGAAGCCATGGGGCCAAACATCTGTTGCAGGTTTTCCCTTTCTGCATCGTTATCGCCACTCAGCAAAGTCATTGGAAACTTGTTTCCCAAAACATTTAAGAGTTCGACGAGATTTTTCCGGTATTGGTGGCTAAAAGAAAAGCGGCCCATGTAGTTGTCGTTAACTGCCACAAACACGCCGTCTTTGTGTGGCACCGTAAAACCGGTTTTCGCCTTTATGAAAGCGGCCGAACCAAGAGCGATGCGTTTTTCATCTACCGTACCTTCTATGCCTGCGCCCTCATATTCTTTGAATTTTTCCACCAAAAGGCCTTCTTCTGTAGCCATTTCCCATGCGATAGCCTTGCTTAATGGATGGTTGGATTGAGCTGCCAGAGCACCAATACAAGCGTTGGTATGTATATCGGGGAATTTGCCATGGTAGGAGAGGGTAATTTTGTTGGCCTCGGTAAGCGTACCGGTTTTGTCAAACACAATATGTGTTGTGCCGGCGATCGCCTCAATAACCGTAGAATTTCGGAGGTATAGTTTGTTTTTTGCGAGCCTGCGCAAGATGTTGCCGTTGGTAAAAGTATTACTGAGGTATAAGGCACAAGGGCATGCGACTATAAGTACTGCGGTAACAACGTTGGCTATTTTAGTACTGTCGTGGAAGTACCAGTAAGTGGCAGCGGCAAAGGCTATGCTGAACAATATCCACGTGAACCAACGGCTTAGCCCATGCACAAAGGAGTGCTCATTTTCTCTTTCCTTTGACTTAATATCTGAGCGGTTCCACAGATCGGTAAGATAGCTCTGCATTACCTCTTTAATAACCAATATCTCTATATTGCCGGCAGTTTGTCTTCCCCCGGCATAAACGATCTCTCCCATTTGTTTCTCAACGGGGTCGCTTTCACCGGTTACAAAACTGTAGTCTATAAATGCCTTACCTCTTGTTATAATTCCGTCAGCAGGAATGATCTCATTATTGTGAATGAGCAGCGTGTCGTTTAGCTTAATATCAGGAAGGGGCAAAGTTGTTTCATTGCCATGCTCTATTTTAGAAACCGCGATTGGGAAATAGGATGTGAAATCCCTTTCGAAGTTCAGGTGTGCATAGGTTTTGTTCTGCAATACCCTGCCAGCCAACATGAAGAAGACAATACCGCTCATTGAATCAAGGTAGCCAGCCCCGGAACCTGAAACGATTTCATAAACACTCCTGGAGAACGTTATCAAAATTGCCAGCACAATGGGGGCATCGATATTGAGAAAGCCGTGCTTCAGGCTTTTCCATGCGCTTATATAAAACTCGGAGGCAGCATAAAAGAATACAGGAAGGCTGAGCAGGAGGTTCAATGACCTGAAGGTCAATTGCAAGCCCCGTTCACTCGCATCAATGCCAAAATATTCGGGGAAGCTCAACATCATAATATTGGCAAAGCAAAAGCCTGCGATCCCCAGTTTATAAATGATGGAGCGGTCAAACGAAGTTTTTTGCTGCTTCAGTTGCTGAAGACTTATGTGGGGCTCATAGCCAATGCTGGTAAGTATTTCAGCAACCTGACGAAGCGAAACAGCTTTGTAATTGAAAATGACGGAGGCTTCTTTCCGTTCAAAATTGACCCGGCTACTAAGAATATCTTTATTGATCCGGTTAAGGTTCTCGAGCAGCCAGAGACAACTGCTGCAATGGATCTGTGGCAGGTAAAATGTTATGTGCGCCTGTTCTTCGTCTTTAAAACTGATTAGTACGCCAGCGATCTTTTCATCGTCAAGAAAAGCAAACTTGCCTTCCCGAACCCTTATCTTTTGATTGGTTCCGGGGTTTTCGGAAATGGCGTAGTAGTCGCACAAATCTGATTCATTGAGGATCTGGTAAACCATTTTGCAGCCTTCGCAGCAAAAGACTTTACCGGCGGTTTTAACCGCGTGGCTGTCGCAATATTCTCCGCAATGGTAACATATTGATTTGCTGATGGATTTTGCCTGTTGCAGCATTGATGATTGTTGGTATTTGAGGTTGCAAATTAAAACTGACGTTTAGCCATAAACCTGACCGGGGACAGGGTCGCTTATGATCTTCGTCATAAAAAGCGCGAGGCAAGCTGTATTTCAGGATGTTCCAGAGCGAATTATTGTGGACCTTGGATAGTAAAAGGGGAGTAGTGGGCTTAACCTGACCGCATTTTTTCGTACTTTTGGCAAGCGGCATAAATAAGTTCCCCACTAACAAAGCACGCAGTTAATACCAAGTATCTACCAAGTATCTACCAAGTATCTACCAAGTATCTACCAAGTATCTACCAAGTATCGGCCAAGTATCGGCCAAGGATCTACCCAGTATCCGTTAACAAAGGGCAGGTTTAGATCGGGGCACGCGGGACGCCAAATGTGAGACTTGAGTTATCTTATATTAAAAAAGATTTATAGGTATTGTAAATCAAGGGGGATCGGATTTACCGTGGATCGGATGTGCCGGGACCCGACAGCCTGTGTTTTGTGGCCGGGTTGCGGCAGCTGAGTTTGGGATGCCTGATAAGCCGGAACTATGCAGCAGGGACAAAGCCAGGGAACCAGCCTGCCGGGCAAGAGAAAATGCATTTAAATAACATTTGGCTGAAAGGGGTGCTGCCATTATCTTTGCGCCTCATTTATAAATAGTACGGCAAAATCCGTGCTGCCTAAAATCATAAAACAGAAATGAAAAAAGGTATCCACCCCGCCAGTTACAAGTTTGTTGTTTTTAAAGACATGAGTAATGGCGTTACGTTCCTCGGCCGTTCTACGGCAAATTCGAAAGAAATGCATAAATGGGAAGATGGAAATGAGTACCCGCTGATAAAGCTGGAGATCTCGAATACGTCGCACCCATTTTATACCGGTAAAAACATGCTGGTTGACACTGCAGGACGTATTGACAAATTCAAGAAGCGTTACGCAAAAAAATAAGCTTCTTCAACTTTTTAAATCCCTCCGCAGTAATTTTTACCGGGGGGATTTTGTTTTAAACTCCCGTTTCTTCCCATAATACAAGCAATCCCCGATTATAATGAGCCAACTAACGAGTTATCCCAAAGAGAAGATCAAGATACTTTTCCTGGAAAACATCAGCGACAAGGCGGTACAGTTATTCAAGCAACATGGCTATACCAATGTAAAGAAAATGGCCGGCGCCATCAGCGAAGACGACCTTGTGAGAGAGATTAAGGATGTTCACCTGTTAGGTATCCGTTCCAAAACGCAGATAACAGCAAAAGTGTTGGAGGCTGCCACAAAACTGCAGGCGATTGGCTGTTTTTGTATTGGCGTTAACCAGGTAAACCTGAAGGCGGCCACTAAAAAAGGAGTGGTCGTTTTTAATGCGCCCTACAGTAATACAAGAAGCGTTGCGGAGTTGGTACTGGGCCTGAGCATTATGCTTATCCGCAGAATTCCAGACAAGAATAAGGCGGCGCATGAAGGCATTTGGATGAAAGAAGCCAAAGGCAGTTTTGAGGTGAGAGGAAAAACATTGGGCATAATCGGTTATGGAAACATTGGCTCTCAGTTGAGTGTAATTGCCGAATCTTTAGGCATGAAGGTGGTTTTTTATGACATTGAAACCAAGCTGCCATTGGGCAATGCCGTTGCCTGTGAAAGTATTAAGGAACTGTTGAACAATGCAGATATCGTTTCGCTGCATGTTCCGGAAACTCCGCAAACCAAAAACCTGATCAATAAGACCAATCTAAAATATTTTAAGAAAGGAGCCATCCTGATCAATTATGCGAGGGGAGAGGTTGTGGACTTGCCGGCGTTGGCGAAATGTTTAAAAGATGGCGATATAAGCGGTGCTGCCATTGATGTATTTCCATGGGAGCCGGAAAAGAATGGCGACCGTTTCGAAACCCCTTTGCAGGGTTTACCTAATGTAATATTGACCCCACATATCGGCGGCAGCACAGAGGAAGCACAAATGAATATTGGTGAGGATGTGAGTGCCAAATTGTTCAATTATCTTGAACGGGGTATAACCTGGGGCTCTCATACCATTCCGTCCATCAGCCTGCCACCGGTTGAAGGAGCACACCGCATCCTGCATATACACAATAATGTTCCCGGAGTGCTGAGTGCCATCAATACACAGTTGAGCAATCACGGTATTAATATTGTTGGGCAATACCTGAAGACGAATGAAGAGATCGGGTACGTAGTACTTGATGTGGACAAGAAGCTGTCAAAACAGGCGCTGGAGCTGTTGAGGGAGGTAAAGGAAACAATCAAAGTGAGAATACTTTATTAGCCACTGCCGGCTGATCGCCTGCCGGGTGAAACGATGTGGAGAACTCCCTGAAATATATTATAAAGGCCAATTTTTAAACAGGCTGTTGATAAAGGGCGATTCATTCCTGCAAACAAAAAACTTGATACTCTTTTCCCTATATTTGCCGCTCAAATTTCAATACAGTGCCGACAAAATTTTCTAAAGAAACGTACATGTACTGGTACGAACTGATGCAGTTCATCCGCCAGTTTGAATTGAAAGCTGAAGAAATGTATAAGATGGCCGGTAAGATCCGTGGGTTTTTCCATGCTTATGTTGGCCAGGAAGGCATTGGCGCAGGTTGCATGACGGCAACCCGCCAGGAAGATCCTTTTATCACTGCCTACCGCGACCATGGCCTGGCCCTGGCGAAGGGCGTTAGTGCCAATGCCTGTATGGCAGAGCTCTATGGAAAAGCAACCGGCTGCGCAAAAGGAAAAGGCGGAAGCATGCACTTTTTTAGCAAAGAGCATTATTTTTTTGGCGGTCATGGTATTGTAGGCGCACAAATCGGCACCGGTGCCGGATTGGCATTTGCTGAGCAATACAAAGGCACGGACAATGTGGTGCTTTGCTTTTTTGGTGATGGTGCAGCAAGGCAGGGCATTCTTCATGAGACCTTTAATCTTGCTATGCTCTGGAAACTACCCGTGATCTTTATATGCGAGAACAACAATTATGCGATGGGCACTTCCGTGGAAAGAACATCAAACGTAATTGATATTTATAAGCTGGCAGATGCTTACGAAATGCCGGCCGACATGGTCGACGGCATGAGTCCTGAAACCGTACACGATGCGGTTTCCCGCGCTGTAAAAAGAGCACGTGAGGGTGGCGGACCAACCTTAATCGAGATGAAGACATACCGGTATAAAGGCCACTCTATTTCCGATCCGCAGAAGTACCGTACCAAAGAAGAGGTTGATGAATACAAAGAGCGCGACCCCATCGCTATGGTTTTAAAAACGATCAAAGAGAATGGCTTTGCGACCGACGAAGAAATTGCTGCCATCGATGCAAGAATAACTGCGGTGGTGGAAGAAAGTGTCAAATTCGCCGAAGAAAGCCCATGGCCGGACGAAGACGAGTTATTGAAAGATGTTTACGTAGATGCCAACTACCCGTTCATCACTGACTAATTATTTTTTCTATATCATTTCAAATTAAAATTTCAAATAACGATTATGTCCGATAAGAAGGTTCATGTTGAAGAATCAAACGAGGTTGTCCATAAGATAGAAGGTTTTTGGAAGAAAAACCAAAAGCAATTATTAATAGTTGTTGGTGCCATTGTTGTAATTGTTGGCGGCTGGTTTGGATACCAGTCCATGGTTGTTGCACCAAAAGAGCAACAAGCTTCTGAAGCAATTTATAAGGCTGAAGGCAACTTCGCCAAAGACTCCTTAAGACTTGCTCTGAACGGTGACGGAAGCAGTAAGGGCTTTCTCTACATCATTAATAACTACAGCGGTACAAAAAGTGCCAACCTCGCAAAATACTATGCCGGTCTTTGTTACCTGCGCACCGGTGATTTCAACAACGCTGTAAAATACCTGGGCGATTTTTCAACTGATGCAAAACAGGTGCAGATGATGGCTTATGGCGCACTGGGCGATGCTTACGGCGAGTTGAATAAAAATGATGATGCTGTTGCCTCGTATAAAAAAGCTGCCGCCACATTTGAAGATGATGAAGCCAGTGCTTCGGAATTTTTGTTCCGTGCAGGGTTGAAATTAGAGATCATGGGCAAAACCAGCGAAGCTGTTGATGTTTACAAAGAAGTAAAAGACAAGTTCCCACAGACTGATAAAGGCTTTCTTGCAGAGAAATATATTTACAGGCTCAGTGTTCAGCCGAACGATTTCAGCTCAAAATAATATATGGCTACAAAAGGAAACAAAACATTGAACAAAGGCATCCCTAAACTTAAGGATGCCTTTGTTGTTCTGGTGAAAACAGAATGGAATGCACATATAGTAAATAAACTTGAAGCGGGCGCAATCAAGGTATTTAAAGAAGCCGGAATTGCCTGCAAAACCATTACTGTGCCCGGTGCAGTAGAGATACCATTTGCAGTTAAAGCTTACGCGCAAGGCAAACAACCGCCTGCGGATGCATTCATTACACTTGGCACCGTTATTAAAGGCGACACGCCACATTTCGACTATGTTTGCCGGGTGGTGACCGACGGCGTGCTCTCGCTCAACCTCACGCTTGACGTGCCGGTGATCTTTGGCGTTCTTACGGTGAACAACGAAGCGCAGGCCCTTGAAAGAACCGGTGGTGTTCATGGCCACAAGGGCGAGGAGGCGGCCATTACCGCAATAAAAATGATCAATCTCAACAGGAAATTAAATAAGTAATTTTCCCGGCTTTCATCTCCCTGGTCATCGCCGGTTGTGTCACTCCCTTCAGCGTTCCGGAATCATTTGAACCAGTGGTGTAAAAGGCAACTACTGCAGTTATTTATCCTATCGCTATTCGGCAATATTGTTTGGCAGCAATGAAGAAATACGGTTGTGTTACTACCCCGTAGCGATGCTGCCCAAAGCGATGCAGCACAAGGGTGCGACGCAACCAGGCCGGATGGTTATTCCAAAGCCCGGGACAAAAATAAAAGCCACGAATATGCGTGACTTTTATCTATATAGAGAAGCATTACCTGATTTTAGAAAACAAATCCAAGCATCAGCGAGAGCCTGCGCAAAGTGTATTCGTTTACCACTTCAGTTGGGTATGGCGGAACACAAAAATCACAGTAGGGCGTGTATGATTCCTTTAATTTTTTTACAGAGTAGGATGCACTGAAAAGCAGCGCATATTTTTGAGAGAGGGTAAAACGATAGCCTGCCCCTATATTAGTATATAACTTCCCTTTGTATTCCGGTTTTGTACCCCACCAAAATGTTTGCCCATCTTTTACCCATGGAATTTGCCCGCCGATGTCGGCAAATAAAAACGGCGTAGCAGGCTTGTTGAGCAGGTTTTTACGCAGCTCAACAAACAAAGGCGCTGTTCTGTAGCTGTAGTTATCTAATCCAATACCTATGCCGGTGAACCAGCCACGATAAGTTACCCCGTGAACTGTTTGCAGGTTAGTAGCGGCCGATGAACTACCGTTGAGCATGCCAATATGTACAGTTCCCTGGTAGTGAAATTTCCTGTTCGCAAGATTTCTTCCGGAAGGGCTTTGCGCATGCAATATGCTAAATGCCATCAATGCAAAGCCGGTTATTATCGTTTTTTTCATGCGTGATTATTGAATACTTATTTTACTTAGCTGGCGCATATTGTGAATATCACTGTAGTCGAACTGGTAAAGCCCGTCTTTGGCAACCACGAGTGCAATACTGTTGTTTGTGATCACATCAAAGGTTTCGGGAATAGCTTCCTGTGCTTCAAGTTTAAGGTTGTTTATGTCGGATGCGTCATACAACTTCAAAACATTTTCATCGCAGATAAACAGGTTGTTACCATCTTTTGAAAGTCCGCGTGGATTTGTCATTTGATAAGAAATAAGGATAACGGGGTTTATGATATTGTCGAGGCTCATGATATCCAGTTGGTTTGTGTAGCCTGAGCATAACGTTCCGCTGCGCAATGTAACATAGGCATAATTATCATCTGCTATAACCGGGTCGCAGGTACGCACGTGTGTTGCCATGCCCAGCTGCGAGGGATTGGCGGGATCTGCAACGCTGTATACGAACATGCCATTTTGTGAACCAATAAAAAGCTTGTCTTTAAAAGGATAAATAGTTTCAATCATCCAGTTGTCAATATTGGACGTGGTTTTTACTTCGGGCGAAGCGGCGTCTGCAATATTGAACGATGTAATGGAACTATAGCTCACCGTGTAGAGATAGTTGTCAAGCAAAGCAAATCTTGCCATGCTTCCGCCTTTGCCGCCGTTTGCATTGTCGTTTTTAGCTGCCGGGTCGGCGGTAAGAAAAACCTGCCCGCCTGATGATGATAACGCAGGAGGGTAGTAGTTGCTATAGGTATACTGCAAGTTGCTGTATGCAGTGCAGGAAATCAATGTATCTTTTGCCACATAGGCAACCGGAACAAGCAATGAATCGGGGTTTGTGCCTGAGCCGTAATAGAAATAGTTGCGGTCGGTAAACACATTGTTCAAAAACTTAACGGCATGTGCATGTGCAGCGTCGCTGATATCGAACACCACAAGGTCGCTGTACGAATCGGCGTATAAGTAATGACCGTTCACCGCCAGGTCCTGGTTACCGGGAATGTTTACAAATGAAAGATTCACCGGGTTTGACGGATCGCTGTTGTCGATTATATGGATGCCTTTATTTACTTCACTTAGAAAAATGTAGTTGCCGTAGACATATATCTTACCGGTATTCACCAATGATTCGGGCGTTGAAGCAACCATGCCTTGCCTCACCTGGGTAAGTGTTTTATAAACCGGCTCGTAGAGTGTTCTTACAGACTGGCATTCGTCTTTAAAGCAGGATGCCAGGAACAGGCATGACAGCAATGGCAAAAATATCTTTCTCATGGTTAATATTTGATGTGACAAAACAAAAGGAAGTTCTCTACCGACAATTCATTTTTGGTATTAATCATTTGACACGGCCTGCTTATTTATCGTTGCAGACGATACGAATTATTTTTTATTCAGAAAGAAGGAAGTACTTATTCCATAGTTTAAAAGATGTTGCTTTCCAAAGTAGTCTTTGTTCTTCAGCAGGTTTGTTGTGCTGTATTGTATTTGAGGACCGAATATGATATAGCTATGATTAAAATTGATTTTAGCTGTAATTCCTGTTACGATACTTAGCTGGAATTTTTTATACAATGTGTTATCGCTATAAAAAGCAGCGTAGGTTTTGTCGAATACCAGGCTTTTTGAATTCAACATTACGGAGGCTGCCATCCCGGCATTCAAATAAAGTGGCAGTTTGCGACTCTTGTTAAACTGGTAGTTGAAAAGGACCGGAAGCTGTATAAACTGGTAATGATTGTTGTAAGTGCCACGACCTGTTGAATCGGATGGTACCCTATAGAAATCCCTCGTAAAGGAGGGGACTACTGCATTGTAAAACAACCGGGAGCTATCAACCCTGTTGCCTGTATTTATTGTTGTTTTTTGAGCACTGTAGTTGATTGCTGCAGACATACTGCTTCGCCCCGAAAGATTCTTATTGGCTGTTATGCCTATGCTGAATGATGCACCAGCCCGGGGTGCGTCGATTGTGTATGGTATTTGAATACCACCGGACGACAATCCGCCGGTGCTATTTTGTAAAGCTGACTTGTCTGCAGACACATTGAAGATGTTTTGAACAACATCAGCTTTTCCAAAAAATGCGTTGATGCCCCATTGAATTTTAGCCGTTTTCCCGGTTGCTTTCTTTGATACGGTCTTTTTTGCTGTATCAGCATCGGCTGCCAATGTTCTATTTGTAAGTACAACAGGGGATTTTGCGTTATCGCCCGTCAGTATTTGTGGAACCAATACGTTGGGCTGGTCTACGTTCATGGCAGCATTGTTATTTTTTGCATCCTGTTGCCCGACGCCTGAAGGGATTTCCGGCCCGGGTGCATCCAGTGTTGCACTGATTTGCTGTTTTCCCACGCTGTTTAAAGCAGCCGCAGGCAAAGGCATTCCGGGTTCATTTTTTTTGTTTGCGGCAAGATGGTCAAACGTTTTGTGAGTACCCGATTGTACAGGCCTGGCATGGTAACCCAGTGTTGGATTTTCGGCGGCTGTGGTGTTGTTCGATATGGTGTTCAATGAGTCAGCAACGGCGACTTCCGGACTGGGTTCTTTATCCGACAATTTGTTTTTTTTGTCCTGGCCTGTTAGCCCGATTAGTTCCTGGCCTGCCGAAATTCCCGGTTTTTCCGTACCAGTTACAGCATACCGGTTAATGAAAAAATATCCCCCGGTTACGGTAAGCAGCAGGCAGCAAAAGATCATCCACGCAAACGCCCTGCGGCGTCTTTTCTGCCCGATTTCTTTTTCAACGTTAGTCCAAACGGTTTCAGAAGGAGCAATTTTAAAATCGTCCATCAAACCATTCACTTTACGTTCAAATTCATTTTCCGCCATACTTTGTTTCTTTTACGGTTTGTTTACGCTCTATCCATGCCGCCAGTAGTGATTTTGCTCTTGAGTACTGTGACCGGGAAGTGCCTTCATGTATACCAAGCATCTGTCCGATTTCCACATGGGTAAACCCCTCCACGGCGTGCAAATTGAATATGGTCTGGTAACCGGTAGGCAGTTGCCTGATAAGGTCTGCAAGTTCTTTTGCATTCAACAATACTTCCGGGTCGTCGTCGGTGACGGGGTGCAGGGCAATATCACTATAAGAAAGGTCGTTGCTGTAATTGCGGTTCCGCTTTAGATAGTTTAGCGCCGTTCGAACCATCACCTGCCTTATCCAGGCACCCAATTCCCCTTCGCCGCGATATTGGTACAGGTTTTTGTATACTTTGATAAATCCCTCCTGCAACACATCCTCTGCATCCCTGATGCTTTTTGTATAACGATAGCAAATGCCAAGCATGGCCGGGGCAAAATGCTCATACAACTGCTTTTGCGCGGCGGGAATATTCTTCAAACATTCTTTTACCAGCCTGTTATAGTCCATTGTTATATTATGATTAACCTGACAAGACATCATTTGTAATCGTTGCACCGGCGGTTCACTTTTTTCCAGGTCCGGAACGCATTGTTTACTGCACTGTCTTTTTACAGGTTGAATAATTAATTATTTCATTATTTTTAACCTGTACCCATCACCATATTTTTACCAGTTAAAACAATCCGGTTATGCTTGACAACCTCAACGAAACGTTGAAAGATCAACTTTCAAAGGCAAAAGAAACCATCAATACTACGGTGGAAAAGTTAGCCGACGTCAAAGATTTTTCCTCTGCAAAGATTGCGGAATCCTTTGAGGAACTTACGGCCGCGTTACCGCTGATCGAAGAAGCCGGATTCAAGGTTGACGGTATTAGCGTTGATGTTGGGCTGCCACCTGATTTTTCCATAGGATTTACAAAGATGAACGAAGTGAAACCAGAAGCCATTCAGAAACTCATTGACGACAACACCGATAAAAAACTGCTGTCAATGGTTTTGCGTGCACTGATGACAGCTACAGACATTCAAAGTAAAGTCACCCTCAATAAGTTTGTGTTTTCCGGTGCATCTGTTAAGCTTGGCATTCCTCCCTCCATCAGCCTGAAATATAAATAGCCGGAGTTAGCTTCCATGGAAAAATTTAATCTGTTGATTTTAATACAACTGTGGTTTTGTTGAAGAAAAAAAATTAGCTTTAAAGCCAAGAGACCAGAAAACACATACACATAGGAATCAAAGCTATTGAAGAGAAAACGTTGCCATTGACTGCTTTTATTATCAAATAGTTGCTGTTTTTATTGAGCCTCACGTATAGTTACACGACACTTTATCCATTATTAAACCTATATAAAGCAAAATCAAATGAAAAAAAATCTACCTATTTTAAAGCTGTCCGTACCGACCAATTATGCCGATAAAAGGCTTTTAAATTTTTTGCGGCGGACGTTACAGTATTCCGGATTGTTGATGCTTTTCGTTATTTCAATGAGCTCCAGGCTTATTGCACAAGGCACATGGACCGCCGTAACTGCGCCTTGTCCCGGTTTGTCCGGCGGTGTTATGCTTGTACTTTCAGATGGAACCGTTATTTGCAAAAGCTATAGTGGTGGCACTGATGGCATCGGCAATACGTTTTATAAACTTACGCCGGATATTCACGGAAGTTATGTCAATGGTACATGGTCGGCAATTGCACCGATGATCAATACAAGACTTTATTTTTCATCGCAGGTGTTGAAGGACGGCAGAGTATACGTAGCAGGGGGTGAGTATGGCACTGGCGGCAGCTCAGCTGAGACCTATAATCCATTAACCAATACATGGACTGCTGCACCGGCACCGGGCGCATTTGTTAGTGACGCAAATTCTGAAATTCTCGAAGATGGCCGGGTTTTACAAGCAATTGTACAGGGCACTCCTTTTTTGCAACAAAATAAAATATACAACCCATCTTCCAATACATATATCAACGGGCCGAGCTGCATCGGCTATCACAATGAGTCCAGTTGGGTAAAACTGCCGGATAACAGTATTCTTTTTGTAGACAGAAATGCTGTAACCTCTGAGCGATACATACCAGCACAGAACAAATGGGTTGCCGATGCAAACGTTCCAGTTGCTTTGTATGACCCATATGGATTGGAAACAGGAGCAGGTTTATTGCTTCCTGATGGCAGGGCATTTTTTATTGGTTCAACCGGGCACACAGCGTATTATACTCCATCCGGTAACAATACTCCGGGCACATGGGCAGCCGGTCCGGATATTCCAAACGCCCAGGGCACTCCCGATGCGCCAGCCGCAATGATGGTTAATGGTAAGATACTTTGTGCAGTTTCTCCTGTGCCAACCGTATCTAATCATTTTCCCAGTCCAACTTCTTATTATGAGTTTGACTACAGCAGCAATAGCTTTACGAGAATAAATGCTCCGGGTGGCGGCCTTACCAGCAATGTTCCATGTTACTACGCCAATATGGTTGACCTGCCTGATGGAAACGTACTTTATTCGCTGCAGAACTCCAACATATTCTATGTTTATACCCCTTCCGGCGCTGCCCTTGCTGCCGGCAAGCCAAAAATTGTAAAGGGTAAGAAAATAAACAGTACTACCTACCAGTTGACAGGTAAAGGCTTCAATGGAATTTCGGAGGGAGCAAATTACGGGGACGACTGGCAGATGGCCACCAATTACCCGATTGTGCGATTGACTTCCGGAACCAATGTATATTATGCACGCACTTCTAACTGGAACAGCACAGGTGTTGCCAGAGGCAATAAAAGCGATACAACCACTTTAACGCTGCCGGCGGCTTTGCCTTCAGGAACTTACTCTGTAGAAGTTGTTGCCAATGGCATCGCTTCAAACCCGGTGACCGTTTCACTGTTCAATACCCCGGAAGCTGATGCCACTATATATGCTGCCACGGATGAGTCTGCGATAAATTTATCGGCAACACTGGTAAAAGACAAACAGATTAAACTGTATCCGAACCCGGCCAAAGACTATAGTAATCTTTCTTTTACACTGGAGAAAGCTGCCAATGTTTCCCTGAATATTGTTGACCTGAACGGAAAACAGGTCAGGAGTATTTTTAACGGAAACATGTTGCAGGGCGACCATAGCCTGCAGGTGAATACGTCAAGCCTCGCTTCGGGCATTTACCTTGTAAAGATGGTGACAGACAACCAGGTTAAGACATTCAGACTTATGGTTCAGCAGTAATTGTCACTCGTTTCGCACGAATTCCATAACAATAAAGATGTCATCATTACTTTAAAGTGATGATGACATCTTTACCAAAATATGGGACGGGCGCCGGCCTGAAAAATAAATCACCGCTTTATGGGACCAATACCGCAATATCTTCTGTACATTTACTAAAACAATATCACTATGAATCTGTTTGTTGCCGGTCTTCCCTACGACCTTGATGATGCCGAGTTAATGGAAATCTTCGAAAAATTCGGCCCGGTTCTGTCTGCAAAAGTTTCCTTAGATAAAGAAACCGGAAAAAGCCGGGGCTTTGGTTTTGTTGAAATGGAAAACACTTCCGATGGCAACGATGCCATTGAACATCTGAATGATATTTCGCTTGGTAAAAAGCCACTGGTAGTAAAAGCTGCTGAAGACAAACCTAAACCAAGACCGGGTGGTTACAATAATCCTGGTGGTGGTTCCGGTGGTGGCTATCGTGGTGGAAACAGCGGTGGCTATAACAGTGGCGGTGGTGGTTACCGCAAGCCCAATGATTTCAGGGATAAAAACCGTTATTGACTTTCTTTCCCGGTTACTGGCTTTTGTAGTACTATTTAACTTCTGTTGCGTCGCATTACGTTCAACGCCTTCGCTTCGATTGCGCTTTAGTATAAGCGCATTTATACTTCTCTTTGTGCAAAATTTATTGCTTGCAGCGTTAGCCGGTTTTTAATTTATCGTATTAACGCTTAAAAAATCATTGCTCGGTAAATCTCTCTCTTCAGTTGCTTTAGCTTCTGCGTATTTTAAGATGAATATTTTTAAAAAATCATCTTTATGCAAAAGCTTTACTACCTCCGCATGCTATTTATTGTTGTCGTTTCGGGCCAGGCGCAGATGCTACCGGCGCAGCAGGTAACAACTCCGAGGGTTCCAAGCCCGGCGGCCGAAATATCACAAACGATCGGTATTTCAAAGATCATTGTAAACTATTCCCGGCCATCTGCAAAAGGCCGGGAGATATGGGGTAAACTTGTACCCTATGGCTGGAATGTGCAGCAGTTCGGGGCGGGAAACAGCGCGCCCTGGCGTGCTGGCGCAAACGAGAATACAACCATCAGTTTTTCGCATGACGCGAAAGTGGAGGGGCACGATGTACCAGCCGGAACATACGGTTTGTTCTTTGTTATTAACAGCGATAACTCCGGCGAAGTGATCTTCTCTAAAGATTACCGCTCGTGGGGAAGCTTTTTCTATGATCAAAAAAATGATGCATTAAGAGCCCCCATCAAAATCCGCGATGCTTCGGCTACAGAAATGCTCACTTATTCATTTGACAAGGTCTCGAAGAATGCGGCAGAGCTGGAGCTGACCTGGGATAAGAAGCAGTTTCCCGTGAAGATTGAATTTGACGTTGATAAGATCGTTATGGACAATGCGGCGCAGGAGTTGAAGGGTCCGACCGGTTTTGGATGGCAGGGTTATTTCAGCGCGGCAAATTATGCATTACAGAACAATGCCAATGTTGACGAAGCCCTTGCATGGATTGACAAGGCTATTGCCCAGAACAAAACTTTCAATACATTAAATGTAAAATCTGGGTTACTCAATGCTAAAGGTAATACAGATGAGGCCGGTAAGGTAATGAACGAGGCCATGGCTATTGCAACGGAGAATGAATTGAACCTGTATGCTTACAACCTGCTGAACAGCGGTCAACAAGACAAAGCCATTGAAATATTTGTGTTGAACACAAAGAAGCATCCGGAAAGCGCAAACGTGTGGGACAGCCTGGGCGAAGCTTATGCACTAAAAGGCGATAAACAAAATGCTATTACCAACTTTAAAAAGTCACTAAGCCTAAACCCGCCTGCGAACGTAAAAGCCAATTCGGAAAAGTACCTGAAACAACTCGGAGCTATGTGATAAAATGCGCATTGCTAAACCGGGCTCAACATATTGCTTATATATTCAGTCTTTTGCGCGCATTTTCGACCAGCTGTGCTGCATCGGGTGTGAGCCTGAAGAAGAATGTGCCGGCAACAACCAGGGAGGAAAAGATAACGCTTCGTGCAACAATGGCGAACCAGCCGTTCTGCGTTCTGAAAAGGAAGTATGCGACCAGGAAAGCGCCACCGGAGAGCAGCAACGCAAACAACATATTCTTATTGAAAGGTTGCATACCAAACTTGCGCCGCAGGAATTCGAACCGTATAAAGTTGTAAACCGAGAGCGAGATCAGATCGCTGAAGGCTGTTCCGATGATGCCATACTGCTTTATAAAAATATAGCTCAGCGGGATCCGGAGGGCAAGCATTATAACACCACTTATAAATTCGAATTTCCAGAAGTTTGACGCGCCGATCACCTGGGCGTTTACACCGGTTCCTGCGTCAATAATGCGGATGAAGCCAAGGATCAGCACAAGCGGAATACCCTCGGCATATTTATCCTGTATGTGCAATACCTGCAAACCATCTGTGAGGTTTAGCCACAGGTTGCCAAAAAGAAAAACAGAGATGATGAGCATGTTGATACAGGAACGCTGGTAAATGCGGCTGATCTCCGGGTAGTTTTTGTCTTTCCACAAGCGAACAAGCACCCCCGTTGCTATCGATTGAATGCTTCGCTGGGGGATCTGGATAAGGTTAGCGATATACAGCGAGAATGTGTAAACTCCAGTATCGGTAAGGCCCCTGAGACTTGCAATGATAAGCCCGTCGATCGTGAGACCGACTGTTGAGATAACAATGCCACCGAAAACAAATAACTGCATGGCAAACATTTTCTTCCGGAACTTACGGGTTACCCTGCTTGTTTTAAAATGAAAATGGATATCGCCATTTAATGCCAGCGCGATCGCCAGTATGATTGCAATGATTACATAGAGCATTGCAAAGAGCATCATAAAAGTGTCGAAACTGATAAAGCTGAAAATATACAGCACAATGAAAACAGTCGTGATCATTCTGATGCCTGTTTCTTTCAGGAAGTTTGGCAGTATCGTTTTCTGAAGAGCTGTTGCATAGCCTTCCATTACAGAGAATGCCAGGAGGCCAAAGGAAAAAGGAAGCACCCAAAAATAGTACTGTACGAATAAGGCCGAACGTTCACCAAACTTCCTGAGTACAAGCGGTTCAAAAAAATAGGCGGCGATCACAACCAATACAAACCCTGCCAAAGAAATTAAAAAAGACCTGCCGAGCAAGTCGTTTTCCTGATTATCAAGGTTGTCGTTATAGTAGTGATAAAACTTGTAAATAACAGGAATAATACCGAGGCTGGCGAATACGTAAAAGTTCTGGCCAACATCAAAGAAAAGACGGGTAAGCCCATATTGTTCGGGGCCAAAATTGCCTTCCTTGACAAACAGGTAGGTGTTTAATGCACCAAAAAAAACACCAATATAAACCAGTATGCTGGTGATGATCGCCTGTTTGCGTATGCCTGCCATTTAGTTATTTTCTACAGCGGAAAATTATTGATAAAACCGTTAACGGGCATTTATATTTCCCGAAACGTTTATTGCGCGTCTACTTTTTTCACGGTGATGTAATAGTACTTGTTGAGATAGTCGGGATTAAAAGAAGATGCATCGTTTACTGCGGTCCATTTCGCGGTGGGTTTAATGGTTTGTTTTACCCGGCCATCAATGATGTACAAAGGCATATTAAAGCCTGCGATGCAGTTGTTCCAGCGCACGAATAGTTTGTTATCTGCAGTGTAGTAATATTCAAGTACGGGAATTTTTGTATCACGCAAATACTGGTCGAACACTTTGCTGAGATCCATACCCGATTGTTTGCTGATAAACTCCTCCACCTGTTTTGATGTAACGGTTTGATGATAAAAGGTTTTATTCAGGCCACGCAATATTTGCCGAAACTTTTCATCGTCGTTAACCAGGTATCGTATGGTGTTTAGCATTGCGCTGCCCTTGCTGTACATATCGCCGCTGCCTTCTTTATTAACCCCGTATTGACCTATAACCGGTGTTTTGTTTTCAATTCCTTTTCTAAGACCGTAGTTGTATTCGTTGCCGGCTTCAACGCCTGACTGGCAGGTAGTGTAGAGCGTTTCACTATAACAAGTAAAACCTTCATGCACCCACATATCGGCAATATCTTTTGTGGTAACATTATTGGCAAACCATTCGTGCCCGCTTTCATGAACGATAATATAGTCCCATTTTTTGCCCCAGCCTGTGCCGGAAAGATCGTATCCCTTGTATCCATTTACAAAACCATTACCGTAGGCAACAGCACTTTGGTGTTCCATACCCAGGTGCGGCGCTTCGACGAGTTTATAACTGTCTTCATAAAAAGGGTAGGGGCCATACCAATATTCAAAACAATGGATCATTGGTTTTACCTGTTCAAATTGTTTTTTTGCTTTTTCGAGGTTATAATCCAATACCCAGAATCCCAGGTCGAGTATACCTTTTTCACCCTGGAGCGTATCGTTCCAGTTTACATATTTACCGATGTATGGAATGATGTTGTAGTTGTTGATAGGGTTGGTGACCTCCCAACTATAAGTGGCCAGGCTGTTTGATGCTGACCTGTTCTTTAACCGCCCGTTACCAACGGCAACCAATGTGTCGGGAACGATCATTGTGAGTGAAGCGCCGTTATCGGGTTCATCGCTCTGGTGATCTTTGCAGGGATACCAAACACTGGCGCCAAGGCCCTGGCAGGCAACGCTCATCCAGGGGCGGCCTTGGGCATCTTTTTTCCAGATCCAACCACCATCCCAAGGTGGGCGGACAGCTTCCCGTGGTTTACCATGGTAGAAAACCGTTAGTGAAGGTTTTTTCGCAAAGCCGTCTGCTGCACCTGTTGTTGCTGATTGATTCTTAACCATAACATGCCAGGCGTTCACATCGATCTTTTTGAACTCAACTTTCTTATTTTGTTGAATGATGCTGTCGATGATCATAGGTTCCTGCAGATCGATCTGCATTGTTTTATTACCTGTTGCCGTGCTGTTATAAAAAATGGTAACGGCACCGGCAATGGTTTTGCTGTCAAAATCAGGTTTAACGGTTATGTCGTAGCGCACAACATCCCACCATGTTCTTTCCGGGTTTAAGGAACCTCTCAACGTATCTGTATGTGTAAATGTTTCTTTGGCATTGAGCAGTTGCGCCTGCGACTGTGCAAAACAAAGGCATGCAGTGATGCAGGAAAGGATAATTTTCTTCATGCAATAAAAATAGGATATTCGATGGCGACGTAAACAAACAGGCGGCAATATTTTATGAATGGCTCCGGTAGTTTTAAGTTCATGCAACTGATGCAGCACAAGTGTGCGACGCAACGAAAGCATCATGCATTTACTGTAGCCGGGCTCATAAAAATTGTTCTTGTGTTTTGTTGCATACTGCAGTTTGTTTCCTGCAGCCATCGTGCTGATATTGGTAAAAAAGTATTTTACTACAACGAAACATCCGGCGTGGCGTCGCTCGATCCTGCATTTGCCAAAAATCAAAGTATTATGTGGGTAGTGCACCAGTTATACAATACGCTGGTTGAAATTGACAGCAATACGAACATTGTGCCCTCACTCGCCAGGAGTTGGGACATAAGTGAAGACCGCACTGTGTATACGTTTCACCTGAGAACGGATATTTATTTCCAGGACAATATTGTGTTTGCCAATGGTAAAGGGCGTAAGCTGGCTGCATCTGACGTTGTATATAGTTTGAGGAGGATCGTTAACCCCGCAACGGCAAGCAGTGGTGCGTGGATATTTAATAACCGCGTTGATTCGCTGCATGGATTTACCGCGTTGAACGATTCGACATTTCAATTGAAACTTATTCGCCCGTTTCAACCGATACTTGGTATATTAAGCATGCAATACTGCAGTATTATCGCCCATGAATCGGTGGAGCAATACGGGAAAGACTTTCGCAGCCACCCCTGTGGCACGGGGCCATTTCAACTGAAATTCTGGGACGAGGGCCAGGCTATGGTGCTCGAAAAAAATGGTCATTACTGGGAGTATGATACCACAGGAAAACAGCTTCCATTTCTTGATGCGGTAAGCATTAGTTTCTATAATAACAAGGCTACGGAATTTTTAGAATTCAGGCAGGGGAGGTTAAGTTTTATTAACGATATAGACCCTTCATTTAAAGACGAACTGTTAACAAAAAAGGGAGACTTACGAAGTGATTGGCAAGGCAAGGTCGTATTGCAAAAACATGCTTACCTGAATACGGAATATTTTGGGATAATGGTTGATGAGCGTAACCCGCTTTTACAACAGTCGCCACTAAAATTAAAATCAGTGAGGCAAGCGATCAACTATGCCATTGATCGCGATCAGTTGATGATGTATATGCGCAATTCCATTGGCACGGCGGCCAAGGCGGGTATGGCGCCGCTTGGACTACCATCAAGAAATGCAGAAATGGTGAAAGGTTATTATTACAACCCAGACACCGCCAGGCTCTTGCTCAGGCAGGCAGGCATAAACAATGGGCCCGATATCCAGGGTATTACTTTGCTTACGATACCAATCTATGCAGACATTGCGAGCTTTGTTGCAAAGCAGGTGCAAGATGTGGGGCTTAAAATACAGGTCGAGGTTATTCAAAAAAGTTTACTGTTGCAACAAACGGCGAAGGGACAGGCCATGTTTTTCCGGGGAAGTTGGATCGCTGATTACCCGGACGCAGAAAACTATATGGCCATGTTTTACAGCAAGAATCCCGCGCCTCCAAATTATACGCGATACAAAAACCCTGCGTTTGATGACCTGTACGAAAAGGCCATGAGAGAAACCAACGATTCTCTTCGTTTTGCGTTGTACAGGCAGATGGACCAGCTTGTGATTAACGATGCACCGGTTGTTCCGCTTTTCTATGATGAAGTAATTCACCTCGTTCAAAACAACGTTACAGGCTTTAACGCCAACGCACTTAATTTGCTGGAATTGCGGCGAACAGATATCCGGCAAACAGAACAAAAAAAGGCTTTATGAACCCGGCTGCAACCTGTCATGAAACTTTTGTTGCGTCGCACTCTTGTACTGCGGATCAGTTTGCAGCAAAGCTTGAAGCAGGTATTCCAGCGTAACTCATTATCGAAAGGCCGGCTTGCATTTTAAGCATAAACGTTTCTATTGCATTGCCGGTGGTTAAGATTCTTTTATCGCCCTCAGACAAGAGCAGATAGTCTCCCATTACTTCTATAAGGGTAAGATCACCTGTGATAAAGTTAATAGCGAGTTGATGCACCGATTTGTCGCTGATGCTTGATTCAACAAGCTCAAAATGAAAGTTGTCAAAGGCAATATTACCTCCCAACGTGTTTTGCAAAAATGGTATTTTGTTATGGAAGTCTTCTATGATATGGATTACCGCAAAGCTTGTTTTATAGTGGAGGGAATTGGCCCTTCCGTCTGCATCTTTCATTTGTAAGAACCGCTGAAATCGAAGGTCTTTGTTGTATGCCTGAGATTTCAAGAGAAACTCCGAATATGATGCATCGAATACCAGCTTTTCGATACCGGAGGAAGCATTGCTGTTTATGATATGCCGATAGATCAGTTTAATAAGTGCTTTTTGCATATTGTGTATGTTAAAGACTGATGATGAAAAAACGGGCAACACAATTTTTCGACTAAAATAATTTAAAGTGAGAGGCCTATTGTAATTGACCCACTATAGCCTGTGTTAGTATCACCGTTGAGTGTCAGCATTTCTGCTGCAAGGTCTGATGCAGACCCACCGAAAATGCCATCAGCAGCGTTTGTAGTTGTGTTAATTCCATGTGCAGCATACAGTGAGGTAAGGTGTACTGCATTCGAGATTGGTTCGGGAAAAGCCATTTGAGTGGTTTTCTTCATTACGTTGTTTACAAAGACTTCGGCGTGTATATGTGTGGCCCTTCCTGAATACCACCCTGGATAAATAGTGGTAAATGCCACCTGGCCGCCGGTACCTGTTAGCTGGTATCCACGGAGCCAGGTTTTGCCGGTATAGTTTTGTGTACCCAAAATACCGGGTTGCCCACCGTAACCAGAATAATAGCCGTCTTTATTACAATGCCATATGTCGACCCTTGCGTTGGAGACAAGCGCACAATTGTTGTTTGTATCAACCACTGTTATTGTTAAGGAAAGTGGCAAGCCTGTTTGCCCTTCTGTAACATCGATACGTTGCAAGGGGTTATTGGCTTCACCTGAGGGATAAGGAAACGGACCTTCTGTTTCGGTTGGCGAAACCACGCAAGATCCGGTGCTGTTGGTGTTCGTGGTAGTATCAGCAGTTCCGGCTGCCTCTTTTTTACAGGCTGCCAATAGGGCGCCACTGATGCCTATCATTCCCAGGCTGTTCTTTAAAAAAACTTTACGTTCCATGTTGCAATTTTTGTTGTGATGAATTGTCGGTTATTTGTTCACACATCAAAAATTATCTATAAAACGGAGTGTAAAAAATGATTGAGGTAAAGTGATTTTTTTTGGAGGTCATTAACTCATCTGTTAAAGGTCTTTAGGAAATTTTCCTCGTAACTGCTGCCGACAGGAACTTCTTCACCTGCGATAAAAATAGTCTTGTTACGCACATTTTGTATATGTCTGAATGGGACAATGTAAGACCGGTGTACCCGCATAAAGTCTTTTTCCGGCAGCTGTTTCATCATTGCCTTCATTGTTATCCTTGCTACAATTGGCTTTTGATTTACCAGGCGAATCCTGAGGTAATCATCGAGGCTTTCTATAAAAAGAATATCGGCCAGATTTATTTTGATAAGACTGTAATCAGCCCGGATAAAAATGAATTGTTCGGGCAATTGTTGTTTGGTGTTAGCGTATTGGTAATATTCCGTTGCTTTTGCAACTGCCTGTTCGAATCGTTCATAACTAAAAGGCTTTAAGAGATAGTCTACCGCACTAAGATTAAAGCCTTCCACCGCAAACTCACTGTATGCTGTTGTAAAGATCAACATTGTTTTGTGCGGGAGTGTTTTATAAAGGTCGATACCTGAGATTGAAGGCATATTGACGTCAAGAAACAACAGGTCCACCTTATTTAATTTTAGGTAAGTAATCGCCTCTGTTGGTTTATTGAATGTTTGTTGGAGAAGAATTTCCGAAGAACGTGCACAGAAATTTTCAACCAGTTTTAGTGCAGGTATTTCGTCATCGATGGCTATTGCTCTGATCATATTAATTCAATACTAAGGGAAACAGTATAGGTAAGCCGGGTTTGTTTTATTTCCAGGCTATGTTTTCCAGGGTACAGCAGTTGTAAGCGATTTTTTGTATTCTGTAAACCAAGGCCGTTGGCTTCTTCCACATTGTTTTGACGGACTGCGACAATATTGTTCCCGACCTGCATTGCCAGGTTTCTTTCGCTTACTTCAATAGTAATGTTGATACAGGAATCCTCCGCCGCATTGACCCCGTGTTTAAAAGCATTTTCAATAAATGAGATAAGTAGCAGGGGTGCAATTGCCTTTCCTTTTACATTTCCTTCAACCGAGTAGTTTAAACGAATGGAGTCGCCAAATCGTATTCTTTGCAGTTCAATAAAATTGGAAATGTATGTTATCTCTTTTTCCAGGGCGGTGAAAGCTTCACCCGATTCGGTGAGCACGTAGCGCATCATGTCCGATAATTTAACAACTGCCGTGGCTGTACGATCTGATTTTTCTATGGCCAGGGAATAAATGCTGTTTAATGTGTTAAACAGAAAGTGGGGGTTTATTTGCGCCTTGAGGTAGGATAATTCGGCATTTATTTTTTCTTTTTCTGCCTGTTTCCACCGGTTATTGATACTCAGCACCAATGAAAAGAATAGTATAGCAATAAAGAGTATAAATCGATGAACAATTTCAAAGGGCGTATTACCATCCGGTTCAGGGGGTGGTAGTTTGCTCTTGCTTTCATTTGACGGCGGCATTTCAACAGAATGCCCTCCTGGTTTACTATTTCCCGGCGGACCAGGCGCGTGCATCTCTCGGTCTATTCCATATTGCCTATGCGGTATCAGCGCGGCGGGTATAACTGCAATCAGCAGAAAATACAAGGATGCAATAGCAAAGAAAAGAAAATACTTTTTCGGAAAATAGAGCCTGGGAATCAGTAAAAAATAATTCACATAGAAAAAGGCGGTAATCAGCAAATTTGTAATGAGGTCCCGTTGTGTCGGCTCGACTCTAATAACTGACATTAAATCGGAATGGCCGGGAGCAAAAAGCACCGGTAGCGCGAGAAATATCAGGCACCCAAGGATATGTACCAGTATTCGGGGGAACGTCAATCTCATTCGTTTGTTTTCGGGCCTGTTAATTCAATAATCTGAAACTTTGCATTTATCTGTACGAGTGCTTCGTTTAGCCGGCTAAAATGGGTATCTGTAATAAAAACCTGCCCGTTATTCTCTATGCAGACCTTATTTAAGAGGTTTTTCATTCTATCTGCATCGAGCTTCTCAAAAACATCATCAAGCAGCAGGAGAGGTGCAAATCGCTTTTTCTTTTGTATAACCTCATATTCAGCCAGCTTAAGAGCAAATAAAATGCTTTTGCGCTGTCCCTGGGAAGCCATACTTTTCAATGGATTTTCCCCCATAAACAATTCAAGGTCGTCTTTGTGAATACCGCAGTTGGTTCTTTCTGAATATAAATCTTTCTGCCTGGATTCAGCCAAAAGAGCCGGAAAAGGATTATTATTAAGCTGACTATAATAATTTAATTTAATATTATCATCATCCTTCGCAATATTCTCATATTCAGCTATTACTAGCGGAATAAAGTCTTCTAAAAAGAGTTTTCTTTCCACATAAACAGCCTCCCCATTCTTTACTAATTGGGCATCGAGAATGTCGAGTAACGTATGATCAATATATCTCTTCTCAGCCGCAGTTTTAAGCAGGCCGTTTCTTTCTTCCAGGATTTTTTTGTAATTAATCAGCGATTGGAGATAGAAAGGATTAAACTGTGAAATAATCGTATCTATAAAATTCCGCCGTAGCTCGCTGCCCCCGGTAATTACCTCTATGTCGTCCGGGGCAACAAAAACACAGGGGAATTTACCAATATGAGCAGAAAACTTTTTGTAGGGTTCATCATCCAGTGACAGTTCTTTCCGGTTCGTTTCACGCAACACGCAAACGACTTTTTGCAGTTGTGCATCCTTTCGAATTGATCCTTCGATCCGAAAGCCTTTTAAATTTTTATGACTGCTCTGCGCATCGGGTTTTGAAAAATAGCTCTTAGAAAAACAGAGGTAGTGAATAGCATCAAGCAGGTTTGTTTTACCCGAACCGTTTAGCCCGCAAAAGCATACGATCTTTTGGGTGAATGAAAACTCGCTATAACCGTAGTTGCGGAATTGTGTGAGCGTTATTTTTTCAACTTCAATCATTCAATCGCAAGATAATATTATCAGCATTGATTATTCTTTTTTTTGCCCGGCTGCAGCATTTGAACCGGCTTTACTTGCGTCGCACTCTTGTACAGCACAACTTTACTCGACAGCGCTGTTGAACAGCGAACCAGCCGTATAAGTGAGCGACGCGACGAAGTCCGCGGGAAAGGATTGAACGTTGGTAACCAAAACATTAAATCTAAATCACCGCAAATTCTCCCTATATATACATTCTCATAATTAATATTATGTTAAGCAGACTACGGAAAGTGTATTATTTTTTCTTCCCCACGCGCACTCGAGTATTAGATTAAGTAGAATGTAAAATCCGTAGACCTTCGGCGTTTGTCATAAACTATTTTGTTTATGGCTAATTTTTTTTCTTGGGTATCGAATCTATTTCCTGAATATGGTTCTGAACGGTATCAGTTAATGCTGGAGTGGCTTGTGTTGATTGGGTGGTGCTTGGCGATAATATTCGGAGGAACGATTCTTTCCCTATATCAGAAAACCATCCAACAAATAAAGTAACAATAGATACCAACCACCAATTTCTCTTTGGCCAACCTTCAATAAATTCTCTTCTCTTTTTTTTCTTTTCTATTTTGTTCAAATAAATATACGGCTTTCTTGTGAAGTCATTTGGCAATGTGTCAATTAGGAAAATGCCATCATACGAAATAAACCATCCCCAAGACTTATGCTGTTCATGTATTGTCCCTTTCCCAAAAAGTGGTGTTACGTTTTTTGTCTTAATATGCTCCTCTTCTATCAAATATCCATCTTTAACCAGTTTTTGAATAACCGCTTGTAGTTCTAAATCGGTTAATTTTATTCCAGTAATCTTCTCTTTTATTTTTCCGAAGTAGTGATATTCAGTTCTGTTATCGTAGAAAAATAGAAAAACGGTTTCAAGGGTTCCAATATCCATTAGGTAAGTTATTGCGAGATTAGAAAAATGCTTAACGCATTTTGATAGGTAAATACACGCTCCGCGCCACAAGAAAAAATAAATACACTTTCTCCCCTCCGTGCTGAAATGGCTTTAAAACAACATAGCCATTTCGCACCGCGAACCCTGCCTTAGACATAATATTGTCTTATATGAATTTTTTTATTGCTCTTTAGTGTCTGCGTGAGACACGCAGGATGGCGGGCTTGTAATTGCGATTTTTCACTTCACTGTTACTAAGGTAGGCGTAAAAAATCGCAATTACAAGCCCGAAGGCATAAAAAAACACATATAAGAAACAATTATGTTAAGCAGACACGGAGCAGGAAGGAAAAAAACCAACGCACAGAAAAATTATAAACTGATGCTGACGTATTCCTTAAGCCTGGCCTGGCTCCCTTCAATTTAACGATTGGTGGGCCAACTAAAAAGCCTCGCATTTCTGCAAGGCTTTTTAGTGATAACTTTTACTACTTTATATGGCAAGTTAATTATTGATTTTTGTACTTGTCGTGTTCGCTATCATAAATCTTATACTTTGCATCGAAGGCATCATAATCTTTTGGATTTACTCCCCGGCTTTTATCTCTTTTCCACATGTAAAGGTTGGCGAGATAATCAACAGATCTTCCGAGACTGGCGTTTTCATTTTTTTCCCTTGGTTCTTTAGCTTTTAGAGTGTTATACCCTTTCTCCAACCATTCGATTGATTTTGAACTCATCTCCTGCTGTTGCCGGGTAACATCGTCTCTTTGCTTCTTCAAATCAGCGGACTCACCTCTCAAATTGTAATACCTGTCGTCCAGCACGCCAAACAAAGCGTAATAGAGCACTCCGGCGTTAAATGCATAAATACCATTTTTGTTGTTTAGGTTATATGCTTTTGCAAAAGCGTCAGCAGCAGCTAATTTAACATTAGACTGCTGAACGCTATCAAGCGAACTAAGCTGGTCTTTCGTTGGGGTTGCAAAGGTCTCGGCATAAGAAATATAATCATCTTCTGTCATTTTACCGCCGGCATCAGCAGCCTTGTATTTTCCCAGAATATCAGCAATACCAGTATTAGAACTCATATAGTTCATTTCAAACTGGCTCCAAACAGCCATATCTGCAGGGTAAACTTCCTTTGCTATTGAAAGGTACTTTTTGAAACTTGCTTCGTCTTTGCGTTTAGTATCATAATCAAGGATATATTTATAGATGTCTTCATATTCCTTGTCATTTATTTTCCAATCAGCCAACGATTTATAGCGTTTGTTAGCTTCATCAATCTTTCCCGCGTTCTGGGCAGCATAAGCGGTATACAGCACCACCGTAGTGTCGATTGTATATTTACCATTTGAGTTCAACGAATTCTTTCCAATAAATTCGCTTACATCCTGGCACATGTTGAGGCTGTTGTAAGCATTTGCCCAATCTTTGTTTTGAAAGTAATCACGGCCCATATTAAAAGTCTCGCTGTAAAGCAAAATAATAGGTCTCAATCCATACTCTTTTAATTTAGCCAGACCAGGATCTTTTTCTGTATATTTCAGCAATGCAGCCATGGCGTCTTTGCCTGCATCAGGATATTTGGCTCTTAATGTGGCATCGCCGAAAAGCTCGCTGTAGACATTTAATTTCCACAAGTAAGTTTCCGCTTTATCCATGGCTTTCGGGTCGGCAGCTAATTTATCAATGTCTTTTTTAGCATCTTCGAACTTCCCTGTTGTGTAATTAAGCGTTACAGGGGTGTAATTCTGACTGAAGGAAGTAAAAAAGAACGTCGCAAGCAAAAGCGATAAATACACCTTTTTCATAATCTGTATTTTATTGATGGTTGTTTTTAACTTAAGATTGATTGTCATTGTCTGCGCCTTCAACCGATGGATTTTCGCCATCATCTTTTATCTCCGGGTCTGCTTCATCAATTTTGGATATAGCCGCAATTTCGTCGCCTTCGTCGAGCCTGATGAGGATTACCCCCTGCGTTGCACGCCCGGCCTCTTTAATATTTGCAATAGCCGTTCTTAGCGTTATTCCTGATTTGCAGGTGATTATCAAATCCTCTTTTTCACTGACATCGGCGATTCCTACCAGTTTTCCCGTTTTCTCAGTAACGTTAATCGTCTTAACCCCTTTTCCACCGCGATTTGTAATCCTGTATTCGTCAATAAGCGTGCGTTTTCCAAATCCTTTTTCACTAACAACTAAAACAGTTTTTTCGGCATCGACCTTATTGACACATATCATGCCAATCACTTCATCAGATTCATCATCAACTTCGATACCATTCACTCCGATGGCACCTCTACCCGTGGCTCTTACCTTGTCTTCGGGAAAACGTATTGCTCTACCGCTTCTTACAGCCATCATAATTTCAGAATTACCATCGGTCATTTTAGCTTCCAGTAATTCATCGCCTTCTATAATTGTTATTGCATTCACACCATTTGCCCGAGGCCGGCTAAATTCTTCGAGAAGTGTTTTCTTAATTACGCCTTTTTTAGTGCATAAAATAATGAAGTGACTGTTTATAAACTCCTTATCTTCAAGGTTTTTGACATCTATGATGGCGCACACCTTATCGTCGGGAGGCAATTGTATCAGGTTTTGTATAGCACGTCCCTTACTCTGCTTCTCACCTTCGGGGATCTCGTAAACTTTTAACCAGTAGCAACGTCCTTTTTCTGTGAAAAACATCATGGTGTCATGAGTGGAGGCTACAAAAAGATGTTCCACATAATCTTCCTCTCTGGTTTTGCTTCCAATTGCACCTCTTCCACCTCTCCTTTGTTGCCGGTACTCTGAAGAGGAAGTCCTTTTAATATAACCTAAATGCGATATAGTAATTATAACATCCTCTTTTTCAATTAAATCCTCTATTCGCATTTCGTCTGCGAGATATTGAATTTCTGTTTTGCGGGCATCTCCAAATTTGTCCTTTATTTCGGCCAGCTCCTTTTTTATCAATTCATAACGTAACGATTCGCTTTGAAGCAGTTCCTGAAGGCCGGCGATAAGGATCATTAATTCGTCATACTCCAACTTGATCTTATCGCGTTCCATACCGGTGAGACGCTGTAGCCTCAGCTCAAGAATTGCCTTTGCCTGGATATCATCAATTCCCCAGCCGGCATTTACCAGGTTATCCTTGGCTATTTCCGGAGTTGCTGAATTGCGTATCATTTGAATTACTTCATCGAGGTGATCAAGGGCTATCAGATAACCTTGCAATAAGTGAGCTCTTTCCTGGGCCTTCTTTAGATCGAATTGCGCCCTTCTAATCACGACATCCATTCTGAATTCAATGAATTCAGCAATCAGGTCCCTGATATTTAATATCCTTGGTCTACCTTTTACAAGGGCTACATTATTGACACCATAACTTGTCTGAAGCTCCGTATATTTAAAAATCTGGTTAATCACCACGGAAGCAACCGCATCCCGTTTAAGGTCAACAACTATACGGGTACCTTCCCTCTTATTACTTTCATTATTGACATGGGCAATGCCTTCAATAGTTTTATCGTTTACAAGCTGCCCGATTTTGTCTGTAAGAAGATCACGATTAACCTGGTACGGTACTTCGGTGATCACAATTTGTTCTCTCCCACTGGCTTTTGTATCAACGTGGCATTTCCCCCTTAACACCACTCTGCCGCGTCCTGTTAACAATCCCTGCTTCACACCTTCCATTCCATAAATAACACCACCAGTAGGGAAGTCAGGGGCTTTTACATACTTCGTTAGTTCTTCAACGGTAATTTCCTTGTCTTCGATAAAGGCCATGCAACCATCTATTACCTCGCTAAGGTTATGGGGCATCATGTTGGTAGCCATACCTACAGCAATACCGCTGCTGCCATTCACTAAAAGCTGCGGAATTCTACTGGGCAATACCGTTGGTTCCTTTAGCGAATCATCAAAGTTTAATTGAAAGTCAACTGTATCTTTTTCGATGTCTTCGAGCATCGCTTCTGCAAACTTCTGAAGCCGGACTTCGGTATACCTCATAGCCGCAGGCGGGTCACCATCCTGGTTACCAAAATTACCCTGACCATCAACAAGCATATATCTTAGCGTCCATTCCTGGGCCATCCTGACGATTGTGTCGTAAATAGCACTGTCCCCATGAGGGTGAAACTTACCCATGACCTCCCCAACAATACGCGCAGATTTTTTATAGGCCTTATTGCTGTTATTGCCCAGCTCATTCATGGCATAAAGCACCCTCCTGTGAACCGGCTTAAACCCATCTCTCACATCCGGCAAAGCTCTTCCTACAATAACCGACATGGAATAGTCGATGTAAGCAGTCTTCATTTGCTCTTCAATATTCACTTGAATGATCCTATCGTTATCGGCTGTTTCCTCTGGTAATAAATTTTCTTCCATACCTGTTTATAAATGCTGAAACTATTTTATTTGAAGGATTGCAAATCTAACTTTTTGAAAGGCAACAATGGCAAAAATAATAGCTTTTTTAGGCTCTTTTATCCACAACTGTTAACGAGCATTCAGCCATAAAAATTACCACCGCAGAAAACAACAAACGGAGGGCAAAAAAAAGGAATAATAACTGAGATACAGCAATTTTTAGCATGTCATTTGCAATAAAAGGAATAGGATGTGCATTAATCAAATTTCAACGCAGCTTTATGAAATACTACAGACTTCTCAGAAACAACAAAGAAAGCGGACCATTCAGCTCTGACGATCTTATTAGCAATGGCTTTAAACCCTATGATCTAATATGGGAAGAAGGTAAAAGTGCAGCATGGAGATACCCAAGTGAAATAGCTGATTTTAAAAATTATGCACCGCAGGTTGAAGAACAACCGTTTGATCGGTTTTATAAGAAAAACAAACCTGCGATGCAATCCAAATTGCCGGCAGATCAATATATTACCGTAGCAGTAACCCCTAAACCTTCAATTTTAGCCAAAGAGAAACCACGAATAAGGATTAAAGCGGACAGCACCAGGATTGAAATGATTAATCCAATTTTACCGGAAGAGATCAAAGCCTCATCGCAGCCAACGACCATTGAATTGTTAAACAAAGAAACAAAGGTTGCCAAAGCTCAGTCGTCCAAGGCTAAACCCGAATGGGAGAACATGTGGCTTGATTGGGAAGAGGAAAAAAAAGCTGTACAAAAACTGAAATTCAAATCTGTACCACAAACATTGAGTGAACCAGAAGTTGAAATTGAAACCAAGTTTTCGCAATCTCTCGACGATGTAAAGCAACTCTATATCGAGAAAGTTTTGAATGGTAAAAAAGCTGGCTGGGAATTTAAACAATACAAAGGCTATATAAGCATAGGAGTAATTTCCCTGTGTGTACTTGCCATTGGCATCTGGTTAGGCATTCAATGGACAGGTGATGAAGAGACCAAAGCGCATTTATTGGAAAAAAACTCCACCCAATCAATAGTTAGCAGGCCCGTCGAAGAGATAAATGCTGCCGACAATACAAACACAACAGGTGAAAAAACAGAGAAGAACGATGCTGGCGCAGTCATCATTGTTCCTACAGCAGAGAAAAAACCTGCTTCAACTGCCCAAAAAACTAAACCGGGTACTAAGGCGTCGTACGTGAAGGCAAATGCAAACAGCAAATTAACCCCATATGCAAACACAAACACCGTTAAGCAAAACAAATCAATTGCCGCTCCTGCAAAACAAGGCGTTATTAAAAAAGAAGTAGTTGCCGGGAGTGGTGTGGTGATTAAAAAACGGGATGACATTACTATTCCGGCGCCGGAAAAGACAGAAAAAAATATTGATAGTTACATAATGCTGAGAAGCCTGGGTAGCTCTTCGCCAGGGGCAAGCTACCGGGTAGAAAATATCAGCGATGTTGCACTCGAGATGGTGATGATCGATCTTCAATACTACGATGCTGCAGGAAAATTTAAGAAAGGCGAAACAATCTATGTGCGAAATATTAATCCAGGCCAATCAGTTTCGGTAAAGGCCCCTGAAGATGCAAACGCCTCGAAAATTACCTCCAGGGTATCCATGATCAGTTCTGAGCAAAACAATTTATACCTTATTGCGGACTAAAAAGTCAGTTGCATTTACGCCACTCCTTTTAACTTCGCCTGGTAATTGTGTTTAAATAATTTACCGGACCAATGCATCGCGTGGGCTGTTTTATAAGATGCGTAAAGAACCAACAGTACAAGTGTGCGACGCAACTACTGCTGCCATTGCCACCGATGATGGGTCCCCAAATAAATTACCGGTGGTTTTATGAATGAACATAAACGTATTCTCCTATTTGGTGCGGGAAAATCTGCAACTGTGCTAATAGACTATCTCAAAAAAATATCCATTGAATTTTCCTGGTTTGTTACGGTCGCGGACAGTAATCTTGAAGCGGCGCAATCGAAGGTCGGTGATCACGACTATGCCAGGGCGGCCCAGGTTAATATAGAAAATGAACGGGAAAGGCAAAACCTGATCGCGGATGCAGACATCGTTATTTCAATGATGCCGCCACACCTGCATTATAAAATTGCGGTGGATTGTATAGCGCTGAAAAAACATTTGCTAACAGCATCGTACGTTGATGAAAAAATAAAACAACTTGAACCGGACATAAAAAATAACGGCCTCCTGTTTTTATGTGAGATGGGTCTTGACCCGGGAATCGATCACATGAGTGCCATGCAACTGTTCGACCGGGTTAGGTCTGCCGGCGGTACAATCACATCTTTTAAGTCGCACTGTGGCGGACTAGTTGCACCTGAAAGCGACGATAACCCCTGGCACTATAAAATCAGTTGGAATCCACGCAACATCATACTCGCGGGAAAAGCCGGAGCTGTTTACAAAGAAAACAATAAGGTAGTGCATTTACCTTATGAGCAACTCTTTAACGCCAAGAAACTGGTGGAAGTGCCGGGCGATACACTTTACGCTTATTATCCTAATCGCGATTCGCTTGGTTATATACAGCTCTACCAACTTGACAGCGCAAGCACATTTGTAAGAACGACTTTAAGGCACCCTGATTTTAGCTTTGGATGGAAAAATATTATTGATCTTAAACTCACTGATGAAGAGAAAATTTACGAAACCGATGGGCTGTCTGTGTCGGCCTTTTTTAAAATGCATTTCGATCGCAACAGGTTTGGAGAATGGCTGAACAATATGCTTACTTCCAGGCTGAACTATGCAAAGGACATGATGGAGAAACTAAAGAACCTAATGGATGCAGAGGAAGAAGCTATGGATGAAGGTGCAGATACCGAAGAGGAGATAATGCTGATAGATGAAAAAGGAAGCCTGACGACTATTGCGGTAGACGACGTGAAAGATAAAGCCGCAGAATCTGTTGCTTACCAAATGCACGAGGCGAATCTTAGTATGAAGCAATTATTTTTCCTGGGCCTCGACGATGAAACGCTTATAAACAGAGGCCTTTGCAGTGCGGCCGATATTTTGCAATTTATTCTTGAACGTAAACTGGCTTTAAAGCCTGGTGACAAAGACATGATTGTGATGCTTCACGAAGTAGAGTTCGAAATAAATAAAACCAAATCAAGCATTTGCAGTAGCCTTATTGTAAAGGGTGAAGACAGCGTTCACACAGCGATGGCTAAAACCGTTGGCCTGCCGCTGGGCATTGCCGCCAAACTAATTCTGCTAGGAAAAATAAATGAAACAGGTTTGCACATCCCGGTAATCCCTTCCATTTATGACCCGGTGCTTACAGAATTGCAAACACACAATATTATCTTCAACGAAACAGAATTATAAAAGGCATTTTTTTAACCGGGCTATATATCAATGTTCAGCTTTGCTTGCGTCGCATACTGCAACGCCTTGTTCACCAATCAGCAAAGGCTCGGCATTTTGAGATAATAAAATAATCGAAACAATGGAAAAATTTCATTTTTCACTGGCAGGGGCAATTACGCAATTGGCCCGGGAAAAGCAGCAACAGTTTACGCTCATCATGCAAAATGGCAGCATGAGTGTTGAGTATTATGCTCCTGACAAAGTCGATCGGCAAACCCCGCATAAACAGGATGAGCTTTATGTTATAGCCAGCGGCTCGGGATACTTTTTTCGCAACGGCGAACAGGTAAGCGTTACACAGGGCGACGTGTTATTTGTGCCCGCCGGCATGGAGCATCGGTTTGAAAATTTCAGCGACGATTTTGCCACATGGGTAATCTTCTACGGACCAAACGGCGGCGAGCAGTAAAAAAGCAGGTTGTATCGCTGACTTTTCAAATAATTATTTGTACTCGTTTAGTATACCGGTCAATTCCTTCACACCTTCAGTCGCAGTTTTTTCAATCGTCGTCATATTATGTACTGACGATGTATAAGGAATACGTTTGTCGATAATGAATTTGGGAATTTCCCATGCTGCATAGTTTAAGAGACCGGCTGCCGGATAAACCAGCAGGGAAGTTCCAACAACAACGAATATATCAGCAGTTCTAACAATACTTATCGCGTGTTCGATTTCCGGAACAGGTTCTTCAAACCAAACTATATGTGGCCGAAGCTGGGCACCGTCTTCTGCCCTATCGCCGATTTTAATGTCGTGTTTGATAGCATAAACCAGTGACTCATTTGTTTCACTTCGCATCTTAAATATCTCACCGT
The DNA here is from genome assembly GCA_002478885.1 of Chitinophagaceae bacterium UBA7600. Taxonomy (GTDB): domain Bacteria; phylum Bacteroidota; class Bacteroidia; order Chitinophagales; family Chitinophagaceae; genus DLKC01. The sequence goes on from DLKC01000097.1 coordinate 117,738, forward strand.
GAAGATGCAATACGTGTGTGGCTCCTGCCCTCTCATGCAGATCGTCGATATTTTGCGTAATAATTGTTACATCAAAGCTATCCTGCAATCTAGCCAGCCCCCGATGTGCTTCATTGGGTGTCGATTTCGCAACGTCATTTCTCCGGTAATTATAAAAGTCTAAAACAAGCTGGGGATTTTTTCGCCAGGCACGCGGCGTGGCAACATCTTCAATGTTATACCCTTCCCATAATCCCTCGCTATCGCGAAATGTTTTCAAACCGCTTTCCGCACTGATTCCGGCACCAGTTAAAACAACCAATTTCTTTTTATGCATATGCTAAACTCTTTTCTTTTCAAATATAAAAAGGTTATAACGCCCAATAGAACCTTATTGCCATTGATCGTGTCAACCTGTGCGGCAGAAATTGTCGTCATGCCTTTTTAAGTTTCAACCGTTTGAAGTAAAATAAAGCAATAAAGATGGCAATCACCAAAGGCCATATGGAAACAATAAACAAAATAAAATCACTTATAAAAGTTAATCCCCTGCCAAAGGCCTTGGCGAGGCTGGTAAAGAAACTGGGTTCAATATCTTTTTGAGTGACGCCATTTTTGAACTGATAGTAAGTAAGGTTAATTGTGCTGTAGGCTGAAGCGTGAACAAGATAATTTACTCTCCCGGATGCGCTTTCAATATCTTCTTGTATTGTATTTATTTCCGACTGAACCTGGAGTATTTCGTTCATATTTTTTGCTTGTTTCAATAACTCGAGATAGCGATCACGAACCTGTTTTTTTGCCGCCAGCCTTGCACGCGTATCAACGACTTCCCCGGTCACATCTTCAGTGGCTATATTTTTTTCCACCAGTTTTGTGTTTTCTCCGGCAAAAGAGTTTACCAGCTCATCAAACTTATCTACCGGCACTTTTATACTTACAACGTTTGTGATACGGTCATCTGTTTCAGTTTGATTTTCCTGGGCAACATATGCTCCGAATACCTTTGCCCGTGCATGTAAGGATGCATTATAAGTGCTATAATCCTTAAGTTCCAATGTTATGTTGGCCGTTTTGATTATTTTCTTGTCCCAGTCAGTGAGAGCCGGCGATCCGGATTGAAATACATCGCTTGAAGGTGTCGCCGGGTTTGCTACAGTATCTGCATTGGTGAGATCATTCTCGTCATCAACTGTGCCTGTTAAAGCAGTTTTTTTATCTGTTACTGCGGAGGTTTCGGCCTCTAGACCAACAGCCGCCTTTTTGTTTGATGCCTGTTCATAACCCGATCCATTATTACAAGACAATACTATTACTGCTATGCTTATTGCATAGCTCATGCTAAGTTTCATAAAAGTTGATTTTTGAATTAAGATGCAGTAAGAAGTGAATTACATATGGCAGCAACCGTAAAGAAAGGTTATCTCCGTTTAAGGTAATAAAAAAGACTATCAGCAGCGGCATGCAACTGCATTGATGAATCAGTGTAAGATTTGATATCGAGCCTTACAGTACTGGTATCATCTTTGACAAAAATTGCAGTGGCTGAACTGTCAAAATAATAATGTATTGAGTCTTTATCTACAACAAGAAGGCTGTCATTTAAAAATTCTGCGGTAAGCTTTTCTGAGTCTTTTGCCGCCATTGCGAGTGCAAGAAGACCAAGGTTGTTTCTTTCTGTGTAACTTGAATCTGCGACGTTTTCAATGGTCCATTTGCCTTTTAAGACGAATGGTTTTACGTCTTCATGCTTTTTACCAAATAGCCAATCACAGGATGGTAAGGAAATACTGATTGCCGTGAAAATAGTAACAGCAAGAATGTTCGATTTCATTTTGCAGGTTTTTAATTGTTGAATAATTAGTTGCAGGCCTGCAGGTATTTATACATTCATTTTAAATAATGTAACCAAATGCCATCGTTAAAAGAAAGCAAATTAAAAAAGACCCGTGTTGGCGGGTCTTTTGTTGAAAAATATATCATCGCTTTTACATTTTACCGAGTTCCATAATAATTTTCCATTCCTCGTCTGTCACCGGCTGAACACTCAACCGCCCTAGCCGAACCAATGCCATATTTGCCAGTCTTGGGTCAGCTTTAATTTGTCCGAGGCTAACCGGCTGCTTAATAGGTTTATATGGTTTAAGATCAACAACAACCCATGCATCATCGTCAATTGTAGGATCCTGGTAAGCCTCTTTTGCAACTTTTGCAATGCCTACGATCTCAAGTCCTTCATTGCTGTGATAAAACAATACCTGGTCACCCTTTTTCATTGCCTTAAGGTTATTTCGGGCTGCGTAATTACGAACGCCGTCCCAAAAAGTGATTTTATCTTTTTCAAATTGTTCCCAGCTGTATTTGAATGGTTCTGATTTCACAAGCCAATATGCCATATGTTTTTTTTCTAAAAATACTTTTGATTCTTTCAATAACAATGTTTCCAATGAAATTTTTTCATGCTTATTTATATTCTGCAGTTGAAGTGTGCGACGCAACTAAAGTTGAATAAAGTACTTACGTTGACTAACAAAAAACGCTAGGTGGTTATAAAAATTAAAGACCCTGCAATGCAGGGTCTTTAAAGTTACAGTCTGTTTGTTACAGCTTATTTGTATAAATATCTCAGTGCAGTTATATCGTTGGGATTGAACGGACGGTTCGTACCATCTGTACAAGCCAACATCCAGCTACCAGGATCTTTGGGACCTTTAGGAGTTTTAGGAATCCAGATAGCGCCTACACCACCATCACCCTCATTTCTTGGGAAGGAGAAACCGCAGCTATAGTTGCGATTTGCATAATCGGTGTGACGGAAGCCAATTGTATGACCAACTTCGTGTGCGATGATTGTTGCTAACCATTGAACACTTGGGTTTGTGCCGAATGTTCCGGGACGAGAATTGATCGTAATCTTGTTCGGAGGGTTGCCGTTAATATCGGGAAAACCTGAAGATTGTCCCAACACACCGCCACCGCCTAAATCTGCACCGGTAACAGTTATCGCTGCACCGGATGCAACACGCTGTAGTTTCAATCGAAGGTTTAATGCATTGTACCTCGCAACAGCTGAATCAGTTGCAGCAGTCCAGATTGCGTCAAGGCCAGTTACGGCGATAGTGATTGTACGTGGCAAAGCTGTGATAAGATTTGTTGTATGGTACTGTTCTTCATCAGGAACGCGCAGTTCGGGACCGACACTCATTGCTTTTGTAAGACCTTCGGTAGAAAGGAAGATATCGTTTTCAACAACGTACCCGCCATCAACTTTAATTATACCGTCGGTGCTAAAGCCCTGGGCTTGAATCTGGCTGATTACTTCAGAAGATATACCGCTTGTAGTTGTAGACGGAGTTTTATTTTCTTTCTGGCAAGAAAATAATGCAGTAGAAACTACCACACAGGCTAATAGGTTTTTTGCGTTGATTTTCATTTGAATCAGGAGTTTTTAAATTTGTATTTTTTGATGACTGTAAGCGACTTTAAATATAAAGTAATTAACTGTACTCAAAATGGAAGCGCAACAAATTAATCGGCTAAAATGGTGAGCTCTATTGAACAGAATTCAATTACGTGGTAAAGTTTACAAATGTTTTTTACTCGTCGATACAGTTTAGTAAATGACGTTTACCGTTTAATAAATTTTGAAGAAATATTTTGAATGGACGCGGGTTGATATATTTAATACTGATTTAATCAGCAACGGATTATTTCTGTTGCAGGCTGAACAATGAATCGACAAATTCATGTTTATCAAAAACAATTAAGTCTGTCATTTTCTCGCCGACACCAATATATTTTACAGGAATTTTAAATTGATTGGCTATGGCTAAAACCACCCCCCCTTTTGCAGTGCCATCAAGCTTGGTAATAATCATAGCCGTAACATCTGTGGCAGCAGTAAAATGCTTTGCCTGTTCGAGGGCATTTTGACCTGTTGATCCGTCAAGTATCAATAATACTTCATGAGGTGCATCGGGAATTACCTTGGCTATTACACGATGAATTTTTCCCAACTCATCCATCAAATGTGTTTTGTTATGTAATCTGCCGGCGGTATCGATAATAACGACATCGGCGTTTTTTGCTACAGCGCTTTGTACGGCATCAAATGCTACCGCGCTCGGATCTGACCCCATACTCTGCTTAACAATTGGTACCCCAACTAATTCACTCCATATTGTTAACTGGTCCACAGCAGCTGCGCGAAAGGTGTCCGCTGCTCCCAGTACTACAGACCGGCCGGCCTGCTTGTAATTGTAGGCTAATTTCCCGATCGTCGTGGTTTTTCCGACACCATTTACACCCACAACAAGAATCACATAAGGCTTTTTGCCTGCCGGAATATCAAAATTCCTATGCAAATCGGTCGATGCATCGACAAGTATATTCTCTATCTCTTCCTGCAATATGCCATTTAGCTCGTTTGTATTTATATACTTATCCTTTGCGACTCTTTTTTCGATACGACCGATAATAGCAATCGTTGTGTCAATTCCAACATCAGCTCCAACGAGGGCATCTTCCAGGTTGTCCAGCACTTCTTCATCGACCGTATTTTTTCCCGCAATCGCTTTGGTAATCTTTGATAAAAATCCTTCCTTGGTTTTCTTCAAACCTTCATCAAGGCTTTCTTTATCCTTCCTGCCGAATAATTTTCCTAAAAAACTCATCGTTTATGTTTGAAGTTTTTAAATTATTGCACCAGCCCCAGCTCTCCAATCAACCCAGTTGCGTCGCACTCTTGTACTACGGCAACGCTATTCACCAGCATTGGCAAATTCCGGCAATTTATTGTCATCCGTGCCAATTGAAAAGGAAAGGGCAAAATACAAAAAGCTGTTCCCGCAAAGGAACAGCTTTCTATGATTTATTTCTCCACCAAAATCATTACTTACCGGCAAGAAAATCCTTCACTTTGTCTTTGTGAATGATGGCTTCTTTAAAGGTGTAAGCGCCGGTCTTAGGGCTGCGCACAGGTTTTATGACCTTGGTCCAGTTTTTTGCTTCTGATGCTGCCTTCTGATCTTTGGTTTTGATCGCCGTTTTAGCTGCTTTTGCCATGACTCTGAATTATATGATTTTTATTTTGTCAACAGGTTAAGGATATGCCTCAACAAGTAAACGCTATTTAATTTCTTTGTGTACTGTAACCTTCTTCAAGATTGGGTTATACTTTTTCAACTCCAGACGCTCAGGAGTATTTTTCTTGTTTTTCTTTGTTATGTAGCGACTGGTACCAGGCTGACCACTGGTCTTGTGCTCTGTACATTCCAGGATAACCTGAACTCTATTTCCTTTTTTTGCCATTTTAAAGCTATTTAACTATTAAAAGTATTAGATTTTTGCGCCGCCGGCTCTCATTTCACCAATTACCACAGCTAATCCCTTTTTGTTTATTGTTCGGATAGCTTCAGTAGAAACTTTCAATGTAACCCAACGATCTTCTTCTGCAAAATAAAAACGCTTCGTTTGTAAATTCGGCAAAAACCTACGCTTAGTCTTAATGTTTGAGTGAGAAACACTATTACCTGTGATCGGCTTTTTACCTGTAACCTGACATACTCTAGCCATGACTATATTTTTTTTCGGACGGCGAAGGTCGGGAAAAGCATTGAATTAGCAAAAGAAATAATAGTTTTTTTATCGAAGTTATCAACAGCGTAGGGGAAAATAAACACCAGCTTTTCTAATTGGCTTTTTTTTCCACATTTAAAATCCGCCTTCAACTAAAAACGCCCCGGGGAATGCCGGAGCGCTTTCTAATATTTTTATATCGAAGGAATTATCTTTCGTTGTCATTTATACCGGGCATAACCCTTCTTCCCGCCGGGCCAACAGGCATGGGTGGTGCTGGTTTAACGTCCACTACCTGAATGTCAAAAATTATATTAGCGTTTCCTGGAATATCGGGAGGCGAACCATTAGGTCCATAACCTAAATAGGCCGGAACCAGTATTTTGCCACTACCCCCCTTCCCTAAATAAGGCAATGCTTCGCCCCAAATAGGGATGATATTGCTTCTGCCGATGGTTACCGGCAACAATTCTGCATGCCCTTTTGAGGTGTCGAAATTGGTATCGAACACCTTACCATTTTCTTGCAGGTACCCTTTATACTTCACCGATGCAGTGGTAGTAGAATCAGGTCTCAGCGTGGTGTCTCCGGCGTTTTCGACGGCAACATAACCTCCGCCATTCAACTTAATAGCTTTTATATTGTTTTTCGCAATGTAATCTTCAAGGGATTTATCCAATCGCTTGTTTTCAAGATCCATCTCCTTTTGATAGTCGGCAGTAACATCAGCCTCTGTTTTAAAGGTTTGTATAATCTTAAAGCGGCACATGATGGTTCCACCTTTTACAAAGGTTTCATTGTAATCCTGTATGGCGCCCTTACTCTTTAACGAATCGATGCTTAAAACTACTACGGCGCTGTCGCCAACCATGCATTTAGACATCACTTCCATAAATGAATATTCGGCACGCCTGCTTGTATCGATCTGGATGTAACCAGGTGTTTTTCCGAAAGTTGAGCTAAGAACTGTGTCTTTTTTGTCTGGAATCGTAAAGGCGATATTGAACTTTACAAATTTTCCCGCTGTAAGTGAGTCTCCTCCTTTGCCCGGGAAAATTTTATAGGTCAGCCCCGACTTCGTTTTGTCATAACTCGTCTGGCAGGCGGCCAATGCGAAAACTGCTGTTGCAGCTACGATGATTCTTTTCATTTTGTTATTGTAATTGTTGTTTGTATTGCGATATAATCTCTTTGAATCTTCTTACATTTTGCTCCACATTTTCGCTGCTTCTTCCGCCGGCAGCGTTTTTATGCCCCCCACCTTCGAAGTGGTTGCGTGCAAAAACATTCACATCGAAATTTCCTTTGCTTCGAAAACTCCATTTGCGTTCCTCCGTACGATCAATAATCAAAGCACCCAGCCTGATGCCTTCTATCGTAAGCAAGTAATTTACGAGACCTTCCGTATCACCGGTTTTTATTTCGTATTTAATTAGGTCCTTTTGCGGTATAGCCATCAACGCTGTATTGTATTCATACAGCACTTCCATCCTGTTTAATAACGCGTTGCCAATAAACCTTAACCTTCCCTCCGAAAAATTATCATAAATATTCTCAAAAATGGCCGTATGGTCTATCCCTGTCTCTTTCAACGCTGCTGCAACCTCATGCACATTTGCAGTGGCCGATGGAAATCGAAATGAGCCGGTGTCTGTGAGTATTCCTGTATACAAACACGTAGCAATATTGCTATTCAGTAAGCTTCGGTTTGGCGAATTATGGATGAAATCGTAAACCATTTCGCACGTAGAACTTTTACTTACATCACTAATACCATAATCGAACGCCTCAGTTTCTGGTTGCTGGTGATGATCAATCAGTACTTTTACGCAGGATATTCTGTACAGGATATTCTCCATATTTTTTGTTCTGTGCATGATATTGAAATCGAGACAAAACAACATATCGGTATCATACAAAATGGCTTCCGCCTCTTTACGGGAGGCTTCATAATCCATTACAAACTCACATCCCGGCATCCAGTTTAAAAAACTGGCCCAATTCGTTGGAGAAATAACCTGTACCTGGTGACCGCCTGCAACAAGAAAGTGGTATAGCCCAAGCGCTGCACCCATAGCATCGCCATCAGGTTTCTGATGCGTGATTATCGTAATCTTTTTCCGACTTTCTAATAAAGGATAAATATGCTGTACCTCTTGCATAGGTGGCGGCAAAATTGGGGGTTTCGGGTCATTTGCGCAAATCAAATTATGCCTGATCAACAATTAATAAGGTTCTTTGGGAAAATTTAAACATAATTAAAGCAGTCATTTTTAAAGGGTAACAAACCTGATTTTTGCCTTTGGTGATAAAAGCAATGCAGCAAAAGTGAGTGACACA
>DLKC01000045.1 GCA_002478885.1 Chitinophagaceae bacterium UBA7600
GCGTCGCACTCTTGTACTTTATCAACATTTTTAGCAAATACAAAACAGCAACATGATAAATGCAAGATGATCCAGATTTACCGATCTGTCATAACACCGCGACTAATTTAACTACATTTTATTGCTGCCATAAGTGAAGAACGATGAACCGAGCGTGGCAACAGGCGATGATTGAAAAGATTGGCTGACTTCCACAAAAAAATCACATCGGAGTTTATTTAAAAGCAAAGGTCATTACTTGCATAATGACCTTTGCGTAAATTTTCCTTTATTAACAACTCAATTAATATCCTGTATTTTGAGTAAGATTTGGATTTGCAGCCAATGCCTGATTAGGTATTGGGTATAAAAGATACTTTGGATCATCTGAAGGTTTGTATGCCCAAGGTTTCAGGAACATACCGAAACGGATAAGATCTGTTCTTCTTAAACCTTCCCAGTAAAACTCTCTTGATCTTTCAGCAAGCAAAGTTTTTGGATCAGATACATTAGCTGTGTTTACCAAAGGCATTGAAGCTACAGTGGCCGCACCTCTGGCTGTTCTTAAAGCGTTGATCAAAACAAGTGCACTTGCGTCATCGCCAGTTCTCATTTGAGCTTCAGCAACCATCAAAACAACATCAGCATACCTGAAAATCATCAACCAGTTGCCGGAAGGTCCGCTATAAGAAGCTTTACCAGTGCTCAGATCCGGAGGATATTTTTCAACACGTATACCAGTCACTTCAAGGTTCGGTCCAGTTTCGATCATGTTTGCAGCGATGTTTGGATCAAAAGATAGGGGATTACCTTTTCTGTCTTTAAGAGCAACACCGTTTTCATTGTACTGCTGACCAATCATCAAGCCTGGTCTTTGACCGCTCTGATCTGTAACGCCTGGGTAAAATCTGCCGCCTAACCTTTTATCAACTGCTGTATCGCTTCCTTTAGGATGTTGTGCATCTAATGGCGTCGTTACACCAAAGCTGTTGTAGAAGTCGGCCACAGACGAGAATCCGTTCCAACCTGCGTTGGGGTTATTCGGAGTGTACTGATTGTAATGTAAAGTAGCATACCATCTGTCGTTTATGCCACTGTTACCAGCAGAAACACCAGTTGTATTTGGATAAGCGAGAATGCCTTCAGTTGAATTCTTATTGGTAACTGAGAAGTTATCAAAGTATTCAGACATGTAAGAATAGGCTCCGCTGTTTATGATTGAATTACCAAGAGAAATTACCTGCTGCATGTCACCTGCATCGAAAGTAGGGGAAGCTGGATTAATGAATGCACCCTTATTAAGGTAACATTTCATCAACAGCGTTTTGGCAGCATCAGCATTAGCAATAGTCATGTGGGCATTTCCTCCGGGACCCAAATCAGGCAAAATCGCGTTCAGTTCATCGATAATGAACTGCGCTGCTTCCGCACCGTGCTTAACAGTTGGAGCATTTAACAGATTGTCACCTGGATTTCTGAATGGATATTGTCCAAAGAGGTTAAGCAATTCGTACAAAGAAAGTGCTCTTAAAAACCTTGCCTGTGCAGCTTGGGCTGGTGTTGGATTAAATGCAAGCACGTTCGTAGCATCGAAATTGAGCTTGTTTAAACTATTGAAAGTATTCAATATACTACCGAGATCAGCATTCCATGTATGATTATGCATAACCCGCCATGCGCCATTATCATCCCAGTCTCCACCTCTTGTCGGAACAAGAGATTCGTCTGTTGAGTTCTCTTGCAAGTTGAATATCTGGCCAATATCAGACGAGTAGAGCGTTAGATCGGTATAAGCTGCCTGCAACAATAATTGGGTACCATTGGCTCCAAGCGCGCTTGATACCTGAGGGTTTGTGAGAGTGCCTTTAAGGTTCTCATCCAATTTGGTACAACTCGCAAGAGCTGCCAGAACCAAGGCGCCATATATTGATATTTTTTTATTACGTATCATAAAAATTTTTATTTAATTAAATTGTCTATAATGAAAAACTAAGCCCTAATATGATGGTTCTTGGTGTTGGGTAAGGAATATACTCAATTGATCTTGAAGGGTAACCGCCACTAGCCTTATCAACGTTCACCTCAGGATCAAATCCAGTAAACTTGGTTGAAATTAACAAGTTGCTTGCAGTTACGTAAAAATTAAGACCCTTTATTTTACCAACGTTACCTACGTTATAATTCAGAGAAGCATTTCTCAACTTAAAATAATTGCCGCTTTCCAAAAATCTTGCAGAAGCACCTACACCGCTACCTGCACCTTCTTCAGAATTGTATGCAGCCTGGTCTACATTTCTACCCTGTAAAATACCAGCGAGGTTAGTAACACTTGTACGCGTGTTATTGTAGATCAGGTAACCACCAGCACCACCTCCGTTAATAGCAAGTGAGAGTTTCTTATATCGTAAGGTTACGCTTGCACCATAAATTGTGTGTGGGTTAGGGTCGCCTGCGTAGGCCGGGTTGTCACCAATTTTTTGGTTACCGTTTTCATCAAAGCCATTAAAAGGCTTCAGCCAATATTCGTTAACAGGCTGATCGTTTGTGATGATCTGTGAAAGTGTACCAGAAACACCCTGACCGCTGATCTCTCCAGTTAAGATTGTCAAAGGAGTCTTTGTTCCAGGAGCATAGAAATTAGTCAGGAGGTTTTTATTGTTTGCAATGTTAAAAGTGGCATCCAAGCTGAAATCTTTCTTGTCAATAAGTGTAGCCCCGATTGCGAATTCAAATCCTGTATTTTTTAAGTCGCCAGGAATATTGATCCAATAAGTGGAAGCTGGGGCTGGTTGAATAGCTGTGCTTTGGAATAAGATATCAGTAGTGGTTTTATTGTAATAGTCGAATCCACCATATATCTTGCCTTTCATGAAAGAGAAGTCAACACCCAAATCGTAAGATGTAGTAGTTTCCCATTTCAGGTCAGGGTTCGCAACGTTTATCTGCTGCGCATTGTTAAACGATGTAAATCCAAATTGCTCCTGGGCTGCACCGGCAGGAAACTCTTGGTTACCAGTTTTACCCCAAGAAGCTCTCAAGGCTAAAGAAGAAAACAAACCGCCCTTCATAAAGCTTTCATTACTTACAACCCATTTACCTGCAACAGATGGGAAATAACCGTACTTATTGTTTTCACCGAACTTGCTTGAACCATCAGCCCTGAAAGTTCCTGTGATGTAGTATTTGTCCTTGAAATTTAAAATACCTCTTACAAAATAAGATTGCAACTCTGTAGTTGGATCTACATAAGTATTAGGAGGATTCTGAACGCTACCATTTCTCAAAATACTTGTATATGGAATATCGAGAATGGTTTGCTGTGTAAGGTTGGTATTGAACCCGGTTGCGCTAAAAGAGTTATTAGAATAATCTGATTTCCAGTATTCAAAACCCGCAGTAGCATCAAGCCTTAAGTCCTGTGTAAGTTTGGCGTTATAATTTAATGTGTGAGTGAATGTCTGAGAACTCAGTACAGCATTCGAAATAACTCCAACACCTGATCCTGAGAGACCTGAATAACCTTGAAGCCAGCCATATTCATTTGTGTTTCTATACCCTGCGCTATGGTTTATAGCATAGAGGAATTTGTATTCAAGGTTAGGTAGAATTTTATAAGCCGCGGAAATATTACCGAGAAATGTGTTAACATTGGCAATATCGCTAATACCATCTATCAAAGCCAGCGGGTTACCAGAACCGTTTGTAGGGAATATATAATAGCCTGATCCGTCTTTAAAATCAGTAGTTGGATTCCACTGAAGCGTTGAGCTGATTAGGTTACCTTGTGAACCTGCATTATTTGTGACAGCACCAAGGTTTTCTGTTGTATGACCAGCGATCAAATCAAAATCGAGGGTAAGTTTTTTATCAAGAAACTTGTAAGTACCACCGAAATTCCCAAGGTATCTGTCAAGCGATGTGTTCTTGATAAAACCTTGCGTACCAGACCCAAGGAATGAACCACGGAATTTGCCGGTTTCATTTCCACCGCTAAAAGCCAGAGAGTAATTCTGAGAAAGTTTATTTTGTGTAATTTCCTTTTGCGCATCTACAGTTTTTCCGCCATCAAGAGTTGAAGCGTTTGGAACATTGTACTTACTCAAAGCTGATCTGTACTGACCGGCATCGAGTATTTCATACTTTTTCATGAAGCCTGCGTTAAATCCAAAGCCTGCATTAAATTCTAGCTTTGATGCGCCAGAAGTACCCTTCTTTGTTGTAATAACAATTACACCATTAGCGCCGCGTGACCCATAAATAGCAGTAGCGGAAGCGTCTTTAAGAACATCGATTGATGCAATGTCATTTGGATTAATGAAAAGTAAAGGATTGGCATCCGGCGTAGCACCTAGACCTGTCAAGTTAACAGAAGGCCTTGCAGATCTGCCATCGAGAATAACCCCATCAACTACATATATCGGGTTGTTACCACCGCGTATAGAGTTGTTACCACGAATTTTTACAGTTGTTGCAGCGCCTGGCTGACCGCTGTTATTAGTAACTTCCAAACCAGGTACCTTGTTCTGAAGTAATTGGTCCGGCGATGTGATGGTTCCTTTGTTAAAATCCTTTTCTTTCAAAGATGTAACAGATCCGGTTACATCCTTTTTGCGAACAGAACTATAACCAATTACAACCACATCATTTAGAGATGTGTTTTCTGGCTGCAATGTAACAGTCACGCTGGAAGAATTAGCTATGCTCACATCTTGTGAAGCAAATCCAACGTAGCTGATAACCAATGTTGTCGCAGAAGCGGGGACACTTAAGGTAAAACTTCCAGATGCATCAGTAGAAGTTCCCGACTTGCTGCCCTTTACAAGCACCGATGCGCCTGCTACAGGATTTCCCTTGTCGTCTGATACCTTTCCGGAAACGTTTTTGTTTTGCGCCCATGATTGCTGCATAATTAACATAAACAGCGGGCAAAAGAGGAGTACTCTTAGCAATCGAGTTGTAGTCATAGTAACAAGCAGTTTTTGTTTGATAAAAATAGGTAATCTGTGTAAACTTTACACAATTTGTTAAAAAAATTTTCTTTTACCAGTCAGGATTTGATATTTCCAGACAAATGCGACTTAATTATTGCTGCATAAATTTTAAAAGAAAGGCTGCAAAAGAAAGAAAATTATATTGCAAATGAATAAACGAAATCATTTTGTTGATAAATCAAAAAAACGATTTCATCTAGATCCCAATTTTCTAAATAACCATTTGCAACCTTTCACTGAAAACCGAAACGATAACCAAATTTGCATTTTTAAACCCATTGAAAGTTTCTCAAAAAACCGATATTTGGTGCAAACGTTTGCGGAAATGTTTGCGAAACCGATTGCTGTGGAAATATTTTTCTCCCAAAAGCCATAAAATATAAATGAAGCATAATACCACCCTAAAAAGAATATCGCAAATACTTGATATGAGTATTTCAACAGTATCACGTGCCTTGAAAGACCATCCGGATATTTCTGAAAAAACAAAAAAGAAGGTGCTGGAACTTGCCACAGCCCTGGAGTATGAACCCAACACCAACGCAATTAATCTTAGAACCAATAATAGTAGGGTATTCGGCCTTATTGTTCCGTATGTGTCTCATTACTTCTACGATACTTTTATCTCTTCTGTAGAAGAGGAGTGCAGAAAAAATGGGTATTCTTTAATGATTCTGCAGTCTTGGGATGATCCTGAAACTGAATTAAACAATCTGAAACTCTGCAGGCAAAACCGTGTTACCGGTGTATTTGCCTGCATATCTCCCTCAACTACCGATATCAAGGCGTTTCTTAAATTAGAAGAACTTGACATTCCGCTCATTTTTTTTGATAAAGTCCCCGACTTTGAGGCTTGCAATAAAGTTTGTCTTGCCGATAAACAGGCAGCAAAAATTGCAGCCGACGTAATCATCAGAAAGCAAAAAAAGAAAGCACTGGGGTTATTTGGCAATGCTCAAATGTCGATTACCAAAAAAAGACTTGATACGTTCATAGACGCATTTGACCCAAACATTTCAAAAACGGAACTCGTTAAAGACTTTGCGCTAAGCAGCGACGAGGCGTATGATAAAACTATTGCTTATCTAACTGCAAAAAACATACCCGATACAATTTTTTGTATGAGCGATGAGATTCTTATAGGTGTAATGAAAGCAGTGCAAAAACTGCAGCTAAAAATGCCAGAAAATATTTCGGTAATTACTATCAGCAACGGAATAATTCCAAAAATGTATTACCCGGAAATTACTTATGCTGAAACCAGCGGCTTCAAACTTGGTAAACTGGCTTTCACAAGAATGATGGCCTGTTTATCAGGCAGCACTTTTATGCAGGAGCTTACCGTTGAGTCTCTATTGGTGGAGGGAGGATCTATTTAACGCATTCCCAAAAAAAAAAGCTTTAAATTCTTATTTTACAATCAGCACCTCTTACCTGGTCTTCGTTGTGTCACTCACTTGTACTTTAGTGTACGCAGCTCACCAATAAAAGCACGGCTGATACTGCGAACGGCTTATGTTTGTTTGGATATTATACGGACGTACAAGTGAGTGACACAACAAAGTTGCCATGAAAAACAAAAGCTGATTACAAAAGTCTATTTTTTTATGATGCTAATTGCACAGCCACCTCCCTTCGCCAGGGAAATGTCGAGCTTTGTTTTGCTGTTTACCAATTTCTTTTCAATTACATATGCCTCGGGATTGGTGTCCCAATCGGCATTAGGCGCGTCTTTATAAATAGTTGCCTCGTATTGTGCACCGTCATCCAGAAAACTTAGTGTAGTGCTCATCGTCCTGCTGCTTTCATCGGTAATAGCGCCGAGGAACCAGTTGTCCTTTCCTTTCTCCTTCCTTGCAATAGTTATGAAATCGCCAGGTTCTGCTTCGAGAATTTTGGTATCATCCCAATCGACCGGCACATCAACAATAAATTGGAAGGCATCCAAATATTTTTCATAATTCTCTGGGAGGTCGGCAGCCATTTGCAAAGGACTATACATGGTAATATAGAGTGCAAGTTGCTTGGCAACTGTTGTACGTACCCTTGTGGTTCTCTGCGGGATAAACTGGTTTAGTTGCATATGAAATATGCCTGGAGTAAAATCCATCGGCCCGCCCATTAACCTGGTAAATGGGAGAATAGTTGTGTGCTCTGGCAGGATACCAAGCGCCGGTGCATTATTAAACTCTGTTCCTCTTGCTGCCTCGGAAGCCAGCCAGTTTGGATAAGTTCTTTGCAACCCCGTGGGGTGAACAGGCTCATGCGCATCAAGCATAATATGATAAAAAGCTGTTTTCTCTGCCACACGCTGGTAGTGGCTCACCATCCATTGGCCATCGTGATGCTCGCCGCGTGGAATAATTTTTCCAACGTAGCCAGTTTTAACCGCATCCATATTATGATTGATCATGAACCGGTAAGCTGTATCCATCCATCTTTCGTAATTGGTAACGGCTCCGGAAGTTTCATGGTGCATGATAATTTTTACCCCTTTTGATTTGGCGTAGGCGGTAAGTTCATCAATATTGTAATCAGCATATGGCGTTACAAAATCAAACACATTTTCTTTCCAATTACCGAACCAATCTTCCCAGCCGTCGTTCCAGCCTTCAACCAAAACGCCATTGAAACCGTATTTAGCTGCGAAGTCAATATATTTTTTTACGTTAGCGGTATTTGCTGCATGTTTGCCGCTGGCCATATCCCATGTGCCTTTGCCGATATGCATTTCCCACCAAACACCGATAAATTTTTCAGGCTTGATCCATGATACGTCGCCGATGTTGGCAGGATCATTCAAATTAAGAATAAGTTTTGATGCAAGAATGTCTGCAGCTTTATCACTGACCACGATAGTACGCCACGGTGTTTTGCAAGGTGCATGCATATAAGCTTTATTACCTACTGCATCAGGCACCAATGTGGAGGTGAGAGTAAGCGTTTGCTTATTTAGCAGCAAGTCCATAGCCGGGTAATTGAGCAATGCGGCTTCATGAATATTGATATATAAACCCTCGGTAGATTTCATCATTAAAGGCGTTTGCACCGCATTCGCACCAATAAGCGATTTTACCGCGATATCTTTTTCTTTGTTTGCAGCAGTCAATGCATCAACCTCGCTAAGCTTCGTTGTGTTGTATGGGTATTCGTTTGAGTCGTAGTCGCCCGGTATCCAGAATGTTTTGTTGTCGCCGGACAGGGCAAATTGGGTCAGCTCGTCTGCCACAATAAAATAATTGACCGCATCTTGCTTTGGAAATTCGTAGCGAAACCCAATTCCATCATTGAACACCCGGAAAATAAGATTGAGTACCATGCCACTACCTGACCTATCCTTCAGGTGTAGGGTTAGTTCTTCGTAATTATTCCTGATAATGCTTACTTCGCCCCACACGGGTTTCCAGGTTTCATCGAATGAGGATGTATCTACTGCGGCAATTGAAAAGTTAGTAAGTTTTACTTCCGGTTTACTTAAAATAAAGCCAACGGAAGAAGGCTTTATTACATCTTTATTTTTGTAGCTCAGACTATATTTAATTTCACCAGCATCGTTGCGGCTCACGACTAACCTGATATTTTTATCGGGAGAACTGGCCATGTAATTTGATTGTGACAAACCAACAGATGTAAGCATAATTGCAAACGTGAAAACACTGATCAATTTTATGTATGCGCACATGACAAGAATATTTAAATAATAACGCTAAAGATAGTCGTTTTGCCTATTCGGCGGGAACAGCCGGTAAGCCAACAGGAAGTTGCAGTGTGCAACGCAACAACAGAAGATTTTTGTTCTTGTGCCGGCACCAAAGAAGAGTTACTAACTGATTGCCGACAACTGAAAACATTCCTGCCGCCTTACGCCTTTCTCAGTTTGCTTTAAAGTGCAACACTCATTAATGGGATCGTGTTCAAAAAATAATACGTAGTCGTTTTCGACGGCCTCAGCAAGAAAAGATTTTTTTTCGTGCATACTTGTTAAAGGAAACATGTCGTAGGCCATAACATATGGTACAGGCAGGTGATCAACAGCAGGTAACAGGTCGGCGACGAAGACAATTGTTTTGCCATTGTAATTTATTTGTGGAAGCATCATCATACCGGTATGGCCGTTGACGAAGCGGATTGAAATATTTTCATTGAATGCGACAGAAGGCAACAAACCGGTTGATTGGAGCGCGGTAGCAGGCTGCGCGATAAATTGTAATTGCCCGTGCTGTTGTATAGGCAGAATGTTCTCTTTTAAAAACGAGGCTTTCTCGCGATCGTTTGGTTCCGTTGCCCATTTCCAATGCAATTCATTACTCCAATAAATGGCGTTTTTGAATGCAGGCACGAGTGTGCCATTTACGCGATCGATGCTTCCGCCGCAATGATCGAAATGAAGGTGCGTAAGAATTACGTCGGTTATGTCGGCCTTTGTAAAACCAAGGTTGTTTAAAGACTTTTCCAGTGTATCTTCTCCATGAAGAAAATAGTAACTGAAAAACTTTGCATCCTGTTTATCGCCGATACCGTTATCGATGAGAACTAGGCGGCCATTATCTTCTATCAGCATGCAGCGCATGGCCCAGGAGCACATATTGTTTTCATCAGCCGGATTAAATTTATTCCAGATACTCTTGGGAACAACTCCAAACATAGCTCCACCATCGAGTTTGAAAAGTTCTGTATTTACAGTATGCAGTTTCATACAAACTTCAATTTAGATTTCATTCTAACAAAAAGCAGCAATATTAAACCGATAATAAAATAACCCATCAATGCCAGGATAGAATTGCGCATTCCGTCAAATATTTCTGCCACATAACCAAATGTAATAGTACCGATAACGGTGCCTATTTTATCGCATACATCATAAAAACTAAAGTAAGATGCTGTATCTTTTGTCTCAGGCAGCAATTTTGAATATGTTGACCTCGACATCGACTGCACACCACCCATTACCAGCCCAACCAAAAGAGCAAGAATATAAAACTCAGTTACAGTGACAGTATTATAAGCGTAAATGCAAATACCAATCCACATTATTACAATGCAGCATAGCGCGAATATGTTGTTTGTTTTTTTAGAAACTATAGAAAACAGCCACGCGCCGGCAATGGCGACGAGTTGAATAATAAGAATTGTAATAATCATTTGGGTTGACTCGAGTTTCAATTCATCTTTCCCAAAATAAGGTGCCATATACATTACCGTTTGCACGCCCATATTGTAAAAAAAGAAACTCCGCAAAAATCTTTTGAGCGTAGGGTAGTTTGTAAGCTGGATCCAAACTTTTTTTAACTCGTAAAACCCATTAGTGAAAATGTTATGCTCTGGCCGCGCTTCAGATGCTTTTGACGGGGGTAGTCGTTTAAAAGTGATTTGCGCAAAACCAGCCCACCATAAACCTACAACAACGAAGGATGTGCGCACCGGTAATGAGCCGAGGCCCCATCCCATATTTTCATTCAACATAATAAAGGCTAGGCTTAAAACCATTAATATAACGCTGCCGGCGTACCCCATCGCAAATCCACGGGCACTAATCCTGTCCTGATCTTCTTCTGTGGCAATCTCTGGCAGGTATGCATTGTAAAACACAATGCTGCCGCAATAACCTATAGATGCAAGCATGGAAAGTAACAAGCCAAATCCAACGCTGCTTTCATTAAAGAAAAACATGGCCGCGCATGAAACTGAACCCAGATAACAAAAGAATCGCATAAACGCCTTTTTGTTACCCTTGTAATCTGCGATTGAAGAAAGCACAGGAGATAGAAATGCTATAATGAGGAAAGAGGCGGCGATTGTATAAGACGCCAGTGAATCCCGGTCATATGTGCGGCCCAGAAGATTAATTCTTCCTGGTGCAATAGATAAATAATATGCGGGAAAAAGCGTAGAAGTGATTACTAAACTGTAGGTACTATTGGCCCAATCGTAAAAGGCCCAACCGTTGATAACCTTTTTGGAAGCAGTTTGCATGGTAAAAATAAAGCCTGTCACTTTAATGTGGCAGGCCGGAAAATTAAATAATTTACTTTAAAGCAACTATCGTATTTGGTTCATCTTTATCATCAGCAGAAATACAAGTCCCATGACGATCCTGTACCAACCAAAGTTTTTAAAACCATATTTCTTTAAATAGTCGACGAACATTTTCATAGCGAAAAAAGCCACAACAAAGGCAATAACATTCCCGATGGCTAAAACTTTCATATTTGCAGCATTAAGCACATCTGGATTTTCTTTCATGGTATCATAAAGTTTTTTACCAGTAGCGGCTACCATGGTTGGCACCGCAAGAAAGAAAGAAAATTCAGCAGCAAGGCTCCTTGTTAATTTTTGCTGCATGCCACCGATAATGCTGGCAGCTGAACGGCTTACACCTGGAATAATGGCAGCCGCCTGGAATATACCAATCATTATTGCATTTGTAAAAGTGATATCTTTTTCTTCCTTAACCTTTGAGCGATGAAAAAAATTGTCAATAAACAACAGTATGAAACCTCCGCCCAATATCGTTAATGCCGAATAAAGCGGATTGATCAATAACAAATCTATCTTTTCTTTTGCTACCAATCCAAATGCAGCTGCCGGGATAACCGCCACAACAAGCTTTGCATAAAATTTCCAATCTCTGAACCGGAAAAACTTCCTCCAGTATAACACCACAACGGCCAATATTGCACCAAGCTGAACCGCCACTTCAAAGAACTGTGTGAATTCATCCTTACCGATTCCCATAAGAGAACTTACCATAATCAGGTGGCCTGTAGAAGATATAGGCAAAAATTCAGTAACACCTTCTACGATGGCTAAAACTACTGCTTGAATTGTAGACATATTTTATTTGTTGGTGATTTTTACAGTTAATTGGTACTGGTTTGAATACGCAAATGACAGGGTTAAGGCTATATTATGCAGCAGACTTATTACCGGGTTTCTTGAAAATAGCGTAGATCTCAACAATAAGACCAGCAACTATCAGTATGGGTGCAACAGTTATCCTGGTTGTGCTATACACTTCGTTATTGTTGAAAACATTTGGGTCCTGGGTTTTACCTCCAGACATTAAAACCATACCGAGTGCAACTATAACAGCACCGATAATCATCCAGGTATAATTTTCTTTTGTAAACAGAAAAGGAAGTGACTTTTGTTTATTATCCGTCATTATCACACTTTTATGGCGTGCAATATAGTGTATAATCGGTTAAAAAATCAAGCGAAGAATTATGCAAACATTAAAAAATTATTGAATCTACGGAAAACAGCGCGTTATTCACGGCAAATCAGGCTAATAAAGGTCGTCGAGCTTCATCTTGAGGTATTTTATAACACTTCTGTGCGTGCTGAACACCGAAATACCTACCCCAAGCAATATCATGCCGCCAAAAAGAATAAGGTTCAATTCCATATCCCGTATTATTTTCAGCTGTGGCACAAGGCTCTCTATCCAGGTAATTAAACCAAGCAAAATCGCGATAGCAATTCCCGCACTTATAAGACCATTGATGATGGCCCTTACATCCATAGGGCGTGCTATAAAATTGCGGGTTGCCCCCACCATTTGCATGGTCTTTATCAGGAACCTGTTACTAAACATGGCCAGCCTTATGGTGTTGTCGATGCTAAAAATTACAATAACGCAGAGCACTACCGACACTATTATAAATGCAAGGCCAAAAATTCTTGTTTTCTCCGATATGCTGCTTACCAGCACTTGTGGGTATTGAAGATCTGTAATTTGGTTACCATAAACACTCAAAAGCACCATCGATATCTTCTTCAGGCTGTCCGGGTTTACATATTCGGCTTTTGCATAAAAATCAATGCTTTCGGGTAAAGGATTATAATCGAGTATTTTGCTCCAGTCTTCGTTGTTGTCTTTGTTCCAAAGCGACTTTGCTTTTTCCTTATCAACATATTCCACGCTTCTGGCATAGGGCTGAGCCGTAATAAACTGTTTTATCTGCGTTATAGTGTCTTTGTTCTGCGTACGCAAATATGCGCTTATGCGAATATCTTCCTTGAAACTGTTGCCCACTTTGCCAAAATTTAAGAACACCCAACCCATTACGCCCATTATCAACAGCACCAGCGCCACGCCTACAATGCTGTATATATAACTCGGCTTGCTGCGCCTTAGAGAAGATTTTGCTGAATCAGCCATTACATTGTGTTTATGGATTAGTATAATAAAGCTACCGAAGTCGCAAATTTAGTGGATTCACTTACATTTGCACACACTCAAAAACGATAGTTTTCCCGGCTTATTATAAGAGGGAGAATCTTTTTGTACCAGGCTGCAGTATCACAACTCATCGCCTGTTGTGTCACTCACTTCAGGGTTCGGAATACTAGTTAACTACTGCCGATGCCTGCAAAAAAGTACAAGAGTGCGACGCAACGACGTAGAACAGTGTTACAAAAGCCCGGCCCAAAGACATAATAACAAATAAAAAAAATATTATCCGCCGGTTGGCGGAATTTGATTTTTATGGAATACAACTTTAGAGCGATAGAATCGAAATGGCAGCAACACTGGAAAAACAGTGGCACTTACAAAGTGAGTAACGATAGCAGTAAGCCAAAATTTTATGTGCTGGATATGTTCCCGTATCCAAGTGGTGCAGGTTTGCATGTGGGGCACCCGCTTGGTTATATTGCCAGCGACATCTATGCAAGATTTAAAAGGTTGAAAGGCTACAACGTGCTGCACCCTATGGGTTACGATGCCTTTGGTTTACCGGCGGAACAATATGCCATTGAGCATGGCGTGCACCCTGCAGTTAGCACCAAACAAAATATTGAGAACTTCCGCAGGCAGCTTGACAAGATTGGTTTCTGTTTTGATTGGGACAGGCAGGTAAACACTTCTGAAGCTACTTATTACAAATGGACGCAATGGATCTTTTTACAATTGTTTAAGAGCTTTTACAACCGTAATAATAGCAGGGCTGAAAGCATAAACAATCTCGTTGCCGCATTCGAAACAACAGGCAATTCGGATCATGCGTTTCCGAATGCGAACTATAAACTCGCCAGCGGAAGCAAAACATTTTCTGCCGAAGAATGGAAAAGCTTTGACGAGTTTACGCAGCAAAGCATTTTGATGGAGTATCGTTTGGCTTATTGCGGCTATGGCGAAGTAAACTGGTGCGAGGCATTAGGCACTGTACTGGCTAACGATGAGGTAATTAATGGCGTGAGTGAAAGAGGCGGCCACCCGGTGGTAAAAAAGAAATTACGCCAATGGTATTTGCGTATTACAGCATATGCCGATCGTTTGCTCGAGGGCCTCGAGCGTATTGAGTTCAGCGACGCAATGAAAGAAATGCAGAGCAACTGGATCGGCAAGAGTTATGGAGCGGAGATTGATTTTCGCATACTCGATCATGACGATATTCTGAAAGTATATACCACAAGGCCTGACACTATTTTTGGCGTTGACTTTATGGTCGTTGCTCCAGAGCATGAACTAATCGAAAAGATCACCACAAAAAAGCACAGGCAGGAAGTGGAAGATTATCTCGCCTATGTAAAAAGCCGCAGTGAGAGAGAAAGGATGGCGGAGAAAAAGATCAGTGGTTGCTTTACCGGAGCATATGCAATCAATCCATTAAACCTGAGAGAAATTCCTGTTTATATAAGCGAATATGTGCTGGCAGGTTATGGCACGGGAGCTATAATGGCAGTGCCTTGTGGCGATGAAAGAGATTTCAGGTTTGCCAAACATTTTGAGATTCCGATCACGAATATTCTTGGAGATAAATTTAACGGTGAAGATGCAAACCCTACCTACGATGCAGAATTGCAGGATAGTGATTTCCTCACCGGCATGATGATGCGTGACGCAGCCGAAGTAGTGGTCACCGATCTCGAGGGTTATGGTCGCGGCAAACGTAAAGTGAATTATAAAATGCGTGACGCGGCCTTTAGCCGGCAGCGTTATTGGGGCGAACCATTCCCGATCGTTTGGAAGAATGGCATTGCTTATCCGCTTAATGAAAAAGAATTGCCGCTTGAACTGGCACATGTGGAAAGCTATAAACCTGGCCCGGAAGGCGAAGGCCCACTGGCAAATATTCCGGCGTGGATAGCCCGTGACCTTGAAACCAATACAATGCCTGGCTATGCAGGGTCATCGTGGTATTTTTTGCGTTATATGGATCCGCAAAATGAAGTGGAATTCTGCAGCAGGGAAGCTAGTGACTACTGGGGACAAGTTGATCTTTACATTGGCGGCACAGAACATGCTGTTGGGCATTTATTGTACAGCCGCATGTGGACGAAATTTTTATTCGATCTCGGTTATATAGGCCATGACGAGCCATACAAAAAGCTAGTAAACCAAGGAATGATACAGGGCAGCAGCAGGTTTGTGTTTAGAATAAGAGGAACGCATCAATTTGTATCGGCCGGTTTGAAAGACCAATATGAAACGGATCAATTACATGTTGATGTAAACATGGTGGATGGATTTGAACTTGATACTGAAGCTTTCAAAAAATGGAGAAACGGTGAATATGCCAATGCAGAATTTATTTTAGAAGAGGGCAAATACATTTGCAGCGCCGAGGTTGAAAAAATGAGCAAATCGAAATTCAACACTGTTAATCCCGATGACCTCGTGGAAAAATATGGCGCTGATACCTTCCGCATGTATGAGATGTTCCTCGGCCCTGTTGAACAAAGCAAGCCCTGGGATGCAAAAGGCATTGAAGGCGTACATCGCTTTCTACGCAAGTTTTGGCGTTTGTTCTACGACGAAATAAAAGGAAGAGTATGGACCGAAGAGAAACCAACAGACGCTGAATACAAAGCTTTGCACAAGGCTATAAAGAAGATTGAAGAAGATACTGAACGTTTCAGTTTTAATACGGCAGTAAGTACGTTCATGGTTTGCGCAAACGAACTGAGTGAACTAAAGTGTAACAAAAAAGCAATACTTGAACCATTGCTGGTTTTACTTACAGCCTATGCACCGCATACTGCAGAAGAACTGTGGAGTTTGCTTGGTAACAGCGGCTCGGTGCTTGATGCATCCTTTCCTGTTTTTGAACAGAAATACCTGGTGGAAAGTGTAAAAGAGTACCCGGTAAGCATTAACGGAAAACTGAGGACGACCATGGTGCTTTCACTTGATGCCACACAACAGCAGGTCGAAGAGTTGGTCTTGACAAATGATACAGTGCTGAAGTGGTTGGAAGGGAAGTCGCCGAAAAAGATCATTTATGTAAAAAACAAGATGATCAATATTGTTGTATAGACGGTCGCATATTGTTATGAATGTACAAGAGTGCGACGCAACGAAGTCTAATAATTGACTCTACGCCGGGCTCACAGAAATAGAAAAGAGGCTACAAAACACAGCCTCTTTTTTATATAAATGTTGACTAACCCTGTTAAAGATTTATGCCAACTCTTGCGAACAGCCTGATCCCATTTGAACCCATTTGAACGGCATCCCACGGGCCGCCGGTTTCGTCGTTGAATGCCCAATATTTTGCCTGCTGCAAAAAGCCATAGTTTGGATGCACGTTAAAAATATTATCAGCACCCCAGTAAAGGGTCACTTTTTTTGAGCACTTAATAGAGAAATACAAATCAGTTACCATTTTACCGCTGTAGAAATACTGGTCTGGCAGGTAAACATTTTCGTCGGCATCGGTTGGGACCTGCGGATTTATACCAAGACCATCTTCGCCGTAACCCAACAGGCGCACATTACCAAAGTAGGTAAAGCGTGTGCCTACTGTGAAATTTTTGATGCCATACTCCAGGTTAAGTGCAGCTTTTGAATTAGGGGCAGAAGCGAGAATGAAAGCCTGCTCCCTGTCGCTAAGGAATGTTTTGCGGAGGAACTCAGAGCCGCTGAGTTTTTCCGGCACATTAATCTTGTCGATCGTCATGGTTTGCAGGTTACCGGTAAACAATGCCCTGAAACTTTGATTGTGCCAGCGTTTATTATAGTCGGCCACCACATCAATACCACGATTGGTTGTATTAACGGCATTGGCAAAGAATTGTGCGAGACTCACATTGAGATCTTGCAGCAACGCACGCAGTTCGGGATCGAGGTTTTCATCAGAGGCATCAAACTGGCCTGATAACACTACGCGGTCTTTTATCTGCACCCAGTAACCGTCGATCGTGATCGTTAATTCAGGTATTGGTTTTATGCTTGCCCCAAGGCTTGCATTGAGCGATTTTTCCTGCTTCAGATCTGGTATGCCCGCAGCCTTGGTTATGTCGCTATAGTTGGGGGCAATTTTAACTTCGGCAATATTTCCCCCCTGAACAGTTGTAAAGGTTGAGCTGAAGTTAATCTGTTGCAACGAAGGAGCACGGAAGCCAGTGCTGAATGAACCGCGCAGATTTACGAAATCAGCGATTTTGTAACGAATATCATATTTGAAGTTTATAGTAGAACCGAAGTCGCTGTAGTTCTCAGCCCGCACAGCAGCTCCCATTAAAATTTTTCTTGAAAGGTCCAATTCCGCATCGGCATAAGCGCCAAGTGCCGTGCGGTTTGCATTCACTTCATCAGAAGGCTGGTAGCCGGGGAAACCCTGCGATCCGGTTGCTTTGGAACCATCGCTGTAGTTTTTGTAAGATGCTTCTTCCCCGGAAAATAATTTGTATTGCTCATAACGCATTTCGGCACCAAAAGCGATATTGAAACCCGAAGCGATATGTGGTATCTCCTTGCTGAAATTAGCATTTAGTGTGTTTTGCAAAAAGCTAAAGCCGCCATCATCAAAATGTGTCTTATCGGCACCGAGCGATGCATTGAATGTTTTATCGCCATAGAAATGGAAATTATTAAACCCAAGTGTATTGCTCAGGTCCCAGTTCCAGCTACCAAGGCTTTTGCCCTTAACCCCTGCAGCAAGTGAGCCGTCTTGTACTTGCGTTTGAATATGCGGATTGTATACAATATCTCCATCAGAAAGAGTAGACATAATTTCAGGAACATAGATCAGCTGACCTTCCTGGTCCGTTGGGAAACGGTTAGGTCTTGCAGAATAAGTGCGGGTGAACGCATAGGCGTCGGATTTTTTATAATTGTATCCGCCAAAAGCATAAAAGGTACTTCTACCCGTTTCATTCAGGGGTACTTCCATATTAAGCATCGCGCCACCAGCCACAAGTGAGCCATCGCCATTGGCTCTTCTTACATAGTTTGGGTAAAGTGCATCCCGGTCTGTAAGAAAATTATCTGTGTTTGTTATTTGCCTGAAAGTCTTCTGAGAGCCGGTAAAATTTCCGGCAATGTTCAAAAATCCTCCATTGGCACCAAGTTTAAATCCATAATCCATGCCTACGGTTGCGGCGTTGCCATCGATGGGCCCTTGCCGGGGATACTGCGTTTTATCGTCTGCATACCAGGTATTATACTTCTTATCGTAATAGCCGGAGTACCCTATGTTAGCGTTGAAATGATTTACATCCTTTTTCAAAATAATATTAATTACCCCGGCAATAGCGTCGGATCCATATTGCGCAGCAGCTCCGTCGCGAAGTATCTCGACGCGGTCAATTGCAGAGACAGGAATAGCGCTAAGGTCGGTGCCGGAATTACCGCGGCCTCTTGTGCCAAAAACAGCAACAAAAGCTGTTTGGTGGCGGCGTTTACCATTCACCAGTACAAGCGTTTGATCAGGACCAAGACCACGTAATGTAGCGAGGTCAATATGGTCCGCACCATCCGATCCGCTTTGTTTATTATAGTTAAAAGACGGAGCCGCATAATTGAGAATCGAAGTCAGATCCATCCGGCCAGTAGGCAATGCAGCCTGTGACACATTTACCACATCTACCGGAACAGGCGTTTCGGTCTTAATACGTCCCGCACGCCTTGTACCAACGAGCACAACCTGGCCCAGGTCTGTAATAGACGACACCAGCTTTACTGAAATACTGGTTTGTGTATTAACGCTTATCTCCTGTTCCGCATATCCAATAAAGCTCAATACAAGCACATCGTTGAGCGATGCCTTAATACTAAACGATCCTTCCTTATCGGTTGATGTAGCCACACTGCTTCCTTTTACCTTTACTGTAACACCTTCAATAGCTGCTCCGTTGGCAGCATCGGTTACCTTACCGGTAACTGTCTTTTGAGCAAAAACAGCGGTCGCTGAAAAAAGCAATACCAGCGCAAACAACAATTTGATTGATCTCATAGTTGAAAGTTTGATTAATTTCAAATTAACGATAATTATTCTTCCCGGATAAAAAGACAACAAATAAAATCGCCCCTCCGTAAAATATAGCAGCGCTGAAAGAATAAGAGAGTTTTATGTACCCGGCTGCAACAACAATTTCGGCATCGTTGCGTCGCACACTTGTGCTGCGGCTGCTATATGCAACAAATACAAGCAATAAAAAAGGGACTGCTCTAACAAAACAGCCCCTTTAAAACAATTACTGCATTAAAAATTAAATACAAGTTTTGTAAAGAGCCGCATGCCATTGAATCCCATTTGAACAGAATCCCACGGACCACCCGATTCATTGTCAAATGATTCATACCGGCCATTCGGAACAGCGCCAAGATCAGGGTGAACGTTAAACAGGTTATCGGCCCCAACAAACAGGCTTACCGACTTCGAGAATCTATAAGAAGCATAAAGGTCTGTTGTAACTTTTCCCTGGTAGTTGAATACTTCAGGTGTAACATAAACCCTGTTATCGTAGCCGTACCCATCGATATCAACATAAGGGTCTATACCGGTAAAGCTGCCCGATATCGCAGGATCGCCGGGACCGCCGGTGCCTTCAGCACTCTGTAGACCCGTCCACCCGAAACCTAGCAAACGCACTTTGCCAAAATAGGTAAGATGTGTGCCCACTCCAAATTTGCCCACATTATACTCCAGGTTTAACGCTAGTTTCGATTTGGGCGCTGAGGCCAGCAAAAATGCTTCTTCCCTGTCGCTGAAAAATGTTTTCTGATGCACATAACTGTCATTAAGATCCGCAGGTATATGTATTTCATCTACTTTCATATACTGCACATTGCCGGCAAAAAGTATTCTAAAGCTCTTGTTACCCCATCTTTTATTATAATCAATCACAACATCCAATCCATTATTGGTTGTGCTAACGGCATTGTCGAAGAACTGTGCGGTTGAAACACCAAGACTCTTAAGCTGGTCGGTAAATTCTGTCGGCAGTGATTCATCTTCCGCACTAAATAATCCAGACAATACGATTCTGTCCTTCACTTTTACCATATAGCCATCAACAGTGATGGTTAACCCTTTAACTGGCTTCCAGCTAAAACCAATACTTCCGTTAACCGATTTTTCCTGTTTAAGATCAGGAATGCCGGCCGCCTTTGTAACCTCATCTCCATTACGTGCAATACGCGATTGTACAAGCGTGCCACCACTAAACGAAGTGAGCGTGTTGCTGAAATTTATTTGCTGCAAAGAAGGCGCCCTGAAACCAGTGCTTATCGAACCTCTAAGATTGAAGTTATTGGTTACCTTAACCCTCGTGGCAAGCTTGTAGGTGCTCACAAAGCCAAAGTCAGAATAGTTTTCAATTCTTACGGCACCATCTAACAGCCATTGTTTGGTTACATTCAATTCTGCATCAACATAGGCACTTTGGTTAGTGCGGCTTGCATTAACAACATCAGAAGGACTAAAACCTGGAAATCCCTGTGAACCCGGGGCCTGGTCAAACTCATTGGCATAGCCCTGGTAAGATGCTTCTTCACCTTTATAAATCGCGTACTTTTCATACCTGAACTCAGCTCCAAAACCGAGGTTCAGCCCACTGGCTACTGATTTAAAAGACTTGCTGAAATCGAGATTCGTGGTGTTCTGCAAAAAATTAAATCCGCCGTCATCAAAATGATTAGGCGTGGTAGCACCTACAAGTGAGGCATTAAATGTTTGATCTCCGTAATAATGAAAATCATTTCTGCCGAGAGTGTTGCTTAAGTCCCAATTCCAATCTTTGCCCGCATCGCCTCTAATACCTGCTGCAAGTGAATAATCAGTTATGTGTGTTTGTATGTGCGGATTATAAAATGTTTCCCCATCTTTTGAAGTACGCATAATACCCGGAACAAAAATCAGGTCACCATTTTCATTTACAGGAAACCTATCTGGCCTTGCGCTGTAATTCCTGGTATAAGCATAGGCATCGGCAGCTTTATAGTTATAACCACCAAATGCGTAGAACGTGGTTTTTTTGCTGGCACTCAAAGGAATTTCCATGTTGAAAAAAGCACCACCGCTCGTAACGGAGCCATCCCCAAAAGCACGGCGGCTGCTGTTAAGAGGTAATGCATCAGGGTTTGTCATTACATTGGTATCACGCACCTGGCGGTAAGTTTTTCCCTGGCTTAAAAAGTCTAAAGAAATATTTATAAAGCCTCCGTTCTTACCAATCGCCCATCCATTGTTAGCAGAAAACGAAGTAGTAACGCCATCTATTTTATTACCCGTATAATACTGGCTGGGATCGTAACTGTTTAACGAATTGAACTTACTGTCGTAATACCCTGCGATACCGGTTGTAATGTTCCAGTGGTTCACATCTTTCTTTAGTATTATATTAATAACGCCGGCCATTGCATCAGACCCGTACTGCGCAGATGCGCCGTCGCGCAATATTTCTATCCTGTCAACCGACGCTTCCGGAAAAGCATTCATATCAATTCCCGAATTACCTCTGCCCCTTGTTCCAAACAATGCAACAAATGCGGTCTGATGTCGTCTTTTACCATTAATCAGAACCAATGTTTGATCAGGGCCCAATCCACGCAAAGTGCCAAGATCAATATGATCGGCACCATCGGCACCACTTTGCTTATTGTAGTTGAAAGAGGGTGCACTATAATTTAGTACCGAAGTAAGATCCATTCTTGCCGTTGGCGTGCCGGCCTGGTTTATGTTTATGATATCAACAGGCACAGCAGACTCTGTTTTTATACGGCCGGCACTTCTTGTGCCGATCATTACCACCTGCCCAAGATCAGAAACTGTACTTGTAAGGGTTACATTAATAGTGTTGCTGCTTCCAACAGTCACCTGTTGCTCACTAAAACCAACAAAACTAAAAATAAGCACGTCGCCTGAAACAGCTTTGATGCTGAACACGCCAGTCTTATCAGTCGACGTGGCACGACCTGCTCCTTTTACTTTTACCGTAACACCCTCGATAGGGGTTGCTCCAGCTGCATCTGTAACTTTCCCCGAAATAAGTGATTGCGAAAAAACAGTGTTAAATGAGCATAACAATAGCAGTGTAAACAGCATTTTAGTCGATCTCATAGTTATTTGTTTGGTTAAGCCGAAATTAGGAATAATTATCAACCGGAGGAACAAACAGCGACATAACAGCCGAAACATGACAAAGGGTTGATAAAATATATAAGAGCGCTTATAACCCCGGGCGGATTTTTTTGTTACCCGGCATGAAATCTTTGTGCAGCGCCGGTTGCGTCGCACTCTTGTGCGCATAACTCTTTGCCCAGCAATTTGCTGCGAAGGCTTTCTGCACTGAGGTTGCTCTGTCGTTTGTCGCCGAGGCCCACTCTTGAGTACAAGAGTGCGACGCAAGTAAAGCCGGAGAAAGTAATTCAGTTTGGCTCATAAAAAAATCTTCTGCTATCTTTATTCAAACGAATATTATGCCCCGGTTTTATATTGATCCTAATATTGCGAAAGCAAAAACAATCGACACAGATTTTTACACGAGCCCTTTACAATACGAAAATTCAAAAGAAAAAATATTTGCTCCTTCTTGGCAATTCATCGGCGATACGGATCTTGTAAAAGAGGCTGGCACTGCATACCCATTTGTATTGCTCGACAATTATTTGAGTGAGCCATTGCTGTTGACAAAAGATAAAGAGGGCGCCATGCATTGCATGAGCAATGTGTGCACCCACCGCGGCAATCTTATGGTGTATGAGCCATGCAAATTAAACCAGTTGCGCTGCAAGTACCATGGCAGGTTGTTCTCGCTCGACGGTACATTTATTTCCATGCCCGAGTTTAAAGAAGTG
Organism: Chitinophagaceae bacterium UBA7600; assembly: GCA_002478885.1. Taxonomy (GTDB): domain Bacteria; phylum Bacteroidota; class Bacteroidia; order Chitinophagales; family Chitinophagaceae; genus DLKC01. The sequence continues at coordinate 22,999 of DLKC01000045.1, forward strand.
GAAGACTTTCCAACCAGTGCCGATAACCTGCATAGCCTTGCGATATTTCAATGGGGCAAACTTTTGTTCACAAGTCTTTATCCAAATGTTGCCGGCGAAACTTTTTTTAAAGAAATGATCAACCGGGTGGGATGGCTACCGATGCACAAACTCGAATACCGCTCCGATCTTTCCAAAGATTACATTGTAAAAGCGAACTGGGCTTTATACTGCGAAAATTATCTCGAAGGCTTTCATATTCCCTTTGTGCACGCAGGGCTGAATGCCGTGCTTGATTTTGGCGAATACACTACTGAAGTTTTCCGTTATTGCAACCTGCAGCTGGGCATCGCCAAAAAAGGAGATATCTGTTTCGATCTTCCAGCAGACTCGGTGGATTATGGTAAAGAAGTAGCTGCGTATTATTTCTGGGCATTCCCGAATATGATGTTCAATTTTTATCCATGGGGTTTGTCGTTAAACATAGTGCAGCCGATGGGTGTAAGCGAAACGAAAGTATCTTTTCTTACCTATGTTTTTGATGAATCGAAACTTGGAACCGGTGCAGGAAGTGGGCTAGACACTGTTGAAATGGAAGATGAAGAAGTGGTAGAGAATGTACAGAAGGGAATCCGCTCAAGGTTTTACAGTTATGGCCGATATGCGCCAACCCGCGAACAGGGGACGCATCATTTTCATTCATTGATTGCTGAGTTTATTCAATAATAAAAATATACCCATGCCCGAGCAGCAATCGTTTAACCGTACCATAGGTTACTCAACAGCAATTGCAATTGTAATCAGCAGTGTTATTGGTTCTGGTATTTTTATGCGACCGGCGGAAATGGCTGGCTTATTAGGCTCACCATGGCTCATTTTTCTTGCATGGATTATTGCCGGTGTTTTTTCGATTTTTACAATCATGGTAATTGCAGAGGTTGGAGCAATGATGCCGGCTACCGGTGGTCAATACGTGTTCATGGAAAAAATGTACGGCAGGTTTTGGGCTTACCTTTATGGATGGGCCAATTTTGCTGTAATTAATACAGCCGCCGGCGCAGGCATAACATTTATCTGTGCCCAGTATCTTGAATATTTTTTCAAGCTGCCCCGCTTTTCCCCGGAAATTGAGCAATCTGTTATGCTGCATTTGCCTTTTGTCGGCGACATATTGCCACTGGAAAATTTTGGCGTGAAAATGCTTACTGTTTTTCTGTTGTTTATTTCCACTTATGTCGCTTACAGAAGCACAAAACTTGGTGGCGTGGTACAGGTAGTTTTCACTGTGGCAAAAGTACTGGCAATTGGTTTGCTTATCGGCGGGCTTTTCGCGTCGGGGAAAGGCGATTATAGCAATTTTATTACTGAAGATGCCACCATAAAACCCGCGGGCTTTGCGCTACTAATTGCCATGGTGGCCGCATGCAATGGAGCCTTACAGGCACTGGATGGGGCTTATCAAATAGTTTATATGGCGGGTGAAGTAAAAAATCCAGGCAAATCTTTACCACGCAGCCTCATACTAGGCTTACTTGTTTGCATGATTATTTATATGCTGGTAACCGCATCAATGGTCTATATGCTGCCGGTGCACGATATGGCTTCTTCAAAACTGGTCGCATCTGATGCTGCAAAAGCCGCTTTCGGCATAATAGGTGGTGGCATTATTGCATTACTCATTTGCCTGTCCGTTCTTGGCGCCACTAATGCGCTGGTATTATGTGCACCACGCATCACTTTTGCGATGGCTGAGGAAAGAGCCTTCCCCGCATGGGCAGGCAAAATGCACCCCAAATTTAAAACCCCGGGGAATGCGCTGGTACTGCATTTTATCTGGATGTCGATACTCGTTATAAGCGGTTCGTTCATCATTCTTGCAGACATGTACATTTTTATTGTGTGGACATTCAACCTTATGATCATTTACGGCCTTTTTATTCTTCGAAAAAAAATGCCCGATGCAGAAAGGCCTTATAAAGTTTGGGGCTACCCATGGATGCCGTTGCTGGCACTTTTCTTCAATGCCTTTTACCTGGTAATGGTTTTGTATAGGGATATCAGCGATTATATTTCGGGCAAAACGCACATCATGAATTCTGTTTTTGGTCTCGTTCTTACCGCATTAGGCATTCCGCTTTACTGGTATTTTAAAACGCGACAGACAAAGCAAGCATAAAGACTGATGCCATTAATTGGCCAAACTAAGCGCCCTGTAGCGTCGCCTGTTGTGTCACTCACTTGTACAGTAAACCTGTGGGCAGCAACCGAACGACACTTTGACCACAATTCTTAGCCGATGTCTGTTCTTTTGTACAAGCGTGCGACGCAACAGGTGCCAAATACTTATTCAACAGCCGGGCTCCAAAAAAAGAAAAACAACCACGCGTAGCAACCAGAAAATCGCCGTTACATTTGTTGGTATAATGAAACAGGCAGCAGCTTCAACAATAATTCTCGGCATTGATCCAGGTACGGTGGTCATGGGTTACGCAATTATAAAAGTGCAGGCAAACAATATTCAATTGCTTGACATGGATGCGCTGAAAGTGGGAAGCCTGAAAGACATTTACGAGCGCCTGGAGTTGATCTATTCACGCGTGAATGAGCTGATACTCAAATACCGGCCCAACACTTTCGCCATCGAAGCACCGTTCTTCGGAAAAAACGTGCAGAGCATGCTTAAACTCGGCAGGGCGCAGGGCGTTGCAATTGCGGCGGCCATGCAACACAAGATTGGCGTTACCGAATATTCGCCCAAGAAAATAAAACAATCGATAACAGGTAATGGAAACGCGGCGAAGGAGCAGGTTTGGAAGATGTTGCAAACTCAACTGAAGATAGAGGAAACACCACAATATTTTGATGCCTCGGATGCTCTTGCTGTGGCACTTTGTCACCATTATCAAACAAGTTCCGTCTTTGCAAAAGAAGCGAAATCGTTTAAGGGCTGGGATGACTTTCTTACAAAGAATCCTGGCAGGCTGCTTAAAAAGTAGTTTGCCTATAACGCATCTATAATTTGCTGCTGTATTTTTTTAAACTCGTCGGTACTGAGTTTGAGTTTTAGCCTTGTAAAATTAAGATCATCAGCCGACTTGATTGGCACTAAATGCATGTGGGCATGCGGCACTTCGAGACCAATAACTTCAATACCGCAACGGTCGCATGGAAAAACTTTTTCTATTGCTTTGGCGATTGGTTTGGCAAAAAGAAGCATCGCAGCAAGGTATTCAGCGGGCAAATCGAATAGTTTGTCTACTTCAATTTTTGGTATAACAAGCACGTGACCTTTGGCCATGGGGAAAATGTCGAGAAAGGCAAAGAACTTTTCATTTTCTGCAATTTTATAAGAGGGTATCTCGCCTGCAATTATTTTTGAAAAAATAGTCATGATGTTATTTTTTTGATCGGTTAATTTGTGGCGCTGACTAATAAAAAATCCCCACGATTGCGGGGTTTTTAAAATGCTTTGCAGCGATGCTATTACAAACCGATTGCTTCAATTTTAAATTTGATTACGCCGGTGGGCGCCTGTATTTCTACGACGTCGCCGATAACTTTTCCCAGTAATCCCTTTCCTATGGGCGAGTTTACGGAAATCTTGCCGGCCTTGAGATCAGCTTCCTTTTCACCCACTACCTGGTAAGTAACGGTTTTTTTGGTGGCAACATTGGTAATGGTAACACGGGTAAGGATCGATACTTTACTCGTGTCAATTTCACTTGCATCAACAATCCTTGCACTGGCGAGTTGCGTTTCAAGCAATTTCATTTTTGCTTCCAATATTCCTTGTGCTTCTTTGGCCGCATCGTACTCTGCATTCTCTTTCAGGTCGCCTTTTTCTCTCGCCTCGGCTATCGCCCTTGATGCGGCAGGCCTTTCAATAGTTTTCATATGATGCAGTTCTTCCTTCATCTTCTCAAAAGCTTCTTTTGAAACATACATAACATCACTCATATACAAAATGGTTTAAATCAGAGATAAAAAAAATACAACGCTGCAAATCAGATGCAGCGTTGCACAAAACAAAAATAGCAAATCTATTTTCAAAAAAACAAGGTTCGCCCTCAAAAAGCGCCGGAGAGTCGGCGTTCGGGCTGTTTTCACACCCGCAAACATGACTTTACTCAGCCTTTTTTCAGTACCCATAAAGTAGATTTGCCGCATGAAACTTAAACCCTTAAACCCAGAAAACAACAATTCAATCATTTTCGGAAATAGTCATTCCGGACTTCATTACTGGATTGGTTTGTTGTCAAATGGTCACGATTATTTTATTGGCCAGTCATTTCGCTCACCCGCAACCGGCCGGTTGAGATCTATTTGCATTCTGCCGGAATTGATACTTGAAAACATCACTGCCAGGCTATCTGTTTTCCACTTCGACAGGGAACGCTCCCAATGCCGGGAGAAGCTCGCCGAAACAGTCTTAACCCTGCAAACCTGCGATGCAAAATCCTGGGCTAGCTTCAACAGTCTTGATCTTGAGCTCGAAAGAGACAAAGACTATTGCTTTAAGATTGACTGCAATGATGGAAAGATGATGGCCGTAGCCGAATGCGCATGGAATAATGCTCCTGGTTGCAGCGATGGTGCAGAGTGGGTTGGGCATTCAGCCAACACCGATGGCCATTTTTTTGCTGGCTTTGGACTAACATTCCTTGCTGAGATCCGCGCTAATTAGAATTTGGTGCCGGCTTTTGTAACATTCCCGGGCTTTGCTTGCGACGCTCCCTTGTGCGCCATAGCTTTATTCGGCGACTGGAAAACTGTTTTGTCAATGCATAAAAAAAGACCGCCCCCACCGGGCGATCTCTTATGTCAATTACAAACAAATCGGTAGTTATTTTACCGGAGCATAGCGTGCAAATGTGCCCCTGTAATAGATTTTGCCATCCCTAAAACGCCATGTTTCCTGATAGGTGGTGGAGTCTTTCGATCCATCTTTTCTTGTAACTTTTTCAGTCATCCAGGTAGCCACCCAATCTTCATTCTTGTCGTTACTGTGCAATGGAATAAAGGCAAGAAATTCTTCGCTAAGACTGTCAAAATTACTTCTGAAGGATTTTACATTTTTAATAATCTGCTGCTTGGGTAGACGTGCGGTAACATTATCATAGCTAACGCTGGTAACTGTATCTGCAAGATACTTGTCAAATTCATCGATATTATTGCTCTCAATGGCTTTGTAAAGATCAAGTACAACTTTTGCGTTGCCAGCATCTCCTATTTTCCAATCAGAGGAGTAAGCGGCACTATAGGGAAAACTAACTGCAGCTGCCGCGGCTTCAGGCTGGGGTGTGGTTTCTTCCACTTTTTTCTCATTTGTTGAATTGCCACAAGAAAAAAGAAACATCGATAATACCGGCAGGAATTTAATTTTTTTCATAATGAAGGTTTACAGTTTTCAGATCATTTTGTTCTGCCCGGCTAATTTAGCATTTATATACCCACCGACATTTATTTAAGCGAAAATTTAAGCAGTTATGCAATCGCTACAAGCCCAATTTGTCTAAAACGATCTTCGCCATTTTATAATAGGCTTCGTGGCTATAACCAGCAATGTGGGGTGTAACGATAACGTTGGGTTGAGCGCAAAGCCAATCAAGATTTGCCCTTTCTGTATCGCTATAAGTTTCCATTTTTTCATTTTCCAGAACATCGATACCAGCAGCAGCAATTTTACCATTCCTTAGCGCTTTTATTAAAGCTTCTGTATTTGTAACCTTACCACGGCAGGCGGTAAGAAAATATGGTTGTTCCTTAAAAGCATCAAAAAAAGCGTCATCGGCGTAGTGAAATGTCTCATCGGTAAGCGGCAGGTGAAGACTGATAACATCTGCATACCGGAAGATTTGTTCAGGGGCAGCTTCCCGCACATAGCCGTTAGCGAAACCGGTTTTATACTTGTCAAAAGCAAGCACAGTTACATCAAACGAAGAAAGCAATTTTGCGAATGCCGACCCCGTATTGCCATAACCTATAATGCCGACAGTCTTGCCCGTTAGTTCCGTGCCCCGGTTTGCGGCCCTTATCCAGTGCCCGGCTTTCACTTCATCGAAGCTGCTACAAATTTTTTTCATTAGGCTAAGCAGCATTCCAAGCGTATGTTCAGCAACGGCATTCCGGTTGCCTTCGGCGCTGCTTTCACATCTAATACCTTTTGACAAAGCAAAATCCACATCTATTAATTCCATGCCACTGCCAAGACGACCAATCCACTTAAGATTCGTTGCCTTTTCAATAACTGTGCGATCAATTTTTAATCTTGTGGTTACGATAAGGCCGTCAAACAGCTCAACACAGTTCAGCAACTCGTCGTACGTAATCTTTGGCTGATAAACTACTTCACATGTACTATTCCGCAAACGCTCAGTCAGGTATTCATGAACTTCGGCGGTTATCAAAACCTTTCGTTTCATTCTGCTTTAATTTTCTTTTTTGAATAACTCACATAAAGGCTATTTCATTCTAAAAGTAAGCGCAGCGAAATCTTCCACGCTTAGTTGCTCGGCTCTTTTTGTAAAAATACTATCAGCCAATACTTCTTCTAAAAAAAGAGATTTGACGGCATTACGCAACATTTTTCTTCGTTGGTTAAATGCGGTCTTCACAAGATTAAAAAAAGCCTTCTGCGAGCGCATTTCACAAACGGAGTCCTTTCTTTTTAATTGTATCATCCCGCTCATCACTTTAGGAGGCGGATTAAAACAACCGGGTGATACATCGAACAAATAGTTAACGGTATAAAAAGCCTGCACGAGCACACTTAATATGCCATAATCCTTGTTGCCTGGCTTTGCCGCAATTCTTACTGCCACTTCCTTTTGGAACATGCCGATTGTTATGGGCACCTGCGTTTTCCAATCAAGAATTTTAAATAATATCTGCGAGGAAATGTTATAGGGAAAGTTGCCGATCACGATAAATTCATTTTCAAAAGCGGGCACCGTATCTAAAAAATCCTGGTGAATTATACGGCCAGTTAAAGCCGGGAATTTCTTTTCGAGATATTGTACTTTTTCTTCATCAAGCTCTACCGCCTTTAAATCTATATCGCTTAACTGCAACAAGTGCATAGTAAGAGCCCCTGCGCCCGGGCCTACCTCCAGCAGTTGCCTGATGCCGGTCAAACTCAACTGCAGCTGCAAAGCAGCAATGATTTTTCTGATGACGTGCTCATCCTTAAGAAAATGCTGCCCCAGCGACTTTTTTAATGTGTATTGCATCGCCACAAAAGTAATTGATTGAAATGACTGCTATTGCTTGTTACACCACAACACTTTATCAATAAAAAAACCCGGTGCATCCCGGGTCATTTTTTGAATTGGTTATTGCATTATTCATGAACAACCAGTAAAGGAACCCTGCTTTGGTAAGCGAGCTTTTTAGTGTGGCTACTTTTGAAAATTCGGTGGAACCGAGAGTGCTCCTTGTGAACACTTATAATAAGGTCAATATTCTTATCCTCCGCAAACTGGTTAATGGCTTCATCAATGTCAAACAACCGCAGAAAATAAAACTCGGGTTTGTATTCGGCGAACATTTCCATCAGCCTGGTTTTCTCTGCTTCATATTCTTCTGTAAGTGCCACATAATGCTCTTCGTTTACGTTTACAATGTGTAACTGTGGCTGAAATATGTTCAAAACTTTCTTTATCGGCAATGTCGGCGTAGCCTTGTATACATTTACCAGGTCGGTTGTAAACAGCACATTTTTTACATCCCTGTATTCGCAATCCTGCGGGACAATAATTACGGGGCAATATTTTGTTTCAGCCACTTTTATCGCATTGCTGCCCATAAAAACCTGTGCTATGGCAGACTTACCGGTGATTCCCATCACAATAATGTCTGTCTGCCGGTGCCTGGAAAGCTTTTCCAGCTCTTCAACGAAATCATCACCCTGTTCAGCAAGTACAGAAATTGTTGCGTTTGTAATTGTTGCCAATTCCTCTTTTAGTTTTAAAAGACTTTCCAGCCTGTTTTCCCCCTCTTCATCTTTCTCATAACAATGATAAAGTAACATTTCAATCTGCTCATGCCCATTAAATAATTGTGCTGCAAACCTTGCTGCGTTAAGTGAAATCTCAGAAAAGTCAACGGGTACAATCGCTGTATTCATAGCATCTTTTTTATGTTTTTTTAAAACTAAGCTAAATTATATAATTGGAATGATGTAAAACGCAAAACCACCTTTCATTTATCGCTGGTTTGCATTTTAGCAGGCTGCTGTAATTTGTTGGTTAGAATTACAGGAAGCTGAAGTGTGCGACGCAAGAAAAGTTACATGCTTATTCAAATGCCGATCACAAAACAAATATCAATAATTATCGCTAAACTGAGAATGCTTATTTTTACGGCAAAACAAGATTGCATGAGCCAGGATCTTCAAAAACCTGTTATTGGATTTACTTGTGGCGACCTTAACGGCATTGGCATTGAGTTAATTATTAAAACCCTTAGCGACAACCGGATAAACGACGCTTTTGTGCCCGTTGTGTTTGCCAGTAATAAAAGCATAAATTTTTACAGGAAAGCCTTGCCCGATCTGAATTTTGCCTACCAGGCCGTTAAAGATTTTACGCGGCTCAACCCCAAGCAGATCAATGTATTCAATTGCTGGGAAGAAGAGGTGCAAATTACTCCCGGCCAATTGAGTGACATTGGCGGCAAGTATGCACTCATTTCTTTACAACATGCAACAGAAGCTTTAAAGGCGCGCCATATTGATGCATTGGTTACTGCCCCCATCCACAAAAAAAATATTCAATCTGCCGAATTCAACTACAGTGGTCACACACCCTTTTTTAAAGATGTATTCCAGGTACAGGATGTGGTAATGGTACTCACGGCAGCCAATATGCGGGTTGCGCTGGTCACCGAACATGTCCCGGTAAGCGATGTGGCACAACACATAACACGACAGGACATTTTGAGCAAGCTGAAAATATTGAACGAAAGCCTTCAAAAAGATTTTGGTGTTGACAAGCCGAAGATTGCTGTACTTGCCCTTAACCCGCATGCCAGCGATGAAGGGCTTATTGGTACCGAAGAAGAAACGATTATAAAGCCGGCGATACGCGATGCTAAGCAACACAACATTCTCGCTTTTGGCCCCTACAGCAGCGATGCCTTCTTTGCCCGGGGATACCACGAAAGGTTCGATGTCGTGCTGGCCATGTATCACGATCAGGGCCTTATCCCTTTCAAGTCGCTTTGCATTGGCGAAGGTGTTAACTATACGGCAGGGCTGCCGGTAGTGCGCACAAGCCCCGATCACGGAACCGCGTTTGATATTGCCGGTAAGGCTAAAGCCGACAACAGCTCTTTTCTTGAAGCAGTTTACACGGCCATCGATATTTGCAAACAGCGCAAAGGCTATGCAGATGTCCGCAAAAACCCTCTGCGCAAAATGAGCACTATATTGGTAGCCAACGCCCAAGACGAGGTTATAAGAGAAGACACCGAATAAAAACACTCAACAGTTTTTTACAGATTTATATTTTTACCCCAGCTTCAGCAACTCCGGTTAAACATCGTTGCGTCGCACTCTTGTACTGCAGAATGTTGAAGCGCCAAACCGGCCAGAGGGTTAAAAGCCGCACTACATCAACTGACATAAATGCTTCTTATGGCAGGCAATATTTTTTCTATTCAAAACGAACTGCTCCATGTTTCAGTAGCAGCAAAGGGAGCAGAACTGCAAAGCCTCATTCATAAAAAATTTGGTATAGAATATATGTGGAGCGGCGACCCAAAATTCTGGGGGAAGAAAAGCCCGGTGTTGTTTCCTGTTGTCGGCGGATTAAAACAAAACCATTATACCTATAATAATATTCAATATGAACTGGGCAGGCATGGGTTTGCAAGAGATATGGATTTTGATATTGCCGAACAAACCGAAAACTCGCTCACTTTTACATTAGTCAGCAATGCCGCCACCGAAAAGCTGTACCCGTTTCCTTTTCAGTTTTCTGTGAAGTACAGTTTGGACAATACCAAACTGCACGTTAACTACACGGTTAAAAATACGGGCGAAGATGTGATGTATTTTTCGGTCGGAGCACACCCTGCTTTTAGGGTTCCATTAGTTGAAAACACGACCTTTAATGACTATTATCTTGAATTCGATCATGCGGAAAACAAGGGTAGATGGCCGCTTTCGCCCGACGGACAAATTGAAAACTTTGTTCTACCTTGTCTTGAAAACACCAATCTGCTTCCGCTACGCAAACAATTGTTTTACGAAGATGCGCTTGTTTTTAAAAAGCTATCATCAACTTCCATTGCTATAAAATCAAACAAAACAACACATGGTTTAAAGCTGAGCTTCCCACACTTCCCTTACATGGGCATCTGGAATGCAAAAGATGCCGACTTCGTTTGTATTGAACCATGGTGTGGTATCGCAGATCATGTAAATGCCAGTGGCGTCATATCGGAGAAAGAGGGTATTAATAAGTTGCAACCCGAACATGTTTTCAACAGAATATGGACCGTTGACCTTTTTTAAACTTTCTTAACCAGGTGATCCTGGATCGTGTTTTTATGCTCCTGCAATAACAGAACGCTGAAGAGTGCGACGCAACGAAGTTGCTCAAAGTTGTGTAGCCGGGCCAGTAAAACAATTCGCCCTGAAGGAATGAGCCCATGTTGAAAACCTTAAATCTGTAATTAAAGTTCTATCTTCAGCATTACCGGTTTTGCATCGGTTACTGCATTCCATGAAACGTATGCTGCAATTTTTATTGAGAAGGCCGGTGATGTGGCTCGCCGAACATTTTACATCTGCGCCGGTGTTAAAGGATGTGCATGGATCGTTGTCGAAGCTTTATGCCGAATCGGTTGATAAAGCCGGTGAGAAAAGCGGCAGCATGTTCAATTTTGACATGCACACCCAAAGCATTATCATATTTTCAGATCAGCATAAGGGTGCAAGAGACGGTTCTGACGATTTTGCCGCCGCAGAAAAAAATTACATTGCAGCCCTCGAATATTATAATGAGAAGAACTTCTATTTTGTAAACCTTGGCGACAGTGAAGAGCTATGGGAAAATACCATCTTCACGGTGATGAAACACAACGGTGAAACTTTTTTAAAGGAAAAATTATTCACCGATCGCCATGCATCCTGCAAGATCATCGGCAATCATGACCTCTACTGGAAGAATGATCCCTTCGCGCAACTTTTTATTAAGAAAATGTATGACCGTGAAATGAAAATATTTGAGGGTGTCGTGCTTCGCACAGCAATAAACGACCAGCACCTGGATATTTTTTGCACCCATGGCCATCAAGGCGACAGGCAAAGTGATGGTAATGCCTTCAGCAAATGGTTCGTGAGCAATATTTGGGGCCCCCTACAGGCCTTCCTAGAAATAAACACCAACTCACCGGCCTGCAATTCGCAACGCAAAACACTTCACAATGAACTGATGTATGAGTGGGCTATTAAACAACCGGGCGTTATACTTATAACCGGGCACACGCACCAACCGGTGTTTAAGTCGCTGACTCATCTCGAACGTCTTTACCTGCAATTACAGGATGCACAAGAAAAAAAAGACGAAGCATCCATCAAGAAAATTGAAGAAGAAATTCCACGTCGGCAAAGAGAATACGATTTTGTAAACCATTCTTTCCGCAACATGGACCCCTCCTATTTCAACACAGGGTGCTGCTGCTTTGCAGACGGCACTATCACCGGCATTGAACTGGATGCAGGTTTTATAAGGCTTGTTAAATGGAGTTATAATAATGGTATTCCCGAAAGAACAATTGCCGAAGAAGCATCTCTCAAGGGACTTGCCGGCCAGGTTTAACTCACACCCGACACCAGTACAGTATTAGTTCTCATTTCAATCTATATCTTTACTGCAAAACTGCTTTATGCTTAAAGTTGGAATATTTGGGGTTGGTCACCTTGGCAAATTTCACCTGAATAACTGGAAGGAGATAGATGGTGTTGAACTAGTGGGCTTTTACGATCCCAATGATCAAAACGCTGAGGAAGTTAGCCACAAATACGGACTAAGAAGATACGCTGATGTTGCGACACTTGTTGCTGAAATAGATGCGGCGGATGTTGTAGCGCCCACCGATCACCACTTTGCTTTATGCGAGGCCGTTTTGCGTGCCGGCAAACATGTGTTCGTTGAAAAACCAATGGCTAACACAATCGACGAAGGAAGGCAGTTGGTAAAGATGGTAAAAGAAGCTGGCGTGAAAATGCAGGTAGGTCACGTGGAAAGATTTAACCCCGCCTACCTTGCAGTGAAACAGATGCAGCTGCAGCCCATGTTTATAGAAGTGCACCGGCTGGCGCAGTTTAACCCACGTGGTACAGAAGTGAGTGTTATACTCGACCTGATGATCCATGATATAGATATTATTCTCAGCCTTGTGAAAAGCGATATCAGGAACATTTATGCCAGCGGCGTTGCTGTAATGACAGAAACACCAGACATCGCCAATGTACGTATCGAGTTCAACAATGGCTGCGTTGCCAATCTTACCAGCAGCCGGATAAGCATGAAGCGCATGCGCAAAATGCGTTTGTTTCAAAAAGACGCGTATATAGGAATAGATTTCCTCGAAAAAAAGACAGAAATCATCAAATTAAAACAACCTGGCGACGCCAATGCCTTTTCGTTTGATCTTGAAACACCAAATGGCACAAAAACAATTGCAGTTATTAACCCTGAAACCGCACCGGTAAATGCAATAAAAGAAGAGCTGCAATCATTTATAAACTCAATAATCAGCGACAAGCCAACAGCTGTTTCTGAAATAGACGGGTATCTTGCCATGGAAGCTGCACACCGCATTCTCGAAAAAATAAATAACAACAGTTACCTGAGCTGACAGCAGCCATTATGCGGCAAAAAAAACAATTACATATAAGTCTGTATATACTCAGCGATATTATTGCGGCCGCGATTGTGTGGACATGCATCGCCCTGCAACGAAAATACCTGCTTAACGAAGAACCCAAAACGCTGACGGGGCTTTTTACACAAGACTATTTTTTCCCGGTGAGTATTTTTCTTATCCCGCTATACTGGCTAGTACTGTACAGCATTATCGGGTCTTATAATAAAAGCATTTATAAAAAATCGAGGCTCTCAGAGTTAACCTCAACTTTTATACAGAGCTTTTTGGGCTCCATCATCATACTATTCGTGCTCTTCTTTAACGACCGTGAGCAACACTACACTTATTTTTATGTCACGTTCTTTACGCTGCTTTCGTTGCAAACAATTGTTACGTATGCCGGAAGGTTTATCCTGGTTAATATTGCCAAACAGCAAATGGCCAAAGGCAGTTTTTCTTTCAACACACTTATTGTAGGCAGTAACAGGAAAGCATTTGACGCATACAAAGAGTTAAAAAGTTTTCATGCGGCTTCCGGTTACAATATCGTTGGCTACATCGCCGAAGACAAAACGCAAAGGAATGGTCTCATCAAAACCATACCATGCCTAGGGGCACTCGATGAAATGGAAGCGTCCATCAACGAATACAATGTGCAAAGAGTAATCGTTGCACTTGACAAAAATGAATCTGAACTTAGTGAACAGATCATTAGCCGCCTTAGCGAAAAAGATGTTGAAGTAAAGCTGGTTCCCGAAACTTTTCAGATATTATCAGGCTCCGTCAAATCAGAGAACGTTTTTGGCGCAGTGCTGATTGATATCGACACAGGGCTTATGCCAGAGTGGCAACGCAACATCAAGCGCTTGCTCGATGTTATTCTATCATTTGCTTTTTCCATTTTATTAAGCCCGCTTCTTATTTTCGTCGCCATCAAAACAAAACTATCGTCGCCCGGACCAGTCATTTTTAATCAACAACGGGTAGGTTATAAGGGTAAGACTTTTGTCATTTATAAGTTTCGTTCAATGTTTATAGATGCAGAAAAAAATGGCCCTGCACTTTCTTCAGAAAATGATCCGCGCATTACAACTTGGGGAAGGTTTATGCGCAAATGGCGCATAGACGAACTGCCGCAACTATGGAATATTTTCATCGGCGAAATGAGTTTCATCGGCCCGCGGCCCGAACGCAGATTTTACATCGATCAAATCAACGGGCGTACGCCGTATTTCCGCTATTTGCTAAAAGTAAAACCCGGTCTTACTTCCTGGGGAATGGTTCAATTTGGGTATGCATCAACCGTAGATGAAATGATCGAACGCATGAAATACGATCTCGTATATATCGAAAACATTTCACTGCTGCTGGATCTTAAGATTATGATTTACACATTAAGGATCATTTTTTCAGGGAAGGGTAAATAATTTTTTGTCAACCGCGGTATTTCATAGCATCCTGGTTGTGTCACTCACTTGTACTGCAAAACACAGTGCAGCAAAATTGCATGAAGAAACAGATCGACATAATATCATCATCCTCAATTAACAGAGAAAAATGGAACAACTGCATCCGAAACAGTAGCAATCCGATCATTTATGCTTATTCATACTACCTCGACCATATTGCTGAAAACTGGCATGGCGTTATTGTTAACGATTATGAAGCAGTTTTACCTATCCCCTGGAAAAGGAAATTTGGTATCCGATACTGTTATCATATACCATTTGTTCAGCAACTCGGCATTTTTTCAACAACCAACCTCGAAGTGCAGGACGATTTACTAAAGAATCTTTTTCGCTTTGTTCGTTATGGAGATTATATTTTCAACCATGGAAATTCGTGGATTAAAAACATGGCCAGCCACAACAATTATATTCTAAACTTATCACCAGGTTATGGCCAGATATCTGCATTATATAAAAAAGACCTTTCACAAAATTTAAAAAAAGCTTCAAGGGAAGATATTATCTACACTCAAGAATCAATTGAAAATGCCATTCAACTATATAAAGAATTATACTCAGAAAGAACAGCACATGTTGTTGACGGGGATTACAACAATTTCTTATCGTTATGTAACACGCTAGCACCCACCGGAAATGCATTTGCAAGAAAGATAGTTAATATAGAGAACGATACCCTTGCCGTTGTATTATTATTAAAAGATGAACACCGCCTCTACAATATAATGAACAGCACTACCGAAGCCGGCCGCAAAACAGAGGCTAATCATTTACTTTTCGACAGAGTGTTTAATGAATTTGCCGGCAGTAACATGCTGTTTGATTTTGAAGGTTCCGACATTCCCGGCATTAAGAATTTTTACGAAAAATTTGGAGCGCAGAGCCAGCCCTATTATTCCATACATTTTAACCGGTTGCCTTTTCCGTTACGCCTGCTGAAGCAATGATCTCTCTTCAATAATACTTTCGGCAATAACAAGATCTACCGGCCTTGTTATTTTTATGTTGTCGTATTCTCCCTCAGTCAAAAAAATTGTTTCACCGAAAGCTTCGACAACGGTGGCTTCGTCGGTAAATGCATCCTTGAACTGTTGCTGGTAGGCAGGAATGATAATAGTGCTCAGAAATGTTTGTGGCGTTTGAATAATACGCACATGCTGCCTTTGTTCCACTTGATGCTTTCCGTTGTTGAAAATGCGAATACTGTCGGTAGCGGCAACGGCGGGCACGGCGCTGCCTTTTACAAGTGCCTGGTTGTAGCAACGGTGAATCAACGGCACGCTTATAAGGCAGCGAACACCGTCGTGTACGAAAACTACAGACTCTTCGTGTACGTTTTGTAATCCCTTCTGCACCGAGTGGAATCGCGTATCGCCACCTGTGGTTATGGTAATTCTGTCGCCAGCCTCGAAGGACGAAACAATCTGCTTTCCTTTTTCAATGTGCTCCTGCGGTAATACAAGTACAATATGCATGTCGTGGTAGGCGCGAAGGAAAGAATCGATCGTGTACCATAAAACGGGTTTATGGTGGAGCAACAGGAATTGTTTGGGAGTTGTACTACCCATTCTTTTGCCAGATCCACCCGCTACTATAACAGCATATTTTTTCATTATTTCAAAGAAAGGAAATATTCTTGATTAGAGGGCTGCGATATTGAACAGCAGGGTTTTTAACTCATGTTGACAAGACAGTTGATAAAAGGTGCATTTTGATTCAACAGTTGAACGGAGCGTCGCAAGCAAAGCCGCACAACTTGTTGCTGCTGGTTTCAAAGAATAAATTATTTCTTTTTGCCACTCTTCTTTTTTTTCTTTTCGGGCATATAAATGTCTTTTGCCTTTTGAACGAGGGCAAGAAATTCTGTTTGCACGTAAGACGCAGGATTGATGACGCTTTTAGCAAGATCAAGCAGATCGTCCCAAGTATAATTCTTCCACAAGTCGGATTGTTTGAGCAAGCCCCCAAACATAACTAAAGCTGATGCAAAACACGTGGGACTGTCGGCATTGCTGAGCGGAGTATAATTATCATTTACGGTAAAAGGAATATTTATACTGGCATCGTTGGCTGGGTTTTTATAATGTAGATTCAGTTTGGCGACCAGGTTGCCGGTGCCCGCACTTTTGATACTATCGTTAAAATAAGTTGCCGGAATAATTTCATATACGGCGGTAAAAGTATGGCCGCTGCCAACTTCTCCACCCTCTAGTTCTGCGACTGTATCCTGCAACATTTCCTTGTTATTATCAAAACCAATTAACCGATATTTTTTTACATATAGCGGGTTGAATTTTATTTCAACGGTTGCGTCATTTGCGACAGAATAAACTGTTTTGGTGAACTCTTTTACCAGCACCTTTTCTGCCTCCTGTATGTTATCTATATAGGCAAAATTCCCATTGCCCTTTTTGGCGATGGCCTCGAGTTTACTATCTTTATAGTTGCCCATGCCCACACCGAGGCAGGTAAGGTAAACGCCAGATTGTTTAAAGGAAAGCACGAGATCTTCGAGGTCTTTCTCGCTGGTTTGCCCAACATTGAAGTCGCCATCTGTTGCGAGTATGATCCTGTTATTGGAGCGACGATCATAAATTTTTTCGGCAAGCGTGTAAGCTGTTTTGATGCCCTCTGCGCCGGGTGTTTCGCCGCCGGGTTCGAGTTTATCGATAGCAGCAGTAATACTGTCCTTGTACCTGCAGGAAACGGGCTGCAGGTAAACACCCACATTGCCGCCATAAGTAACGATCGACACCGTGTCTTTGGGCCGCATATTATTAACCAGCAATTTGAAAGCGTCTTTTAGCAATGGCAAGCGGTTTGCCTGGTCCATAGACCCGGAGCAGTCGATGAGAAAAACAAGATTGGTTGCGGGAATACTGTCTGTATTTATGGAAGGCGCTTTAAACTTGAGAAATAACAACTGGTTTTGATGGTTCCATACTGCGGTGGTTAACTGCGAACTCAGCTGAAAAGAGTTCGTTTTATTGATGTCACTTTCACTAATGTTGAAATAATTTAATATTTCCTCTATACGCACTGCATCGTGTGGTACAGGTAATCCAAGGTTAAGGAAGCGCCTGATATTACTGTAAGAAGCGCGATCAACATTCAGCGCAAAACCGGAGGATGGATATCTGCCTGCCTCCACAAAGTTATTTTCTACGAGGGTTGCGTATGTTTCACCACTTTGATAATAGTACCGTTGGTATGCTTCCTCCCTGTCTTCAATTAATGAAACCAGTTTTCTGCCGGCTACTGCAATGACAGCGGCAGATTTTTTCAACACCAAGACCTGGAATTTTCTTGTAT
Organism: Chitinophagaceae bacterium UBA7600; assembly: GCA_002478885.1. Classification (GTDB taxonomy): domain Bacteria; phylum Bacteroidota; class Bacteroidia; order Chitinophagales; family Chitinophagaceae; genus DLKC01. Next base: position 40,632 of record DLKC01000045.1, read on the forward strand.
CAGCAAATGCGTGCAGGCTTTCGTAGCCGTCGGCAGTTATTGTAATGGAGTCTGTAACCACCGAAACCGGAATTCCAAAAGCACCGGATGTGCCACTGTAAAAAGGCATGGAGCCTTTTGACGCTAAAGTGATTTTTACATTGTAAATGCCTTTGCCAGCCTCATCATTTACCGTGCCCCTCAGGTAAAACTGGCTGCGGCAGTTTAGTGAGATGAAGAATAACGTGAAGAGAAGCAATGCTGGCCTCAAGGGAGATTTCAGATTTAATGAATATTAAATGACTGACACCCGCTAAAGATAATCATTAGAGCGCATACTATATAAGCGCAACGAACAAACCAACCCAATGTAACATTGTTATTAATTATGTAACCGCTATTGTTCTATATTAATAGAAAAGGTGAGCATTCGCGACTGCAACTTGTCAAAAACGCTGCTATACTTAAGATTTTCATCCCTTGCATGAAGGTTAGCAAGTCCATAGGAAAATTTAAGTTCGGGTGAAAGAGTAACGTATTTAAGAAAGAAATTAAATCCGAACGCGGCTTCAAGGCCATAATCATTCTTTTTCAGTTTTATCAAGTCTTCGGCGTTACGGTTTCCAGCATTGCTCATAAGGTCACTTGAAACATACACATCGCCCATCATGTAAACCCTGAAATTGTCTATGCGGTCTGAGTTGAATTTAAATTGCAACGGGAAGGTAAATATAGAAGAAGGCAACGTTTTCTTCTGTGTTACAGCCTCGCCGGGCAAAGGATTATTCAATGTGTATTCGAAATATTTAGCACCGCCGATTATAAGATTGGGGTTGAGCCTGAATTCCCAGTGATCGGATAGTTTAAATGTCGCCAGAAAGCCAAGCGCCACACCACCCTTGGCACCGGGCTCGGCAACCAGTACGCTGTCGTCTTGTAAAAATTTGGGATGTTTATCGGGGTGAAGATAGGTGTTGTTATAAGCAAGGTAAATACCAAAATAGTAAGGAAGGTTATCGTGCTCCGTCCGGTAAAGTTCGCGTTCCTGTGCACAGGCCATCAGAACAATAAAACAAGCTGAGAACGTCAATATTATTTGCTTCCGCAGTAAATGCAACATATTCCTAGACTAAGCGTTTTGAAGTAAATATTTTTATAACCTGCACTTTGCATAAGGTCTGTAAACTGTTCTCTTTCCGGAAAGGCCTGCACCGATTTATTCAAATATGAATAAGCATCTTTATTCCCGGCAAAAAGACTGCCGGCTTTGGGGGCAACTACTTTCATATAAAAATTATACAAACCTTTAAACGATTGCTGCTTCGGCCTTGAGAACTCAAGAATCACAAGTTTGCCATTCGGTTTTAATACGCGGCGCATTTCCTGCAATCCCTTTTCAAGGTGTTCAAAATTGCGCACCCCAAATGCAACAGTTACCGCATCAAACGTTTCATCGGGGAAATTTATTGTAGCGCTGTCGCCGTTAAAAAGCTGTATTTGTTGCTGCAATCCCTTCTTTTCAATCTTCTTCCTGCCAAGGTCGAGCATACCATCGGATATGTCTATGCCAACAATTCGTTCCGGCTTCAGCATTTCATAGGTTAATAAGGCAACGTCTGCAGTACCGGTGGCAACATCCAAAACTATTTTTGGTTTCAGTTCTTTCAGCTGGCTAATGGCTTTTTTTCGCCAGCGCACATCTATGCCCGCGCTTAGCAGACGGTTCAAAAAATCGTAGCGAAAGGCAATACTGTCAAACATTTCGGCCACCTGCTTTTTTTTATCCAGGTCGCTTTCGCCGTATGGAACAATATCGTCATGTGCAAATTTTGCCATAGGGCTGCGAAGATAGTAAAATGAATATTGCAGCGGGGTTTTGTGGTGAGGCAGGTTAAAAAATGAAGTGTTAGATAACCAGCTTTTGTAGTGCTATCGGGCTTTGGTTGTGTCACTCACTTGTACGTTCCGCACTTTGTGCTGCAATGGCTGAATGTAGTTCTCCGGTACAAGAGTGCGACGCAAGGGACGGTGCCACGGAATTCAAAAGCCAGGCTCAAAAATTATTAGTCGTTTAAGCGTTAATCGTCTTTTCGCGCTGCCACCAGCGGAAACCAATAAAACCACCGATTGCCAGCGGCGCGAACATTAGGTACAGAATACCAGAATTCATGCCTTTGGCGGGCTTTTCGCCAAGTTGTGAAGCGGTTTTTGTGCAGATTGAACATTGAGCGGCCGCGGTTAAACTGGCCGCGATTATTAGTGCGGAAATTAGAATAAAAACAAAAAAACTCTTTTTCATCACATCGTATTTCGTTGCGAAGATACAACCAGAAATGCTGCAAAAAGTTCTATCTTTCTGCGATAAATAAATGCCGTGAATAACAGAAGAAAATTTTTAGCGCAATTTGCTTTAACAGCCGGCGCTTTTTCCGCTTCCAGTATTTTTAACCAGCTTTTTGCAGAAAACATCAAAGATGCGGCAAAACTCGTCGATGGGTTGTCACCCGAACAGGTCGCGGCTGACGAAGATTACTGGTCTGTAATTCAGCAGGCTTTTACGGTAAACCCTAACATTATTAACCTTAACAATGGCGGCGTAAGCCCATCGCCAAAAGTGGTGCAGGAAGCGGTGGAGCGCTACAACAAAATGACTAATGAGGGGCCGTCGTATTTTATGTGGCGCATACTTGACCAGGGCCGCGAACCATTGAGACAAAAGCTTGCCGCGCTTGCAGGCTGTGATGCAGAAGAGATTGCGATTAATCGCAACGCCACGGAGTCTCTGAATACCGTTATTTATGGTCTTGACTTAAAAGCTGGCGACGAAGTGATCGGCAGTAAGATGGACTATCCCAACATGATACAGGCCTGGAAGCAGCGTGCATTGCGGGAAGGCATCGTTTACAAACAGCTAAGCTTTGACTTTCCTATCGAGAATGATGATGAAATTGTTGACGCTTACAGAAAAGCTATAACGCCAAAAACAAAGATTATTCACGTTACGCATATGGTTAATTGGGTTGGCCAGATAATGCCGGTAAAGAAGATATCGCAAATGGCGCATGCGCAAGGCATCGAAGTCATTTGCGATACAGCCCATTCTTTTGGTCTTATGGACTTTAAGATACCCGATCTTGAATGCGATTATTCCGGCACAAGCCTGCATAAGTTTTTAAGCGCGCCTATCGGTAGCGGCATGATGTATATTAAGAAAGACAAGATCGAAAAAATATGGCCGCTTACCTGCAATGGCGAACCTCGCAGCAAAGACATCCGCAAATTTGAAACGTTAGGCACCCGTAGTTTCCCGATTGAGCAGGGTATTGGAGAAGCATTAAATTTTCACAATGCAATAGGCCCAAAAAGAAAAGAAGATCGCATTCGGTATCTTAAAAATTACTGGGCAGAAAGAGTGAAAGATGTACCCGGCGTTAAATTGCATACATCACTAAAATCAGCATATTCCTGCGCTATCTGTGGCGTAAGTATCGACGGTATTACCCCGTCCGAACTTGACAACGCCCTATTTAATAAATACAAGATTCACACTGTTGGCATAGTTTGGGAAAATGTAAGTTGTGTTCGGGTTACACCGCATGTATATACCACAATACAGGACCTTGACACGATGGTTAAGGCTATTACGGAAATTGCTGCAACAAAGAAAACAACCTAAGCTTTTTATAATTGCCCCATTTGGTAGAGGTCGTAAAGGCAGGATGTCGTATTGAAAACAAAATGAAAGATTACGCTGTACCAAAGTGTTTCATATTTACGACGCAGAGACCCGATAAAAATGCCAAAAGGTATCAACCAAACGAGCGAAAAGAAATTGAGATGAATAGCTGCAAATACAAAACCAGTAACCATAACAACCAGCCTGTCATCAAGAAAACGGCTAAGATAGCTGTATAGAACGCCCCGAAAAGCAAGCTCTTCAAAAAGCGCCGGCATTAAAGCAATTGAATAAATCATCACCAAAACAGGAAATTCATAAATGCGGTAGGGATCATAAAGATTGGTGTTTGACCGGAACAGAGAAACATTGATTTGACTTACAGAGATATTTACAACCAATGAGAATAAAACGGCAATTGCAATAAGGCTGATAAGAACAGACCAGCGGAAATTATTAAACCGCAATACCGGCTTTATCTGCGCCCAGTTTAATTTTGCATAGACTATAGCAATTGCAGCCATGGCTATCTCCACCCAACACAATTTGCTATATGACTGGAACCAACCCGTATAAGAAACAAGCAGGCAAATAAACAGGTAAATCGAATAAAAGAAGAATGCAGCCTGGAGATTTGTATTGTTGAATATGCTTATATGCTCCGCATCAGCACCCTGGTATGCACCGCAATTATGGCAATAGCGCTGATACCCTTTTACAGCAGTATTACATTCATCGCAGGTATACAATTTTTTCGGTTGCTCCATCGCTAATGAACCTCCATTTCTTCTTTTAAAAGATCGAACCTGTAAGCAGCCTGAACTGCTTTCAAAAGAAAGTATACCATCAGCATTCCGGTAACAATGCTATAGAGTCCCTGAACAGTAGAAAAGCTGGTAACAAATTCACCTAATATCGTTATTGTACAAAAAGTGATAACCACGATAAAGGAGGTTAACATTGCTGTGAAAGGTTTGACTTTGCTCCACCTCGCCAGCGAAAAAAATAAAGCAGAAAGAACCAGGCCGGCCAATGTTAAAGCGTACCTGTTAGCACTTTCACTGAAGATAAAACCCACGGAGGCCAGGAAAAAACCGGAGGCCACATATAGCATGATTCTTGCCTGCATTATATGCGACTTCGCTTTGCTTAGCAGTTCGGCCCGCTGTCTTGAGCGCAACCTGAACAATTTAAAATCACCTTCATTTTCTGTAGCCGGGTAACCGCAATTCGTACAGAAATGATTTGCCATTTCATTTACATAGAGGCAGCGCCTGCATAACTGAACAGCTGTTTTGCTACGCGACAAATGTGGCTGGCGGTTTTGCCGCTCTACTGTTTTATTAAAAACAATTGTATGCGCTGTACCCATATCCATCACCTGCAACATACTGAATATGCAGGTCTATGTCAAATAAAAATGCACCAGCTTTACCGGTGCATTTTCGTATTAATACCAATGTTGGTTATTTTAATGGAATGTCTCTTTTAAGCATCGCTGCCCTGTTAGCCATATCATAGGCTGTGTAAAAAACGAGCCTAACTCTTTTCTCCATCAAATTGAAATTGATCTTGTCAACAGTGTCTGTAGGGCGATGGTAGTCAGCATGCGTGCCGTTGAAATAGAAGATTACCGGCACGCCATTCTTGGCAAAGTTGTAATGGTCTGACCGATAGTAAAACCTGTTAGGGTCTTTAGGATCATTGTATTTGCGGTCGAGTTCCATATGCATATACTTGCTGTTGATGCTGTCGCTGATGGGTAGGAGATCGCTGCTTAACTTGTCTTCACCAATGGTGTACACATAATTGGTTGAATCGCCATATTTTCTGTCTGGGTCGATACGTCCAACCATATCAATATTAAGATCAACCGATGTTCTATTTAGTGGAAAAACAGGATGAGCTGCGTAATATTCAGATCCCCACAGGCCTTTTTCTTCCCCAGATACTGTCATAAAAACGATTGATCGTGCACAGCTTAACCCTTTCTTTTTAGCTTTTGTAAAAGCTTCTGCCAATTCAAGTACGCTGGTGGTACCGCTGCCATCATCATCAGCGCCATAGTAAATCACCGAATCTCTTTTGCCCAGGTGGTCATAGTGGCCTGTAATAAAAACATATTCATCCTTTTTACTGGTTCCCGGCAAAACCGCGATTACGTTGCTGCTTTGTAAAGTGTTTGTGCTTATCTCCGCACTCAATGCAAATGAACTTGCATATGCACCCGGAGCAGCTGATTTTATCGCTGCGAAAGAGGGAACGGCTGCGCCAATCATTGATGCTGCAGTTGTATACGAAATATTCACCACTGGCATAGCAGCAGCGCCCGGCTTTTTCATGTACATATTTCCTTTAAGACCGGCAACGTTTTTCGCATTCAGTTCTTTGCTAATAACAAAAACACCTTTTGCCCCGTTATTTCTCGCCTGCATCATTTTCTGATAAAGTGAAGCAGGGTCTCTGAACGAATATGCAACTGTACCGGCTGGCTTATCAGCATCTTCAGATTTACCCTCGGCGATGAGTACCCAATTGCCTTTTATCGGCAGATCTTTATAGTCGTTGTGAAGAGAATCTACCAAACCGAACCCGGCAAACACAACGGTGTCGCCCGTCCACTGACCGGCCGCAAGCACCATGGGATTAAACGTATAGTCAACACCAGCTTTCAGGATTTTTCCTCCAACGGTAACAGAAGCTGCGCTAAGCGAATCCTGGTACACGGTAAACTGCATCTGGTACGAGCCATCAGGCATACCGGGCTGCAAACCCAGGCTTTTAAAATAATTCTCGATAAAAGCCGCAGCTTTTTTCTGTCCCGGTGTCGCAGTTTCCCGGCCTTCCATTTCTGCGCCGGCGATAATAGAGAGCTTCGATTTCAAATCAGCGGCGGTAATAACAGCTGCCGACTTATTAAGCTTCTTCGCGCTTTGAGCGACAGCACCGGTTGCAAGCAGGAGCGCAAAAACGATCAACAGATTTTTCATAATTTTTTGTGTTTACATACAAGCAATCTTGTTTACCCGTGTTGCGTGGCGGCCTCCCTCGAATTCGGTTTGCATAAAAGTTTCTACCATTTCAAGCGCTTCGTTCAATGCCACAAATCTTGCGGGCAGGCAAAGTACGTTGGCGTTATTGTGCTTGCGCACCAGCAATGCAACATCATTGTTCCAGCACAGACCGGCGCGAATTCCCTGGTGTTTGTTAGCCGTAATAGCAACCCCATTTGCCGATCCACAAATTAATATGCCAAAGGCGGCTTCGCTGTTCTCCACAGCCGATGCAACGGGATGCGCAAAGTCAGGATAGTCTACCGAGTCAGCTGAATATGCTCCAAAATCTTTTACGGTAAGCTCTTTCGATTCGAGCCATTGTTTAATGCCTTCTTTGTAATCGAAGCCTGCATGATCACAACCAATTGCAATGGGCTTTGACTGATCAAATACTGATGCCATATAATTCATTTTTGTATTTTTCTGAGTCCGGCTTTTGCACCTTGTTTCAACTGCTGTTGCGTCGCACTCTTGTACTATATAACTTGCGTAGTCAATAATAAATACTACCGTATACCGTACGATTCAACTTGATGATTGTTGAACTGAACTTAGAAGTGAGTGACACAACAGACGATGCCATTCGCACTGCAGCATGTACCAAAGCTTAACTCCACTCTTCTTCCTGCTCTTTCTTCTGCTCTTCTTTGTAAACCCGCGCAGAAACAAATACGCCGAGTTCGTACAATCCAAAAAGCGGCAGAAATACAATTGTCTGGCTAATCCAGTCTGGGCTGGGCGTAATGATTGCCGCAACTATCAGGATGACTACTATTGCGTATTTTCTTGAGCGCCTGAGGAACGATGGTGTTATAAGACCGATCTTGGTTAAAGCAAATGCGAGCACCGGTAATTCGAAAGCAATACCGCAGCCTAGAATAAGATTGGTAAGATTATCAAGATAGTCGTTAATAGTGGGCCTTGTTTGAACCATGTTAAGAGAGCTGATCTGGAAGGTAGCCAGGAAATTAAACGTAAATGGCCCGAGAATAAAATAGCCGAAAGCTGCGCCAAGGAAAAAGAAAAATGAAACGAAAACAATGATGAACCTGGTATTCTTTAACTCATTCGGCTTTAACGCTGGTTTTACGAAACGCCAGAACTCCCAGAAAATATAGGGGAAGGCGCCGATAAATCCGCCCACAAATGCAATTGAAAAGGTGCTGAAAAACTGGCCACCGAAAGTGGTTGTTTGCATGGTTACGTTGATCGGCTGGAGGCAGAGTGAATTACCGAGATGCAACCAGTTGCTAAAATCGCACAGCGCTTTGTAGCTAACGAAATTGGGATTGATGGGCCCGGCAATAATGTTGTCGAATACCCAGTCGTGGTAAAAGAAAATAATTACCGCAAGAATAAGAATGGCGACAACGCTGCGAACGATGTGCCAGCGCAGCTCTTCAAGGTGATCCACAAAAGACATTTCTGCTTTACCCTTGCTGCGCCTGTCGAAAAAACCACTTGCCATTATATTTGTTTGAACTTTATTAGAGGCAGCAAAGGTAACGGGTAAGTGCCTAAAAAACACTCCTGAATTTTTGCGCTGCCAGCCTTGGGATTTAATAAAAAGTTTATGCGTGCAGGATTAAAAGCCGCTGTTGCGCTTTTAGGAAACACTGCTATTTTTTCGGGAAATTCTTGAACATATCTTTTATTATCTGGTCGATCACGTCTTTGGAAGGCTGCTTATATGACTCTTTTTTTTCTGCCTGGCCGGTGCTGCGCCAAACAACCTTACCTTCTTTAGGGTCGATCATATCTATTATAAATGAACCTTCACGAAGCGTATCGATATTCATTTTTCCATTATAAACCGCGGGCCTGTTATCGCTGCTGAACATAACAACGCCGGTGTTACCATAAAAACCAGGGTAATAGTTTGGGCTATAAACAACTTCCTGTTGTTGGTTTACGGCATATTTCCGGTTCATTTTGAGCGTGTAGGTAAAAATACAGTCAGGGTTTTTCGTATCCATCTTCAGCCCTTTCTTAGTCAATTCGGCGACTACCGCTTCCGAGAGATCTTCTTCCAGTTGCTTTTTATTAATCATAACCGTAAAAGCTGTATCAGTGGTCCTTGAAAAGGCATACGTCTTATAGGACCTGAAATCCTTGTCGGAAAGTCGTTCCGCATTATATATTTTGGGGCCAGGAGAACAGGCATTCACTACTACTATTGCGACCATTACAAAAAGCCGGAGACCTTTAGATTTCATTTTGTTTCTGTTTTTTATTGGGGGCTAAAAGTCGTTAAAAAAAATAAATGCTCTTTAAATTATTTATGAGCCCGATACAAGCCGTTCTGGAATTTACCGCCTTTTCGTTCCAAATAGTTGAATAGTGTATCTGCATGAACTTATTGTTGCTTTTATTAATTGCTTCCCTACAGTCCCTCCAAAATTTCGAGTTTAAGAAATGCCATAGCACATAAAAGGCTAACCAGGAAAAAGACTGCTGTAAAATTTTTCGAAAAATTTGTTGTTTTCTTTACAGCGGGTGTGATAAAAAGAGGCAAACATTCAAAATTGTTCACTTATCAATTTCTTAATATTGACATCCTATTTTATTGCTAACGCAAATGCACATTTGCAAAAAAATCAGTCTATGAAAAGATTTATTTACATCACTTTTTGCTGTTTTTGCCCGCTTATCTTTTCAACCCTATATGCCCAGGAAACCACATCAGAGGTTACAGGCGTTATTACAGAAAGCGGTAAACCCGTAGCTGGTGCTTCAGTAACAGCGATTAACAATCCTACCGGAACCAGGTATGCTACAACCAGCAGAAAAGATGGCCGTTATAACCTGCCTAATATGAAGGTGGGCGGCCCATATACAATAACCGTAAAATTTGTTGGCTTCAAGGAAGAGAAAAAAGAAAATATTTTCCTGTTGCTGGGACAGGAATTCCAGGCCGATTTTGAACTCACCGCTGAATCAGCGAATTTGGAAGCCGTCGTTGTAACTGCTTCAAGGCAGGACAAAATATTTAATTCAAGCCGCACCGGCAGCCAGGAAATCATCAGCAGAAGCCAGATTGAAAGGCTACCCACTGTAAACAGGTCGCTGCAGGATTTTACCAAACTTACTCCATCATCTAATGGGCTTAGTTTTGGTGGAAGAAATAGCTCCTATAATAACATTACCGTTGACGGTGCAAACTTCAACAACGTATTTGGTTTGTCAGGAACACTGGGCGGGCAAACAAATTCTCAACCCATTAGTCTTGATGCGATCGAACAAATACAGGTAAATGTCTCTCCATACGATGTGAGGCAGGGCGGATTTTCGGGCGCCGGTGTTAACTCTGTTACCCGCAGCGGTACCAATACTTTTAAAGGAACTGTTTACACCTATTTAAGAGGGCCAAATACACAAGGATATCGGGTTAGAACAACTAAAGTGCCTAACCAGTCATTTGATTATGGCCTCAGAGGCGCAGCATTTGGTGGAGCTATCGTGAAAAATAAGTTGTTTTTCTTTGTAAGCGCCGAACAGGAAAGGGTAACCACACCTGCAACAAGTTATATAGCTTCTGATGCGAGTCACCAGCCAAACCCGGCATCCGTTTCCCTGGCCAATGCGGATACACTTAACAAACTTCGGGATTTTCTCATGTCAAAATATGACTATGACCCGGGGCAATTCCAGGCTTACAGTTACAAAACACAGAGTGATAAATTAACAGCGCGTATCGACTGGAACCTCAACAAGAACAATACGTTTACGATTAAATACAATTACCTGAAATCGTCGCGTGACATTGCGGCAAGTAATAGCGGTGCCCCCGGTGGTAACAGGCAGCCTGGCTCAACCAGCATGCCTTTCAGTGGGAGTGGATATACTATTAATAACAATTTCAACATCGTACTCGCAGAGCTAAATACCAGGTTTGCCGGCAAGTCAAGCAACAAATTGCAGGTTGGCTTTACCCAGCTAAGAGATTTCAGGGCCAGCCTTTCGGGGAAAGACTTTCCGCTGGTTGATATTATGAATGGCCAGGGTCAAACCTATACAAGCTTTGGTTATGAGCCTTTCACTTACAACAACCTGCTGAACACTGATGTTTACCAGTTACAGGACATTTTTACCATGTATAAGGGGTCGCACGAGATCACTTTTGGAACGCAGGATTATTATAAGAAATTCAAGAACGGCTTTGCACCAAACTATGCCGGCGCATACCGTTTCAACACACTCACCGATTTTTATAACAGCGCCAATAACGGTGTTGCCAATTCGGTTCTTTACAACCTGCAGTACTCAGCTACAAAAGACGGCGCCTTCCCCTTTGCTTACGTTAGCGCCTATGAACTGGGTGTTTTCGCGCAGGACAAATGGCGTATTAAAAACAACTTTACGCTTACCTATGGCATTCGTTTCGACCTGCCCATATTCAAGGATGATTTCGAAAGCAATCCTTATGCAAGCCAGCTGACATTCCGTGATGGGAAAAAATATGATGTTGGCCAACAGCCAGGTTCTAATATGCTTATCTCACCCAGGCTCGGTTTTAACTGGGATGTTACGCACGACCATACGACCCAGGTGCGTGGTGGCCTTGGTTGGTTTGCAGGGCCTCCACCATTCGTCTGGATCAGTAACCAGGCGAGCAACAATGGTGTGCAGTTTGGATCATTCAGTGCAGGCGCTTCAACACCCTATGCCTTCTCGCCCGATATAAATGCTTACAGGCCTGCGCAGGGCGCAGCTAATACTGCTTACAACCTGGTATTTACCGATGAAAACTTTAAGTATCCACAGGTAATGAAAGCAAGCCTTGCCGTAGATAAAAAGCTGCCTGGTGACTTTGTGCTTACCCTCGAGGGCACCTACAGCAAGGACATCAACAACGTTTATTTCCAGAACGTGAACCTCCCGTCAACGGGAAAAGCTTTTGCAGGTTCCGATCCGAGAATACGTTACGACAGTACCAAGATCTGGGGCGGCAAACCAACAGCCACGCCTGAAAACCCGAATATTTCCAATGCCATACTGATGACCAATACCGGCAAAGGTTATGCTTACACCATTACGTTCCAGGTGCAGAAAAATATCAAGAACCTTAGCCTGAGCGCAGCTTACACAAGATCAAATGCCAAAACCTCAAACGACGGGGGCTCCATTGCGGCAAGTATGTGGCGAGACAGACCGGTACAGGGCGATCCTAATACCGATGAATTAGGTTATGCTAATTTCTATCAGCCTCACCGGGTTATTGCTTCCGCCTTCTGGCGCAAGGAATATGCAAAATATTTTGCAACATCTGTGGGATTGATATTCGAAGCTGCACCCGCCGGCGTTGGTTCTTATACCTACAATGGTGACGTGAACAATGATGGCACAGGTGGCAACAACGACCTTATCTATATTCCAAAAGATCAAACCGATATCGTGCTCGTGCCTGTTAATACCGGTGGCGGCACCATCACCGATACCAGGACTCCTGCACAAATATGGACACAGTTCAACAACTTTGTTAACCAGGATCCTTACCTGAGTTCTCATCGCGGACAGGTGGCAGAGCGCAATGCAGCCGTGCTGCCATTCTTTAAACGTCTTGATCTTAATGTAACTCAAGACCTTTACATTTTCAGCGGCAAAGAAAAGAGCAAGCACACACTCCGCCTTTCGCTCGACATCATTAACCTCGGTAATTTGCTGAATAAGGATTGGGGCATTTATAAAAACTTCACCACCTTATCACCATTAAAGTATGAAGGCATTGCAGCAACAGGCGACGTAAACGCAGGTAAACCGCGCTTCTCCTTCCCTTATATCGATCCGGCCAATCAAATACCGGCCGTTAACAGCTACACCGACAATACAAGCATTTTCTCGCGTTGGCAAATGCAGTTCGGCATACGCTACCTGTTTAACTAAAAAGAATCATTGTTATCAATAGAAAAGGCTGTCTCATTATGAGCAGCCTTTTATTTTTTTTAGATGATGAGCCGGGCTTTGGCCGGCGTGGAATCTTTCTTGCGTCGCACTCTTGTGCGCCAGAACAAACAGGAGCATCGATAATCCTTCGTTCAGGGCTTGCCGCCCAAAGTGATGCGGTACAAGTAAATAATAGCTGATCAGCCGGCGTTACAGTACAACGGGCGATGCCAGTTGCAGCATTGCTTGTGACAAAATTTTAATCATCATCGTCTTTATCACCCAACTTTACAAAGGCAGCACGTTTTGGTGCAGGTACAAAAGCATGCTCGCCCTTCACAGCTTTCCATATTACTTCGGTGAACTCACGATCAGGTATACGGTCTTCTTTAGAGAAATCAAATGTTTCACTCTTGCGCTGCCATGCATTTTCTACCGCATTCTTTTCGTTAATGTCGTGCTGCAAAGGCTTTGCATTAAAAGGCGTAAGATCGGGCGTGTTGGAGAAACAGCGCCACAACGGCGTTGCCGCTGCATCGTACTGGCTCATAGGTTTTAAACCAAGAATAAGTTCAATGGTTCTCAATACAGATGTAGTCGAATACATGGTATGATCGATAAATCCTCTCTTTACAAATCCACCGGCAACATAAGCGGTACTGCGGTGTGCGTCCACGTGGTCGGGACCATCCTGGGCATCGTCTTCCAATACAAACACCACGCTTTCTTTCCATACCGGGCTTTTGCTCAGGTAGTCAACAAACATGCCCACAGCAAGATCGTTATCGGCACAATGCGCAAAAGGTGTTGGCCTTCCTTTGCTCAAACCTTCGGTGTGATCGTTGATGATGCGCAAGGTGTTTAACTGCGGCAATGCATTGGCCGCAAGCAAAGAATCGAAATCTCTTTTCCACTGCCCAACCCGCGTGGTATCGCGTATGCGCTGATCCCAACTTGTATAGTAAGTGCAGTAATGATCTTTCAGCACAGGAATATTTGGTTTATAGTCATCAGCAAATTCCCCATAGGTGCGATAGCTTACGCCTTCCCTTGCACAATGATCCCATATAAAGCCACCTTTGTTGTTGGCGATGGCGCGGTTACCTTCTGCATCATAGGTGCCGCCGCGGCCGCCATAATCTGTTGGCCAGGTCTTTTCAAGATAATCATCTGCATAGCCGCCCATGCTCCAGTTATGTCCATCGGCACTCACTTCCGCATTGACATAAAAGTTGTCCAGCAGCACAAATTCTTTGGCGAGTGCATGCAGGTTGGGCGTGATTTTTTCCCCAAAGAGCAGCAGACTTGTATCGCCGTTGCCACCCGGTACATCGGCCAGCACCTGGTCATATGTCCTGTTTTCTTTGATAATATAAAACACATGCTTTATGGGCGACGCATCTCCGATTTTCGTAGGCACGGGATTACCGGTTTCTCCCTGCGAAGTCAGCTCGCTTTCTTTTGTATAGGGTGCATTATCGTAAACGAGTTTTGAATAGCCTGCCAGTTGTGCATCGGTTGGCTCCTTAAAGATGCTGAGTGTTCCTTTGAACAAACCACCAATGTACTGTACTTCGTGCCTGGTTTCGCCTTTCTGAAAACCGATATCACTTTGTTTTGCATAAGGATTCGGTCCGTACGGGTTGGCCATAGAAGTAAAGCCCTTGCCATTGGCAACAAATACCTTCTTGCCGACCACTTTTACAGCAGTGGGATACCAGCCCACCGGTATAAACCCTTTGCTGCGGCTACTGCCGGGGACAGTTACGTCAAAAACAGCGAGACAATTATTGTCAGCATTTGCGATGTAAAGTGTTTTTTCATCAGCACTTAATGCCAGGCCATTTGTTGTTGATCCCATCACAGAGCTGGGGTACATTGCCGCATCGAGGGTTTCAATTACTGTGCGTTTTTTTATATCAATGACAGAAACCGAGTTATCATTGGCGTTGGCGACATAAAGAGATTTCCCGTTTTTTGTAAGACATATTTCGTTTGGGTTATCACCTACAGGGATTGAGTCAACCAATTTTTTCTGAACAGTATTGTAAACGAGTATTTTATCGCCGCCCCAAAGTGAAATATAGAGTTCCAGTTTATCGGGAGAGAGCAGGCAGCTAAATGCTTCTCCACCTAATCGTACAGAATCTACCGGCTGCTTTTTCCTGAGGTCGACTGTATAAAGCGTATTGTTTTCCTTTGTTACTACATAGAGTAGCTTTTTCGCATTATCAAGGTCTATGCCGCTGGGAGAAATCTTAACCGGCCAGGCTGTACCAAGTTTGAGCGTGTCTTTGAATAGGAGTTTACCGGCATCGATTGCGTAGATGAGAATCCAATTATCGTTTCCGCCACTTGCATAAAGTGTTCTTTCATCGGCGCTGAATTTTATTCCGTACCAACTCTTTGGCACTTCCACATTATCGAGTACTTCTTCCGTTTTTGTATTGATGAGCTGAATGCTTTGAGTGCTCTGACCGTTGTTGGTCACGGCGATATATTTACCTGAAGAAGAGACGGCCATATTCAACGGCAGATCACCAACAGGCAAACTATTTCCTACCGGCGTAAGACTCCACCCGTTGGGTAGCTTTACTCTTTTAGCCGCAAGTTCTGCTGGGCTCTGAGCGGAAATATCAACAACTGTAATTACGGCAGCAAGGAGAATAAGAATGCTTCGCATGATATGAATTATGCATTAAAGATACAATGCAACGGCGCAACAAAAAGCCAGTAATAATTATTTAAACAGGCCATCGCACTTCGTTTACATTTGCAATAACCGCATGTTAACGCACAAGACAACAGGCATCGTTTTACGCACCGTTAAATATGGTGAAACCAGTGTTATCAGTACCGTGTATACTGCCCTGTTTGGCGTGCAGAGTTATATCGTGAAAGGCGTAAGGAAACAAACAAAAACATCGGCGGGGAAAGCCGGCTTTTTTCAGCCGGGGGCTATTCTTGAGCTGTTGGTTTACCACAACGAACTTAAGCAATTGCAGTTCGTGAAAGAATACAGCTGGAGCTATCTGTACAACGATGTTTTTTTTAACGTGGTAAAAAATGCAGCAGCCCTGTACATGATTGAACTGCTGCAACGCAGCCTGAAACAACCTGAAGCCAATCCGGAATTATACCACCTTATCGAGGATTCACTCAAACAGCTGGACAAAGGCAGTGAAACACTTACTGCCAATCTTCCGCTCTATTTTACCCTGCACCTCATCGGCGAACTTGGCTTCCGGTTGCAGGGCCATTATTGTAAGGCTACGCCGGTAATTGATCTGCAGGAAGGTGGTTTTGTTGAAAACATTCCTTCACATAGGCATTATGTAACGGGTGAGACCGCCGACATTATCTCCAAACTAAACCTGATCAATTTCTACAGCGACCTGGACGGTTTTCACATGAACAGGATGCTGCGCCGGGAAATACTCGAAGTATTCGACCAATATCTCGCCTTGCATATTGAGGGTTTTGGCTCATTAAAAAGCCTGCTGGTGCTGAAGGAAGTCTTGAGTTGAGCACTTGTGATTGCTTCAACTTGTGATCGCCTGAAAGACTTAGTGTAAGATTTGCCGCATGGCCGGTGGACCTTGTATTCGTGATGCCACTGCTTTGCTCTCTAAGAAGCTATATCGTCTTTATATCTTTTATCATCAATTCCTTTATTCAGCTTAAGCAAAAGCTCACGAGAAAAAAGCTGAATTTCGCGAATACCGGTAATAGTGGTGCGTTGTGTCAGCGATGGAGCGCATGCCTGTTGCATGGAGAGCCGGACGTACAAGAGTGCGACGCAACGAAAGCATCATTGATCTGCTGAAGCCGGCTACATAAATAAAATCCGGCACAGTGGCCGGACTTTATTTACGGTAATACTTTTTTATGATTGTGGTATTTGTATCAGCAATTTTGAATACTTGTTTTTGAGTTTCTTTTCGTCGGGGGTTAGCTGCCTGTTTTTTAACGGGCTTAATTCATAAGGATCGGCTTTATAATTGTAAAACAAGCTTCCGTTTACAGAGTCGTAGAGTTTATACGTATAATCCAGTATATAACTCACGTTGGGCTTCTGTTGGTAGTCGCGGTACCAGTAGCAATAGACATAGCTGCGTTGTTTTGACTTAACAGGTGTGCCAAGCATGTTATCGTAGAAAGACTTTCCATCGAGCGGCAACCATGACGAAGTGGATGAACCAGCTATGTCAGCAAAAGTGGGAAAGAAGTCTGTCATATCCACCAGCGATGTATCCGTTTTACCAGCGGCTACAATACCCGGTGCATATACCACAAAAGGCACGTTGATTGCATTGAAAGTGGTGCTGTCTTTAGAACCTGTCACCGGGTGGCCTTTATACATGGAGGTGATGGACTTGTTTGTTGCATTATCGCTTACAAAAAGAAAGATGGTATTGCCCATTAAGCCTTTGGACTGCACCTTATTGATAAGTTTCCCGATATTTTTATCGAGGTAATTAACCATGCTTGGCATATAGTCACGGTTGTATTTGGAGGGATCGGTGTCGTCGGTGTCAGGGTTCCAGTTTGCAAAAGCGGCATCATCGGGTGTTGGTACCCATGGCTTCTGCACCAGGTTGAAAGAATACACCAGGAAGAATGGCTTGCTGGCATTGCTGTCTATAAAATTGCTGGCATAATCATAAAACATGTCTTCACTGTATTTGCCGTTTACCTCGGCGGCGGACATGTAATGACCATACTCGTAAAGATTTGGATTCTTATAGCGGTGATAGAATTGCCCGTTGCCATCGCCCAATGGGTTTTTGGGATCGTAAGGCATGAACACCCTGTATTTGTCGAACCCATGATTTTTGATGCCTGCATCGCCACCATCGAACTGCCATTTACCGGTAAAGCAAGTTGCATAACCGGCATTCTTTAACAGGTTGCCGAAGGTTTTTTCTGTATCGGCAAGTACACCCAGCTCTACCCAGTTCCTGAAATTATAGCGACCTGTAACCATTGCTATCCTTGATGGAGGGCCATCGGGATGTGAAAAGAAATAAGGGAATTGCATACCACCTGATGCCATCATATCGAGGTTGGGGGTGCTATAGGATTCACCGCCGTTATAGGTTGGCATTTCCCGTCCTACATCGTCACCGATAATGAGCACGATATTGGGTTTGCCTGCAGCCAAATTAAGCGCTGCGCTGTTGTCTTCCTGTGCCACCGCCGGTCTCTTGTCAAACTGTTTATTACATGCGGGGAAAGAAAGTGTTGCAGCAAGAGCCAGGATCGATGCAGCGCGATTCACATACTTCATAGATTATCGTGGTTTTTTTAAAGAAATCAGAATTACGAAGGTAACGCTTGCCCCGCTAATAGCAGGGACACACGATTCCATTCATTAAAAATTAATGACTTTAATTATTTATACAGGCAGCGGGCAGGAGCTTATCAGATACGGTTGTTTTTGATTTCATCCACCACACCCGGATCGAGCAGTGTGGTAGTATCACCAAGGTTTTGTGTTTCACCTTCAGCGATCTTTCTCAGTATCCTGCGCATGATCTTACCACTTCTTGTTTTTGGAAGCCCGCTTACAAACTGGATCTTGTCAGGCTTTGCAATAGCACCGATAATACGTGTAACTGTGGTAAGAATATCCCTCCTGGTGAGTGATTCATCGCCATGTGAACCCTGGTAAATGATAAAGGCATATATACCCTGGCCTTTAATATCATGCGGATAACCAACCACAGCACTCTCTACCACACCCGCGTGCATGTTGATGGCATTCTCCACTTCGGCAGTACCGATTCGGTGGCCACTCACGTTCAAAACATCATCAACACGGCCGGTTATCCTGAAGTTGCCCTGGTCATCTTTCAATGCACCGTCGCCGGTAAAATACAGATTTGGATAAGCACTGAAATAGTTTTGTTTGCAGCGCTCATGATCACCATAAGTAGTTCTGATAATCGAAGGCCATGGCGCTTTTATGCAAAGGTTTCCTTTATAGACGCCATCTTCGTGTTCCGTAACCTCCTCCCCTTTTTCGTCTACCAGTATGGGTTGCACGCCCGGCATCGGCAATGTGGCCCAGCTTGGCTTTGATGGAGTGATACCGGCAAGGTTAGAAATGAGCACACCGCCGGTTTCTGTCTGCCACCAGGTATCAACGATCGGGCATTTCTTTTTGCCGATGTGTTCATCATACCAGTGCCATGCTTCTTCGTTGATGGGTTCACCAACAGTGCCTAATACTTTTAATGAGTCGAGCCGTTTGCCATGCAAGGGTCCGAGACCAAAACCCATCAGGCTCCTGATGGCCGTTGGCGCCGTATAAAGGATGTTCACTTTAAACTTGTCTATGATATCCCAGAAACGCCCTGCGTCGGGCCATGTGGGAATGCCTTCAAACATCAGCGTGGTCGCACCTGCGCAAAGTGGCCCGTAAACAATATAACTATGACCGGTAATCCAGCCGATATCAGCCGTGCAGAAATGAATATCACCGGGCTGGTAATGAAATACATTTACAAAAGTGTACGCTGTCCAAACCATATAACCGGCCGATGCATGCACCACCCCTTTTGGTTTACCGGTTGACCCCGAAGTATATAAAATAAACAGGGGATCTTCAGCATCCATTTCTTCTGCGGGGCAGCTCGTCATGCCAAGCGTTTCGATCTTTTTGATCTCATCTTCCCACCACACATCGCGGCCCTTGATCATCGAAACGGGGGTTCTTGTTCTTGTAGCAACAATTACCCGTTTTACCGCCCTGTTTCCTATAAGGGCATCGTCGATTACATTCTTCAGCGGAATATCTTTTGCGCCACGGTAGGCGCCATCGCAGGTAATAATGTATTCTGCCTGCGCATCATATAAACGATCGGCAATGCTTTGTGCACTGAAGCCACCAAACACTACAGAGTGGATGGCACCTATTCTCGCACATGCCAGTACAGCGATCGCCAGTTCAGGGATCATGCCCATATATACACAAACACGGTCGCCTTTTTTTACCCCGTTATTCTTTAACACGTTGGCAAACTGGCAAACCTTGTGATACAAGTCCTTGTACGTAAGAATACGGTGGTGCTCTTCGGGATCATTTGGTTCCCAGATGATCGCAGGCGTATTACCGAACTCCTCCAAATGCCTGTCGAGGCAGTTCTCGGTGATATTTAGTTTTGCCCCTTTGAACCATTCCACTTTAGGGTCGGTAAAATTCCATTCCTGCACACTATCCCAGCGACGTTTCCATTCAAAATGGCTGGCCACTTTTGCCCAGAAACCATCGGGGTTTTCGACACTCTGGCGATAATCTTCGTGGTATTGTTCCAATGACTTGATCTGATAAGGATATGACATGTCAACCGTTTTATTGAGGGGCTAAATTTACAACCAATCTTTATTCGCACGCAAGCAAAGCCAAACGATTGAGTAAAAATTTTTATGAGCCAGGCTTTTGTGGTTATGGCATCTTTGCTTGCGTCGCACACTTGTACTACTGGCCGGTATGCGGCAGGAAGTGTTTCTGCTGCAGCTGTCCTGCTTCATTTGATTACCTGATGAGCAGAAGACTTCAGTGGCCGCCAATACATCTCCTAATGCTTTGTGTAAGACTTCGCCTCATAGCCGGCGGGCATTGTATTCGCGGCGCCACTGCTTTTTTAGCCCGACCGGTTTTGCATGTCCCGGTGGCTTTTTGCACGTAATCGCCGGCGTGTTTTGAACGCTGTATTGTTGCGCTTTTAATAGCTTGTTGCTACGAACCAGGTATTAACCAGGTACGGACCTGCTACCGGCGGCTGAGTGGCAAAACAACGGTATGAACTTGTATTTGGATTTATTTATGCCCGGATACTTGCATTTTAGCCAGAGGTTTTGTATTTTAATGGTATGGCAAAACAAATTGGCCCTCACTTTATTACCGGTACGTACCATAATCTCTGCTTTTACGAAATGCAGGGCAGGTATTTTGTGCGTATGAAAAGCTCACTGAGCCGGAAGAGGGTGAAGACCGATCCGAAGTTTGCCGTAACGATGGCGTATGCCGGCCTGCTGGGAAAAGCATCAAAAATCGCCTCAGCATTTTACCGCACATTACCCAAAGAACAAAAGATAAAAGGCTTTTATAAACAATTGACCGGCAAGGCGATGCAGTGGCTCAAAGAAGGTTATGATGCAGCGCAGGTAACCCTGTTGCTGCGAGATTACTGCACACCGGAAGCCGCTGTCAGAAAGCAGGAAATTGTACACCGGCCACCCATCGCAGCGTCTTATGCATTTGCTGACGCCGTTATTGCGGGCATCCTATCCGGGTACGAGGAGGAGCCCGGCACCTGCCTAAGTACCAAAATGTGTTGTGCACCGCCGTAATAATGCCAACGGTATTTACGTGGCTGAAAAAGATTCGTAACCGGTAAAAACCAGGTAATTACAGTCAAGGGGTTGCTTTATTTATGTCTATTTTTACCTATACCTTTTTTGTAAACCCTCATGACCGACAAAAAAAGTCTTACCGAACGGGATATTTGCACCAAATACATCACACCAGCACTGCAATCAGCAGGATGGGACATTGATACGCAAATACTTGAAGAAGTTTCTTTTACCGACGGCAGGATCTATGTAAAAGGAAAACTTACCGCAAGGGGCGTTAGAAAAAGGGCCGATTATGTTCTCTATTACAAATCGATACCCATTGCCGTAATAGAGGCAAAAGACAACCATCATTCTGTAAAAGCAGGGATACAACAGGCGCTTGGTTATGCTGAAACGCTGGACATTCCCTGTGCCTTTTCCTCTAACGGAGACGGCTTTTTGTTTCATGACCGAAGTAATAAAGACCAGGCCAGTGAAACGGAATTGGCCATTAACGCATTCCCTTCCCCCGAAACACTGTGGGATAAATACAGGCAGTTTAAAAATATTGTTACGCCTGAACAAGACCGCATATCGCAACAGGAGTATTTTTCAGATGGCTCCGGGCGAAAGCCGAGGTATTACCAGCAGATAGCGATCAACAGAACGGTAGAAGCCATCGCCAAAGGTCAGCAAAGAGTATTGCTGGTAATGGCAACCGGCACGGGTAAAACCTATACCGCTTTTCAAATTATTTACCGGTTATGGAAAGCTGGTGTGAAGAAGCGTATCCTTTTCCTGGCGGACAGGAATGCATTGGTTGACCAAACCAAACGTGGCGACTTCAAACATTTCAAAGACAAAATGACTGTCGTAAAAAACAGGAAGATTGACAAGAGCTATGAAATATATCTTGCCCTGTACCAGGGCCTAACCGGTAATGATGAAGCCGCCAATGCCTACAAACAATTCTCCAAAGACTTTTTCGACCTGATTGTGATAGATGAGTGTCACCGCGGAAGTGCGGCGGCAGACAGCGCCTGGCGCGAAATACTAACTTATTTCAACAATGCAACACATATCGGTTTAACCGCCACCCCTAAAGAAACCAATGAAGTTTCCAATATTGAATACTTCGGTGACCCTCTCTATACTTATTCCTTAAGACAAGGTATTGATGATGGCTTTCTTGCTCCTTATCGCGTTGTACGTATTGGTTTAAATATTGACCTTGAAGGATGGCGACCACCAAAAGGGTTTCTCGACAAAAATGGTACTGAAGTAGAAGATAGAATTTATAACCGTTCAGATTTTGACAGAACATTGGTTGTTGATGAGCGAACAGAACTTGTAGCTAAGAAAGTCTCCGAATTTTTAAAAGGCACAGACCGCTTTTCAAAGACCATCATCTTCTGTGTTGATATAGACCATGCAGAAAGAATGCGGCACGCGATGACAAAAGAGAATGCAGACCTTGTCGCGGGCAACTATAAATACATTGTTCAAATAACAGGAGACAATGATGAAGGCAAGCGCGAATTAGACAATTTTATTAATCCCGAAGAAAGATACCCGGTTATTGCTACCACATCAAAACTCATGACAACGGGCGTTGATGCCCAAACCTGTAAAGTGATCGTACTTGACAGCAATATCCAATCCATGACCGAATTCAAACAGATCATCGGCCGTGGTACACGTATCAGGGAAGACTTTGGCAAATTGTATTTTACAATACTTGATTTCAGGAATGTTACAGACCTATTTGCTGACCGCGCATTTGATGGCGATCCTGTGAGAATAAAAGAAGTATCAGAGGGAGAAGATATTTCCGGCATTGAAACAGAAGAAGAAAACAGCGATGTGCCCATGGTTGATGAGATCACGGGTGAAGAAATACCTCCCACGGTACCTTCTATTCGCTATCCACCCAACAGCAATCAAACCGTAGCGGCAGAAAGACCCACAAAAGTGTATGTGAATGGCGTGGATGTTTCGGTGCTTGTATCAAGGGAAATGTATTTTGATCACAACGGAAGGCCTATAACCGTTTCACTAAAAGACCACAGCAAAGAAATCAT
The DNA here is from genome assembly GCA_002478885.1 of Chitinophagaceae bacterium UBA7600. GTDB lineage: Bacteria > Bacteroidota > Bacteroidia > Chitinophagales > Chitinophagaceae > DLKC01. The sequence continues at coordinate 63,650 of DLKC01000045.1, forward strand.
TACAAACCGGTTTGCTTCATTGAATGATTTTCTGAACAGGTGGAATGCTTCAGATCGTAAGGCTGTGATCATACAAGAACTGGAACAGCAGGGTGTACTGACCGATGCTTTGCAGGAGGCAGTAAATAAGGAGGTGGATTTATTTGACCTGATCTGCCATGTTGCCTACGACCAGCCACCACTTACGAGGAAAGAGCGGGCCAATAATGTCAGGAAACGCAACTATTTTACAAAATATGGCGAACAGGCAAAAGCAGTATTGGAAGCATTGCTGGATAAATATGCCGATGAAGGTATTGTAACTATCGAGAGCTCCGAAGTATTGTCATTGCATCCATTTGATGAGTATGGTACGCCGCCTGAAATCATAAGGCTGTTTGGTAATAGAGAAAATTACACTAGAGCAATCACAGAATTAGAAAGTCAACTTTATAAAATAAGTTAGTATGTGTGAGGTTTCAGGTAGTTTACAGTTATGTTCTTGTTCAGGTGATATCGATAACTTAAAGCACTATTGGGTTTTATACCGTTTTATACAAGGCAAAAAACACATAGTGATTGGAATGGTTTTACCGCCATATTTTATTGATCCGGTTGTTGATGATTTAAACCGTGAACAACTGCTCCTTCTTCTAAACGAAGGAAATGCTTTCGATTTTGATATTACACTTAATAAAAAAGACAGGCTTGTGATTTCTTTCGGTATTGGTAATGCAAATAGTGAAAGGATAAACTATGGATTTACCTATCATAATAATTCATGGCAGCAATTGGAATATGACCCTTTGGAATGGAGATGGAATCATGAAGAAACTGAAAAGGGGAAAATAAAAAACGCACTCAAAAGAAAAAGGGAAAAGGAGCAATTTAAATAGCACTATAAAGTCTATCCAGGATATCATGCGCAAAAAGTCTGAACTGCTGATGAAAATGATTGATTGATATGATTAACGCTTTGCCTAGGATGTCTGAACTAAGATTCGCAGGATTAAAAGATTATAGGATAAAAATAAACCTGCCTTCTGAAATCAGGAATCCCTGTTCAGACAAAAATAATTAAGATGCAATATGAACAACTAACCCATAAAATTATAGGCTGCGCTATGAAAGTACACGGCACTTTGGGTAATGGTTTCCAGGAAGTCATTTATCAAAGGGCTTTAGATATAGAAATGAAACTAAAACAACTAGATTTTTCCAGAGAACATGAAATGCTCATTTATTATGAAGGCTTCGAAATAGGAACACGCAGAGTTGATTTTTTTGTTGAAGACAAAATAATGGTAGAGCTAAAAGCTGTAAACAAACTTGACGATTTACATTTGGCACAAGCAATGAATTACCTGGAAGCATATAAATTACCGGTTGGCTTATTATTAAACTTCGGAAGTAAAAGTTTAGAATTTAAAAGAGTATATAATACTAAACATCCGGACAATAAAAGGGAGAACTAAGATTTGCAGGATTCAGAGATTATAGGATAAAAAAATCACAATAATCCTATTATCCTTAGATCTTATAAATCACAGTTCAGACAAATGAAAAGCAATGAAAACGTGAGA
>DLKC01000015.1 GCA_002478885.1 Chitinophagaceae bacterium UBA7600
ATATTTTCAATCAGCAGCGGTTATGGGCAGAAGGAATTCTAATTCCCAACCTGCATAAAGCCATGCTCGTTATAGGCAACCCATATGCAGCGTTATCAACAAGCAATCATTAATGACAAAGTCCCGCTTTCAATATTTGACTTGGTTTTATTTTACACAAGTTCATTATTTGCATTAGTTGTCGGACTTATTTTCTTTTATCGAATTAATTTCACTGACTTTAAGTTTGACACGACAAATCAAGCTATCATTTTAAATATTTTTTCAATAGTTTTCATTGCTTTTGGCATTTATACCGCAATTTTAAATAGACAACATTTTAAGTTTAAGTTTATCGAAAGCTCAAAATCTAAAGAAGAAAAAGAAAAAATAATTTTAGGCATAGCAAATAAAAGTAACTGGACATTGATTAAAAAAGACACAAATAATTTTAAGTTCACAGACACTTTTAGTTGGTCAAAATGGCGATATAACATTACAGTTATCTATGACGACAACGGCTTTTATGTAAACGCTTTGACTACGCAATGGAAACCAATTGACAGAGGAACAGGAAAGAAAATTGCACTCGAAACTGTTGACAAAATAAAGGGCTGCCTATAGTCGAGTAAGCAAGGGGGAATTTCACCCCCTGCTCCTCACAGAACCGTACGTGAACCTCTCGATTCATACGGCTCTTAAAGATGCGTCTTTCAATTATAAGCGGGGCATACACTCCAATGGGCAAACAGGCCCGGTTGCAGCTTGTACAGCGCATTCAGCCACCTGCGGCTTTTACGTCTGCTTACAACCGGTGCAGGTGCATTTGTAAAAGTGTAATCTTATGAGGCAAATTATTTTAATGTCAGCGCTAACATTGTTTTCATTTTATCCATCGACTTATTGTCTAAGTCAGGCTAAAATTGACACTTCACAATACAAACTTGATAAATCATTTAGTCAACAAGGCTTTCAATTCAAATTTTGGAAAGGTTCAACCCAAGTTACTTTATACGAAGTTTTACTAGAAAGAGTATCCAAAAATAGCGACACAATTATTAGAATGATCCCGGGTTTAAATGGCCGCTATCTTATATCTGACAAAAATAGAGACGGGTTCAGAGACTTTATTACAAACTATCATGGTCATGACATCATCTATCTTTACAATAACTCTACTCACCTATTTGAAGAGAATCCAGTAAGATTACCTGAAATAACAGGTTTAGTGGACAGTTCAAGAAAAATATTCTGGAGTCTTTTCGAGGCCCAATACACTGAGAAATTTAACTACTCAAGCCTATTTAAATACAACGGGTTTGACATTGAAGAACTGTATGAATTAAAATTAATCTCTGAAGAATACGCTGACTTAAAGAAAGTCACCAGGATCGAATTGTATAAATTTGTGCATACTAACAACAATGACGAGTTGGTCTTTGTCAGGCAAATCAAAACTAAAAGCCCTGGGTCGTTTAACTATGAGGCATTTTGGAAAGAACAATATAAGGCACTTTTAGGCTACCGCTAACATTTCATTTGCGTTATGTCGGCGGACAGATAATGCCGCATAAAGAACAGAACGCACAAGTGAGTGACACAACCACAGCTCCATAGTACCCTGCAGCCTGCTTCACAACCTGAACTGTCTGCCGGTGCGTCAGTAACCGATAAACGCAATCTCAATCAATCCGCCCCGGCCTCCCCTTCTGTTGCGTATGCTTAAGGTCTTTGTCAGACAACTGCGTGATCACCGTACAGCCATTATTGTCGGTTAGCGTGCATTTGATCCTGTAGTTTACACAATCAACAAACCTGGTTGTCCCGAGATTTGGTGCCGCATTGTTCATAAGCGTGGCAAAAAAAGTGGTCGCTCTCCCGGCAATATACACATACACCTCTTCCTTCGTGTGGGCACCCGTACCAAAATCGCTGTGAAAATAACTGTTGTCGCTGCAGGTATCACAATCATCAAGTCCATGCCCCATATCAGTATCCACATACTCCTCCACAGGCACACCTTTGGCTTTTAGAATGGAATAAAACGCATCTGCGCCAAGCGTTACAAAATCTTCACTCAGGGCATTGTTGTCCAGCACAAAACTGTCTGCATACGGAAGGCAGCTTTTTTCCTTGTTGTAATTGAAATCCGTTTTCTTGCCAACGGTACTGTCGGGCGACATATAATCATAGCTGGTGCCGATATTGAAAGTGCTGTCTTTGCCGCCCTGGAAAGCGATGAGCGGGGGTATATTGCTGTTGCTGGCAAAATACAGCGATGGGTTGCTATAGAAACTCTTGTGAATATTCAGTGTGCCCCACAGGTCAAGCACCCCCTTTATTTTAGGAAAGAAATTGATGGTAGTATCGCCTTCATAATAGGCGGCATCAAGATCGCCCAATGCCTTGCCCGGGAAGGAAAGCGCCGAGTCGATCTGGCCCTGTCTGTCAGTATAGGCGGTGGTTAAGGCGATCACACTGCCCGAACTGGTGCCGCCGATAAACATCCTGTTGGTATCGATGCTGAAATTGCCGCCGTTGTTGTTGGTGCGTTGCCGCCAGATGATGGTGCGGATAGCGCCCCTCACATCCTGCGCGGCCCGGTATTCACCCAGTATCTGCTGCGCGGAAACATAATGGTACCCGTTTTTTGCTTTACGCGGATCGGGTAACACCCCGCCCCTGTAATCAACATCAAAAACCACGAATCCTCTTTTTGCCAGCTCGCTGCACAAGTACACGATCCCGCCATTGTCAATGGAAGAACATTCAAAAAAACTCCCCGCATGGAGCATGACGATAAACGGAAGCGGGCAGCCAATTTTCTGGCCATTTAGGCTCGTAGGATAATACACGCTGTATTTAAGCGCCTGCGGATTGTTTACACAATACGTGGTATTCTTATCCAGTGTGTCGCATTTCCTGTTGGGGTCTCTCGCATAGATCACATCGGAAAACAAGGGAGCGGCACTTGCCGGCCTTCCATAAACAAGGCTCTTTGCCCCCACCAATGAATCCAGCAATAACCCGGGGATTGGTTTGGAAAGGTCGGTACAGTATTTTTTTACGATGCCGCTGCAGCCGGCCCCTGCAAGCCCCTCCTGGGCATTTGTTCTATTTACCAGCAATGCAAAAGAAATAACGAGTATAAATGGGGTGAGTGTTTTCATGGCATTTTAGTTTGATTAATAAGTGTGGCTAACAACACCGGCATTGCCGGTTTGCGAAAACAATGTACTCCATTTCCTGCCAAAATACAAATCGGAAAATACGACCGGCAAACCATGCTTTACCGGTACACAATGCTCCCAAACAAATGGCAAACCCGCTTAACTTGTTAAACGGTAACATACACGCGGCAAATAACAGTACCTTCAGCTAAACGGCGACAAAATGAAACTGCACAGGCTTAGCCCCATATTGTGGACAAAAGATATCGGGCAAACCACCTCCTTTTATGAATCGGTGCTGGGCTTTAAAGGCCGCAGTAACTTCCCGGGTTTTGTTACATTAACCAAAGGCGATGTGGAGCTCATGTTTATCGTTCCGCAGGAAGAACCGGAGGACTGTAAAGACCCCGGTGCCAACGAAGCATTTTTTCCAAAGCCCATACTGACGGGGAGCATTTTTATTTTTATGGAACAGGTTGACCAGCTTTGGGAACAGGTGAAAGACAAAGCCAGCATTAAAACGGCGATTGCGGACAGGGAATATTTTATGCGCGACTTCTCCATACTCGACAACAATGGCTATGAGTTGGTTTTTGGGGAAGACATCAGCAACCGGCAGCATTGAAACAGGGCCTGCGATACAGGCAACTGCTGCACTGCTTATAAACAGCAACCATTATTTTACATGTACTTTATTTAAACAGGGAAGCGATATGCATACAGATCATTTCACAATAAGTTTTTTGGTTGACCAAACGCCCGAGGAAGTCTTTAACGCAGTCACCAATGTCCGCGGCTGGTGGTCGCAGGCACTCGAAGGCAATTCAGCTAAATTGAATGACGAATTCAGTTACCGCCATGGAGATTTTCATTATTCAAAACACCGGCTCACCGAAGTGGTCCCGAACGAAAGAGTAGTGTGGTTAACGCTGGACAGCAAACTCACTTTTGTAAAAGAACAAAACGAATGGAACGGAACGACAATGGTTTTTGACATCTCCGGGGAAGCGGACAAAACCAGGCTGGTTGTTACACATGTGGGATTGGTGCCGGCGTTCGAATGCTTTAATGCCTGTTCAAAAGGCTGGACCCATTACCTGCAAAACAGCCTGCTGCCATTGATCACTACGGGAACCGGGAAGCCCGACTTAATTAAACAATAACCATTAGCCGGTTGCGCCAACTGCCCACTATCTTAACCACCAAATACAACCTGTGAGAAAAGTTGAACATTATTTTAAAAGCATTGGCTTTGCAGGCGATGACCTGGAAAAGATCCTGGATGCTTTTGAATTACAGGCCTTCAAAAAGAATGACTTCATTGTGGAAGAAGGTAAAACAAGCCGGTATATCGGCTTTGTTGAATCAGGCATGTTTCAATACTATGTGATCAAAGATGGCGAAGAAAGAACCAGTTATGTCTCCATTGAAAATACCTTTTTTGCTTCTGTATTAAGTTTCATCAGCGAAACGCCGGCACTGGAAAATATAAAAGCGCTGGTAGATGGCAGCATCAGCATGATCAGCAAACCCAGGCTAAAAAAACTGGTGCAGGAAATCCCTGCTTTCAAAGATTTTTATATCGGCTTACTAGAGGCAACTGTTTGCGGCATCGATGCAAGCCGGCACGACCTGATCGTGCTCACAGCGGAACAACGTTATGAAAAAATGCTGCTGAAAGAACCACACCTGTTGCTGCAGATTCCCTTGCAACACCTGGCATCGATGCTCGGTGTTACACCACGCCACCTGAGCAGGATCAGGAATAAAATCCGCTGATATTTGCTTTTAGACATATGTCCGGTTTAAAGCACGCCGCTGTTTCGAGCTTTGCATGATTAATCAACAAAAAAATGCAAATCATCATGAAACAGGTCATCATCGCACTCTTTGTACTCGCCTCTACTTCCGCTTTTGCTCAAAAGCAATTCTCCAAAAATGAAGTCAGCTTTAATGGTTTCCGCAATCCTTCCATCGGGCTGGAATACCGCCACCAAAACATTTCCGTTCACGCGGGTTATTACATCACCGCATTTGAAAAAGGCGTTACCACGAAGTTCATTAAAACCGGCGCCACCGTTTGGTTTTGCCCGGTTGGCAAAAAAGCAAACCCTTCTTCGTTTTATGCCGGCGCATCGTGGTTGCGCGGGTTAAACCTCGATTACAAAAACGAAAATGCGCTTGGTATGGAAGCCGGTTTTCGCTGGATGGTTTGGAAAGGTCTTAACCTCCGCATCGGCGCAATCGGCGTAGCCGCCAAAGGCCATGACTTAAAAATAAATCCAACACCGGGCATCAGTTATTCCATCTTCTTTTAAATAAAAGGCCTTGCAACGACGAGCGCTTCTTTTATCATACCAACTGCGGTATTTCATGGCATCGTTCCTTGCGTCGCAAGCACTTCATCAACAGATCTTATGGCAACGGTTTAATCAACTGCTTCATGCCTGTCCCGGGCGATGAAAGGATTGCGACGCAATAAAGATCAACCAGGGAACTGGTGCCGGTATCACAATCATTTTCAACCTTCTCCACAACACTGGCAAAACAACGATCATGACAACAATATTAGGCACAGGGCAGCTGGGGCTTGCCATTATGCAAATGCTGCTCGAAAGAAACCCCAACGGGAAAATACTACTGGTAAACCGCTCAGGGAAACTGGGCATACCCCTTCCGCCAAACGTACAGGTGACTGCGGCAGATACCACATCGGGCGCAGCGATGAAAGCCATCGCTGAAAAGGCTGAATTGATTTTTAGTTGCACCGATATGCCCTACGATCAATGGGCTGTTTTTTACCCTGCTACGGCCAGTGCGCTGGCTTATGCATTGAGCGAAACCAGCGCCCGGCTTGTTTTTGCAGACAACCTCTACTCTTATGGAAATGTTTTTGGAAAGCTGATGGATGAATCGATGCCACATACCGCGCAAACAAAAAAAGGAAAAATAAGGGCCGCGGTCATCAACGCTTTACTTTTTTCGGGCGACCTTTTTAACAAGCGGGTGGCGTTTGTAAAAGCGGCGGATTTTGTTGGTCCGCGTATCCACAAAGGCATTTTCGGAACAGCTTTCCTCAACAATGTTTACAGCGGCAAAACAGTGCGGTTGTTTGGCAACATCCACCTGCCACACACCTTCACCTATATCAATGACTTTGCTGCAGCCATGATAAATGTTGGTATGGCCGCTGATGCGTTCGGGCAGACATGGCACGTACCGAATGCGCCTGCACTAAGCATTGATAAATGGGTGCACCTCTTTGAAGTGATCAGCAACAGGAAAATAAAAAAGTCCGTCACCGCAAAACTGCTCATCAAAATCGCGGGCTTCTTCAATGCCTTTACCCGGGAACTGTATGAAATGGCTTACCAGTTTGAATACCCTTACCTGGTGAGTCATGATAAATACGCAGCCCGTTTTGGCAACCACTGCACTTACCCCTCAGATATCGTAAAGGCAACGGTTGAATGGTACCTGTTAACCCAACAAAACAAACAGGATCACCAATAGCAGCTGCGTTTATAGACAAATGTCCTTGAACAGGCTTTGGCGTTGATGCAGCTTTGCAGCATCAAACAAAAAAATAAAGATCAAATGACAACAAATAACAAAACAATCGGAACCTTACTGGTTGCAGGCGCAATGGCCTTACTTATCCCTTACACGGTGTTAACCATCATTTTTGAATACCCGGTGATCTTAAGACAAGACACGGGGACCATACTCACTAAATTTTACGAGGGCGGGAATACACTGGTATGGACATGGTTTGCATTCGCGGTAACAGGCCTGCCCCTTATACCCGCCTATATAATGATCGGGCAAAAGCTGGAGCACAAAGCACCGCTGGTACGCACAGCTACAACCATTGGTGTGATTGGTTTGATCGTGCAGATGATTGGCTTGTTAAGATGGACATTTGTGGTGCCCGTGCTCGCTGATACATTTGTGCATGCAACAGGCGAAGCGACAAAAGCCGCAGCCATTGTTTCTTTTAAGACCATCCACCAGTTTGGCGGCGTTATTCTTGGTGAACACATGGGACAGCTTTTCACCATTGCATGGACAGTGATGATCAGCATTGCATTTGCCAAACTAAAGCTGGTGCCCAAATGGGTAACCGTGCTGGGGATTACCGGCAGCGTTATTTACCTGCTGGCGCAGGCTGAGTTGTTTGCTACGGTAATAAAAGGCCTCCCGGTATGGGGCCCGGCCGGATTTATTGGCAGTACGCTCTGGCTTGCCTGGCTGGCGATAACGGGGGTATTATTTACCAGGAACAGGAATCAGTATGTATAACCCACCTGGTCAGTGACTTACAGCGGCGTCTGGATAAAAAACCCTGCACGGATATGTAAAGTATAGTAGTTTTATACCGGGTTATCACAAATACAAAGGTCCAGATGAAGATTATCAAAGCAACACTACTTATAGCTTTCTTTTTTGTTTTCTTTTATTGCTGCGTTGAAACAACCACCCCCGAAATAACAGCGGAAGCAACGTATACCGGCAGTGAAAAATGTCAAAGCTGCCATGCAAAAGAATACAGTGCCTACAACTCGTCAGATCATTTTCATGCAATGGACACTGCCCTGCCGCGTTCGGTGAAAGCGGATTTCAACAACAGCTTTTTTGTGTACTATGGCGATACCAGTTATTTCTACCAGCGCGATGGAAAATACCTTGTTAAAACAAAAGACTCAGCCGGCAAAAAAACGGAGTTCACGGTAAGCTTTACATTCGGTTGGAAACCATTGCAACAATACCTCGTGGCATTCCCCGACGGACGCATACAAACCCTGCCCTTCTGCTGGGACACCCGGCCAAAAGAACAGGGCGGGCAGAAATGGTTTCACATTTACAACAAGGAAAACATCCTTCCCGGCGACGAATTATTCTGGACCGGTGTAAACCAGAACTGGAACAACATGTGCGCCGATTGCCACACCACCAACTTTTTTAAAAACTTCGACATTGTTTCCAATACGTTTCACAGCACCTGGAACGAGAGCAAGGTATCCTGCGAATCGTGCCACGGCCCTGCCTCGCTGCATTTGCAGTGGGCGGAAAAGAAAACAGCAACCGATAGCCTCAGGGGCTTTGCCATCAACCTGGAAGGCGAAACCGTTCACTGGGCGTTTAATAAAGAAAAAGGCATTGCTTATCCCGACAAAATTGTTCAGAACAACACACTCGTTGAAACCTGTGCACGCTGCCACGCAAGGGCATCGCATATCAGCGATTATTACCACCATGGCCAGTCATTTTTGCAAACACATATTCCGGCAACCATCAGCACGGCGAGTTATCATATCGACGGGCAGATAAGGGATGAGGATTATGAGTACGGTTCGTTCCTGCAAAGCAAGATGTATGCAAAAGGGGTAACCTGTACTAACTGCCACGACCCGCATACCATGCAATTAAAAGCAGAAGGCAACGCGGTATGCTATTCCTGCCATGCACCGGAAAAGTTCGACACACCCGATCATACCCATCACATGGCAACAGGCACCGGCGCAAAGTGTGTGAATTGCCATATGCCGGTTACAACCTACATGGTGGTCGACGACCGGTATGACCACAGCATAAGGATTCCAAGGCCCGATCTTTCGGAAACAATGAACACACCAAACGCCTGCAACAAATGTCATAAAGACAAAACAGTGAATTGGGCAGCCACTAATTTTAAACAGTGGTATGGCGATAAAATACCAAAAGACAAAACCTATGGCGAGTTGTTGTATGCAGCATCAAAAAATGATGCCGGAAGCGAGCCGGCTTTGTTTATGTTATTGTCCTCCCCTGCTTACCCTGCCATCGCAAAGGCAACGGCAATGGAGCAATACAACCAGTTTGCCACCCCGCAGATAATGGAACAGGTGAGGGCCAACCTGCAAAGCCCTGACCCCGATTTGCGGCTGAATGCGCTGCACAGTGCGGTTAACTTCCCCGAAAATATCCTCTTGAGTAATGTGGCTGCATTACTCAACGATCCGGTGCTCTCCGTGAGGACCGAAGCCCTCAATACTTTAGTGCCCATATACAACCAACTCGACGATAATACCCGGCAACGTTTCGGCGCGGTGCTCAACGAATACCTGGGCATCCAGCAAAACCAGGGCGACAGGCCCGAAAGCTATCTAAACCAGGGGATCATCCTGGCAGCTACCGGCCGGCTTCCCGAAGCGGAACAGGCTTACCTGCTCGGTTTGAAACGCTTTCCAAAGTTTATTCCTTTATACGGCAATATCGCAGACCTCTACCGTTCGCAAAACAAGGAGGCCGAAGCAGGGGATTACCTGCGGCGGGGCATCGCCATACAGCCGGCAACCCCACTGCTGCATTATGCTTACGGACTCTGGCAGATCAGGAACAAGCACGACGCAGAGGGCATGGGCGAACTTAAAAAAGCGGTGGAACTGAACAACGCCGATCCTACCTACACTTATGGTTACGCGGTAGCGCTGTATTCCAAACACCGCGAAGCAGAGGCCATTGCCATGCTGGAAAAATTCATTGCAAAGAACGGCAACAACCCCACGATCGTGCAGGGGCTTATCTCCTTCTACAGCGATCAGAAACAGGCAGCAAAAGCGGATTATTACAGCAACCTGCGGAAGACCATGTTTGGGTACTAAGCATACTTGTTATGACCAGCAACAGCGGCGGGTTTGACCGGGCTCATTAATATACAGGCTGCATTTGGTTTACTTCGTCAACGCCATTATAGCCCTGCGCAGGTTAATATAAACAGCATGGTCCTTACATCCCGTCATACGTTAAATGATGCCGCCACCGCATCCGGCGAAGCGCTTGCCGCACGATACGAAACAGATCTAAACGCCGGCCTGACAGCCACTGAAGCGGAAAAACGCCTGCAGCAGTATGGCATGAACAGCATTCATACGGCAAAAAGAAAGAATCAATTACTTCAGTTACTGGCTCATTTTAAAAGCCCGCTGGTGCTGATATTGCTGGCAGCAACAGTCATATCGTACAGCCTCGGTGAAGCCATCAATGCCTCCATTATTTTGTTCATCGTGGTGATCAGCGTGCTGATTGACTTCTTCCAGGAGCGGGATGCTTCAGAGGCAGTGGAAAAATTAAAAGCCACGGTAAAGAATAGAGTGGTCGTTATCCGTGACAACAAAGAACAGGAAATCATTCCGGAACATCTTTGTATAGGCGATATGGTATTACTAAACGCAGGTAAGATCGTACCTGCCGATGTGCGGATCATCGCAGCAAAAGACTTCTTTGTCAACCAGTCATCGCTGACCGGTGAATCTTTTCCCGCGGAAAAAAGCTGTGAGCCGATCGGTCAACCCGTAGCAGAAATTACCACGGCGAACAATATCGCTTTCATGGGATCGAGCGCCATTACCGGCGCTGCAAAGGCGATGGTGATTAAGACCGGCACCGATACTGCCTTTGGCAACATCGCGACAAAACTCATCTGCCGGGAAGAAGAAACAGATTTCAGCCACGGCATGAAAGAATTCGGCTATCTTATTTCAAGGGTTACCATTGTCCTGGTATTGTTTATCTTCCTCGTTAACACCATCTTGAAACACCAGGTACTCGAATCATTCATGTTCGCTATTGCCGTTGCGGTGGGGCTTACGCCGGAATTGTTACCAATGGTCATGTCCGTAACCATGGCAAAAGGGTCATTGAGGATGGCGAAAAAAGGTGTTATCGTTAAAAGCCTGCAGGCTATTCCGAATTTTGGCAGCATGGAAGTGCTTTGTACAGACAAGACAGGCACCATTACGCAGGATAAAATAAAACTCATCAAATGTGTTACGGCAGACAACACAGACAGCGATGCACTCTTCCTCCTGGCTTACCTTAACAGCTTTTATCAAACCGGGATAAAAAACCCTTTGGATGATGCGGTGCTTTCCTACCTGCAGCCGGATATCAGCGCCTGCAAAAAAAAGGACGAAGTGCCTTTTGATTTTTCCAGGAAGCGCATGAGCGTTATCGTAACGCAGGATGACAAAGCATTGTTGATCTGCAAAGGCGCGCCGGAAGAAATGCTTAAAGTGACCGTGCATGATGCGGATTATATCAGCAAAGCCAATGCGGTCTATGAAGCATTAAGTACTGATGGCTTTAGGGTACTGGCAATCGCGACAAAGGAAACAGCGGGCCTGCAACGCTATAGTAAAGCCGATGAAAAAGATTTGACACTACAGGGCTTTATTGCCTTCCTCGACCCGCCAAAAGAAGATGCCGGCACAGTAATGACCGAATTGGCCAGGATCGGCGTAGAGGTAAAGATCATCACGGGGGACAATCATTTGGTTACCCAAAAAATCTGCAGAGAAATAGGTCTGCCGGTAAAAGGCATCATGCAGGGCCATGAGCTGGAACACATGACTGATGATGCCCTGCATACCCGCGTGCTCAGCACCACCATCTTTAGCCGCTTTTCCCCCGATCAAAAAAACCGGATCATTTTATCCCTAAAGAAGTACCGGCACGCCGTTGGTTATATGGGCGACGGTATCAACGATGCGCCCTCTTTAAAAACGGCCGATATTGGTATCTCTGTAAGCAACGCGACGGATGTGGCAAAAGATGTTGCCGATATCATTCTCATGCGGAAAGACCTGGTGGTGCTGAAAGAAGGCATCCTGGAAGGCAGGAAAACCTTTGGCAACACCATGAAGTATATTCTTATGGGGCTCAGTTCTAATTTCGGCAACATGTTCTCTGTTGCGGCCGCCACCGTTTTTCTTCCTTTCCTGCCGATGTTGCCTGTGCAGATCCTCCTTAACAATTTTATCTACGATACTTCGCAGCTAACCATCCCTACCGACAATGTTGATGAAGCATATATTCAAAAACCACAGCGCTGGAACCTGCAGATGATCACCCGGTACATGTTCACCTTCGGGCTTACCAGTTCCGTATTTGACCTCCTTACCTTTTGGCTGCTCTATAAATATCTCCCGGTTGACCAGGCACAGTTCCGGACCGGGTGGTTCATGGAATCGCTCGCCACGCAAATCCTCGTCATCTTTATCATTCGTACCAATCACAGTAATTTATTTAAAAACAAACCAGGTAAATATCTTGTAATCAGCACATTGGCATGTCTTGGCATAGGGTGGCTTTTGCCCTGGCTCCCGTTTGCAACGCAGCTTGGTTTTCAGCCACTGCCGCTGCAGGTATTGCTCATGATCACGGGGCTGGTAGTGGTTTACCTGGTATGCGCCGAACTGGTAAAGCGTTTTATCTTTAAACACAACTGACAAAAATTTTGGGCAAACACTACTACAGCGGGAAGGTATCCTGGGCTTTTAAGACTCCCGGCTTTCCGGGTTCTTTGCTATTCATCGAATATTTAAGCTGGTTAGTCGAAAACATTCCATCAACGCTGTGAAGGAGCATAGCTTTATTCCATCAATCATTGCTCATATTGTAAAACAGGCGTCATGGAATTCGACAACGACAGGCTCATAAAAAAACATCCGCGCACAGAACTCTTCCTGTGGTCTTTACTCGCCTTGATAAACACCGTTGTGAATGGTTTGATTTTTTTTCATAACGACATAGCAATGTGGCTCGGCTTATTGTTGGTAAACATGGCCGTATTGCCTTTATACGTGTTGTTTGCAAATTGGGTGTTTGGTAAATTCTTTTTCCGGAAGAAGAAATGGAGTTTTGTGTTGCTTTCGGTTGCAACCATTCTCGTATTACATGTTGCGCTACTGCTTTTGCACCTTTTTTTACAGTTGCTCCCCCTGTCACCGCCTAAGGCTGCGTTCTTTCACATAAGCCCAGCTACAATTGGAAGAGAAACAATATGGATACTGGTTAATCTTTGTCTTTCAGCCGGCATTCATTTTATATTGGCCACCTTTGATAAAAAAGACATTATCGACGGCTTACAGCGGGAGAACAATTACTTAAGGCTCCGTTACCTGCGCTCGCAGCTAAACCCGCATTTCCTGTTCAATACACTCAACAGCATTTATGCGCTGAGCCTGCAGCAATCAGACCAGGCGCCCGAAGCGGTAATCAAACTGGCAGACATCATGCGTTACCTTATTTATGAATGCAATGAAGACAAGATCGCGCTGGATAAAGAGATCGAATTTATCCGCAACTATATCGCCATTGAGGCCATTCGTTTTAACGCTGATATACAATTTGACGTGGAAGGCGAAACAGCCGGCGTTATGATCGAGCCTTTCCTGTTTATTTCTTTTATTGAGAACGGTTTTAAACATGCATTGGACAACACCGACATAAAACCATTCATCTATATCACGGTAAAAGTAAGGGCACAGGAGATCGTGTTGAACGTGATCAACAACACCAATATAGACCTCGAGACGCAGGCGAAAAGGCTGAACGGCAAAGGCATCAGCGGCAGTAAAAATCTGCTTGAACTATTATACCCTGCATCGTACCAGCTGAATATCATCCAGACCGACAAAGACGAAGGACAGGAAAATAAACTGCGGATGAAATTTGCAAAAGACCGCCTGGAAAATTTGTATCCCGATGCTCATACGCTTGATGTAATTTTAAAGAACAACGTGTTTACAGTGTCACTGATCATAAAACAGGCGGCTTAATGAAATGCATAATCGTTGATGACGAGCGACTGGCACAACAGGTGATCAGCAATCATTTGCAGAGAAGCGGCAGGCTTGAACTGGCCGGCGTTTGCAGCAATGTGCAGGAAGCGCGTGCAATGCTCGGGCAGCAGGACATTGACATTATGTTCCTGGATATCCAGCTGCCCGGCACCACCGGGCTGGAGTTCCTCCGGTCACTCAGTGAGCCGCCCCTGGTAGTGCTTACAACTGCCTACGCCGGCTATGCCCTCGAAAGCTATGAATACAACGTGGTTGACTACCTCCTGAAACCGATTTCGTTTGAACGGTTTACAAAGGCCATTGACAAGATCGTGGAAGGAGCTGCAGCGGCCAGGCAAAACAGCGAAATAAAAAGCGATCATATTTTTATCAAGAGTGGCAGCAAATTCCTTAGAATAAACTTTGCCGACATCGTCTTTCTCGAAGGCATGAAAGACTATGTGAAGATCCATACCCAAAACGCCAGCTTACTCACCCACCAGACCATGCAGGACATGGAAGAGCTGTTACCCGCCAGGCAATTTATCCGCGTTCACAGGTCATATATCGTTGCGATAGCACAAATAAGGTCTATTCATGGCAACAGTATTGAAACAGCAAAGGCGGAACTGAACATTGGTTCAAGTTACAAGGAACAGGTGATGAAGCTTGTCGGCAAAAGACAGGCTTAATGCTTGTTACTGTTGTAGTATGCACAAACAACATTCATAAGGCATAGATCACATTTAGGCTGGGGCCTGCAGATTTCTCTTCCGAGAAATGACATGGCCATCCCGGCATCCCACTGTTTCTGGGGCAATACCCGCATCATTTGCTGCTCGATTTTTTTGGCGTCAGTGCCGGAGGCGATACCCAGCCGGGGTGCCACACGCAACACATGCAGGTCAACGATAATGCCTTCCGCAGCTGCCCCGGCTTCCCGCATAATAACATTGGCAGATTTTCTGCCGATACCGGGCAATGCAGTAAGCGGATCCTGTTTCAATGGTATGCCGCCATCGGTCTTGACGCTGGTAGCAATACCGATCAGCCATTTGGCCTTGGTGGCCGCATTCCTCACGCCCTGGATATAAAACATCAGTGCGTCGGGCGTTGCATGGGAAAGGGTAGCCATATCGGGATATGCTTCAAACAGCTTTGGCGCCAGTTGGTTGATATGCCTGTCAGAGTCCTGCGCCGACAAAACAACCATTACCAGCAACTGGTAAACATTGGCATAGTCCAACGGGTGTCTTTTACCCTTGTATTTTTTCAACAGTGGTTTGATCGCTTCTTCCCAATTGATATCGGTTGGCATAATCGTGTTTTTTGATGATTAAAACTACAGTAAAATAACAGTGTCGCTGCAGAAAACTGAACAGCGGCGCTTTTATTGCAGGAGCCTGATCGCCCGGTACAATTCGTCCACCACAAGGCCAATATTTCCCATGTTGATTGTTTCGAAAGTATCGCCGGCCAGGTGGTAATTATGGTTCCGGTAGAAGGAAGTATTGGTGAGCATTAAAGCACTGTAGCCAAATTTCCAGTAGTTCAGGTGGTCTGAAAAATCTACGCCGGGCACCCATGCGGGGCCGGTAAAAGATTTGGTCGGCAGGTATTGCTCCGTCTTTAATATCCTTGTTAGTGTATCAGCAAAACTGCCATTGTTCCATTTATGAACAGCAGTGATATAATCTGCTTTGTCGCCATAAAACCACTCCATGATACCTACCGGGTAATCCTGCGAGTTTTCAGCGGAAGAATAATAGCCAACCATTTCAAGGCAGATCATTCCTTTAACCGGTATGTGTTGGTCATGCAGGTATTTTGCATGCATATAACTGCCCATATAATTGCTCCTGAAAAAAGGCGGCTCTTCCAGCGTGTAAGCAACAAAATCTACCCGGTATCGCAGGTCCGCATTGTTTAAAAGCCGCGCAAGCTCCAGCAAACCCGCAATACCACTGGCATTATCGTCTGCGCCTTCCTGGTCACCGCAGGCATCATAATGGGCGCCGATAATGATTCGCTCCGCATTTTCCGGGCCAACGGAACAGGTGATATTCCTGAATTGTTGTCCCTTTACACGGTAACGCTGCTCTTCCACGCGGGGGGTTATTTTTTTAAATCCGGCTTCAACATAATCAGCCGCCTTATTAAGCGCGGCAAGGTTTTGATAGTTCCTGTACCGGCATTCCTTTGTAAGAAAACGCAGATCGTTTTGGATATGGATCGTGTCGGCTATCCTGCTGCTTTTTACAAGTGGCGCTTCTATCGAATAGAGCTTTCCCCATATATACAGGATCAAAAGGATGCTACAAATAACAATGGTGCTGTATTTTAAAAACTTCATGGGAAAGATGGTTGTCAAATTCACTGCTGAAATTTGAATAAAATACCGGCTGCATCAGCATCATAAAAAGCAAAAAGAAACGCAACATTGAAAAGATAAAACAAAAAAAGGCACAGGTGATTCCTGTGCCTTCCATATTGCTGTTAATTATTTATTTTGATATTGCCTTATAAACAAATCCTGCAACTGCAGCACCTGCAATGGGCAACGCGATGAATAACCATAACTGGGACATTGCCCAATCTCCCACAAACAAAGCCTGGCTAATGCTTCGCGCAGGGTTAACCGATGTATTGGTAACCGGTATACTCACAAGATGGATGAGTGTAAGCGCCAGGCCAATGGCGATTCCCGCAAAACCTTTAGGGGCCTTCTCATCAGTGGATCCGAGAATAATGATCAGGAACATGAACGTCATAACAAACTCCGTCACCATCGCAGCATTCATGCTGTATTTACCGGGCGAATGGTCGGCATAGCCATTGGCGGCAAAATCACCGATGGAAGAACCATTGCCGGTGACAATAATGTACAGTACACCCGCAGCGGCAATCGCGCCAAGTACCTGCGAAATAATATAAGGCAGCACAGTCTTCGGGTCAACACGCCCGCCGGCCCAAAGACCGATGGTGACAGCCGGGTTTAGATGCGCCCCGGAGATATGCCCCAGCGAATAAGCAATCGTTAAAACCGTTAAACCAAAAGCAAATGAAACCCCCACCAATCCGATGCCCACATTTGGAAATGCAGCAGCAAGCATCGCACTGCCACAACCGCCGAAAACCAGCCAGAAAGTACCGATAAACTCAGCAAGATTTTTTTTCATACGTGATCGATTTTTGTTTCCCTACTCGTATGGCTTTTCGGTTACGCCCCGTTTTAAGTGGTTGCTGGTCTCCACGCGTTTGTGCTTTTGAAAGCTATGCAATTACCCTCAAACAGCAATCGAATTAATTCTACTCAATCGAATTTTAAGCAGCCACATTATAACACTGCTTATACAACGCGGCCGGGTGCGGCACTTAAAACATGTTTATTGGCCCGGCTCTCGTTCGCCCTCATCGTTCCTTGCGCTATAGTGACGGCCCATCCGGCAACGCGCAATTGTACAATGGCACCGAAAGTCAGCAAACAACATATTGCCTCCCTTCTGCCGGCTTATCTCCTGGCGCACAGGTGTGCGACGCAAGAGCCGGTGCCATGAAATAAGGTGGCCGGTAACATAAAAACAAAAGCCCGGCATTAACCGGGCGCTGTTGTTACATTAACAAGTGGTATTTATTCCTGCATCATTTCCATGATGGTTTCTGTGATCTCTTCGGCGTTGGGCTTGCTGAAATAATCGCCATCGCTTCCGTAGGCAGGCCTGTGCGGCTTACCGGTAATGGTACGCGGGGCAACATCTAGGTACCGGTATCCGCCCTGTTCTTCCATTACTTTATTGTACATATACGCGGCAGCGCCGCCGGGTACATCTTCATCCACAAAAACAATACGGTTGGTTTTCTTCAGCGATTTTACAATGCTGTGGTGAATATCAAAAGGCAGTAGTGTCTGCACATCTATGATCTCGCAACTTATCTCCTGCTCTTCCAAACGGGTGGCTGCTTCCTGTATGATGCGGAGTGTTGAACCATACGATACGATAGTAATGTCTGTACCTTCCCTTATCACCTCCGGTATGCCGAGTGGCACGGTCATTTCCAGCAGGTTCGATGGCAGCTTTTCTTTTAGCCGGTAACCGTTAAGGCACTCGATAACAATAGCGGGATCATTGCTCCGGAGAAGGCTGTTATACATTCCGGCGGCCTGCACCATATTGCGTGGCACACAAACATGCATACCCCGCAACGAATGAATGATCATACCCATGGGTGAACCACTATGCCAGATGCCTTCCAGCCTGTGCCCCCGGGTCCTCACAATCACCGGGCAGTGCTGCCGCCCCTTCGTGCGGTATTGCAGCGTTGCCACATCATCGGTCAATGGCTGCAAGCCATATACGAGGTAATCGAGGTATTGAATTTCGGCGATGGGACGCAGCCCACGCAATGCCAGCCCGATGCCCTCTCCCATGATGGTCAGTTCACGGATACCCGTATCAAAAATGCGGTATTCCCCATACTTTTCCTGCAAACCGGCAAAGCCCTGGTTTACATCCCCGATATAGCCAACATCTTCACCAAATGCCACAACCAACGGGTTGGCAGCAAAAAGCTGGTCGAAATAACGGTTGAGTACCTCGTAGCCATTGATCACCGGGGCATCGCCGGCATAAACAGCCGGCTGTTCCTGCACGTTTAAAGCACGGGAAGGCTTTTCGTTATACAATTGGGAACTGAACAAATCATTGTATAACGCCTTCGATTTTTTATAGTATTCGCGAAGCTCGCCGGCAAACTCAGAACGGCCGGCCACATCAAGCGATACGGAAAGCGCTTTCATGATGTCGCGGCGCAAAGGCTCCCTGTTCTGCAGGAGTGATTTGGCGATCTGCTGTAAACTGTTATAACGGTCAATATCATGTACCACGGTGGCGCGTATTGCTTCGGCTGCCCGCTTTGCTTCCTCTTTTAACGGAACGGAATAAGCCTCCCACGCACGGTTCCTGCTTATTTTTACTTTTTCTTTGGCCTGTTCTTCCACGGCGGAAATCTCGCTATCGGTGGCGATACTGCTTTCTATCAGCCAGTTGCGCATGTGCTTGATACAATCCCATTCGCGTTCCCATTCCAGCCGCTCCGGGCTCTTATAGCGTTCATGGCTCCCTGATGTGGAATGCCCCTGCGGCTGCGTGATCTCTTCCACATGAAACACCGCCGGGATATGGGTCCGCCTGATCTTTTCGATCCCGGCTTCAAATACTTCACACAGCTCTGCGTAATTCCAGCCCTTTACATTGTAAATATCAATGCCATTGGTATCGGGTCTTTTCTGCATGCCCCTCAATGCCGCGGAGATCGACCCCTTGGTGGTCTGGTATTCCTTCGGGACAGAGATGCCATAACCATCATCCCACACAAAAACGGCAAGCGGTATCTGCAATACGCCGGCTGCATTGATCGCTTCCCAGAAATGCCCCTCTGAGGTGGAAGCGTCGCCGATCGTACAAAAACAAACCTCATCGCCATTTGTCGAAAGATCGGCAAACTGCTTTAACGCTTCAGAATTGCGGAACAGCTTCGATGCCAGTGCCAGCCCGATCGTGCGGGGCATCTGGGCAGCCGTTGGCGCCATATCGGTTGATATATTCTTTTGATGGGCAAGGGCAAGCGGGTTGCCATGATCATCGAAATTATCCGAAGTAAAATGATTGCTCATCTGCCTGCCGCCGCTGAAAGGCTCATTCTCCAGGTTGGTATCTGCATACAATTGGGAAAAAAATTGCTGCACATTGGCAATCCCTGCGGCGAAAATAAAGGTCTGGTCGCGGTAATAACCCGAGCGCCAGTCGCCCGGCTTAAAAAATTTGGCCATTGCTACCTGCGCTACCTCCTTGCCATCGCCAAAAATGCCAAACTTGGCTTTACCCGTTAGCACTTCCCGGCGGCCCAGTAAACTGGCCTCCCGGCTTTCTATTGCAATGCCATAGTCCTTGAGAACTTCGTTGCGAAATTCCTCGTACGACAGCATGCTTTCGCTTTGGCTGGTGGAGAGGGTAATGTCTTGCATGCGACAAATGTACCATTTACATCAATTTAGCAATAAGTAAGGGGTGGATTAAAATAGTGATGTTGATAAACTTTGATAACAATAAAAGAATTCTGCTCAAACGTTAAAGGATTTTAAAGAACTATTACCAATTTAAATTACATCCACAACAAGAAATCAATAATTTTACAACGCAAAAATCAAAAATGGCATGAAAAAATTATTCTTCCTGACTTCAGCCCTCTTTACTACCGTACTGCTGAAGGCCCAAAACACCGATGCAACACAAACCCAGGCACCCGATATTACCAAAGTGGTGTCTTTTAAAGAGCTTGACCACGACTTCGGAAAAATCCCTTTTGGCAAGCCCGCCAGTTTTGAACTGGAGATAAAAAATATTTCAAAAGATACCGTAAGAATAGAAAATGTACAGGTAGGCTGCGGATGCACTACGCCAAAATGGGCGCCCGGTCCTTATGCCCCCGGCGAGACCTTCAAAGTGGGTATCGGCTTTAACGGCGCAACAGACGGGGAATTTCATAAGGTAGTAACCATCTTCCTCAGTGGCGGGTTAAGCCAGGTGATCAAATTCCACGGAGAAACATACAAGGCACCCGATAACCCGGCCCCCGGCAATTCAGCGATAGAAAAATTAAAACCAGGTTCAAATTAGTCAATCCCAAAAATCAGCAATATGAAAAAGCTTTTAACAGCATTATTATTTGTAGCAGCAATCCCGGTATTTGCGCAAACAGCAAGCCCGGTTGAATTCAAAGACGTAAAACATTCTTTCGGAAAAGTTCCGCAGGGAACACCGGTTTCAACAACCTTTTCTTTTACCAACAATTCCGACAAGCCGGTGACACTCTACCCCTACGGCCTGCTCAGCCGCTGGGGCACGCCGCCGACGCTGGGCTACTACATCCTGCACGAGGGGCCGATCGGCGTCTTCGACGGCAGCCTGCAGGAATACAAATATTCGGCCGTGACCAAGGAAGGGCAGGTGCAGTTCGACAGCACCGGCGGCTGGATGGGGATCACCGACAAGTACTGGCTGGCCTCGCTGGTGCCGCAGCAGGACCTCCAGCTCAAGGGCGGCTTCCACCACATTCCCGAGGGCGACCGCTACCAGGTCGACTATCGCGGCCCGCCGATGACGATCGCGCCGGGGGCGACGATCCAGGTCAGCGACCAGCTCTTCGCCGGCGCCAAGCTGGTGACGCTGCTCGACAAGTATGCCACCCAGTACCATATCCCGCTGTTCGACCGCGCCGTCGACTTCGGCTGGTTCTACTTCCTCACCAAGCCAATCTTCTACGTCCTGCACTACCTGCATCAGGTGGTCGGCAACTACGGCATCGCGATCCTGCTCCTGACGCTCCTGGTCAAGGCCTGCTTCTTCCCGCTCGCCGACAAGTCCTATCGGGCGATGGCGCAGATGAAGAAGCTGCAGCCG
>DLKC01000058.1 GCA_002478885.1 Chitinophagaceae bacterium UBA7600
TTGCCACGCTCGGTTCAAGGTTCCGCTTTTATGGCATCAATAACGCAAAGTCTGTTTGTGTGTATTACAATATTAGATCAGTCTGCGGGCAGTCGACTTTGAAGTAATGCTGCTGTTTACCGTATGATCGATCAGCACTACCGCAGGCTGTTTGCCTTTTTCAAAGCTGCCAAATTTGTCTTCGAGCTTTAAAGCTTTGGCCCCGTTATACGTAGCCCATTTTAAAATTTCCTCTGTAGGAATGCTGAATGCAGACTCGTGCTGTATGCGGCGCATTTCATCAAGTATGCTCAGGCTCCAGTTGCTGCTGTAGCTATCGGTGCCCAGCACAATGACGCAGTTGTTTTGCCTGAAAAGGTTTACCGGCGGCATACGCCCTTCAATATAAAGGTTTGCATTGGCGCAAAGACAAATAAAAACCTGCTGTTGAACCGGGGTTTCCCGCTTAACAAAGTCAATGTCTTCCTGCTGCATAAAACTGTTATGAATAAGCAGTACGTGCTCAGCCTTGTTTAATAAAGGAAAATAAGTTTGCAAGGAAGACTTGCCCGAAGCCTGGAAAAAAGACGTATCGACTTTTAAAAAATCGAGCAGCCGGAAAAAGTCACCACTCTTTGTTTTGTACAATTCATCTTCGGCAGCACATTCCTGGTTGTGCACGCTGATCACTTTTGCGGCAGATGCATCATTGATAAGGCGGAACATCTTATTGCTGATCGTATACGGCGCATGTGGCACCAGTGAGGTCTGCAGGTTGCCGGAACCCGACTGAATAAATTGCTCCTGCACGTCCAGGTATGGCTTTATTACTTCCTCGGCACGGTCTTCAGTAAAACCCAGCACTTCCACAAAATTGTACCAATGCATTTTGCTTTTAAGCTTTATCGGCAATGAATGGGCTGTATTGCCAATATCGCCCACAGCGACAATGCCGCCGTTATACATTTCCTGTTCGGCATTGCGCATTGCATCGTAAATAGCCTCTTCCGTTGCGCCACGCTGTTGTACCACCTTCAAAAGAAAGTCCACAAGGCCCGTGCGGTTGGGAATCACGTTCTTCATAAGGCTCAGCTCGAGATGGCAGTGACAATTGATAAACCCCGGTGTTAATATACCCTCAAAGGTTTGCACATCGTCCCCGGCGTCTTTCGATTCCACGACATCTTTTACAACACCCTGCTCATCTGTAATTAAAACGTATTTCCGGTAAAGCATTTCCGTTCCGGTGAACAGGTAGTCTGCCTTAAATTTCTGGTATGCCATTTTGTAAAGATAGCATCAATGAGAACCCGACAAAATCGCTTAATTTTGCCGCCCCTCACCGCTGATAAGCGATAAGGCGTACAAGAGTGCGACGCAACCAAAGCTCCATGAAAAGGAGATGCCGGGCACACAAAAAACACAGACAATGATCGACCAATTAGAAGCTATAAAAGCACGTTTTGAAAAAGTAGGCGTTGCGCTTACGAACCCCGAGATCATCAATAACCAGCGGGAGTTTCAGCAGTACAGCAAAGAATACCGGCAGCTTGAAAAGATTGTAATACCATTTGAGGAATACAAAAAGGTAAATACCGATTATGT
Organism: Chitinophagaceae bacterium UBA7600; assembly: GCA_002478885.1. Lineage (GTDB taxonomy): Bacteria > Bacteroidota > Bacteroidia > Chitinophagales > Chitinophagaceae > DLKC01. The sequence continues at coordinate 1,585 of DLKC01000058.1, forward strand.
GTTTGCCAAAGAAGCACTGAATGGAAGCGACGAAGAGATGCGTGAACTGGCCAAGATGGAATTACCCGAACTGGAAGAGAAAAAAGACAGCCTGGAAAAAGAGCTGACCAAGTTGTTGATTCCAAAAGATCCGCAGGATGATAAGAACGCCGTGCTGGAAATTCGTGCCGGCACCGGTGGCGATGAGGCAAGTTTGTTTGCGGGTGACCTGCTGAATATGTACCTGCGTTACTGTGGCAAAAAAGGATGGAAAACCGCGATTGTAAGCGAAAGCGAAGGAACCGTTGGCGGCTATAAAGAAGTGCTGGTGGAAGTAAGCGGCGAAGATGTTTATGGCACCCTGAAATTTGAAAGCGGTGTGCATCGCGTTCAGCGTGTTCCCGATACAGAAACACAGGGCCGTGTGCACACCTCGGCGGCAACCGTTGCCGTAATGCCCGAGGCAGAAGAAGTAGACTTTGAACTCAACCCTGCCGATGTAAAAATGGAAACCGCACGAAGCGGTGGCGCCGGCGGCCAAAACGTGAACAAAGTAGAAACAAAGGTGATGTTGACGCACATTCCAACAGGCACCGTGGTGGTTTGCCAGACTGAAAGAAGCCAGCTTGGCAACCGGGAAAAAGCCATGACTATGCTGCGTACGAAACTGTATGAAGAGCAGGTGCGTAAGCAGGAAGATGAGATAGCACGTCACAGAAAAACGTTGGTGAGTACCGGCGACCGCAGTGCTAAAATAAGAACCTACAACTGGCCGCAGGGGCGTGTAACCGATCATCGTATCGGTCTGACATCTTATAATTTGCCGGCCGTGGTAAATGGTGAGATCGATGAATTTATTGAAGCCCTACAGGTAGCCGAAAATGCCGAAAAAATGACGAAGCAGAATTAAAAAACCGTTTTGATCCCGGCTTTTGTATCTCAATAAGGCTTCCGTTGCGTCGCACTCTTTTGCGGCAGTAACAATGCTAAACAAAATTTTATAACGATAAGCTTAAGCAGCTATACAGGTTTGGAACTATGCGCATAGCACTTATCCATCACAGTGATGATCTCACCAACGATTTTGAAGCTTACCTGGCAACATTGCTCGATGAGGCAGCAGGAAGCAACAACTATGCGATTAAAGATTACGACTCTATACGGCGCGGTTACGAACCAGTTGCCGGAACAGACGTGTTGCTGCACATTGTAATCCCTGCCAACAGCAATTTTGCAATTAAATACTGGTATGCTGTAAAGCTCCCGGCCATACTTCGAAAATATGCCATCGATAAGGTTTTGTGCATGTATAGTATCGGTATAAGGTCAACAGTTTCGCAATGCCTTATACTATCCGACATTTCTTTCTTTGAAATATCTAAAGGCATGAATACCTGGCAAAAATATGCCGCTAAAAACCTGGCAAAATCGGTTGCCAATGCAACAAACATTATTACTTATTCAAACGCTGTAAAAAATAAGATTGAAGAAAAAAGCCCGTCAGCGGCAGCACGAACAACGGTGTTCCCTTACACAGCTGGCACATTTTTCAAGCCGATGGAATGGCATGACAAGCTCTACGTAAAAAGCAGGTATTCAGAAAACAAAGAATACTTTGTTGCCGTATTGCCCGACGACAATGAAGTCATCTTCACCGATCTTTTAAAAGCTTATTCCAAATTTAAAAAATGGCAGCAAAGCAATATGCAGCTGGTATTGCTACCCAAAGAAGATGGTTTTAGCCAGGCGATCGACAACAAACTGCAGACTTATAAGTACCGGAACGATGTGAAGCTCGTGAATGATGCAGACAGGAAAGAAACTGCCGACATTATTGGTACTGCGTGGGCACTTATCCATTTTCCGTTCCAGGACTCAGATATTTGGCCTGTTACAACTGCCTTACAATGCGGTATTCCAATCATCACTACAAAATCGGAAAGTATGAACGAGTATTGCGGTGATGCAGCGCTGTATGTGCAGAACGGCAATACGGAAGAATCAGGCGATACTTTAATAAAGCTTTATAAAGACGAGGACCTTCGCACCAAACTGTGCGGGAATGCGGCGGCAATGGCAGAGAAGCTGCAGCAGGATAAAACAAAGGACGCCCTGTGGAACTTTATACTACCGCCGAAGTAAAGAGTCTACGTCAACAATTGATTTACATTTGCACTCCATAATATTATATCATGCAAACTTCAACTATTACAATAGATGTACATTTAGATAAAGACAAAGTGCCCGAACAAATTAACTGGAAGGCAGACAGCAGCAGCGCCGATGAAGTACAACGCGCCAAAGCAATGATGCTCGCCTTTTGGGACGGAGCCGACAAAAGTGCCATGCGCATCGATCTTTGGACAAAAGATATGATGGTAGATGAAATGGCCGACTTCTTTTACCAGACCTTCATGACTATGGCCGACACCTACAATCGCGCCACCCATCACGACGACCTCGTTGCGGAAATGAAACAATTTGCAAAAGACTTCTACAAGAAGTTCCGCGAAAAGCAGATGCAGGAAAATAAACAATAAGAAACCAGTTTCCTTTTACTAAAAACCGATCATATGAGTTTAGAAACATTGATAATGGCCGACATGAAAGACGCCATGAAAGCCAAAGACGAAGCAGCATTGCGTGGCCTTCGGGCAATAAAAGCAGAGATTATAAAAGCAAAGGCCGAACCGGGATCAAATGGCCAGGTTTCTGAAGATGCGGAAATAAAAATGTTGCAGAAAATGGTAAAGCAACGTAGGGATTCCCTTGAAATTTACGCCACACAAAATCGCGAAGATCTTGCTCAAAAAGAGAGAGAAGAAATAGCCATCATCGAAAAGTTTCTGCCTAAACAATTAAGCGAGGCCGAGTTAAAAGAAGCGTTGGCGAAAATCATAGAAACAGTTGGGGCAACTTCCCCGGCCGACATGGGTAAAGTAATGGGCGTTGCCACAAAACAACTTGCCGGGCTTGCAGATGGCAAAGCTATCTCAGCCGCAGTTAAAGAACTGTTGACAAAATAAACACGACAGCCCGAAAGTCAGTATCCGAAATAATACGAAGCATTTCTTCGTTTTATTTCGGATATTGTTTTATATCCCGTAAAATATTAACTATGGCAATCGATATTCTAACGCTTTTATTGCTTGCGATGGCTGCATTCAAAGGCTACCGCCGTGGATTGATCGTTGCCATATTTTCTTTTCTTGGCATAGTTATCGGCATTGCGGCAGCCCTTAAATTTTCAGTTGTAGTTGCTGGCTGGTTTCAAAACAATACCAATATTGGGTCGCAATGGCTTCCGTTTATTTCTTTTATCCTGGTCATGATCGGTGTAATCATCATTATCCGCTGGATCGCCAATGTGCTCGAAGCCGCGATTGATCTGGTGCTGCTGGGCTGGCTGAATAAGGTTGGTGGCATTATTTTTTATGTAGCTATTTACCTGCTTGTTTATAGCGCTGTATTGTTTTACGCAACAAAAATGGGCATCATAAAACAAGACACCATTAATGCTTCACAAACTTATGCCGTTATAGAGCCATGGGGGCCAGTCGTGATAAATGCGATCGGCGCTATCTTTCCTTTCTTCCGCGATATGTTTATAGACCTTGAGAAATTCTTCGACAACATCGCGCCATCACAAACGGTTTGAGGCCAATGTAACTTTTGTAGCCGGGCAGCTGAACATGTATCAGGCCTTTGTTGCGTCGCACTCTTGTACTGCTGAATTACTTGCAGCAAGCTCTATGAGCTTCGTGCTATCGCCTGAGATGGTTCACCCAGTTCATAGCCGAACCTGTGTTTACTGCACAAGTGTGCGACGCAACGAACGATGCCACCACCGCTTAAGCCGGCAGCAAAAACTGCCTTTTAATTTTAAACCAAGGCATCTCCGTTCCCCTTATTTTTGTTGAAGCATGGCAATAGAGAAACTTTTTGTTCCCACATTTATTGAACTTTCAAAAATTTATCCTGTGCTTGATGTTCGCAGCCCGGGTGAGTTTTCGCATGCACACATTCCGGGTGCCTACAGTTTGCCCCTGTTTACCGATGAAGAGCGAAAGGTGGTTGGCACCGCTTACAAGCAACAGGGCAAGCAACAGGCCATTAAAATTGGGTTGAAATATTTTGGGGTACAAATGGCCGGCATGATAGAACAGGTGGAAGCCATTTATGCATCGCACACAAAAGGGCAACCGGTAGATGTTGTGCAAAGGAAAACGTTGTTGGTTCATTGCTGGCGCGGTGGTATGCGCAGTTCCGGTGTGGCATGGCTGCTAGACTTGTATGGATTTAAAGTTTACATACTCGCGGGGGGTTACAAGTTTTTCAGAAGATGGGTTTTCTACCAGTTTGAAAAGGAGTATACGATTAATGTAATCGGCGGTTATACTGGCAGTGGAAAAACAGATGTATTGCAGCAATTGCAGCAGCAGGGCTTATGCGCAATCGATCTTGAAGCCATTGCTATGCATAAAGGTTCGGCATTTGGAAACCTTACAATGGTAAAACAGCCTTCGCAGGAAATGTTTGAAAACCTGCTGGCAATAGAATTAGATAAGGTGAAAAGCGTTGTTTGGATAGAAGATGAAAGCCAGCGTATCGGCGATATCAATCTCCCGATGGCATTTTACCTGCAAAAACAAAAGAGCCCTGTTTATAATCTCAATGTTCCGTTTGAAGAAAGACTAACATACATCGTAGAGCATTATGGCAGGTTTGAAAAAGAAAAATTGATCAATGCCGTTATTCGTATCAAAAAAAGATTGGGCGGCCTCGAGACAAAAACTGCAATAAACTTTTTGCTGGAAGACGATATTAAAAGTGCTTTTGCGGTGCTATTAAAATATTACGACAAATGGTATCTGAAATGCATTGATCAAAAAGCAAATCCCGCATCTTTAACCAAACCAGTTGAATGTACAACGGTTGATGCTGTTGCCAATGCCAATGCTATTATAAAAACGGCTGAAAAATAATAAGCCCATGCTGAAAGAAATTGGCGAAGAAATAAAATTGACACAGTATTCTCATGGCGCCGGTTGCGGTTGCAAGATAGCTCCCGACGTGCTTGATAAAATACTCCACAGCAATTTCGCAATGCCCGATAACGACAAGTTAATTGTTGGAAATAACAGCAAAGACGATGCTGCAGTTTACAATCTTGGCAATGGAACAGCCCTTATTTCCACCACCGACTTTTTTATGCCTATCGTAGACGATCCGTTCCAGTTTGGTAGGATCGCTTCGGCTAATGCTATTAGTGATGTATATGCAATGGGTGGAAAACCTATTTTGGCAATTGCTATTCTTGGGTGGCCGATTGATAAACTTTCTCCCGAAGTAGCTAAACGCGTAATCGAAGGTAGTCGCAGCATCTGCATGGAAGCGGGTATTCCCCTTGCCGGTGGCCACAGCATCGATTCACCTGAACCGATTTTCGGGTTAGCCGTAAATGGACTTGTAAATATTTCAGATATAAAACAAAACAATACAGCCAGGGAAAACGACATGCTCTTTCTCACAAAGAAATTAGGCGTCGGAATTTTAACCACGGCTGAAAAGAAAGGGTTATTGAAAACTCAACACAAATCTCTCGCCGCCAATCAAATGATGCAATTAAATAAGGTTGGCGAGCAACTGAGCCAAATAGAGGGAGTGCATGCAATGACCGATGTTACAGGTTTTGGGTTGTTAGGCCACCTTGTAGAAATGGCAGAAGGCAGCGAATTGAGCGCAAAGGTTGCTCTTGATAAAATTCCGTTGATCTGCGACGATATACATTATTACTTAAACAGCCATGCAGTTCCCGGAGGCACAAACCGTAACTGGAAAAGCTACGGGCATAAAGTGCTTATTGACGCAACTATCGATGCCAGCTTTGCAAAAAACATACTTGCCGATCCGCAAACCAGCGGCGGGCTGCTGATAGCCGTCGCCCCAGATGCGGTTGATCAGGTTAAAACAGTATTGGTTTCCACGGGTTATGGAGATTTTGTGCAACCGGTCGGCAAAATGATCGGCAAAACAGAACACGCCATACAAGTACTGGCGCAATTATAACATACATATTTCGTTTGATGAATTGGATCATTCTAATCATAGCAGGTTTCTTCGAAGTTGCATTTGCCACTTGCCTGGGTAAGGCCCGCCAAACAAGCGGCACCGAATCGGCATTGTGGTGGGTCGGTTTTTTTGTAAGCCTCAGTATAAGCATGTATCTTTTATATAAAGCCACACAAACATTGCCTATCGGCACTGCCTATGCCGTGTGGACGGGCGTTGGAGCCGTTGGCACTGTTTTGATTGGCATTTTCATCTTCAAAGAACCAGCCGAGGGCTGGCGTTTGTTTTTCCTTGCTACACTAATCGGCTCTATCATAGGGCTCAAATTTGTTTCACATTAACCTGAAAAAATGATGGACCGGGCTTTGGTACTGCTGGCATCGGTTGTTGCGTCGCACACTTTTACTTCAGGTAACGTTGCTCAGCAGCATTGATGGCGTCGAAGTGTGCGACGCAACAGGTGATGCCACAAAGCGAAAAAGCCCGCTGCCGTAAAATCCCTTTTATTTACCGCTCGTACAATCAGGCAATATTTAATACCACAATATTTGGTTTATAATATAAACTACTTTACGTTTGTTCTGTCAAACGATAAACAATGAAAAAGTTGCTGATGCTTATGAGTTGCACCATGGTCGCCATATATGGATTGGCGCAGGTTACCATAAGCGGGAAAGTGAAAGATAACCGTGGCCGCGGCATCATCGGTGCCAGCGTTTCTTTAAAAGACAGTTATGACGGAGGCATCACAGACTCCGCCGGGCATTTCAAATTTGTTACCACAGAGAAAGGAAACTTTGTAATCATCATCAGTGAAGTCGGCTATGTTGAATACACCCAAACGATCAATATAGACAAAGAACCGGTTGTATTGGAAGTGTCATTAAAAGAAAAGCTCGATGAACTAAAAGCAGTAACGGTAACTGCCGGCGCATTTGAAGCTGGTGATAAAAAACGCGCAGCGACCGTACTCAGTTCCATTGACGTGGCAACAACGGCGGGGTCTAATGCAGACATTACCGCTGCTCTAAAAACCCTGCCGGGCGCCCAGCAGGTCGGTGAACAGGAAGGCTTGTTTGTTCGTGGCGGTACAGGTTACGAAACCAAGCAATACATCGATGGAACAGTGGTAAATAATCCATATTATTCAAGTGTGCCTGACATTGCAACACGGGGCAGGTTTTCGCCCTTTTTGTTTAAAGGAACAGTGTTTAGCACAGGTGGTTACTCGGCCCTGTATGGTGAAGCCTTATCATCGGCCGTGATCCTCGAATCCATCGATCTTCCCGAAAGAACTGCCGCCAATGCCTCTATTTCCCCCTTGCTGGCAGGCGCTGGTATACAAACTTTGGCAAAGAATAAAAAGTCATCCTGGGGTGCAAACTACAGCTACCTTAACCTGGTGGCCTATTTTAATATTGTGCCGCAATTGGTGGATTATTATAAAATGCCGGAATTTCATAACGCCGATTTCAACTACAGGATAAAAACAAAATCTGGTGGTATGATAAAATACTATACCACCTTCAGCTATAGCGAACTTGGATTAAGAAGGCCTGATATCGACAGCACGGATCTAAAAGATGCATTCGGCCTTAACAACCACAACTGGTACAATAACCTAAGCTGGAGAGAAAATCTTGGTAAAGGATGGAAAATGAACCTGGGCGCTGGTTACAGTACCAACCGGGATGACATATCGCAGCAGTTGCAGGACCAGCAGAATAACAATGTAGATTCATTGCCAAACACCCCGTGGTTTACGCTGAAGAATTATTATATAAAGAACAGGCAGGACCTGGCTCAGGTGCGGGGCGTTTTTGAAAAGAAACTGGGCGGCATCAGCGCCATCCGTTTTGGAAGTGAATACTGGTATGGCTATAACCGCAGTGAGTACATGGGTTACCAGTCAGTGGTAAAAGACAACCTGCTGGCAACATTCGCGGAAACCGATATTTACATCACTAACGGCCTCGCACTTAAGGCAGGTGCCCGTTATGAATATTCATCGGTGATAAAGAAATCGAACATTGCGCCGCGGCTGTCGCTGGCGTATAAAACCAGTCCGGGTGCACAGGTTTCCATCGCATATGGAACCTTTTATCAAAAGCCGGAAAACAGGGAACTGATTGTCACCAATAATCTTGGCTATACAAAGGCCACCCACTATATCGCCAACTACCAGAAAACAACCAACGACAGGATTTTCCGCATAGAAGCTTACTACAAAAAGTATGAAGACCTCGTGAAAACATATCCTGCATTCAACAACGCAGGCTCAGGATATGCAAAAGGCATCGAATTTTTCTGGCGCGATAAAAAGACCTTCAAAAACTTCGATTACTGGATCAGCTATTCTTACCTTGACACAAAAAGGGATTACCTGAATTACCCCGGTCAGCTGCAGCCAAATTTTGCAGCGCACCATACGGCATCGATCGTAACAAAGCGCTTTATTACAAATATCAAAACAGGTTTCAATGTCACTTACACGTATGCGACCGGCCGGCCTTATTACGATTTCAGGCTCAATAGCACGGGCAAGTATTATATCGCCGACCAGGGCACTACCAAACCCTACAACAGCATGGGCTTTAGTGTAAACTATCTGCCCAGCCTTGGTAAGAAAGATGCAAAAACATTTATCGTGCTCTTTGCCAGTGTTACCAATGTGCTAGGCGCAAACCAGGTGTATGGGTATAATTATTCTTACAATGGCCAAAACAAGGAGCCTGTGTTGCCACCGGCAAAAAGGTTTTATTTCATCGGCTGCTTCCTTAGCTGGGGCATAGACAGAAGCCAGGATGCCATCAATAATAATTTGTAAAATAATGGGCCCGGCAGTTGAACCAACAGGAGGCTTTACTTGCGCTTGCCGCGAGAAGAACGATTCGGGGTCGCACTCTTTTACATAAGTCCGCTGCTGAGCTATTAAATGCAGAACAAAACAGAAACAATGATCCAATAAAAAATATATCGCTTCATAAAAGGGAGTGGAAACAAAACCAAAAAAATAAAAACCAAACACAATGAAAAAAATGATCGCTGCAGTTTTACTGCTCGCAACGATAACAGTAAACGCACAAAGTGATAAGTTCGCCGCCGGCATGAAAAAAAACCTTGAGCAAATGGGCGCTGCAAAAACCACCGCAGACTTCCAGGCTGCTGCATCCGCATTCGAAAGAATCGGTGACGCGGAAAAAACACAATGGCTTCCATACTACTATGCGGCAATGTGTTTAACCATTCCGGCATGGGCAGATGGGAACGTAGATAAGGATGCCAATGCGGACAAAATAAAAGGCTTTTGCGCAAAAGCAGAAGCTGCAGCAACCACTAACGAAGACAAAGCCGAAATTGAAGCGGTAAAAAATATGGCCGCCACCCAGCAAATGATGGTCGACCCGCAAAGCCGCTGGATGAGCTACGGAAAGGAAGCGGGTGACGCGCTAACAAAAGGAATGCAACTCGACCCTAATAATCCGAGAGTATACTATTTGCAGGGCATGAGTTTGTTCAACACACCAGAACAGTTTGGCGGCGGTAAAGACAAAGCAAAACCATTATTCGAAAAGGCGGTGGAATTATACAAAGCTGCAAAGCCGAAACCTTTTTATCCAGACTGGGGCCAGAAAGAAACTGAACAGAAATTGGCTGAATGTAACCAGTAATCTGTGTGCTCATTTATAACAGCATAGAGGTTTAGGTTACCGGGAAGGTTGCACAGGCTATGTGCAGCCTTCAGCGTTTAAATTACGTGATCATTCATCTTTATATTATGCCATCCAAAGAGCAATATTTTTCGCCGGCAGAAAGTCTTAAGCTTATACAATCGATGATCGATAAAACCAAAAATTCGATCAGCGATAAAAGTCATTACTTCCTGCTCTGGGGTTGGGCAATTTTTATCGGCTGTGTGTTGCAGTATTGGCTAAAAGTGATCGTGAATTGGCCCCAGCATTATTATGCCTGGCTTATTACACCGGTTGCGCTCGTCGTTCATTTTTATTTCACTTTACGTGACAAAAGAAAAGAAAAAGTGCAAACGTATATAGGCGAAGCCTTCAGGTATTTATGGATATCGATCGGCTCCTCATTCATGGTACTTGCCTTTATATTCAGCCACATCGGTTGGCAGTATTGTTATCCTTTTTATATCCTGTTTTATGCCATAGGCACTTATGTTTCAGGCAGCCTGATAAAGTTTAAACCTTTGAAATATGGTGGCCTGGTTTGTTTCCCGCTTGCCGCTGTGGCTGAACTGTTGAGTTCCGATGACCAAATATTGATACTTGCGCTGGCTGTGATGCTTAGCTATATTATTCCCGGTTATTTACTGCGGCAGCAGTACAAAAAACAACTTAAGCATAATGGCTAAAGACGTTATACAAAAGAGTAAAACTGCACGGCATGTTTAATGACCTGGATCCCATATTACACTCACAGTTAAGGCTTGCAATAATGAGTTTGCTTATTAGTGTAAGGGAGGCGGAATTTACTTTTATCAGGGAAAAAACCAACTCAACTTCCGGTAACCTCAGTGTGCAGGTGCAGAAATTGAAAGAGGCGGGGTATATAGAAGTGATAAAGGAGTTTAAAGATAATTATCCCAATACCAAATGTAAGATCACTAAAGAAGGCCTTGTTGCTTTTGAAAATTATGTAAAAGCTTTGCAGCAATACCTGAATGTAAAGCAACAATAGTACTGGTTTTGTTGCACAGCGATAAAGGCGTTGAAGAGTGCGACGCAACGGAAGCTCCCGGGTCTTGCTGTCTCCGGGCTCCCCAGCATATTAAACATTTTCTTTCCGTGTTTCTTTTATATAGTCAAGGTGGCACATTACCGCCCTTATTTCTCCGTGTGAGTAGTCGTTTCCAAGCATATTTCTTATAGCGGTGCTGTTGCGTGTATCGTTCTGTTGAAGTACTGCTACAATAGCGGTTATTTTATTCGTGGCGACAAGCGCCTCTATTTTAATTTCACCGGTGGTAACAAAAGTTGCCAGGTGACCTTCGATGGTACTTTGTGCCATTGATCGTTGTTGCGCGATTGCTGCAATAGTTTTTCCTTCCCGAAAGAACTGCAGGCTTATGCGGTGGCTGTCGCCTTTCTGCGCTTTCTGTTTTTTTGTAGCTGAACTTTCCGGCTCTTGCCTTGATTGGGACTTATTTAAAAAGGCAGTCAGCAGGTCTTTTGATGGTTTGCCTGCAGCAAGTGCTCCTGCTATTTGTGCGGCGTTTTTTATTTGTTGTATCTTTCTGGCAAGCTGTACCTGCAGCTCTGTTAGTGCATGCGTGTATCTTTTTGTTTTGGCTTTTACTTTAGACTCATCGATATGCTTTTTGAGTGAACGCACATTTTCGCCAAGGGATTGCTGGAAATATTTTGTGGCCGCGGTAATGCGCTCTTCTAATTGTTGATACTTGTTGCTTTCTGCCGACGGCAGCAAGCGTTCTAACTGTGTAATAAACTTGTTTGCTATTTCCTGTTGGCCTGCAAATAACGTAAGCATTGAATCGCTCCATTGTAAAGCTTGTTCTTTGCCGGGGAAATGCCTTTCTTCGTACGCGGTATGATTTTGGTGAAACTCGTCGATGAGCTTCTGCAAGTCAAATGCGTGTAACAGTGTTTGTGTTACAAACTGCTTTTGCGACTGTTGAAGGATTTGAGTAATTGTTTTATCATCTTCTTGTGTGTCTGCGAATGCAACAACACGTTCGTCTGTTTGAATGGCCTCTTTAGAAATACGGGAATAAAGTATAAGGCCATCCAATGACCTAAGCCTGCTCAGCGCAACATATAGCTGGCCTGCTGCGAAGGAAGCGCCGGCATCGATAATGGCTTTGTCAAAAGTGAGGCCCTGGCTTTTATGTATGGTAATGGCCCAGGCAAGTCTTATGGGGTATTGTGTAAAGCTGCCAAGTTCCTGTTCTTCTATTTCATCGGTATGGTTGTTATACTCATACCTGATATTGCTCCATGTTTCTTTTTCAAGCACGAATTCAATTTGTTCTGCAGCAAAAAATACAGTGATTACCCCGGCTTCAATTTTTTTAATTGTAGCAATTTTTCCGTTGAAATATCGGCGGGTTTCACCCTTGTCATTTTTAACGAACATGATTTGTGCACCTTCTTTCAGCAACAGCCTGCTTTCTACCGGGTAAGACCTTTCCTGGAACGCTCCTTTTATTTCGGCGTCACAAACATACTGCCTGCCAGGAAGCAATTGCAGCCCGTTCTGATTGATAATATCGGCTTTCGAGTTATGAGTGGTAAGGGTAATAAGGTTCTGGTCTTTTCCTGGCTGGAATCCGGGACGGTAATAATTATGCAGAAAGTCAATATCAGCCTTTGTGCAGTCATTATGCCTGATCTTATTGAGCAGGTTAATAAACAACTCATCTTTTTGCCTGTATATTTTCCTGAGTTCAAGATAAATTGGAGGAGATTGTTTCAGCACCTGAGCATCGAAAAAGAACGGGCTTCGGTAATATTCATTCAGGATCATCCACTCTTCGCTGTTTATTACAGGTGGTAGTTGATAGAGATCGCCGATAAAAAGCACCTGTACACCGCCAAACGGGACCGCTTCCTTTTTTCGGTAAACTCTTAAAATTGTATCTACAGCGTCAAGCAGGTCGGCACGAACCATGCTCACTTCATCAATAATAAGCAGTTCAAGTTCGTAAATAAGTTTTCTCCTGTCTCTTCCAAGCCTGCTGTTTTTAAGCAACGTGTTTTTATCGTTGAATGCCCCGCTATAGCTATTTCTCCAGGTCGGTTTTTGCACAGGGATAAAAGAGCCAAATGGTAATTGAAAAAGTGAGTGCAGGGTTACTCCACCGGCATTGATGGCAGCAACGCCTGTTGGCGCCGCTATGGCCATTTTTTTGCTGCAATGCTCTTTAATAAAACGTAAAAAAGTGGTCTTACCTGTTCCTGCTTTACCGGTTAGAAAAATATGCTGGCTGGTATGGGTTACAAATTGCAACGCCAGTTGAAAGTGATCGTTATCGTTGTCGAAATTCAATGGATAGTTTTCACTAATCTACAAACTATAGTTGTAAATAAATACAGGGCACAAGCCCTGTTTTGCAGCCACTGATGCTGTGCTTCTGAACTTTTGTGAAACGGCGCGGCTTATAAATGATTGTTGATAGCTATGAGCTCCTTACTTAAAGCAAGCAACGTTGCCTCATCTTCAAAAGCTGTCATTGCCTGCAAGCCGAATGGCATGCCATTACTATGTTTAAAAAGCGGAACAGATATAGCGGGTATGCCAGTGAGGTTGGCAAAAACAGTAAATATATCTGCCAAAAACATCTCTATCGGGTCGCTGCTTTTCTCGCCTATGCGGAAAGCAGGTGATGGAACCGTCGGTGAAATGATAGCATTATAGGATTTAAAAATCTCCTGCGTTTTATCAAACAATATCCGCCGTACTTTTTGGGCTTTTGTAAAATATGCATCGTAGTATCCGGCACTTAAAACAAAAGTCCCTAACATGATCCTTCTTTTTACTTCTGCGCCAAAGCCTGCACTGCGCGATTGCTTATAGAAATCAGTCAGGTCGTCAAAATCATCCTTGGCGGCATAACCATATTTTATCCCGTCAAAACGTGACAAGTTGCTGGAAGCTTCCGCAGTGGTCAGAATGTAATAAGCTGGTACTACATAATCTAAAAGATCAAATTCAACCGGTTCAACAACATGCCCCTGCTCCCTCAGGAGTTCGATATATTCCTTTATCACGGTTGCAATTTCACCGTCAAGACCCGGGTGATCAAGTGCCTGCCTGAAATAAGCAATCCGGTATTTTTTCCCATTACTGTTTAATGCATCGGGATAATCAGGAAGCGGTATTGTACTCACCGTGCTGTCAAACTCATCTTCGCCCGCAATTACCTGTAATGTAACCGCAACATCTTCTATTGCTTTAGCAAAAATACCAATCTGGTCAAACGAAGAGGCATAGGCAATAAGGCCATATCTCGATATTTTACCATAACCTGGTTTCATACCGATAATGCCACAAAAATCCGCTGGCTGTCTTACCGATCCACCCGTATCACTTCCAAGGCTAAGCATGCAAAGATCAGCCTGCACAGAAACCGCGGAGCCACCCGAAGACCCACCCGGCACCCTGGCATTATCAGCAGCATTCAGCACGCTGCCAAAAGCAGAGTTCTCATTACTGCTTCCCATCGCAAATTCGTCGCAGTTATTCCTGCCGATGATGATGGCGCCCTCTTGCAGCAACCGGTCTACCACCGTCGCATTATAAATGGATGTATAGTTTTCCAGTATTCTCGAAGATGCCGAAACCTTGTGACCTTTGTAACAAATAACATCTTTCAATGCAACAACAACCCCGTGCAGTTTGCCGCTAAGCGCATTGTTTTTTTGGTAAAATAAATCCAGGAACGCAGCACGTTCAAGTGCTTCTTCCTTATAAACTTCCAGGAACGCGTTGAGGTGGGAGTTAACTTCAATTTGCTTTATGTAAAAAGAAACGGCCGTTACACAGTTAGTGTGGCCGTTTGACAAAGCAATATGATAGTCTTTGATAGTACTGAAGCTAAACAAAGGCTGATCGTATTTAAGTAAGTAAATTAATTAGGAATTTGTTGAAGATGTAGGAGCTTTTTCCTTTTCGTTCATGCCTTCTTCCAGTTCTTTCTTTACATTATTTTTCGCATCGTTGAATTCACGTATGCCTTTACCAAGACCTCTCATAAATTCAGGGATTTTTCTTCCACCAAAAAGAACAAGAACAACAACAGCAATCAGCAAGATTTCCTGGAAACCTAAATTACCCATAAAAGTTTTTTTAGAAGTGAGCGTCAAAGTTAAATATAAATTGTTCTAAACATCAATATTTATTGTTAATGGATTTGTACTGTGACTACCCGGAAAAATGCCATTTTCCAAACAAACAACTGTTGGTTATTGTGCTTAGCTTTTGACCCCGGCTGGAAGCATGTATTTGTACCCGGCATTTGGTCCCTTAATGAGCACGGGTTGCGTCGCACACTTGTACACTAGTAACAGGTGAGGCACGAAATGCACAGGCTAGATGATAGCTGTTCCGAACGATGCAGTGAGTGACACAACAGGCGAAGCCAACAGTACAGCAGCTCGTCTTCGCCGTTTTTTAGTAGCCTCTGACGTTCTTTCCCTCGTAATAGTTGATGAAGGCCTTATTAACCACGCGGTTGCCGCCGGCAGTGGGATAGTTACCGGTAAAATACCAATCGCCCAAATTGGTTGGGCAACACTCATGCAGGTCTTCGATGGTTTGGTAAATCACCTGCACGGGAAGTTTTACTTCTTTTGGCGTGATAAGCTGGGCAATTTTATCAGAAATTTCCTCTGTGGTAAACGGGCGGTAGATCTGGCGCACCACATTTTCGGAATGAAGCTGGTTGTTGCGCTGCAGTTCTTTTATTTTCTCATAAACGGCTTTAATAATGTCTTCCATGCCTCGTTCTTTCAGCAATTCGATGGCTGCTTTAAAAGCAATAAAATCTCCAAGCTTGCTCATATCAATCCCATAACAATCAGGGTACCGAATTTGAGGGGCCGAAGAAACAACAATAATTTTCTTAGGGTTCAAGCGCGCAAGCATGCGCACAATGCTTTCTTTTAAAGTAGTACCACGCACAATGCTGTCGTCGATAACCACCAGCGTATCTTCATCGCGTTTAACCGTACCATAGGTAATATCGTAAACGTGCTGCACCATTTCGTTACGTCCGGAGTCTTCCGTTATAAAAGTGCGGAGTTTCACATCTTTAATAGCGATCTTTTCCTGCCGTATTTTACGGTTGATCATCTCAGAAAGTTTCTCTTCATTAAAGTCTTTGCCCCAACTGAGAATACGCTGAATTTTTATCTGGTTTAAATAGTCCTCCATTCCCTTAACAAGCCCATAAAAAGCCACTTCGGCCGTATTCGGGATGTAAGAAAAAATGGTATTTTTTAGGCTATAGTCAACCGATTCCAGCACAGCTTTACTCAAATGTTCGCCGAGCGCAATTCGTTCCCGGTAAATTTTCTCATCGCTTCCCCGGCTAAAATAGATGCGTTCAAAACTGCAGGCTCTTCTTTCTTTAGGCGCTAATACCTGCTCAATTTTATATTCGCCATTGTTATCTACAATAAGGGCATTGCCGGGCATTAATTCCAAAACTTCATTTTCGCCAACATTAAACGATGTTCTTATGGAAGCACGTTCACTGGCCGCAACAATTACCTCATCGTTCACATAATAATAAGCAGGCCTTATGCCATGGGCGTCTCGCATTACAAATCCGGTTCCGTTGCCAACTAAGCCACCGACTGTATATCCCCCATCAAATAAAGGCGTGGCTTTCTTTAACATAGCTGCAACATCTGCATTGTTGGGATTTTTTTCATCTTCTTTCGACAAAAAATGATGCAATACTTCCATCATCGCCGCAAGGTCGCTTTGGCGCTGAAACTCTCCGGGGTCAACATTGATCAGTGCAAAAAGCTCCTCGGTATTTACCAAATTAAAATTCCCGGCGAGTGCGAGATTTCTGCCGGGAACAAGGTTGCGTTTAATAAAAGGATGGCAAAATTCCACGTTGTTTTTACCCTGCGTGCCATATCGCAAATGACCAAGCAACAGTTCGCCGAGAAAAGGTACGTGTCCTTTCATTAGCCCCGGATGCTGTTTAATATCAGGCTGGTACTTTTCCAGTTCCTGAATTTCCTGCCCAATTTTAAAGAAAATATCCGCAATTGGTTGTTGTGCATTGCTCCGCATACGGTGCAAAAACGGGTGGCCGGGCTCAACATTTAGTTTCACTGCAGCAATTCCGGCGCCATCCTGACCGCGGTTGTGCTGTTTTTCCATCAGCAGGTACAGCTTATTAACGCCATACATCACTGTGCCGTACTTCTGTAGATAATAAGAGAATGGTTTCCTCAGCCGTATAAAAGCGAGTCCGCATTCGTGTTTTATTTCGTCGCTCATGATGGTTTTTGTGGAAGAAGGCGCAAAGGTAACAATCCTTCTTTTAAGGAAAGCATTTTATACAACAGGCTGCATTTCTGCAGCAAGATTTTCCGCAAGCCATAAAAATTCAATTACGAAAAGTTCAATATTCCGCATAAAAGACTGGTCTACCAGGTTTCCTTCAGCATCAAATTTTTTATCTACCTGCGGCGTAACCAGCATATAGGGTGAACCGATGCCAAAAAGTGCATTTATGAAAAGCTGCAGCTGTTGGCTTGCCCTCATTCCACCCATAATACCTGGTGATGCAGTAACTATGCCAAAGGCTTTATGTGACTGTTTTGGAAAATGGTCAAACAGGTTTTTCAATGCAGGGGTATAGCTGCCATTATATTCGGGCGTAACCATTATAAAAGCATCAGCTTCAAACATCCGTTTCGCCAGCGGTTTAAACTCGTCTGGTGCACGCTCCACGCTTGAAAACACCTCTTGCTGCAATACTGGTAAAGCCCAGTCACGCACATCAATAATATCTATATTGTGTTCAGACTTTTCTTTCAGAAATTTTTGCAAAAACAAAGCCACCCTATAGGTAACGCTGTCTTTTCTCGGGCTTCCCGCTACTATTTCTATATTCATAACTTTCCCCTTTTTCTATTAATTTTTTGTGGCAGGCGTCATCCCATCAGCCATCTTCCGTTGCGTCGCACTCTTGTACTGTAAGTACTTTATTCAGCTAAGGATATTTGATCAATGATTGACCGGCACTTCTATAACAATAAATTCAGCTTCCTGCTCTACCCGCAGTTTAATGCTGCCCGTTTCCCAAAACCCGATCGCATCGCGCTTGCCGATGGTTTCGCCCGCCGCCTTCAGTTGCCCCTCCATAACAAACACATAAACGCATTTGTTCATGGGGCTAAGTTGATACGCTATTTCCGTTCCTGCCTCAAACCAGCCAAGGCTGAGTTTTGCATTCTGATTGATCCAGCAATGCTCCTGGCCTTCTTCGTTGCTTACAATTGTCTTCAAAATATTTTTTCTTTTCGCCCCTGGAAAATGCCTGCGTTGATACCGGGGTTCCACGTTCTGAAGTTTTGGCTCTATCCATATTTGCAAAAAATTCACGTCTTCCTCGCCAACATTGTGTTCTTCATGTTTAAGCCCTTTGCCGGCACTCATTATTTGTACCCAATCTTTTTCCACCACATCGCTGTAACCCATAGAGTCTTTGTGATTCATTTTGCCCTGCAGCAGCACACTGATAATTTCCATATTCATGTGTGGGTGTAGTCCGAAACCACCGCCAGGCTTTACAAAATCGTCGTTGAATGTTACTAGCAGGCCAAAGCCGTTGTTAACCGGGTTTTGATAACTGGAAAAGCTAAAAGAAAAATTACTTTGCAACCAGCCAATGTCTTTCTTCCCCCGGTTTTCTTTTCTGTGGATTACGTATTGCATCGGTACTATTTTAAAGTGGACAGTATGTCGATTTCACCTGCCAGTGTTTTGGAAACCGGGCAAAGCTTTGCGATCTGTAAAAGGCGATCTTTTTGCTCCTGGTCCAATTCGCCTTGTAAAGCAATTTCCCGGTGGATGGTTGTTTTTCCATTTATCCGTACTAAAGATACATTTACCTCTGCCGCGGCCAAAGTCCATCCCTTTCTTTCGGCATACATCTTAATAGTTATCGCGCTGCAGCTTGCCAATGCAGCTTCAAGCAATTCATCCGGAGCGGGGGCTGTGTCGGCGCCACCGATCTCAGCAGGTTCATCGGCAAAAAATTGATGCCTGCCATTGTATAATTCCGTTCTGTATTTTGCCGATGAAACTTTTGCTGAAGTCATGCTTAGTTTTTTTAGCAGCTGTATTAAAAGCCCGGTGCTGTGCTGAACCCTGAAGTGTGCGACGCAACAGGTGCCGGGGTTAGCTTACATGCCCGGCCCACAATAACCGATCACAAAATCCAGGACTGCTTATGCCTGTTTAACCATTTCTGCATGGAGGTGCAACTTTACATCGTCGCTTAAAACAAAACCGCCGGTTTCTGTAACCGCATGCCATTTAAGGTCGTATTCTTTGCGGTTGATTTTACCGTTTATCTCGAAGCCCAGCCTTGTGTAACCCCATGGATCAACGATAGACCCGCCATAGTTTACATCGAGCGTGATTTTTTTAGTAACATCTCTTAAGGTCAGATCGCCTGTTAGCTTATAAGTTTCGTCGTCAACTTTTGTAAAAGAGTCAGAGACAAAAGTAAGTTTTGGAAATTTCTCTGCGTTAAAGAAATCATCGCTTTTTACATGGCCGTCGCGTTGCTCGCTGCCTGTTGTAATGCTGTCTACATCGGCTTCGAAAGTGATCTTTGCGTCTGTAAGATCGTCCTTTTCTGCCGTCATCGTAGCATCGAATTTTTGGAAGCTACCGCTAACATTAGAGATCATGAGGTGTTTTACTTTGAAAGTAATTTCTGAATGTGAAGCATCAATTTTGTAAGTTGCCATTGCTTTAATTTTTGGATTGTTTATTGTTTGGTTTAAATGTTTAATCTTCAATAAGCACGCCCATTTTACCCATTTGGTAGTCGCGGAACGCTTCCATAATCTGGGTTTGACTATTCATTACAAACGGGCCATGTGTTGCTAGGGGTTCGTTCAACGGTTCGCCTGAGCCAATAAAAAGCCGGGTATTTTCCAAAGCTTCCACATCAAACCCTTCCCCATCATTGTTGAACAGCACAGCGAATTTTGCATCTGCTGCATGATTGTCATTAATGTTTACCTGGCCATCGAGCAGGTAAACAAATAGGTTATGTGCCGGGGGAATCCTGAAATAATATTTGCCGCCTTTTTTCATTTCAACAGTAAAAGTATTCACAGCTGACAGGCTCTTGACTGGGCCCTTTATATAGCCGAGTTCACCGGCAACAACGTTGATTTTTACAAGACGATCATCTGAAAAAATTACCGGAGTATCTGCTTGGGACAATGGCTGATAATCTGGCTGATCCATTTTATTTTTTGCAGGAGTGTTTATCCAAAGCTGTATAATTTCCTGGCGTCCGCCAATTTCATGAATATCTTTAGGGGGCCTTTCGCTGTGAATAATTCCCATGCCTGCATTCATCCACTGCGTGCCACCGGCGTAAACAACATGATCGTTTCCACGACTATCCCTGTGGTGAACAGCGCCCTCGAACACAAAGGTTACCGGTGAAAACCCCCGGTGAGGGTGCGGACCTACACCCGCCTTTGATGGTAAAATATGCGTAGGCACCATAATATCGGCATGGTGCAGCAAAAGAAAAGGGTCGATCTGTTCAATGCTGGCAGTTGGAAAAGGTTGCCTTATCGGTATGCCGCCCATGTCGTATGGCTGGGCGTATAGAAGCTTTTTTACGGAACGTTGTTTCATACTATGCTGCCTCCCCAATTTGCATTGGAACTTCAATTAATAAGAATGCCGAATCGCTGTTCGCAACGATCTCGATACTGCCTGTTTCCCAAACGCCCATTGCATCACGCTTGTTTAAAGTTTGCCCGTTTACGGTCAGGGAGCCTTCGAGTACAAAAGCATAAACTCCATTACCGGTTTTGTTCAGCGCATAGGAAGCTTTAAAATCTTTGGAAAAATTTCCAAGCGAAAACCATGCATCCTGGTTAATCAACACTGCTTCGCTATTATTAGGCGCAACAACTGTCTGTATTTGGTTTTGCCTGTCTTCAGGCCTGAAAGTCTTTTGCTGATAACGGGGAGCTATATCCTGCGCTTTCGGAAACACCCATACCTGTAGAAATTTTACTTCTTTGTCTTTATTGGCATTCATTTCACTGTGGGTAATGCCGCTGCCTGCGCTCATGATTTGTACATCGTTCTGCCTGATGATCTCGTGCCGGCCGGTACTGTCGCGATGTTCCAGGTCCCCGTATAACGGAATGGATACGATTTCCATATTGTCATGCGGATGTTTCGGAAACCCGAAACCTGCTTTTACGCTGTCATCGTTAAGTACGCGCAAGGCACCAAAGTGAACTTTTGCAGGGTCATAAAACCCTGCGAAACTGAAAGAATGGTAACTATCCAGCCAGCCATGGTTAGCGTGACCTCTCTGGTCGGCTTTGTGTAAGATAGTTTTCATAAATGCTCCTTTTGATTTTATAAATTTAAAACATGTATATACATGTATTTGTTCAAAAAAAATCTATTTTTCGTTCTCTCTTAATTTCTCCAGCAGCGAGTTCAGTTGAACTGCTGCTGCCTCCTCCAACGCAATGGTATTGTCAAAAAGCAGATTGATGCGGCTGGTACTTAATTCAAGGATGTTTATTCCGGCCTGGGTCAATGTGATCACCGTTTCACGCTTATCTAATGGGGAAGTGTTTCGTTTCACCAGCTTTTTTAATTCGAGCCGGTCTACAATCCTTGGCACATTCGAGTTTTTCTCTATCATCCTGCAGGCAATTTCCCTAACACAAACCTGGTCGGGGTGCTTGCCCTTAAGTATACGCAGCACATTATATTGTTCGTGGGTTAACCCATATTCTTTCAATTCTTTACTCATCATGGTTTTTAACCACCATGCGGTATACAAAACATTCAGGCCTGCCTTATGCACTTCGGTTTTAAATTTATTGCTTTTTATAGCCTCTTCTAATTTCACAACACAAATATATGTACATACATCTATTTACGCCAAATTTTTCTACTCTAAATTTTGTTAATGTAATTTGAACCCGGTCTGGCCGGCACAGGGCGGCACCTGTTGCGTCGCCCACTTGAGCGCCTGGAATGTTCCCCTGCAAATACAATTTAGCCTTTATCGAGCTTACCGTGTAAAGGCTAATTCCGCTTCAGATTTGTTCCCTGCTTTATCAGTTACGGTCACCGTTAGGGTGTGCGGTCCCGGGGGACAATATTGATCAAAGTAGTAAATAAAGTCGTCGTCCTTTTTAGCAAATAAAAGCCACTGGCCGTTCTCGAGCCTGGCGGAGAAAAAGGCTACTTCATCAAACTGGTCTGTGCAATGTAGCTTTAGCGATTGCTGGGCCTTTAAATTTGATCCTTCTTTCCACCCCACAGGCTTTATTGTTGGCGGCACAGTATCAATCATTAATTGCAGAACAGCAAACTTTTTAAAATTGCCATACATGAAGTCTCCATTCCATGTTCCCTTTACTGCATCTTTACTTTTGCCATTGGTCAGGAACATGATCACATGATTTCGCAGGGGGTCACCTTTAGACAGGCTTGTTTTAATTTGCGCGGTGTAATATCCATGCACTGGTATATTTTGTGGCAAAACTATTGCCGCAGAAGCCGCATTTTTTGTACCGGCAGGCTCCTCCTGCACAACAAGCAAAGCTGTATCATAAAAGGCCGTTTCGGGAAAACTAAACTGTGCATTCTTACTTTTCACAGTATTAGGTTGGTTAGGGAAAACCCGTGGTGCGCCTGCGGAAAAGCCCGGCTGTTGTTGCAGGCTTCCGTCGAACTGAAGCATCATGGTCAGCCGTGCAGCATTACCATTGACATCTTTAATATTAATACCGATCCTGTGTGGCAGTGTGTCGTGTAAAGCTATTTTCCCTGGACCACCAGCCTCACTGAATATTTTTAGCCTGTTGCCCGGCAATATTGATAAATACTGCACGTAAACATTCTGCCTTTTGTATTTGCTGTAGTCGATGCATGCATTCACATAACGGGTTTCATCGTAAGAAAAATCGTTCAATTGAAAGGCGTTGATGAGTGAATCATCCATCCACAGTTCAGCCTGGTAAATACCAAATTTAAAAGTAGAGTTGGAAGACTTGTCTTCCGCTGTAACGCCAAAGCTTAACATCGGTGTACCGGTTTTTACAATGGGAGGCTGCGTTGTATAGCTGTTGCCCGAAGCTTTTAACGCAACCTGTTTTACCACTGATTCGCTGGTACTGTAACGGCGGTCGTAAATGAAAAGCTTTTCAATTACCGGGGCAATATTATCGGCAATGCCAAGACCAAACAATTGTGGATTGAAATTATTCCCGGTTTTTTTGTCGCGTATTTCAAAATGCAGGTGTGGGCCAGCAGAGCCACCGGTATTGCCACTCAGTGCAATGAACTGTCCTTTTTTTACCGGAAAGCTGCCTGGTTCAAAATTAATATCCTGTTCCCAACTTTCTTCATCGTAGGCGTGCTTTTTGACAAAATCTTCGAGGGGGCTGTAAAAGCTGTTGAGATGCGCGTACAACGTAACGAACCCGTTCGGATGGGTTATATAAATAGCTTTTCCGTAACCCCATTTCTCTATTTTTATCCTGCTTATATAACCATCTGCCGAGGCGTAAACAGGAAGGTTCTCTCGGCCTTGGGTGCGAATATCAAGCCCCATATGAAAATGATCAGGCCTTAACTCACCAAAATTTGCTGCGAGTTGTATGGGTATATCAAGTGGGTTACGGAAATAATTTTTGGGGTATTGCTGCTGTGAAAAGATAAATCCAGGGTAAAGTAATAAACAGGCAATGAAGAGATGCACGGGTATTTTCATGATCAAAAATAAATGCAACGTTACAATAACGAGTATAAATTTATGCTGCACCGGGATTTGCCGTACAAGAGTGCGACGCAACAATTGCTGCTTCAAGGACAAGGAAGCCTGGTACTTTGGAAAATAAAAAAACCCCGTAGAGGGGTTTTCAATTTTGTTTATATCAAACTAGAAACAGTAGCCGTTTTCTTCGATCATTTTATCAGCGATTTTTCTTTTGGATACTTTTACGTTAAAAGGATCCATTTTGGTAAATCTCCTGAGACCGATCAGCATCATGCGGAGTTCGTCACCTTCTGCGAAGGAATACAAAGCCTCTTTGCCTGATTTATTTATCGATTCTGAAGCATTAAACAAAAACACGCGCATGATCTCATTTTTGACATCTGTTGCCGCTGTTCCGTACGTATCTGTAAGTTTAGCGACACGTAACAACGCACTTTCTGCCATGTAAGTATTGATGGCCATGTCCGCAATGTTCATGATAATTTCCTGCTCTTTGTCGAAGCTCATCATGAACTTTTGAACAGCCGCGCCTGCCACCATCAATATTGCCTTTTTAAAATTGGCAATACATTGTTTTTCTTTGGCAAAATGCGTGTCGTCATCATTGTTGAAATCCGGTATGCTCATTAGCTCCTTACTCACAGCCATTGCCGGCCCCATAAGATCGAGACGGCCTTTCATGGCACGCTTAAGGATCATGTCAACAATCAGCAGGCGGTTTATTTCATTGGTGCCTTCATAAATACGGTTGATTCTGCTATCGCGGTACAATTTACTTATCGCATACTCGGCACTGAAACCGTTACCTCCATGTATCTGCAGTCCTTCATCTACTGCGTAATCGAATACCTCGCTTCCAAAGACTTTAAGTATGGCACACTCTATAGCATATTCTTCAGCTGCACCAAGGAAAGCCCTGTCGAAAGGCTGGCCGCCAGCAAGTCCTTCTTCTTTTTTGGCTTGAATAAGGTTGGCTGTACGGTAAGCTGCACTTTCGCAAACCCATACCCGAATAGCCATTTCCGCGAGTTTGTTCTTGATTGCGCCAAAACTTGCGATCGGTTGCTTAAACTGCTCTCTCGCAACGGCATACTGTGTTGAAATGGAAGTTACTCCTTTGCTTGCACCAATGGTGCCGGCACATAGCTTATACCGCCCGATATTGAGTATGTTAAATGCAATTAAATGACCTTTTCCGGGCTCGCCCAGCAGGTTTTCTACCGGTACTTTGCAATCCTGGAAATATAATTGCACGGTTGAAGAGCCTTTAATGCCCATTTTGTCTTCTTCCGGGCCTTGTGTAAAACCTTCAAACCCACGTTCGAGAATGAATGCGGTAAAGCCAGGTTTGCCGGATGGCGAGTTGTTGTCTTCCAACTGGGCGAACACAGTGTAAACCTCCGCAAAACCACCATTGGTGATCCAGCATTTCTGACCGTTAAGAATATAATATTTACCGTCGTCTGATAATCTTGCGGTTGATCTTGCACCCAATGCATCACTGCCGCTGTTTGGCTCGGTTAAGCCGTAGGCACCCTTCCATTCGCCCGAAACCAGCTTGGGAATATATTTTTGCCGTTGCGCTTCAGTGCCAAAATACAGTATCGGTAACATTCCAATACCCGTATGGGCCAGGAACGAAACGGAAAAGCAATTGCCCATATTACTCAACTCCTCGCAAACAATACTCGTTGTAATAAAATCTCTGCCGAGCCCGCCATATTCTTCGGGGATAGCCGTACCAAGCAAACCAAGTTCGCCGGCTTTTTCAATGAGGCCGGGCATTAAACCAGGGCCTTGCTTCTCGAGCAAATTCGTAACAGGACGAACGTCGGCTTCCATAAACTGGTCAGCCATGTCCTTAACCATCTTTTGCTCTTCGGTAAATTCTTCAGGTGTGAAAGTGAACTGCGGGGTAGTTGCTTTAATCAACCATTCGCCCCCGGCTAAAATGGTTTTCTTTTTTTCTGCACTAATCATAAATCTTGGTTTGTCATTTTTCAGGAATATTGGCCGAACTGTTTGCCGTGAACCGATAACTAATGGTTAACAGTACTTTCTAAGGTTAACTATTTACTTTTTACATGGTGTAAGCGTGTTTACCGCTGAAATTATGCCAAAAACGGTAAAGCATGAAACCGCTGATCCCAATTAACCATAAGATGTTGAACTGCGCTTGATTTGTCAGCTTACTTATTCCTGGCCAGTTAGCGGTTTTACAATACTTCAATTCCTGCCGATGTTATTACTGCATTTGAATGGAGCGTCGCAAGAAAGTTTAATCAGGGCGAAAAAGTTTGTAAACAAAAATATCCCGCAGTCGCAGGATATCATAAATGATTTAACTGTAAAATTAAAAATAATACCCGTCTTCCTCGATCAGTTTATCGGCAATTCTTCTTCGTGCCTCTTTAGTGTTGAAAGGATCTGTTTTGGTAAATCGTTTTAGCCCGATCATCATCATGCGCAATTCGTCACCTTCAGCAAAGCTGTTCAATGCATCTTTGCCGGCTTTATTTATTCGGTCGGCCGCATCGAAAATGAAGGTGCGAACAATATCGCATTCAATGGCGGAGGCTTCACTACCTTTTAACTGTAAGAGCTTCTGCGCTCTCAGCAAAGCGCTTTCCGCAATAAAAGTATCCATGGCCATATCGGCAATATTCATGATCACTTCCTGCTCTTTATCCAGTTTCGCCATTAACTTTTGCACTGCCGCGCCTGCAACCATTAGAATTGCCTTTTTGAAATTGGCTATATATTTTCTTTCGTTGGAAAGTATGCCACCATCTTCACTGTTGCTAAAATCAGGAATGCTCATTAGCTCTTTGCTAACTGCCATAGCCGGGCCCATCAGGTCAAGCTGTCCTTTCATGGCGCGTTTTAGCATCATGTCGACCGTAAGCAACCGGTTTATTTCATTCGTTCCCTCGTATATCCGGTTGATGCGACTGTCGCGGTAAGCCCAGGTGATAAGATATTCATCGCTAAACCCATTGCCGCCGTGAATTTGTACGCCTTCATCAACTACATAATCTATTACCTCGCTGCCGAAAACTTTAAGCATGGCGCATTCAATGGCGTATTCTTCTGCGGCGCCGAGGTAGGCCTTGTCGAAAGCTGCTCCGCTGCTCATTAACTCGGCTTCTTTATTATCGATCATCTTCCCTACGCGATAGGTTGCACTATCGCCCACCCAGGTACGGATGGCCATTTCTGCAAGTTTATGTTTTAGAGCACCAAAGTTTGCTATGGCTGTTTTAAACTGCTCCCTCGTTTTGGCATAACGAATGCAAATGGTATTAACCACTTTGGCTGCACCAATAGTTGCTGCGCCTAATTTGTAACGCCCGGTGTTAAGGGTGTTAAAAGCAATGATATGCCCCCG
The DNA here is from genome assembly GCA_002478885.1 of Chitinophagaceae bacterium UBA7600. Classification (GTDB taxonomy): domain Bacteria; phylum Bacteroidota; class Bacteroidia; order Chitinophagales; family Chitinophagaceae; genus DLKC01. Next base: position 28,548 of record DLKC01000058.1, read on the forward strand.
GCCGATCTCCCCCAGCAGGTTTTCAACAGGCACCTTGCAATCCTGGAAATATAGCTGCACAGTCGAGGAACCTTTAATACCCATTTTGTGCTCCTCAGGCCCCTGGGTAAAACCCTCAAAGCCCCGTTCTACAATAAAAGCCGTGAACTTGTCACCGTCGACTTTTGCGAATATGGTATACACATCAGCGAAACCGCCGTTCGTGATCCAGCATTTTTGCCCGTTTAGAATGTAATATTTCCCGTCATCGCTAAGCTTTGCCGTTGTTTTAGCACCAAGTGCATCGCTGCCGCTGTTAGGTTCAGTAAGTCCGTAAGAACCTTTCCATTCCGCCGTAGCTAATTTTGGAATGTATTTCTCTCTCTGTGCTTCAGTGCCAAAATACAGGATCGGCATAGAACCTATGCCGGTGTGAGCCGTAAAAGCAACACTGAACGAAAAACCTGCTCCAAGTTTCTCATTAATAATTGTTGAAGTGATCAGGTCTTTTGCAAGGCCTCCATACTTTTCAGGAATGCCCGCTCCGGTTAATCCAAGTTCGCCCGCTTTTTCAAGAAGCGACGGCATTAAGCCCGGTTCCAGTTTCTCTATCCTGTTCAGTACAGGCCAAACCTCGGTATTAATGAATTGCTTGGCGAGGTCTTTTATCATCAATTGTTCCTCGTTAAAATCTTCAGGAATAAAAACATCTGCAGGCGCACTTTCCTTAATAAGCCACTCGCCGCCTTTGAGTGATTTTTTTATCGCTGTTGCAGTTTCCATAATAAATGATTTTTATGTTGGGTTAAATTCAAACTGTTTTATCGCAGGTAAATAATATCTGGAAAAATTTGCTGTGTGGTCCAGGCTTTTGAATCAATGGCATCTTTTCTTGCGTCGCACTCTTGTACTGTTGGTTCCTTACGCAACACCCCGGGAAACCCGCTCCGGTTAGCTGTGGAGCGGCATCCATTACCTGTTCAGGTTATCATATACCTTGTATAAAACCTGCTTTGCGATTTCAATCTCTTCTTTCGAAACACCTTCCAAAGCCTCATCCATTGTTTGATTCGCAAGATCAATGGTAAGATTTTGCAAACGTCTTGAAGCTTCCGTCAGGCAAACCATATTTATTCTCCGGTCTTCTTTTGATGCGACTCTCTTTACCAGCTTTTGTTTTTCCAGGTTATCGATCAACCGGGTAATGCTCGGCTTGTCCCTGAACGTACGGTTGCATAGTTCCTGCTGGCTAAGGCAATCTTCCAACCACAAATAATACAAAATACTCCACTGCTCAATGGTTATCTCCAGCCCCGCCTGCCTGAAGTGCTTTTGCAACCTCCGGGCAACGGCCGTGCTGGCCATACCATTGATAACACTGTATAATTCGCTTCTTTTAAATTGGTTGTTTGGCATATAGTTAGTTATGCAACTATTTTTCAAAATTGCTGTAACTTTATCATATAACCAAAATACATCAGCAAATATTTTACCTGGAATTGTAAAATATTTGCAACAATTTGATCAGTCATCTACTACCATATAAAAACTCTGTTATCAGTTTTCAAACAGCCGGTGTTGGAAGGCAACTGCTTTTTTGTTTTCACGGCTTTGCGGAAGACGCGGGCAGCTTTCATTTGTTTGAAAAACTGCTTGATGATAAATTTACTTTGATAGCACTCGATTTCCCCTTTCACGGAAAAACAGTATGGAAAGAGGAATTACTTTTTAGCCCGGCAGATTTACTGGAGATAATGTCGGCCATCATCGCTCATTTAAGTGGCGACAACGTTGAAACTACAAGGTATTCCATATTAGGCTATAGCCTCGGCGGACGGGTTGCATTTCAATTGTTACAGCTGGCACCGGAAAAGATCGATCGCATTGTATTGGCTGCTCCTGACGGACTAATCATGAATTTCTGGTATTGGCTGGGTACACAAACAAGCGTGGGAAACCGCCTGTTTAAATTTACCATGCATAATCCTGCCTGGTTTTTTGCCCTTGTAAAAGCAGGTCACAGAACAGGTCTCGTGAATAAGAGCGTATTCAAATTTGTTTGCCATTATATCAACGACGAAACTGCCCGCTTAGACCTTTATCAACGTTGGACCACCATGCGCAGGTTTAAACCTGATTTTAAACAAATACTACCGTTACTCAATAACTATCCTGTTAAACTCACGCTGTTTTTTGGTACATACGACAGAATCATTCTAAAAAAACAAAGCGATTTTCTCACTGCAGCATGCCCGCTGGTAAACGTGAAAACCTTAAATGCAGGCCACCAGTTATTACGCGGTAAATACGTCCCTGAAATTGCCGCTGCTTTCTCTGAATAATTTAGTTTTCTTTGCGCCATGTGGATTGGCTTTACAATATTGTTTGCGGTTTTGTGCATTGCCTATTGCCTGCTGATAATACAATACTGGTCGTGGTTCGGCAGGCTTAAACCATTCACCGGAATTACCGCCGCAAACCCTGTTTGCAAATTCTCGATCGTTATTCCCGCCCGTAACGAAGCAACCAACATAGCGGCCTGCATTGAGAGCATTTATAACAACAATTACCCGGCTGGCCACTTTGAGGTTATAGTGGTCAATGATTTTTCAACAGATAGTACACCCGATGTTGTTGGCGAATTGCAAAAAAAATTTGCTTCCCTGAGGCTGCTCAGTTTAAACGATATCGTCCATAACCCCATAAACGCTTATAAAAAGAAAGCAATCGAAACAGCCATCGCCAGGTCGGCGAATGACTGGATAATTACCACCGATGCAGACTGTACTGTTCCGGCCACGTGGCTAACTACTTATGATAATTTTATTCAGTCTTCCGGGTCGGTGTTTGTTGCGGCACCGGTAAAGTTCAAGCATACAGGAACGCTGCTTTCTCTTTTTCAAAGTCTCGATTTTATAAGCCTGCAGGGTATAGCCGCGGCCTCTGTGAGCGCAGGTTTTCACAGCATGTGCAACGGTGCCAATCTTGCCTATAGCAAATCGGTGTTTAATGAAGTAAATGGATTCAAAGATGTTGATGCAATTGCCAGCGGCGATGATATGCTGCTCATGCAAAAGATAAAGCAACACTATCCCGGATCTATTGGCTACCTGTTCAGCAGCCAGGTTACTGTTGCTACACAACCCGAAAAAACATGGAAGGATTTTTTTAACCAGCGCATACGGTGGGCCAGTAAGGCTACATCTTATAACGACCGCAGTATATTCATGGTGCTGCTGCTCGTTTATGTGTTCAACCTCTCTTTCCTTGTATTGCTGGCAGCAACTATCGCTAAGGCCGCGCTTATAAAGCTTTTGATCGCCGGCCTTTTGTTAAAAATATGTTGCGAGTTATTGTTTCTTTTTCCTGTTGCGCGTTTCTTCGGCAATCAAAAACTGCTTTATGGGTTTCCATTATTACAGCCTGTTCACATTGTTTACACCGTTATTGCTGGCTGGCTTGGAAAATTTGGAACCTACCAATGGAAGGGGCGATCAGTTAAATAACTCCTGGTTTTCATGACGCGGTTTGCGTTACACCTGACTGCTGTAATGCAGGCCGCCCTATTCACTATTATAGGCTGAAGTGACAGACACAAGGAACGATGCCAACTGCATTGGCGCCGGAATCCAAAAATGTATAAATACTTATATAAATACCTAGGGAACAACAGTAATATCGGCCTGCGAAAGCAACGGCTGATTTTTAAAGCGAAGCAGCACATTGGCCACCACAACCACATCGCGCTGGCAGTATTCAACAATTCGTGGAAGGTTGTTGTCTTTATAATAAACCTCCTGCACCATGCTTCCATCCATATCTGTTTTTGAGGTAGGCACGTTAAGCACGCTGGCAAGCAGGTGAAGGGAAATATAATTTTTATAGTCGCCAAACCTCCACCAGTGAAGGGTATCAAGCATTCTTACTTCCCATGGCTTTGCACCGTGAAGCTTCATGTAAGATGGCAGTGGCAGGTTGTTGATGAGCATACGGCGGCATATATAAGGGATATCAAATTCCCGGATGTTGTGACCTACAAATTGAAAATTGTTATTGTGCTTATAGAATCTATCAGTCAGCTCAGAAAACCTGCTGAGCAATTCCTTTTCGTCGTGGCCTGAAATAGTTTTGAGCCGTAATATCAATTCCTTTTTTTCATTATAACTGAAATAACCAGTGCTTATACAAATTACTTTGCCAAACTCTGCGAGTATGCCAGCCTTCTGCAAATAGCTTTCGGGAAGAGAAATGTTTTCTGGCACGGTTTTGGAAATCTTGTCAATCCAGAGCGGTTTCCAGTTATCAGGTAGTGAATCATAATTCTGGTATTGCGGAACAGTTTCTATGTCGATCAACAACAGATCTGTAACCGGTGGGTCGAAGCTTAAATTATTCATTACTTTTAATTATAAAAATCAAGATTCTATATGAGTTACTCTAATTACCCCACTGCAGGCAGCACGCCGCAGCAACAGTCTCCAAAAGATAATCGTAAAATTATATACGGTATTCTTATTGCCGCACTGCTTGGCACATGGGCTTATATCTACTACGATAAAACTAAATCTACTGAACAAATCACGGATTTGCAAACGCAATATTCAAATGTTGACTCACAAAGAAATGTTGTACTGGCAGAATATAACGACGCACTTGCGCGAATGGATTCTTTGACCGGCACCAACAATCAGTTACAAGGTGAATTGGCAAAACGTAAATCTGATATAGACAAGCTCAAAGCCGACATCAGGTCTGAGTTAGGCAAGAAAGATGCAGATCTTGCCAAAGCAAAAGGAATGATCGCACAATTGAATGGAAAAATAAACGATCTCCTGACTGAAATTGAAAACCTTAAAGCGGAAAACCAGCAGCTGACCGTTGCTAACCAACAGGTGACCAGTGAAAGAGATACACTGGCCTCGCAAAAGAAAGTTGTTGAATCAAATCTTGCCACAACGCAGGCCGAAAAAGCACACGTTGAAGATGTAGGATCTACTTTGCATGCCTCCAATATCAATATAACACCTATTGATATAAAAGGATCAGGAAAGGAAAAAACAACCACAACGGCAAAACGTGTAGATGTGTTCCGGATTTCATTTGACATTGACGAAAACAGGATCGCGGCGAGTGGCGGTAAAGAATTATATGTGTGTGTTTACGGTCCCGATGGCAAACCTATTACAATGCCAACAAGCGGAAGCGGCACATTTACCACCAGGGATGAAGGCGATAAAGTCTTTACCAATAAAATGGACGTAAACTACGAGCAGGGTAAGCGTCTTCCGGTAAGTTTTGACTGGAAACCTGAAGCTGGAAAATACCAGACAGGAAATTATAAGGTCGAAATTTATCAGAACGGGTACAAAATCGGCGAAGGAACAAAGACACTTAAAAAAGGTGGTTTATTCGGATAGTTTTTTAACGCATTATTTAAATTCCATTCTTTTGTGAAACGCACCCCGCATTTATTGCGGGGTTTTTGTTTTATGGGAAACAAACATTCGATACTTTAGAACCATGATTCAGCAATGGCTCAATGGAAAAACGCTTCTGTTTCTTATCGCGGTAAGCATCGTAACCGGAACGGTGTTCTATTCGCGTTACTTGTCGCAAAAAATTGCCGAAGATGAAAAACAGCGGGTAGGGCTTTGGGTAACTGCCCAGAAAACAATTATGACCGCTCCCGACGATGCGGTAATCAACCTCGCTGTGAAAATAACAACCGAAAACAAAGACATACCCATCATTGAAACAGATGAACAGGAAAGAATACATGCAGGCAATTGTGTGAACCTCGATTCCGCAAAAATTGCCGGCGACAGTAATTACCTGAAGAATAAACTGATCGAATTTAAAAAGGAACACGACCCCATCATCATCGTTATTTCCGACTCACCCTACATTGCCAACCGTTATTATTATGGCGAAAGCGTGCTTCAACAGGAAGTGCGCTATTACCCCATCGTTCAGTTGATCATTGTCGGACTTTTTATAGTAATTACCATCATCGCCCAACGAACTTCTTATAAGAGTACGCAAAATCAGTTGTGGGCGGGTATGGCCAAAGAGACGGCACACCAACTGGGAACACCGGTCTCCAGTTTAAAGGGTTGGGTGGAAGTGTTGCGGGAGATTGCCGGCACAGAAAAAATAACCAACGAAATTGAAAAGGATGTGAGCAGGCTCGAACTGATCACCGATCGCTTTAGTAAAATAGGCAGCCAGCCAAACCTCGAGGAAACCAATATTGTTGAACAGATATCTGCTATGGTAGAATACATACGCAAAAGAGCAGGCGGTAAGGTCGACTTTGTGATCAACACCTCCGGGCAGCAGGAGATTGTTGCAACCATTTCTCCACCGCTGTTCGACTGGGTTATTGAAAACCTGTTAAAGAATGCGCTCGATGCCATGGAGGGGAAAGGCCGCATTACCATAGACATTCAGCCAACGCCAACGCTTATAAGAATAGATGTAAGCGACACCGGTAAAGGCATTGCCAAGCAAAATATCCAAAACGTTTTTAAACCCGGCTTTACTACAAAAAAACGCGGCTGGGGCCTTGGCCTTACCCTGGTTAAGCGAATAGTTGAGCAATACCACAAGGGTACCATCTATATAAAAAGCAGTGAAATCGGCAAGGGAACAACCTTCCGGATTGAATTGAATAAAGTATAACAGGCACCGTTTTCAGAACTTTTTTAATTCGGGCTTTTATTTTTCAACTATTCTTATACATTTGCAGTCCCAAAGTTGCGGAGGTGGCGAAACTGGTAGACGCACTAC
>DLKC01000084.1 GCA_002478885.1 Chitinophagaceae bacterium UBA7600
CGATTTTCAGGGGAGCTTACAACCGAAATAGAAAAACTTGCAGGTACCGAATCCTTTACTTCAAATAAAATTGAGTTGTGGCCTCCCGGCTGGTTATTTAATGTGTCAACACGCATGAAACCATTGATCGTGGATCGACTGTTATTGATAAAAATTTGTCGTTCGCAGAGGGGCTTATCATTTGCATCAAAAAGAGTAACCTGCAAAATACCGGGTCTGAAACTACCTACCGGTAGTATTCCGGAGATCGTTTCAGTTGTCTCAGGGTGTGCAGTCGCCCTGTATAAAATCAGGCCGTTCATTTGAGCAATTATTTTTATGTTTTTCCATTCTTGCGGAATGCTCTCCGTTCTTTGAATATGGAATTTCCGATCAAATATGCCAGGCTCAATAATCAGACTAATTCCCATTTCCTTTGCATCAGGAAGAGTTGCCCGCTGTGTTTTTCCTTCTATATCTTTCCACTCGGCTATATAACTTTCTCCTGGCAAGGGCACATAGTAAAACTTGCCCATTCCATCATGGTCTGAATGAAATTCAGTCACAACCGATCCTGTTTTATCTTTTATTTCACCATCTATGCTTTGGGGCAATCCCAGCCAGTTAACTGACTTAAAAGCGACAACACTTGCCTTATTAACGAGGGCGTTTCCTGATTCGGGCAGAAATTGAACGGTATTTTCTGATTGAACCGGAGCCCTTTTGGCGATTTTTTTGGGTAAAGAAAAAACACCAAGGCTTTTTTGAAAGAAAAAAGCCGGGTCGAAGTTTCGCATCCATGTTGTGTAGCCAACAGCATAAATGTTTGTTCCGGCGTAGGTTCCAGGTATATCAAAACTCCCGATTGAAAAACCATACGTGATAGGAGTAACTGTGGATGCGATAAACGTTCCACTGTCACTATACCAATCAACGTAAAAATTTTTTGACAGGGAATCGAGCCTGCCTGATGATGACAGGTAGGCTTTATAGAATATTGTTTGCCCGGTAAAATAATTGTTATTGTCGAACTGTATGTAAACATTTTCAACCGGGGCCAGCTCATAAAATTTCCGCAGCGCAGCATCCAATCGTTGCCCAAATATTACATTACAGGCAGTGACCGAAAGGCAGACAAAAAACAGTATTTTTTTAAGGAACATAGAAGGGCAAGTGACGATGGTAGGTACAATATAAATATCCCGCCGGCAATTTAATTCATTTATGATGGCAATGTGTTATTGCAATAGCAGTTTTTTTTGACCGTTTTGCACGTGTGGCAACCGGTGCTTGCTGGATTGGGTTATTCACAGCCGTTCGTCAATTGCTGAATGGCGAATCGTGAATGGATTTAGGAGATTTTGCCATTGCTCAGCTCTTATTTACAGTACAAGAGTGCGACGCAACGGAACTTGAGTAGCGTGATGACACCTGGTGCCTGAAAATCTTTTTTCTTCTTGTGCAGCAAAAGCATAATTATACCCGATATTTGACAGCAAGGGTAAATTTTTTTTTATGATCGCATTTGTTCGAGGAAAATTTGCAAAGAAATCTCCCTCATTGGTAATTGTTGACGTAAATGGGGTAGGATATGAACTGCAGATTAGCCTGAATACTTACACTTTTGTCAGCAATAAAGAGGAGGGCCAATTGCTTACTTATCTGCACATAACCGAGAATGGGCAGACGCTTTTTGGTTTTTTCGACCAGGAGGAAAAAGACTTGTTTTTGCACCTGATAAGTGTGTCGGGCGTAGGCGCGTCAACTGCCAGGATGATGTTGAGCGGTCTAAGGCCGGAGGAAATAATAAAAGCCATAGTTCAGGGCAATACAAAACAACTGGAAAGCGTTAAGGGTATCGGCCGTAAAACCGGTGAGCGGCTTATTGTGGAATTAAGGGATAAACTGGGTAAAATAACCATGGAAAACATTAGTGCCAGCGACGTAAATATACACTCTGCCGAGAAGGACGCAATTGCCGCTTTAACAGGCCTTGGAATAGCCAAGCCAATGGCAGAATCAGCGGTAAAAAAAGTTTCACAGTCTGCTAAAGAAATACTTTCTTTGGAAGAAATTATTAAACAAGCACTCAAAAACCTTTAACCTATAGAATAGACTTCTACTTAACCAGAGCTTTCTGAAATTGACGCATTTTTTTCGTTTAATTGTAATCATCCTTTTTACTGTTTCAGGCAGCCTCTTTGTTGTAAGCGTAAAGGCTCAGAAAAAGGACAGCAAAAAAGATACTACAACACTGCATTATCCTCTAAAAGACCGCCGGGGCGACCGGTATAGCTGGCGGTATAATAATCCTTTTGACTTAACAGATACAAGCCTCATAAAACAAAATATTCAGTATGATCCTGTAACAAAGCAGTATTATATTGAAGAAAAGATCGGTGATATTGTTTACCGCAAACCTACTTACCTCTCCTTCGACGAATTTTATAAGCTTCAGACCGAGCAATCGGAGAAAGATTATTTCAATTCAAGGGCGAAAACTTTATATGACCTGAACCGGAAGATCAAGCGCCCTCCGCCGAGGGTTTACGACCAGCTGTTTGATCGCATTTTTGGTGTTGGGCCTAAAGGGCTTAAGGTTGATATTAAGCCAGAAGGAAATGTAAATCTTACAGCCGGTTACCAGGGCCAGAACATTCAGAACCCTACGTTACCGGAAGCTGCCAGGAAAAACGGAGGTTTTGATTTTAAGGAAGATGCCAACATAAACGTAAACGGGAATATCGGTGACAAGTTAAAGTTGCCTATCAGTTACAACACGCAGGCCAACTTTGGTTTTGAAAACCAGCTAAAGCTCGACTATAAGGGTCACGATGATGAAATAATTAAATCAGTTGAGGCCGGAAATATTTCCTTCCAGGCAAAGGGAACACTGATGGCGAGCGTGCAAAGTCTTTTTGGCGTGAAGACACAATTGCAGTTCGGCAAATTATTTATTACGGCTGCTATTGCCAACCAGAATTCTCAGCGACAGTCGATAACACTCGAAGGGGGCGGTTTAAATCAAACCATCAATAAGCGGATGGATGATTATGAAGAGAACAAGCACTTTTTGCTCGCTCAGTATTTTAGAAATAACTATAATAAAACCATGAAGAACCTGCCGGTTGTGCAAACCCAGGTTCAGATATTAAGAATGGAGGTTTGGGTTACTAACCGCAATGGCGCTACTACCAATGTGAGAAGTATTGTTGGTCTGATGGACCTGGCCGAGACACATCCATACAATGACACTGTTCATAGCTTAACATCGGGCGAGCTTCCTCAAAACGGTGCAAACGATCTTTATCCTTTTCTTGCGTCAAAAGATACACTGTCGAGAAACCCTTCCTACATCAATACCAGGCTGCTTCTGCGGGGCTTAAAGCCTGTAACAGATTTCGAGAAAACCTTTGCGCGCAAACTTGAGCCAAGCGAATTTTATTTTAACCCGCAAGTGGGTTTTTTATCATTAAACCAGCAATTGCAACCCGATGACGTACTGGCCGTCGCCTATCAGTATACTTATAACGGAAAGGTTTACCAGGTCGGCGAATTTTCGCAGGACGTGACCGTTGATTCAACACAGGGTGTGCAGAAAGTTATATTCCTTAAATTGCTTAAAGCAACTTCTCAACGGCCGACGCTTCCCATATGGGGACTTATGATGAAAAACGTTTATTCTCTTGATGTAACCGGCATGCAGCGCGATGGATTTGCCATGAACGTTTTATACCAGGAGCCGAGTGGCGGTTTGAAAAGATATCTACCGGAAACCAATGAAGCCTACTCCGGTAAACCTTTATTGACTATACTCAACGCTGATCGCCTTAATAATCGAAACGATCCATTTCCGGATGGTCAATATGATTATGTTGATAGCTTTACTGTTCTTTCGCAACAAGGCAAGATCATCTTTCCTGTACTTGAGCCGTTCGGCTCCTTTCTTGATACAACCGCTTTTAAAGGGGTTGATTCAGCTATAAAATCAAAGTATTTATACAATCAATTGTATGATTCCATAAAAGCAATAGCGCAGACCTATGCTAACCTCGACAGGTTTTATATACAGGGCAAGATAAAAGGTAGTTCCTCTTCAGATATTTACCTTGGGGGATTTAATATTCCACCAGGGTCGGTTAAGGTTACTGCCGGGGGGCAGCAATTACAGGAAAATGTTGATTATATAATCGATTATAACCTTGGAACATTAAAGGTAATTAACCAGGCTATTCTTAACTCCGGGCTGCCGGTTAATGTTCAATATGAAAACAACGCCACTTATGGTATTCAGCAGCGGAGCTTTATGGGCTTGAGATTAGATTATCTCGCCAATAAGAAACTTACTGTGGGTGCTACCATGCAGCGACTAACAGAACGCCCCTATTTTACAAAAGTCAACTATGGGGAGGATCCAATTAATAACAGGATGTATGGGGTGGACTTCAATTACCATTCTGAATTACCGGGATTAACAAGGCTACTAAATAAACTGCCTAACTATGAATCGAAGACCGTAAGTAATATCAATACATACGGAGAGGCGGCGCTAATGGATCCTGGACATCCAAGCCAAATAGGGAAAGGAAATAATGGATTAATATATATTGACGATTTTGAAGGCTCAACAAGCAGTATTGATCTTCGGTTTCCATTTGTAGCCTGGTCGCTTGCTTCAACGCCAAAAACATTTAAGGAATCTGACTCGCTGAATAGTCTTATTTATGGTAAAAACAGGGCGAAAATTGCATGGTACAATATAGAACCCACGCTGCAGGACAAGGCGAGCCCAAATAATCCGTTGAAAAATAATTTAAAAGAATTAAGTGATCCAAGGGTTAGAGCCGTTTACACAACCGAACTATTTCCTCAGCGAACAACAAATATAGTAGATGTACTTAATGCAACTTTTGATTTAGCCTATTATCCCACTGATCCAGGACCATACAATTTTACTTCAGATAAAGTTAATATAAACGACAAGGGTAAGCTTTCAGATCCAAAAAGCCGCTGGGGCGGTATAATGAGAAGCATTGATCAAACTGATTTTGAAACCGGCAATATTGAATACATAGAATTTTGGGCGCAAGATCCTTTTCTGACAAACCCCAACAGCGGCGGAGGTAAATTAGTAGTCAATCTTGGAAATATCAGTGAAGACGTTTTAAAAGACGGGCAACGTTTTTATGAGAATGGCCTGAATACGCCGAACCAAGCAGCAGCGGTTGATACCTCAAGCGTTTGGGGCCGTGTACCGGTAAACCCGATACAAATAACACAGGCATTTAGCAATGATCCGGCAGACAGGCCTTATCAGGATGTTGGCTTTGACGGCAACAACGATGACACTGAAAGAATAAAAAGCGCTCCGTATTTGAACAGTCTTGCGACAAATTTCGGGACTGACAAAGACGTTTACAAGAATGCACAATCGGACCCCTCTCACGATAACTATAAATGGTACCGTGACGCGGCGTACGATGCAGCAGGTACTGGAATACTTGGACGCTATAAAGATTTCAACAATCCCCAGGGCAACTCGCCTGTGTCAACTGGCAATTCACCTTATTCTCCGGCTGCAACTTTATACCCCGACAACGAGGATCTTAATAGAGATAATACGCTCAATGAAACTGAGGAGTATTATGAGTATGATATCAATTTGAAGAATAACATGAATGTGGGCGAGAATTATATCGTAGAGAAGAAGCTGATAACGCCCAGGCTTGCTGATGGAAGTGGAGGAGATCATCCTGAGTGGTGGTATCTTTTCCGGATACCAATAAAAGGGTATACCAGGAAAGAGGGCCAGATTCCCGACTTTAAATCCATACGTTTTATCAGGATGTATATGACAGGCTTCGAGGATTCATTGGTAATGCGTTTTGCATCTTTGAACCTAGTACGAAACCAGTGGAGGACATTTACTTATAAGTTAGATACCACCGGATCTTACACCATTGTCGATCCAGGTAAAATAAATGTTCAGGCGGTGAATATTGAGCAAAACAGTAAGCGCACGCCTATTCCTTACAAAATCCCGCCCGGCATCGAAAGGGTGCAGTTGTTAGGAAATAATGGGGTTAATCTTTTGCAGAATGAACAATCTATGAGTTTAAAACTCAGCAATCTGGCAAAAGGTGAATCTAGAGCTGTTTTTAAAACATTGAATCTTGACCTGCGGCAATTTGGGCAGATGTCTATGTTTATTCACGCCGAATCAGTTGACTCATTGGCACAGCAACCTATTCAGGATAACGAAATGACCGCCGTTATAAGGATTGGACAGGATTTTTTGAATAATTACTACGAAATAAGAATCCCTCTAAAAGTCACTCTTCCGAAAACAACGGCGACTGCTGCGGAGATATGGCCGGTCGAAAATAATCTCGATATAGTGTTAAATGATCTTGTGCAATTAAAACTGAGACGAAATACTGCTGGAAGCTCAATTAGTACTATTTACCGCGAATCACAAGGAAAAAATACCATCTCAGTATTGGGTAACCCAAATCTTGGCGAAGTTCAGGGGTTCCTGATCGGCATTGAAAATACCAACAAGAATTCGCCTGCCTATGCGGAGGTTTGGGTTAACGAACTGAGGCTGTCGAGGATAGATGAGAAAGGCGGATGGGCTGCGCTTGGCAGAGCGGATATTCAATTGGCTGATCTTGGTACTTTATCCATATCGGCCAACACCTATACGCAGGGCTTCGGCACTATTGAACAACGTGCCAATGAAAGAGCAAGAGATAATATGTTGCAATTTGATGCAGCACTTACACTTGATCTTGGAAAGTTGATGCCTAAAAAAGCAGGTGCTACTATTCCGGTATATGCAAGTATAAATAAGACTTTACTTACGCCTGAATATGATCCTTATGATCTGGACGTAAAATATAAATACAAATTGTCAACAGGGGGCGATAAGAAGGATTCAATCAGAAATGTGGCCAGGGACGAAACCACCATTAAAACAATTAACTTCACAAACGTGCGCTTTGGCCAAACCGGTTCAAAGCCTAAGCTGTGGAGCCTTAGCAATTTTGATTTTACCTATTCCTTTACTCAATTCGAGCAAACGACTCCTTTAATCCTGCTTAATAAGGTGGCAAAACACAGGGCTGGCATGGGTTATACCTATTCAAGCAATTCGAAGTTTATTGAGCCGATGAAAAATATAAGGAACAAAAGCCCATGGCTTACCTGGTTGCGTGATTTTAATGTAAATCCGGTTCCCTCCTTATTGAGTTTCAGGGCAGATATCAACAGGCAGTTTGGCCGATTTACACCACGCATTGTAAATACTTTCGACAGCAAAGTTGAACGCGTTGATACCACTTACGATAAGTATTTCACTTTCGACAGGTATTATAATCTTCGTTGGGATCTGACACGGAGCCTGAACTTCGACTTTAGTGCTACTAATTTCGGTCGTGTGGATGAACCGTATGGGTTACTCAATACCAAATCGAAAAAAGACACCGTGCGAAGTAATTTTTTCAAAGGTGGCCGGCCTACTTTGTATCAGCAAAGAGCGGTGTTTAGTTACAATGTACCCTTGGCAAAGCTTCCGGCCACCGACTGGATCAATATGCGGTATAGCTATACCACAACCTATAATTGGATTGGCGCCAGCCAGCTTGCACGTGAACTCGGCAATATTGTTGAAAACAGTCAGCAGAATGCATTTAACACAGAGTTCGATTTTACGCGGTTGTATTCAAAATCAAAATGGCTTGACAAAGCAATGCAGCCAAGGATCAGGGATGATGCTGAGGACAGCAGCGGCAACAACAATCTTGATCAGAACAGGCCTAACGACACCACTATTGTTGTCAAGCCGCGTTCAGAGGTAGTAAAAGGTCTGTCAGGCAGTAAAAAGAAAGATGCACTGCGTAAATGGAGAAAACAAAAACGCCTTGCACGTAAACAAAAACGCGACAACAAGCAGATAGAAGGCCCGGGAGGTGCTGTAAAAGCAGCCGTTGGCGTGGTTACAATGGTTAAAAGAGTGTCGGTGAATTACAGCGCGAATTTCAACAGCCGGGTTCCGGGTTATACCGATAGTTCAAAGATTCTGGGGTCAAATTTCAAAAGTATGCAGCCCGGCCTCGATTATGTTTTCGGCAAGCAGCCAGATACAGCGTGGCTTAACAAGAAAGCCGCCCAGGGTGTAATAACAAGAGACAGCAATTTTAACCTGCTTTACACTCAGGATTTTGAACAGCGCATGAGCATCACTGCACAGTTGGAACCATTCAAAGAATTTGTAATCGATCTTAACCTCGATAAATCGTTTACCAAAAACTATTCTGAATTATTTAAAGACACGCTTGGCCGGGGGGACTTCAATCACCTTAGCCCATTGGCAGGTGGCGGGTTCAGCGTTTCCTATATCAGTTTCCAAACACTGTTTACAAAAACAAAGGCAACCGAAGTTTCGGAGACATTTAAAAAATTCCAGGATAGCAGGTTGTTGATCGCTCAAAGGCTATCGAAACTTAACCCGTATTACACCGGTGGAACATCTGCAGACGGCTTTCCGCTAGGCTATGGTCGCTATGCGCAAGACGTGCTTATACCTGCATTCCTTTCTGCGTACACTAACAAAGATCCAAACAGTGTAAGTCTCATTAACCAGTCGAACCCGAACATTACATCAAATCCGTTTAGCGGTATAAAACCATTACCTAATTGGCGCGTAACTTTCACGGGTTTAACAAAAATACCGGCGGTTGCAGACGTGTTCAGTAATGTTACATTGTCGCATAGCTATAGCTCTACACTCAGTATGAACACATTTGCAAGTGCACTGCTTTATTACGACCCGTTCCATTATGGTGCGCCTGCATTTATTGATACCATCTCAGGCAACTACGTGCCGTTCTATCTTGTGCCTAACCTCACTATTCAGGAGCAGTTTGCGCCTTTGTTTGGCATCGATGTAACCACCACCAATCAAACCAGTTTAAGATTCGAATACAAGAAAAGCCGGCAGTTAAGCTTAAGCCTTATCGATTACCAGTTGAGTGAAGTAAGAAGCACAGAATGGTCATTTGGTGGAAGCCTTCGCCAGCGTGGGGTGCATTTGCCATTCAAGTTCCCATTTGTAAAAGAAACCGAAGCGGGTAACGATATCAACTTCAATCTCGACCTTTCCATGCGCGACGATGTGCAAAGCAACAGCCGCCTCGATCAGGCAAATGCTTATGGAACCGGTGGACAGAAAGTCACCGTAATTCAGCCGTCGATCGATATGGTGTTAAGCAATCGGGTAAACTTGAAACTATATTTCGATCAGCAGCGCGTAAAACCATACATATCTACATCGGCGCCGGTTACCAGTACAAGAGCGGGTTTGCAGATTCGTATTTCACTTGCACCAAATCCATAAAACTTTCTGTTAAGAATTTTTTGTCGCCGGCTTTTATTGCCAATGGCATCATCGTTGCGTCGCACACTTGTGCTGCAAATCATTGCGCGGCTATTAAGATTTTTGCCAATGATTCACCAGGTAAGCAGTCGAAGAAACGGTTAAACAAGTATATTGCTGCATAAAGAATCAAACGTACAAGAGTGCGACGCAACAAAAGCAACATAGTATTGATATGCCGGGTACATAAAAGCATCGCTATAGCCAAAGCGCTTTTATGTTTTGCGTGCATGGTTCTTTCTGGTGCAACTTTTGCTCAACATTCGATTAGCATAAAATTTGAAAATTATGCGGGCACAGAATTATTACACGTTCAGCAGACCTATATTAATGGAGCTGGCGAGCAGTTTACAGTGCGCAATTTCCGCTACTATATTTCGAACATTGTTTTGAAAAATAAACTGCAGAGCGAAACTCATGAAGGGTATTTTCTTATTGACCAATCGGATGATGCTTCAAAGGAAATTATACTGCAAACAAATTTAGACAGTGTTTCTGCTATTCAATTCCTGCTTGGTGTTGATAGTTTAAGAAACGTTACCGGCGTTCAAACCGGAGCGCTCGACCCTGCGATGGATATGTATTGGACCTGGAATACGGGTTATGTAATGGCTAAACTCGAAGGCAGCTCAACAGGCGCTAATACGCCGAGGCACATCTTTAGTTATCATGTCGGCGGTTATAAAGAAGGCGAGCAAACTACAAGAAACATTAAACTTTCTTTCAATACGGTTGACTTTGTAAGGCCAAAAAAAATTATTTATATAAGCGCTGATATATTAAAATGGTTTGATGGCAAAAACAAAATAAGCATTGCCGCAACACCGCTTTGTCATGAACCCGGGAAACTAGCGGTAATGCTTGCTGATAATTATGCTGCAATGTTTAGCATGCAAAAGGAATGAAGTGGATAAGCACTATATTATTTGTTGCATTGATTTTGCTGGTTGCCATTTCATGGCATGATCGGAAACCTGCGGTTCATTCAATTAGCTTTACTGTGCCGAAAGGCTGGCCGCAACCCGTGTACGATTTTAAAAGCAATCCAATAACAGAAGAAGGCTTTCAACTTGGAAGAAAATTGTTCTATGACGGCCGCTTAAGTAAAGATGGCAATTTCGCCTGCGCATCCTGTCACCAGCAGTTTGCAGCATTTGCAACCTATGACCATGAATTGAGCCACGGCAACAATAACTCGTTTACAAGACGCAATGCACCTGCGCTGTTCAATCTTGCATGGCAGCCCGAATTTATGTGGGATGGCGGCATCAACCACCTGGACGCCCAACCGTTGGCGCCCATTACAGATACCAATGAAATGGCTGAGACAATTGGGAATGTAATTTCAAAACTAAAAGCCGATACCGGGTATAGAAGAATGTTCAAGGCTGCCTTTGGCGATGAGACCATCAATACGCAGCGCATGACCAAAGCAATCAGCCAATTTGTGGTCATGTTGGTAAGTAACAACAGCAAATACGACCGGGTAAAAAGGGGAGAAGACAGTTTTAATTTGCCACAGCGGCTGGGCTACCAGATTTTCCAGAAAAAATGTATTGGCTGCCACACCGAGCCATTATTCACCGATTATAGTTACCGCAATATTGGCTTGCCCGAAGATGATTTTCTGCATGATAAAGGAAGAATGAAAATCACCAGCAAATCATCAGACTCCCTGAAATTTAAAGTGCCTAGTCTTCGCAACGTGGCGCTCAGTTTTCCTTATTCGCACGATGGAAGATTTTATACACTGCTTGATGTAATGGAGTTTTACAGGCACAGTAATCCTGCAGGCGCTTCTGTTGATTCATCCGTTAAACATGGAATTCCACTCAGTAATTTTGAGATAGGACAATTAACCGCATTTATGAAATCGCTGACGGATTCAGCCTTTATCAATAATCCGCGATTTGCCCCACCAGGCTTCGAAACAAGAATGCCGGCGGCCCAGCCTGATATACATAAATCGAACTAATCTTTTAAGGCCAGAATTATCCTTTAAAAGTGAATAAAGAATTTGCCTGCGAGGTACAGGTTATTACAAGGTCGTTAATGCAAACATGGGCCGGAAGTGTGGCGCAATAATAACATACGTCGGCAATGTCAGTTGCATGCAGCGGTTCGTAACCGGCGTATACAGCCTCGGCTTTTGCATTATCGCCTTTAAAACGCACGATGGAAAACTCGGTGTCAACAGCGCCGGGATGCAATGCAGTCACTTTTATTTTATATGGTAACAGGTCTATACGCTGCGCTTTGCTGATAGCTTCAACCGCAGACTTCGATGCACAATACACGTTACCATTCGGGTAAACTTCTTTCGCCGCAGTAGAACCCATATTGATGATGTGGCCACTTCCTTTTTTTACCAGGTAAGGCAATACGGCTTTTGACACATAAAGCAAACCTTTTACATTGGTATCGATCATTGTTTCCCAGTCAGCGAGCGATGCTGCATCGAATGGATCGCGGCCCAGCGCAAGCCCTGCATTGTTGACAAGCACGTCGATCGATTGCCACTCATCAGGCAGGTTACCCAGTTCTTGAAATACGGCATCTTTATCCTGCACATCAAAAACAAGTGGTAATATCTTCACTTCGTGTTCACTCTGCAATGTTGAGGCAAGTTGCATAAGCCGGTCTGCTCTTCGGCCGGTAATTATACAGTTCCATCCGTTGACTGCAAATTTTTCAGCGATCGCTTTTCCAAACCCTGATGTTGCGCCGGTAACTAAAATAATTTTCTCCATGCGGTAAAGATAAAGAGGAGCTTATTATGCTATATTTTTAAGAAGGCAAAAATATTAATTGGGTCGGCTGTATATTTTCATAGCGTCGCCTGTTGTGTCACTCACTTGTGCTGTAAAACTTTGGGCGGCAAACAGTAATTTTAGCGCGGTAAAATAAAACATCAAAGCTTTTGAAAATAGTGCTGCTACTTGCAACACGCCGCTGGCAGCTCATATTTATTCTGCAGTACAAGAGTGCGACGCAACTAAATTTAACAAACGATTTGGTGTCGGGTAACAAGAGAAAAGGTACCTGAATTACTTACCTGATCAAAACAAAAGAGCCTTTTTTGGTAACCAGTTTGCCATTGTAATCTACCGCCTGGGCGATGAACACATAAGTGCCCGCGGCTTGCTGTTCGCCGGCAAAATTGCCATCCCAGCCCTGGCCTTCCTGGCTGGTGCTATACAACATATTACCCCACCGGTTGAACACCCTGAAATAATTAAATTGCTTCATGCCAACGGGCTTCGGCCGAAGAATATCGTTGAGACCATCACTGTTTGGCGTGAACGCAGTTGGTATGAATATATCGGGCGTTGATTTGTAAACAATCACTTTCATGTTGTCTTTCGCGGAGCATCCTTCCGGCGTACTTACCGTAACAGTATAAATAATGGAGTCGATCTCAGGGCCAAGCGTAACCACCGGGTTTGCAATTTGCGTGTTGTTCATACCTGTTGAAGGAGACCAGGCGTACAACGAACCACCTGTCGCATTTAGTTGCAACGGCTCATTTATGACGATGGTTGTATCATGGCCTGCAAAGGCTTGCACCGGGGGAATTACGGTAACCGTTATTGTGTCGCTTACTGGTTTTGGGCAACCTTTATCATCCGTGACAGTAAGTATGTATGAAGTGGTGCTTTGCGGCCCTGCAACCGGGCTAAGCGTTGTCGCTTTTATAAGAGAATTAAGAGGTGACCATGCAAAGTTTGTTGCCACAATACTGGCTTGCAGCAGCGTTGTTTTGCCAAAACATATACTTACATCGGGGCCTGCATTTGCCTGTGGATATGGAACTGCTGTGATATTTATGGCATCGGTAGCCGAACAGCCGCCAATAAAAGCCTGGAGCTTGTATTGGGAATTTGACAGCGGTGTTATAATGGGGTTTAGCGCGGTAACGTCGCTAACGCCTTGCGATGGCGACCATAAAAATTTTAATCCGTTCGTGCTTGGGTTTAATCGAATACCGTCGGTAAGGCAAATGGTTGTATCTGCTCCAATATTTAAAGATACCGCCGATACCACGTTCACGGTTACTGTGTCGGAATTGATACAGCCCTTTTCATTCACCGCTACGATATAATTGGTTGTTGACACCGGGTAAACAAATGGATCTGGTATATTGGGATTGTCGATTGAAGACAATGGCGACCACGAAAATGTACCTGTACCTGTAACAGTTGACGCATGCAATTGCAAGGTGTCTTTTACGCAAATAAGTGTATCGCTGAACGGAAGCAAAATGGCTGGTTTATCTGAGATGGTTACCTGTTTGGCAATGGTGTCGGTGCAGCCTTTGCTGTTTGTTACGATCAACTGCACATCTACGTCCTGGGCGGATGGATACAAATAGGTCGCATTTCTTAAAATGGAGGTGTCACTGGTGGTTGAAATATCACCGAAATTCCAATGCCAGCTGTCAACGAAACCATATTTCGATGTAGTAAGGTCAATAAACGTATACGGGTTAATAGAACAACTTCCGGTTACTTTAAAATCGGGAATAAAACCCGGGTAAACCTTTGCAAGGGTAGAAGCGGTATCAGAGCACTGCTGCCCCCTGTTGGTAATAAGCGTAACCTTGTAAGTGCCGGAATCTGAAAAAGAATATTCGGGTGTTGGGTCAATTGATGTGTCAGCCGCATTTTTTGGGTCGCCGAAATCCCAGTAATAAGAAGTTATGTTGTCAAGTGGCGACTCGTTTTGAAAAGTTAGATTAAACCCATCGCAGGTTTGATAGCTAGGTTTTAATTGTGCCTGCGGAACTTTGCATTGTTCGACCCGCATAATAAAGTCCTTCTGGTGCACAGATATTTTTGTCCCGTTTCTCCATTCATTTACTAAAACATTCACTACATATCGGCCGGCTATTGCAGGGCTTAGCCCGCTGATGAGGCCTGTTTTTGAATTAATGGTCACATTTTTTCCGAGTGGCTGAATACCAGAAAATCCGTTATTAAAATTATAATCGACGTCGTTGTATATAGGGGGGCCTGCAGCCTGCCCGTCGAGTGAAGAAATAAAGTTGCCGCCATCGTAAGCCGGGGCGAATTCGTACGATAATGAATCCCCATCCGGATCAACGGCGCTGAAATCGATGGTGAAATTGCTTTGGTAGCAAACAAGGCTGGTGTCTTTCAAATTAAAAACAGCACTTGAGTTGTAACCGCTGGCAAGGCTTTGTGTGCCGGGAATTGTGGCTGTATAGGTAGCGCCGGGAACCCCATTGAGCGTGGAAGCATTTGACAACACATTCTGCGATACAGCCCTGCAGCAATTCTGGTAGCTCAGCACATAGCCGGCTGTATTATCAGCCAACTCCACGGTATTGGCGTAAGTTTTTATTTCATAACAAACAGAAGGCCTCGTTGAAATACAGGCAGGGTAAGTAGATAAACTGATTGTTTCTTCATGGTCGAATGGCATGGGCAGGTCGATCGTGTTGTCATAAGGGTCTTCATTAACAAATATTCCGATCATGGCGGTCAGTGGCAGACAGGCAACATTGGTGCTTCCGCCGCATTGAACATTGCAATCTCTGAATAATCTCAAAAAGACGCGGTATTTACTTTTACCGGGAGTCGACCCTGCTCCGAGATAGGTATAATAAACTTCACCCCCGACTATGTGTGACGCGTAACTGTCAAGTATTAAGAACGATAATAAAAAAATCAAAAAAGCCTTTCTCATTTACGCTTTTATGTCTTTAATAAATTCAGATAATGCTGCGTTAACTTTTTCGGTTGCTTCCAACATGCCCATATGCCCGGTATTTTCAAGAATGTGCACGTACGACTTTTCCGGCAAGTGCACTTGCTGTAAAACGTCGCTCATCGGCGCGGCAATATCTTCAGAACCTATTATAAATAAAACCGGCAGGCATGAAGTCGTCAATACAAAGCTTCTGTCCGGGCGGTTCATCATCGCAGTGTAATATTGTTGTAACGCCGGCACCGAAAATTTATTACCCTGTTCTATCTGCGCGTCCACCTTTTCCGGATGCCTTTTTTTAAAGGCTGACCCAAACAGATTGGGGGTAACAGTTTTTAGAAAAGCATAAGCACCGTATTCTTCCATTAAAGCAATAGCCTTCTGCCTTGACTGCTTCTTTTCATTACTATCAGCGAAGGCGGTTGAATGAACCAGGCCAAATCCTGATAGGTTTTCTTTGTATTTTTCAGCAAAACTCAAAGTAATATATCCCCCCATGCTATGCCCCAACACTATGCAAGTACTTATATTTTCCTCTGCCAGAAGGGCTTTTACACAATCGGCATAATACTCAATTGTGTTTACAAAGAAATCATCCGAAACGGGCGATTTACCTGTGCCCGGCAGATCGGGTGTAATTACCCGGCAAATACGTTGCATAAACTCCACCTGGTCTTTCCAAATTGTTCGGTCCTCACCAAATCCATGAAGCAATATCACGGGAAGACCTTCACCAACCGAGTCATAGCAAATTGTCGCACTCTTATAAGCAAATTGTTTTTCCATTTTCAATTTCAGACGCTGCAAAGTTACTTGTGTAATGTCTGTTTTTTAGTTGAATAAGTCAAAATACATTTAAATACCGGCTTTTAAGCCTTGATTAGGCTTTGTTGCGTCGCAATCCGTTCATCTGTATTGCACAGATTGAGCAAGATACTGTTCCTCCGTTAGCAAGTTTGCATATGTGCGGCTGGTTATATAAGTCAACATTGCTGAATTAAAAATGAAAGTACAAGAGTGCGACGCAATGGCTGTTGCTATTTGAGCTAAAGCTGGGTTAAGAAATAGAAAAAAAAAGTCTGGCATTGCCAGACTTTAAGTTTTTTTTGTTTTTCACTGTTAGTAACGGTTGTAACCTCCGCCACCTCCGCTTCCGCCACGGTTACGGTTGAAGCCACCGCCGCCGCTGCTTCCGCCACGGCTAAAGCCACCGCCGCCGCCAAAGCTTTTCTTTTTGTAGCCGCCACCACCACCTTCGCCTTCTTTGCGTGGTGCTGATTCGTTCACTACAATTTTGCGACCCAAAATTTCGGTATCATTCAGGTTGCTGATTGCGTTGCGGGCTGCCTCATCGTCACTCATTTCAACAAAACCAAAGCCCTTGCTGCGATTGTTGTTGAATTTGTCTGTTACGATTTTTGCAGAAACCACTTCGCCGTAGGGAGAGAAAAGGTTACTGAGGTCCTCACTGGTCATTTTCCAGTTAAGATTGCCAATGTAAATGTTCATGGTTTATAAATTAAAATAAAAAAAGGGCCAAAAGCAGTTATCCAAAAACCAAAAACATTTACCCCTAAACGTTCAGGAATGGTAGCACTGTTCCTTTGGATAAACGAAAATAATTAAAAAGTTATTAATCCGACAATTAAAATTTCAGCTCTGAAAATGTTTACAAAATAATGATAATTGCCCGTAGAACGTAGCTTTTGGCAGTTAATATTTACTGTAGTGTGCCAATGATGATTTTATGGTAAGTGTTTAATTAGCGGTTCGCAAATAGCGTTTTTTAACACGCATTGCCTACTTTTGCGCCCTGATTAAAAAATTACCATTATGGCAAATACCGCTGACATTACCAGAGGAATGATTTTGAAACTCGATGGAAGCCTTTATTCTGTGGTGGAATTCGGGGAAAATAAAACTGCCCGTGCCGCTGCTAAAGTTTGGGCGAAATTAAAAGGGGTAGACAATAGCCGCACAATCGAAAAGACATGGAATAGCGGTGAAACTATTTACCCGGTAAGAGTTGAAAAAAAGGCATTTCAATATTTGTATAAAGATGAGTCGGGTTTTAACCTGATGAACAACGAAACCTTTGAACAAATTGCATTAGCCGAGCAAATGATCGATGCCCCGCAATTTTTAAAAGATGGAAGCGAAGTTTTTGTTTACATTAATACAGAAACAGAATTACCGATAGGTGCCGAGTTGCCGGAAAAAATAAACTTATTAATTACCTATTGTGAACCCGGCGTGAGAGGGGATACCGCAACCCGCGCTCTTAAGCAGGCTACTGTTGAAACCGGCGCCTTTGTGAATGTGCCACTTTTTGTTAATGAGGGTGAAATAATAAAAGTAAATACCAAGACCGGCGAATATGTTGAAAGGGTAAAAGAATAGCATATTCAACATCAAATAAAGCTAAAAACAGGATACTTTTCATATCCTGTTTTTTGTATTTATAGAGACAAAAAAGAATATGCAACATTTTGAAAAAGTGACCATTTATTGTCAAAAAATGTCTATTTTGCCCCTCCTTTTAGGGTAAAATCTCTCAAAAATTTACGAAACCCCAAAAAAATTGAACTATGGACTTTAAGCAGATTCAGGAGCTTATTAAGATAATTAATAAGAGCAATATCGGCGAGATAAGTGTAGAGGAGCCAGACTTTAAAATTACCATTAAACAGAAGGAAGAAAGTGTTCAAACCATAGTAGCCGCTGCACCTACCCCGCAAGTGTATGCACCCGCACCGGTTGCTGCGCCTACAGTCAATGGCCCTGCGGCACCCGCTCCCGCAAGTCCAAAACAAGATAATTTGCTTACTATTAAAAGCCCGATGATAGGTACATTTTACAGGAGATCTTCCCCGGAAAAACCGGCTTTTGCCGAAGTGGGGGATGAGGTATCTCCAGGTAAAACGGTTTGCATTATAGAAGCTATGAAACTGTTCAACGAAATTGAAAGTGAAGTAAGTGGGAAAATAGTTAAGGTGCTTGTAGAAGATGCAAGCCCTGTTGAGTATGACCAGCCACTGTTTCTGGTAGAACCGGCTTAAATTGATAATGAGGCAATTTGAAATTAATAGATGTTCATAAGAGCATTGCTGTTTCAAATTGCTTTTTATTTTGGCCTAATCTCAAAGACCCAATTTTCAAATGCTAAATTGAAAAAATGTTTAAAAAAGTATTAATAGCCAATCGTGGCGAAATAGCACTGAGAGTGATAAGAACCTGCCGTGAAATGGGGATTAAGACAGTAGCTGTGTACTCAACCGCCGATAAAGATAGCCTTCACGTAAAATTTGCCGACGAGGCCGTTTGTATTGGCAAACCTCAAAGCACAGATTCTTACCTCAATATTCCGCATATTATGGCGGCGGCCGAAATTACCAATGCCGATGCCATTCATCCGGGTTATGGATTTCTTGCGGAAAATTCCAAGTTTTCGCAAATATGTGCCGATCATGGAATAAAGTTTATCGGGCCTAATGCCGAAATGATCAACAGTATGGGTGATAAGATCACCGCTAAGGAGACGATGATTAAGGCAGGTGTTCCCGTAGTTCCGGGTGGTGAAGGTTTACTAGAGAGTGTGGAACACGCAAAAACGCTTGCAAAAGAAGTCGGTTACCCTGTGATATTAAAGGCAACTGCCGGCGGTGGTGGAAAAGGCATGCGTGTGGTTTGGGAAGAATCTGAAATTGAGCGCAACTACAATATGGCCAAAACCGAAGCAGCTGCTGCGTTTAAAAATGATGGCATCTATATGGAAAAGTTCGTAGAGGAACCACGCCATATAGAAATACAGGTAGCCGGCGATCAATATGGAAATGTGTGCCACCTCAGTGAAAGAGATTGTTCTATCCAAAGAAGGCACCAGAAACTGGTAGAAGAGTCGCCTTCACCTTTTATGACACCCGAACTGCGGGAAAAGATGGGTGCCGCTGCCATTAAAGCAGCATCTGCCATTAATTATGAAAGCGTTGGCACAATCGAATTTCTTGTCGATAAGCACCGCAATTTTTATTTCATGGAGATGAATACCCGTATCCAGGTAGAACATTGCGTTACGGAAGAAGTAATTAACTTCGACCTTATAAAAGAGCAATTGAAAATCGCAATGGGCGAAAAGATCTCCGGTCAAAGTTACGCGCCACAGATGTGTGCTATTGAATGTCGCATTAATGCAGAAGATCCCTATAACGACTTCAGGCCATCGCCGGGCAAGATTACTACGTTGAACACCCCGGGTGGACATGGCGTGCGTGTGGATAGCCACGTGTATGCAGGTTATGTAATTCCTCCTTACTACGATTCCATGATAGGAAAACTCATTGCTATCGCACGTACAAGAGAAGAGGCGATTAATACCATGTATCGCGCTTTGAGCGAGTACGTGATTGAAGGAGTAAAGACCACCATCCCTTTCCACCTGCAACTGATGCAGAACGAAGATTTCCGAAAAGGGAACTTCACGACTAAGTTTCTCGAAAGTTTCAAAATGGTTTAGTAAGCATAGTAAGTCCCGCAACTGCGGGATTTTTTTATTTTATATGCCCAGCATTCGAATAAGTATTGAACGCTTATTACTCGATAGTGCCGGCTTATCCGGCATCGCACGCTTCGGAGTTCTGTAAACTATTCTTCAATAAATAAGCCCTGTTATATTATTCGGGTACAAGGAAAACTGCCGATAGTTGATTTGAACGTACAAGAGTGCGACGCAACGAGGCTGAAGATAATTCAGGAGCCTGGCTCACCATTCATGCTTTATTTCCTGCGACCCGTTAAGACTTTCCATTTTAATGATATCATGTCTATTCCATTCGTCTGCGTAGGTATTAGAGTAGTCTTAAGAATTGCCAGCCGCGTTCTAATGATTTCCAAAAGCTGGCGTGAAAAAACGGTGACTTAAAATTGATATTCTTTGATTCAAAAATGAGATTGGCCTGGTCGTTAATAACGGAATTTGCAAACGTGAATTGCAAAAGGGCGTTGGCCAGGAATAGAATCTAATAGCACCTTTCTGTTCAGAGGCTGCTGTGGGTAGCAACATAACAAGTAAAATAATTAACGGCAATATTGATATGGTTGCCCGTTACCTCCTCCAAAAATAATAACATATGAAAGCAATTATCACATTCCTGTTGCTATGCTTTTGTTGCCTGCATGCTTTTGCACAAGACACTAATCAATATCATTATATCAGGGATTCGTTGCTTCACAAAAGCAGGAGTCAGAAAACAACTGCATGGATTATGCTCGGGGCTGGTTCAGCCGTTGCTCTGGGCGGTTTGGTGTTGACAGCGGTAGATGCTACAACTGAACTGGTAGGAGCCGTTGTTGACGGAACGGGGTCTACCTCTCCGCTTGGCCCGGT
The DNA here is from genome assembly GCA_002478885.1 of Chitinophagaceae bacterium UBA7600. GTDB lineage: Bacteria > Bacteroidota > Bacteroidia > Chitinophagales > Chitinophagaceae > DLKC01. The sequence goes on from DLKC01000084.1 coordinate 20,529, forward strand.
GTTGATGCTTTTAGGAACCGGAAGCGTGGCCGGAAGTATTCCACTCTTTATAGCTTCTGGTAAAAACAAACGCAAGGCAATGCAATTCTCAGCGATTACACAGGCCGTAGAAGTGCCGGTAACCGGTGGTTTTGCATATCGATATCAACCGGCAATCAGTGTGAGGTTTGTGTTGGGAAGCAGGAAGTAGCTTGCCTTTTAATGACGAATTCCATAATCATCTAAACAGCTTAAAATGAAAGCGAGCATTCTGTTGTTTACAGTAGCGTTATTTATGCTGGCGGCTTTATTTATTACGCAGCAATCGTGTTACAGGAAGTTTTACAAGGTTGCTGATACGCCAGGCAACTCAGACCTTGCATCTGTTGTTAGCAACCAGCCCGAGAAATACTTTATTCTTCGTTTGGGTACCAGTGCGTTTCACATGCAGAATATCGTGCTTGATTCCGACAATAAAAAGATTACCTGCACACTTGACCGTATATCGCCAGACCATCTTACTTATCTCATCGAAAGCAAAAAGCAAGGTATACATTATCTTCCCTCAAAAGAAGGCGAAGTATTGAACGAAGTCCATATTTACGCATTGCAGGATAATCAGCTACAGTATGGTTCCAGCTATGTACTCGACTTTAATAAAATATCAAAAATTGAAATACTGGAGAAAGACAAAGGCCGCACAACAACAAGCACCATCATCAGCACTGCTGGTATTGCCGTGACAGTTGGTCTATTTTTAGCCGCAATAGTTGGCTCAAGCAGTTCAACATCTGGTGGCGGAGGTTCAACACAGGGACAAGGCTCCTGCCCGTTCATTAGCGTTTATAATGGAAATGAATTTGTAACGCAAGGTGAGTTATGTGCGGGCTCGGTCTACCCGCAAATGGCGAGAAATGATTACCTGCAACTAAGTATGGAGCCTATAACTGAGGGAAAATTTCAACTAAAGATCAGTAATGACCAGCAGGAAGTTCAGAACACCGACCTTGCAGAGCTGATGGTGATTACCCATGACAAGAATGTGCAAATGCATGTTGACCAGGATGGCAGGCTCTATTCACTAAGTGATCCCGTAACACCGGTTGTTGCAACAACAAGCGGCCGGAATATTTTAAATGAGGTAGTAAAGCAAAATGATGACCTCGTTTATTCCTACGACGATACCTCTTCGGGCATGCATAATAACCCGGTTGAGCTAAGCTTTAATAAAAGCGCAAATGCAGGTAAGGCCAAACTTATCATCAACGTAAGAAATGGATTCTGGATGGATCTTGTATTCAACAAAATGTCTGAAGGTTATGGCACTTACTATCCGGAATTTGTAAAACAGCAACACGCAAAATCTGCCGACCAGTTAAAGGAATGGCGCAACAGGCAGGATATTCCGCTAACGGTTTCCGTGCTAACCAAAAATGGCTGGCAGAAAATACAGGATATTGTTTCTGTCGGTCCGCTTGCATACCGCGACATCGTTGTGCCAATCGACTTGCAAAATATTCTGGGCGATAAGATACAAGTCAGGCTAAGCGCTGGTTTTATGTTTTGGGAACTTGATTATGCCGCCATGGATTTTTCAAATGATCAACAATACAGCATAGAGAAATTATTGCCGGAAAAGGCTACCGATGAAAAGGGGAATGACGTTACCCGCTTGCTGTCCGCAGCCGATGAGCAGTACCTCGTTCAAGCTGTGCCCGGCACGCTCACTACTGTTGATTATGCCTACGATAAAACATTGCCTGCAAACAAAACGCAAACATTTGTACTGCACTCAAAAGGCTACTATGAGTATGTGCGTGATTTTAAAAATAAACCCGACGTTGCTTTTCTGCAGCAGTTTAAAAACCCCGGCGCCTTGTCCAACTACAGCATGAATTTATACAAGCAGGTCGTGAATGGCAATTTTAGCAGCATCGCAAAAAAGTAAAGCCAATATCATGTACCCGGCCGTTGTTGCCTATGGCATCACCCGTTGCGTCGCACACTTGTACGGCAGATCAATTGCCAGCAAACCAACAGCCTGCTGAATAAAGTTCCGAACGTAGAAGTGAGTGACACAACAGGCGCCGGGTAAAGAACCTGGTGCCGGTAAAAAATAATACACCTGCATAGAAGAATCATCGAATGAAAACGCAACTCGCCGATATTAATTTTCTCTCAGTCAAGTACCATGCTGCGCAGCCGAAGGATGAGTTTTTCCCCGTGTTGAAAAGAAGGGTCGATGCTTATTTTTCCTATAACCGGATCTCGAAATGCGGTAACCGGCTGGTGTGGTTTAAAATTGTACTAGTGCTTATGTTGTTTGCCGGAACGTACAGCCTGCTGGTATCGGATTATTTCTCCCCGGCGGCAGATCTTTTGCTCGGCATTCTATGCGGCTTAAGCCATGTGCTGATCGTAATGAATATCGGCCACGATGCCGGGCATAATGCGCTGTCTCAAAATACAAAAGTTAATCACCTGGCATGCTGGGCCATTGAGTTTACCGGCCTCAGCCACTACATGTGGAAGCTCAATCATAATGTAATCCATCATCCATACCCGAATGTGCGGCCTGTTGATAGTGAGCTGAACATGGCGTTACCTTATTTGCGCCTGGGCAGTATATATCCCAAGCGATGGTTTCATCGTTTTCAGCATATTTATGCGCCGTTTATTTACCTGTTCTTTACCATCAATCTCATTTTTATCCGCGATATACAAGACTCCGGTATTCTCCCGAAAGAAAGCAGTCAACGCACGATCAGGCAGTTTCCGAAGCGGCATTATGTATTGTTATTTTTTACAAAGCTTGTTTATATCGGTTACGCGCTTGTAATACCCATGCTTGTTTTAAGTATTGTATGGTGGAAGGTTTTGATAGGATTTGTTGTTGTTCATTTTGTAATGAGTATGGCGGAAATGTGTATCCAGCTTCCATTGCACATTAATGAAGAGACAGTAGTAACGGAGATCGATGAGAAAGGCGTTATACCAAATTGCTGGTACAGACAAATGCTGGAAGGGACAGTTGATTACTGGTGCGAAAGCAAGGTCGCCAATTTTTTGTTTGGCGGTATTAACACGCATACAATACACCATATGTTTCCAGGCATATGTCATGTGCACTATGTTGCGTTAACAAAAATACTTGCAGATACTTCGCAGGAATTTGGCATGCCTTATCACAGGGCGTCGTGGCGGGCATCGATGAAGTCGCATTTTAGAAAGCTGCATCAACTTGCAATAGAACCATAATTGTAAAAAATATTTTATGCATCCCGCAACGTTCAAAACAGGCCCGAAACAATTACTACAGGCAGATGAAGTCATCATCGACAATTACAACAAATATTACGCGGCCTTAAAAAGTCCGGCAGTACTTGCAGGTCTTTCCTTCGAGGAGAGGCTGTATACCGCCCATGAAATTGTGGAGGGCGTAAAGCGCGAGGACATGTATTTCTATCGCAGAACAAATGAAGATTTTAACATGCGTTGCGAGGGCAATAACGCCGTAGGGATAAATGCCCGACCGGTAAATCTTGCTTCCAATGATTACCTGGGGTTCACTAAACATCCCGTCGTTATTAAAGCGGCAACCAATGCCATTCAGCAATATGGTGCTGCATCTGGGAGTGTGCCGCTACTCGCGGGAACTACGGGTTTACATAAACGGTTTGAAAGCGAACTCGCTTCTTTTCTTGATTTTGAAAAGGCGATCACATACAATTCCGGGTACGCAGCTAACTACGGGCTACTCACCGCTTTGCTGACCGCGTCTGATGTGGCGATACTCGATATGTCTGTGCATGCAAGTATCATCGACGGGTGTTGTAATACGAACAAGATTTATTTCAGTCACAATGATCCCACCTCGCTTAAGATCGCTTTGATGAAAGCAACCGGTTATCAAAATAAGCTGGTGATTATTGATGGCGTTTATTCTATGGATGGGGACATCGCCCTGCTTGACGAAATTATGGCTATCACCAAAGAAGAACATGCCTGGTTGATGGTTGATGAGTCACATGCGACCGGGGTAGTCGGCGGACAAGGCAAAGGAACACACAGCCATTTTGGGCTAAGTGAAAAGGCAACAATACTTACAGGTTCACTCGGAAAAGCATTGGGTGGTTCGGGTGGATATGTGGCTGGTTCCTCAGAACTGGTCAGCTTCCTGGAAATTACCAGCCGGCCATTTATTTTTTCCACTTCCATACCTCAACACTGCGCTGCGCAGTTGTCAGCGGCGCTTTGTTTACTTAAAACCGGTGACGGTGCACTCGACAGGCTTTGGTCGAATATTAACTACTTCAAACGTGGAATGGACGAGATCGGTTTTGAGCCAAGCCAGGCTGCTTCAGCGATTATCCCGGTGATCATACGGGATGAAGTGAAACTGTTGAACTTCTGTAGTTTCCTGCATCACAACAATGTATTTGTGAACCCGGTATTTTACCCGGTTGTGTCAAAGAAGAAATCAAGGATAAGGATTTCGGTTACGGCATTGCTCAAGGAGGATGAGTTGTCTTATTCCCTAGACCGGATTGAAACCGCGGCCAATAAATTTAATATTGTTTAAATCATGCCGGTAAAGGAATTCACCATACGAGAGGTAAATTCAAAAGCTGACTGGAAGCGTTTTCTACGATTACCATGGCAATTGTACAAAAATGATCCGCTTTGGGTTCCACCATTGTTGTATGACCTGAAACGACAATTGAATAAAAAGCTCAACCCTTTTTTTAAAGAGGCAGAAGCGAAATACTGGATTGCCTTTTCGGGTGATGAATGTATCGGAAGAATTGCTGCCATTATCAACCATCAACACAATGAATACTATGATGAAGCAACCGGGTTCTTTGGCTTCTTTGAATGCATCAACGACGAAAATGCCGCCGCTATGCTGTTAGGCACGGCCCATGAATGGCTCTTGCAAAACAGGATGAAAGAGGTGAGGGGGCCGGTGAATTTGTCGCTGAATAATGAGTGCGGCTTCCTGGTTGAAGGCTTTGACAGGTCACCTGTGTTGCAAATGAACTATAACCATCGTTATTACCCGGAATTACTCATTGCTTGTGGTTATAAAAAAGAACATGACCTGCTCGCATACTATATCACCGACAAAATATTCAGCAATGACCGGGTGATGAAGCGTCTTGAGCGAATAACTGAATTGGTTACAAGAAGTGAGCAGATACAATTCCGGAATTTCAGGCCTTTTGAAATGAATGACGAAGTGCAAAGGGTTAGGAAATTATTCAACGATTATATGGCTGATAACTGGGGCTTTTTGCCCATGACAAAACCAGCGTGCGCTTTTATGGCGGAGTCATTAAAACCGGTTCTGGTAAAGGAACTGGCGATATTTGCCGAGATCAATGGAGCACCTGTCGGTTCTTCGCTGGCGTTACCTGACCTTAATTATGTCGTAAAGAAAATGAATGGGAAGCTTTTTCCTTTTGGCATTTTTACATTCCTTTTTTACAAGCGGAAAATAAAAGACATCAGAGTAATGCTTATGGGCTTAAGCAAACCTTATCGTAAAAAAGGCCTTGAAGCAGTATTTATCTATAAAACCATCCTTGAGTGTTTTAAAAGAAATATAACCGGGGCGGAGTTGTCGTGGATATCGGAAGACAATACGGTACTGATTAACGAACTTGAAAAGATGGATGCAGCGCTATATAAACGTTACAGGATTTATAGCATGCCACTGGTAGACAACATTACACGAAAAGTTAATGCGCTACATTATGAGCAAGCGGCAACGAACATATAATTTTTCCCTGGCGGTCATGACTTCTTTTTGCCTTGAGTATGGAAATATATCGGCACGGGGTTTTATGATGCTGGCTGTTTATTCTCTCAAACTATTGATTGCAATTCCATTCGATTTACTGCAACGAATATTCTATGGACGAAAAATAAACACAACAAAAATTACCAAAGCGCCGATTTTCATCATCGGGCATTACAGGAGCGGAACAACCTATATGCACACACTTTTAGCCAAAGATGAACGATTTGCCAGTTTGAGTAATTACGATATGATCTGTCCCTGCTCAAGCCTTTTGTTCGGTGCCGGTTTGAAGCGATTCTTACAATCGGTCATAAACCTGTTTCAGATAAAGACTTCAATGTTTAATAATAAAATCCCTGACCTGGATGAACCGGCGGAAGAAGACCGGTTTTTAATAAACAAAGCCGCTGCCTGCACCGATTACTGGGGGTTTCTTTTCCCCAGTAACAAGGATGGCTTGCAGCAATGTAGTGCCGGTTTAGCAGACGACAGAAACTTCAACGCGTGGAAAAGCGCATACCTTGAATTGCTGCAACTGATCACGTATAAACATCATGGAAAGCAACTTGTGCTAAAGAGCCCCGCGAATACCATGCGTATAAAATACCTGCTCCGGATATTTCCCGACGCAAAATTTATCTACCTGTATCGAAACCCATACGATGTGTTTTATTCCATGCGCAACCTGTGGATGCGATCGATCCGCAAATACTGCCTGCAGCAGGTAAGTAAGGAAGCGATAGCGGAAATTGTGCTGACCCACTTTGCCGCAATGATGGAGCAGTACGAAAAAGATAAAGCTCTCATTCCACCGGAGAACCTGTTTGAACTGCAATATGAACAGTTTGAAAAAGACCCGTTTGCCTGTATAAAGGAAATATATGAAACGCTTGGATTGCCTTCTTTTGATGCGTTTAGCGAAAGCCTGGGTAAACAGGTTTGTAAAGAGAGAGCCTATCAAAAGTTCCGGCACAAGCGGGATGCCGGGACGACGGAGGCGATTGGCATGAGATGGGAGAAATATATTAAACAGTGGAAAGAACACAACGACCGCAATATGAAGCTGCCGGGTGAGCTGAACGTACAAGCGTGCGACGCAAGGGACGATGCTATGAAAGCATATCGCCCGGATCAACAATTGCCTGCTTATTCTAACGCCATTTTATGATATCGGAAAGTTTGTTACAAAACACAGTAAGCAGAAAAACTTTGTCTGTCGGGCTACCTGTCAGAGCGGGTAGAGCTCCTGCAAAGCACACTATCGGGTTCGGGGAAAGAATGCTGGTACTCTTTTTTATGAACCTGCAGGCTGTATTTATCGTTTGCAAAGCGGTTAAAAGCCCCGCTTTGATTTGGAAAACGCTTGGCAAACTTATTAGGCTGAAACAAAATCTCTGGGGCGGGAACCATCAGCGCATGCAAAAGATCAATGGCCGGTATCATTTGCATTTGTATGCACCGGCCTGGCCATCGAAAGCGCATGATGTGATGATAAAAAACGAAGCATTGCACCAGGCTTTTCCTTTAACATACAACTCCAACAAAACTTTTATTTTTCTTGCGGTAACCCGCAAGTGCCCGCTTCGCTGCGAACACTGTTTTGAATGGGAAAACCTAAACCACAAAGAATCATTCAGCCGCGAAGAGTTGATGCAGGTTGTTGACCTGTACCAGCAGGAAGGCATTTTGCAAATACATTTAAGCGGTGGCGAACCCATGGTAAGACTGAACGATCTTGAAGCCATCATCGGCCATGCGAAAACCAAAAGCGACTGTTTTGTGCTTACTTCAGGATTTAATTGTACAACTGAAAATGCGCTTCGGTTGAAAGCCGCCGGGTGCAAAGGGGTTATCGTTAGCATCGATCATTACCTGCCTGAAATACACAACGCGTTCCGGCATCATCCGGGCATTTTTCAACAAGCGGTTAATGCTGTAAATGCCTCGTTGCAGGCAGGCATGCTCACCGGCATTTCCGTTTGCACTACCCGCGAATTTATTAACGAAGGTCACCTGCTGCCTTATCTCGAGTTTGCCAAAAAGCTCGGGGTGCATTATGTACAGTTGCTTGAGCCGAGGGACGTTGGCCACTATGCCGGAAAAAATGTTTTGCTTGATGAACCCCAATTAAAAGTGCTGGAGTCTTTTTTTATTGAGATCAACAGTAAACCGGCTTACAAGGAATATCCCACGGTGTTGTATCATGGTTACCACCAGCGGCGAATGGGCTGTTATACCGGCTCCCACAGCGTTTATATTGACAGTGCCGGCGATGTTCACGCCTGCCCGTTTTGCCACACAAAATCCTACAATATAAGAGATATGCTGCAGGCGAGGCAACTCCCGGCCAACCTAAGCGTGTGCCCATCGTACGGTAATGCACGATGATTTTTTTGTCCCCGGCTTTGGCAACACAGTGGCAGCTTCCGTTGCGTCGCACTCTTCAACTTTCTTATCGCAGTTCAGCCATACCAAAACATAAAAGGATACCACTTTTCAGTGATATCCTTCCAGGAATTTTAAAACGGGGAATCAGTTTTCTGGGCTGAGATACTATTCGGAGTATCAACTTCCTCGTTTCCAAAGGGCTTCTTAAATTAACAATGGTATTCAGTCGGTTGATACATTCGCTAAAAATGCACCGGATATTGAACATTTATTGTATCAGTTCTTTATGCCTGCTATCGCTGCCTGCTTCTCAAATTTAAACAATCTTCCTTTCCTGAAACAGCTACCGCTCCAATATTTTATTTATTACTATATAAAAGTAAATGAATTGATACATCTGTCTTTTGCAAACTTATTCACACTGTTGTATAAGTTAAGTGGCTTGTATAGGAGAACCATCAATTACAGTTGGGATTCCAGGTTCATGATTTCTTCGAAAAGCTTTTCATACTGGCCGGTGGCAGTATTTATTTTTTCCTGAGTGGTCTTATAGGCGGCTTCCAACTGCTGAAACTTGCTCACGTCAGCATAATTCTCCGGCCTTGCAAGGTCGGCTTCCACCTGCTCTTTGGTTGCATTGAGGGTATTGATCTGTTCTTCCAGCCTGGCAAATTGTTTCTGTAATCTCTGCAGGTCTTTTTTCTGTTCCCTGTTTTCGGCAACTATAGGGGCCGGCTTTGCTGCAGCCTGCACTGGTTCAGGTTTGGGTTCTGTTTTTTGTTTTGCCGCTTCCGCTTTCAGTTTTTCCGCTTTCTCCTTCCATTCGGCCCACTCATCATAACTGCCCTTAAACACCCTTATTTTATGGTCGTCGATTTCCCAGATCGTGTTTGCCAGTTTCGAAATAAAATACCTGTCGTGGCTTACAAAAATCAACGTGCCTTCATATTTTTTCAGTGCTTCCACCAGCAATTCCACGCTGTGCATGTCGAGGTGGTTGGTAGGCTCATCGAGCATCAGGAAATTGGCTTTGCTGGTAATTACTTTTGCGAGTGCCACCCTGGCTTTTTCCCCACCACTCAGTACCCTTATTTTTTTCTCTACATCATCTCCGCTGAAAAGAAAACACCCCAGCAAAGACCGGAGTTCGAGCTCTGTCTTACCGCTGCCGCAAAGTTTCATTTCATCAAGTACGTTGTTGTTAATGTCAAGGGCCTCGAGCTGGTGCTGGGCGTAGAAGCTCTCTTCCACATTGTGTCCCCAGACCCGCTGTCCCTCGAAGGTCTCATGCCCGGCGATCATACGCAGCAGGGTAGACTTTCCCTTTCCGTTCGCACCGATCAACGCGATCTTATCACCGCGGTCTATTTCAGCTTCGGCGTTTTCGGTAATGGTGATGCTGCCAAACTTTTTGGTAGCATGTTTAAGTGTTGCCAGCACCCGTCCTGGCTGTTTGTCAACCTGGAAGTTAATGCGGAGATTGGGCCTTTCTATTTCAACCTGTTCCACCCGCTCAAGTTTGTCGAGCCGCTTCATGGCACTCTGCGCTGCGGCTGCCTTTGATGCTTTGGCTTTAAACCGCTCTATAAACCGTTCCTGTTGTCTTATATAGTCTTGCTGGTTTTCAAAAGCCCGTTGCTGCATTTCAATGCGTAACGCTTTTTCGGTTTCGTAGTAGGAATAGCTGCCGGAATAAATATGCAGTTCCTGCTGGTAAATCTCCACGATCTTGTTCACCATCCGGTCGAGAAAATACTTATCATGGCTTACGATCACCACGCTGCCTTTGTAATGCTGCAGGTATTTTTCGAGCCATTCGATGGAGGGAAGGTCGAGGTGGTTGGTCGGTTCATCGAGCAGCAGCACATCGGGCTGCTGCAGGATCATTTTGGCCAGCAATACGCGCATTCTCCATCCACCGCTGAACTGTTTGTAAGGCCGGGCCAGGTCTTCGTTGGCAAACCCGAGGCCCTGCAACACTTCTTCGGAGCGGTGGTGGATACTGTAGCCGTCGAGCATGTCCATCTGGTGCAGCTTATCTGCATAGTCGTGTGCCAGTTTTTCATCGCCGGTTATTTCGAGCTCCCTGCCCATTTCTTCTATTTCTTTCTCCAGCTTTTTCACCTGTTCAAAAGCACCCATGGCCACTTCGAGGATAGAGTCGTTGGTATCAAAGCTCAGAAGGTCCTGGTGGAGGTAACCGATGGTTGTATCGCGGCTTTTTTCCACGGTGCCGGCGGAGGGTTGGTATTCGCCCACCAGCAGTTTTAGCATGGTAGATTTGCCGGTTCCGTTATAACCGATCAGGCCAATGCGGTCGCCCGGCTGGATATGCCAGGTAGCATCTGCTACAATTACCCTTGCGCCAAACTCAAACGTCACGTTATTTAAACCAATAAGCATGCTTCAAAAAATTGAAGCGCAAAACTACTTAAACGCAGCATCAAACAGGCGTATATTTTTGTTGGTTTTTTCCATTTATATCCGGCGGGAGTGAAGACCTGCTATTGCAGGAGGATAGCTGTTTACCAGTAGTATTGGCTTTAAAGGTATCCGGAAGAAAGGGGCAGTTGGTGGTTTATTTATGGATCAATGGATTCCAAATACCGGGGAAATGTTGCACTAATAATGGAAACGGTACTAAAAATTATTGGCAGCATTACTAATTGAGTGGGGTGATTTTTACCATCGAAACCTGAAAAAGGATTTCCAGACCGGGCAAAAGCGGTTTTTGCCGGGTAAAAAGGCCAATTCCTGAAAGGCCAACTACCAACTCCCTACCAACCATCTACCAAGTATGTACCAAGTATCTACCAAGTAAGGCCTAAGTAAGGGGCTCTCTTGTACTGAAAAAACCTTAAAGGCACTTTTTGTAAAAAGTGATTTGGCCCGGCACTCATAAGCGACGTTGCCGGTAAAGCTTCACACAGCATCATAATGATACCTTTTTAGCCTTACAATATTTACCCGGTTTCCTTTTTTATGGAGTAGTGTTCCTGTTAATTGCTGTTCCTGGGGCCGTATGCTGGCCGCCCCGTGACACATAGATCGTGCATGCGTTATCGTCCCGGAGCTGGCATTTTGTGCGTCTGTTGACACAATCCATGAACCTGGTGGTAATGAGTTTTGCGGCCACGTTGTTCATGACTGCGCTGAAGAATGTTGCGGTGCGGCCGGCAATATAATCATATACATCCCACTCAGATTTAAGGCCTGTGCCAAAGTCGCTTTTGAAAAAACTGTTGTCGCTACAGGTGTCGCATTTGTCCATCCCGTGCTTCATGTCGGTGTCGACGTATTCTTCGGTGGCAATGGCTTTTGACCGCAGGACCTGGTAGAGCGGATCGGCGCCGAGGCTGACAGCGTCTTCGGTGTTAATGTTATTATCGAGTGAGAAAGCATTACCGAAAGCAAGACAATTTCTCTCTGTGTTATAATTGACGCGTCTTTTACCGCCAAGACTGTCGGCGGCGAAATAGAGGTATTGTTTCGCAAAGCTTACAATGTTGTCGTTAAGCCCCTGGAACGAAATCAATGCGGGGATGTTGGTATTGGCAGCTAAGAAATCAGCCGGGTTACTCCAGCAGTTTTTAGGAATGGTAAGATTGCCCCACATATTGAGCACCCCCCTGATCTTGGAAAAGAAACTGATACCGGTATCCCCGATATAAAAAGGGGCATCGAGGTCGCCCAAGACACGGCTGGGGAACCCATAGGCAGAATCGACCTGCCCCTGTCTTTCGCAGTATGCGGCATTCATTGCCAGGATGCTTCCGGCACTTATGCCGGCAAGGAAAATCTTGGTTGTATCGATATTGAAATTACCGCCGTTTTTATTTACCTGCTGCCGGTAAATGATGGTACGCAACAGGCCTCTTACATCCTGCGAGCCGCGGTATATGGCGAGTGCCTGCTGGGCGGACAGGTAATTGTAACCGCTTGGCGCGATGCGGGGATCTTCCAACACACCTGTCCTGTATTCCGGATCGAACACAACAAAACCTCTTTTGGCCAGTTCATGTGACAGGACGAGTATACCATGGTTGTCCTGCGAGGAGCATTCGTAAAATGAGCCGCCATGCAAAAGGACGATACAAGCCAGCGGGCAGGTAATCTTGTTGCCATTGAGGCTGTCGGGCCAGAATACGCTATAGGTTAAATTTTCGGGGTTGTCGGTGCAATAAACCGTTAACGGATCGAGTGTATCGCAGGACCTGTTGGGATCGTTTGCGTACAGGACATCTTTGTAATATAACGCCGCTTTGCTGTTTTTTCCATACACAAGCGACTTGTTGCCGGAAAGAGAATCCAATACAAGGTTGGGAATGGTATCGGAAAGATCGTTTTTACAATAAGCGCCGGCGAGATTTTTACAAAAGCCTGCTGGGCCTTCGGTCTGTGCATATGATGTATTGATGATGAGCAATAACAGCATGTTGCAACCGGCAAGCGGGATTTTATGGTGCATAAAGACAGGTTAACAGGTGACGGAATATTTATTGTAAAACTATACAGTAGATAAATCCGTTGCCGCTACATAAGTATGTGGGTATATAAGCGCTAACACAATATGTCAACTATTCCAGGCGGTATGGCTGGTTTTTGAATAGTTGTTTTTATGGTGACCGCTTGATAAGCGGACAAAAAGCTAAACGGAGCGTCGCAAGCAAAGCTTAATGCTTGTACAGGCGCCGGCGACTAAATAAATATTTCTTTATTCGTCTTTGCTATCGCAATATCTTAGCAGTTAAAAAATAGTAACATGAGCATGCGCAAATTACCAATGGCGGTATTGTTCCAACTGTTGTTCCTGGGCGCTTTCGCCAAAGCGGAGAACCGCGAGTATTACCAGATAACAGTATATCATTATAAGAGTGCTGCACAGGAAGCGGTTATCGACAACTATCTCAAGGATGCTTTGTTGCCTGCGTTGCATAGGACGGGCATGCATAACATTGGTGTTTTTAAACCAGTTGCCAACGACACGGCTACAGATAAAATCATTTATGTTTTTGAGACCATAAAAAGGCCGGAGGAGGTGCTTGACATACGCAAAAAGCTGGATGCTGACAAAGATTATCAAATGGCGGGTAAGGATTATATAGACGCATCGTACAAAACACCACCTTATGTAAGGATGGAAAATATTTTGTTGTATGCTTTTCCACTGGCGGCGAGGATGGAAGCACCGAGATTGTCATCTCCTGTAAGCGATAAGATCTATGAACTGCGGAGTTACGAAGGCCCTACCGAAAAGCTGTACCGGAATAAAGTGACCATGTTTAACGCGGGTGATGAGGTCGGCCTGTTTAAACGGCTTGGTTTTAACGCAGTTTTTTATGCCGAAGTGATTGCGGGAAGCAAAATGCCCAACCTTATGTATATGACCTGCTTTGAGAACATGCAGCAAAGGGAAGATCACTGGAAAGCTTTTGGAGATGACCCGCAGTGGAAAAAACTCGTTGCTGCGCCCGAATACCAGAACAATGTTTCGCATGCCGACATTATTTTAATGAAGGCTACGGCTTATTCTGATTTCTGATAAATATCAGCATTCATACAATAAAAAAGGAGTTCAACAGAACTCCTTTTTTATTATCGTAACTGAACTAAGCGTTAAATATCGATCGCTTCACCATACGCTGCGGCGGTAGCTTCTTTCAGGCCTTCGCTCATCGTGGGGTGGGGGTGAATGGCATTTAATATTTCATGTGCCGTGGTTTCGAGTTTGCGGGCAACCACTGCTTCGGCAATCATTTCGGTTACGTTGAAACCGATCATATGGCAACCGAGGAACTCGCCATATTTTGCATCGTAGATCACCTTTACAAAACCTTCGGTAGCACCGGCAGCGCTGGCCTTTCCGCTGGCCATAAAAGGAAACTTGCCCACTTTAATGTCGTAGCCTGCATCTTTTGCTGCTTTCTCCGTCATGCCAACACTAGCCACTTCGGGAACACAGTATGTGCAACCCGGCACGTTGCCATAGTCGATGCCTTCCGGCTGGTGATGGAATTTCTTTTCGAGGTAGCCGATGTATTCAGCCGCATTGATGCCTTCCTTGCTGGCTTTATGCGCCAGGGCCTGGTTTGGCGTGCAATCACCAATGGCGAAGATGCCAGGCACATTTGTTTGCAGGTATTTATCGGTAACAATTCTCCCTTTTTCTGTTTTTATGCCGTTTTCTTCCAGGCCAATGTTTTCGATATTGGCGATTACACCCACAGCACTTAACACGATGTCGGCTTCAAGAGTAACCGTGCTGCCGTCCTGCTTTTTTACCAGTGCTTTTACGCCGGTGCCGCTGCCATCCACGCTTTCTACAGAAGCATTGGTCATAATGTCTATGCCCTGCTTTTTAAACTGCTTTTCCAGCTCTTTGGATATTTCTTCATCTTCCACGGGCACCACCCTTGGCATAAATTCAACGATGGTAATTTTTGTGCCCATGGCATTGTAGAAATAGGCAAACTCAACACCGATAGCCCCGCTGCCCACAACGATCATTGACTTAGGCTGCGTGGGAAGCACCATTGCTTCGCGGTAGCCAATCACTTTTTTGCCATCTTGTTTAAGGTTGGGCAGTTCACGGCTTCTGCCGCCTGTTGCTATAATAATGTATTTGCCTTCCACCAGTTTTTTGGTACCATCTGCGGCAGTTACTTCCACCTGGCCTTTGGCTTTTATTTTGCCATAGCCCATGATCACGTCAATCTTGTTTTTCTTCATCAGAAATTGTACGCCCTTGCTCATTTTATCGGCAACGCCGCGGCTGCGTTTAACTACCGCGGGAAAATCCTGCTGCACGCCGCTGGCATTGATGCCATAAGCCGAACTGTGTTTCATATAATCGTAAACCTGTGCACTTTTCAACAATGCTTTGGTTGGAATACAACCCCAGTTAAGACAAATGCCGCCAAGGCTTTCCTTCTCAATAATAGCAACTGAGAAACCTAACTGCGATGCACGTATAGCGGCAGGGTATCCGCCCGGGCCGCTGCCTATTACAATAACGTCGTAAGCCATATGTGTTGAATTATTTTGTGGTTATAAAGAAGGCCAGCGCTTCTTACAGTTGTACATACTGATCGAGCTTTGACCTTTTGATACAAGCGGCTGCGAAAATACTTTCAAAAACTCAAATAGCAAAAGTATAGTCTGGTTGAAGCCGGCATTACCAGTTTACGAATCACCTATTTATCTACCCTTATCTACCCACAAATATCTTTTAGGCCCGGCAATGGTACAACATGGCGGCATTACTTGCGTCGCACACCCGCGCGGCTGGTTCACGAATGGGCTTTCAACAACAATAAAATGAAGGTTGCTGCATTTGTTCCGCAGCACAATTATTCGATACCAGTTAAGGCAGCATTGCCACGCAACAGCAGTCGCCGGATTGCCAACAGCCAGCAATGAATTATGGCAACATGCAACTGACCGGTAAAAACAACATTGGCCCGGGTTGCTGCATGCGGACGATGCAGTAGCCCAGGCCAAGTGCTTATGATGTATGTGCCAGTAGTGGTGTTGCCCCGCTGAACAGGTAAGCGATTTAATAAACCGCTTTGCCGGGCAAGCAAACTGCCTACAGTTTGAAAACTTATTTTTTAGCAGCAGGAGGGAAGTTGCTGAGAATTTTTGCAACAGCTTCTGCAATGTCGTGATCAGGATCTTTAGAAGGTTTGTCGATCTCTTTATTACCTGTGCCCTGCCACAATAATTGTTTGTTGGAAGCAGCGACGATATCGATGATCAATGAACCGTCTTTGTAGTCGTACACATTGTATGTGGTGGTTCCGCTGAAGCCGGGGCCCCATGCATAAGGACGATAATAACCTCCATACCCGTAATAGTTGGTGTTTGACGAAACGGATTTTTTGTTTTCAAGAATGGTTGTGGCATTTACCAGCACATCGGGATTCTGATCATTCTCGGTAAGTCCCTTTTTTGTCAACTCGGCTTTGATGGCATTGATGATGCGGGTTTTATTGAGTTCGCTTACTGACTCGCTTTTATCTGAAAGCTGGTAAAAGCCAAAAGTTTTATATTTTGAAAAATCCGCCGTCCTGTCGTAATCGGAAGAAACCTTTACGACGCTGCCACAGGAAATGATCGATGAACATGCGATTGCCAAAATACAAATGGTTGCAATTGATTTCATAATGATTGATTTTTGATTTAAATGTATAAACGTGGTTATTGTTTTTTGTCTGCAATATAACCGTTGTAGGTGATTGGCTGGCGGTCGCTCGAGTTTACGTCCAGATGTGCCGTGCCATTGTCAAAAATAGTGAGCAGCATATTCTGCGCTGTATGAACATCTTTTGGTTTGATGGTAATATCCCAGCCGCCTTTTTTTCTTACCGCCGCGGTATAATCAAATTGTGTTGAGGTAAATTTCAGTCCGCCATCTGAACTAAGTGATGCCTGGTAT
The DNA here is from genome assembly GCA_002478885.1 of Chitinophagaceae bacterium UBA7600. Classification (GTDB taxonomy): domain Bacteria; phylum Bacteroidota; class Bacteroidia; order Chitinophagales; family Chitinophagaceae; genus DLKC01. The sequence continues at coordinate 37,136 of DLKC01000084.1, forward strand.
GCCTGGCCGAAATAGGGAAGGTCGGCAACGACCGTATCTGCCGTCACGCGCAGCGTATTTCCCGGCGATAAATGCCTTGTGCCGCCTTTCATTGGCCTTACAGATTCCACATTGAAGACATAAGTTTTTGATTCTACCATGGCTTTTATTGCCTCGGCTTTTTCCGCTTCTTTACTTTTTTTAGAATCCTGTGCGTAGCAGGTGTGCGTATTGCCTAATACAACGACAAACATGCAGATCAGTGAAACGGATATTTTAGCCAAAGTTTTCATTTTATTTGTTTTTATTTTGAACTATTGAATGAAATAGAAGTGTTGGATGATGACCAACTTCCCGGTTATTGTTTTTTTGGTTTGGCGGGCGTGTTTGCAGGCCTGTTTGACTGGTTGAAATTCCTGTTTTGTTTGTCGCTTCTTTCCCTGCTTTGCATTTCTTTATTCAGGTTATTGCTGGAAGCGTTATTGGCAGGCCGCCATTCTTTGTTGTTCAGTTGCTGCCAACCACCTTCATTGTTGCGTTTGAACAGGTTGCCATCTTTATCAAGCACTACATTGTTCTTTTTGATGTCGTTGGTTGCAGGCTTATTATTAGGGCCGGTTCTCTTGATGTCGCGTGTGCTTATGCCTTTGTGATTGTTATAGATATTTCCTGAGTGGCCGATGTTGATATTTACATCGCCGCCAATATACACGGGCCCTCTGCCCCCGTACATGCCTCCATGGTAATGGGGATAGTATGGCGGCCTGTAGATGGGTGGCCCCCAGAAACCGTGGTAGCCACCGGTATAGTAATGGAAACTAAAGAAACCAACACTATAGTGGAAGCCGATGCTCCAGCCTGTATAGGGGTTATAGTGCATGCTGAATCCATAAGTCACAGGACGGGGGTAATAGTAAATGCCATACCAGGGATTGTAGTAGAAACCGGTACCATAAATTACCACAGGCCCATAAACATAACAACCAAGATAGCCGGGCGTATACCCTACGTATACATATTGAGGGGTGGTTTCGTAAATATAAACGTACTTGGTGTTATAGGCTTCGCTGCTTGCGGGTATATTGTCAACATCTTTTGGACGTTCGTCGGAAACAGCCCATGGTCCGTTGGGGGTTGCTGATTTAAACCATACGGCATTTTCAACACAATAGTAGTTGTTCCCGGATTTAAGCACTGTACTGCTGGTGTTTTTGGCCAGGTACAAACTTGTGCCTTCGATCTTTTCGAACTGAGGTTCGCCGTTATATTTAACAGTGCAGGTGGCGCTTGCGCGGTCTACCTTAGCAGTCTGCGGTATCTGGGCATCAACGACTGCATCATGCGCCTCTTCGGTTCCTGCCACGCTTGCCAGCACGGCATCTTTTTCTGAGCCTTTGGGGATTTTGGCAAAATCGGCCGGAAGCTGATCACTGGCAACAAAAGTCCATGCTCCTTTCAGCGAGCCGGATGTATACCAGCGGCCTGACAACAGCACATAGTATTTGCTGGTGCTGATATCCATGAAAATATTATCGTCGCTGTTTGACACATACAAAAGGTTCGTGCCTGCAATATTTGTAAAGCTTGCAGCGCCTTTTGATTGTATCAGCTCTGCGGGTTCAGTTGACACAATTATAGCCGATGGCTGGCTTGTTGAGGTTGAGGCTGCAGTCTTTGCCTGCTCTTGTTGCTTTTCCTGTTCTTTTATCTGTTTGTTCAATTCCTGGATCTCTTTAGGCAATTTGGTTGCAGCTACCCAGCCATTGCTGATGTTGGCCGAACTGTACCAAATATTGCCCCCATATAAATAAAACCTGTTGTCGCCAGGATATTGCACAATAAGGAAGGCGGAATTGATGACGCGTTTCATTTTTAGTTGATCATCCTGCTCCAGTTTTGGAGCACCATCGATCAGTACCAGGGTTGACGACTCCGTGGCGTAAATAATTTTTGGCGGATCGTTTTTAAAGTTGTCGGCAGCTGTGTTTTGTTCCTGTTCAACTGTAGCAGCCAGTTCATCGATGGTTGTTTTCAGTTGCCATTTCGGCACTTCTTTCTCAAGCAATGCTTTCATTTTATTGATCTTTACCGTATCATCTATTCCGGGCAACCTTAATTCATTGATCTTTATCTTTTCCAGCATCGCCATGCGATTGTCGCGGTTTGTTTCCAGGTTGGCAGTAAACCATAACACCCCAAATACCGGTTCATCGGTCGTTTTCTGCTTTACAGAAATAGCCGTTCTGCCAGTAACAATGTTGCCGGTGAGTTTTTCCGGTTGAGGTTGATAGATGGTTATCTTGCCGCCTTCCTTTGTGTCAAGTGTTCGTGGCCAGTTTTCCTGGGCCAGCACAGACATTGCACAAAACAGCAGCAGTAAAAAACAGGAAAGTTTACTTGTCATATTGAACGTAATTTTTGATTGTGTATTTTTTTAGCGAACTCGTTTGCTTATACCTATCCCAAAGAGCCAACTGTCATAGGCCTTAAACTTATTATCATACTGGAGGTTCAGGCTCAGTTCCCATGCTTTACGCAATTCGAATCCGTATTCCAGGCCAAGCTTGCACATGCCGAAGCTTTCGTTTTTTTCAAACTCTTTGCCCAGTCCACCAACGAATGAGAGGTGCTCAAAAGGTTTATAAATGCCTGTAACGCACATAGAGATCGGGTAACTTCTTTCCACCACTGTGTGATTTTCCTCTTTTACTATTTTGTATTGCTGAAGAATAAGGTCGTTGTGAAGCCCAACCGCCCAACGCTTGTTAAACCAAAAGTCATAGTCAAATCCCCAGGCGGGCACCACGGAAAACTTATTCTGCCCTTCTACGCCGTCCATATTTGGAATGTGCACATTGGCCATCATAACAGAAAACCTGTGCCTGTAAAATTCTTCCTGCTCAGCTTTTTGCGCCGACGCAACAGTTGTGCAGCTGAAAAATATAAGCACTGTTATAAATAGTTGTAAAATGGCTCCTTGTTTTGTAACGATCGGTTTCATCGCAATGTGTTTATCGTGCTGAAGAAAATACATGGCTTATTAAAGGCTCTGTTAATTTTTAGCAACCCCGTTCATATGGGATTGCGCTGCATTCCCGCGTATAGAACCGGGCAGCAAGTACACATATGCCTGTTACTTCATTCCCCAGAGCACCAGCTTAGCTTTACCTTTGAAGCCAGGTTTTTGTGAGCGATACCAAAACTCCACTTTTTTTATTCGCCTGCTTCCGCCGACAAGATCAAGTACGCGGCTTTCGCCGCCGGCCGGGATAAGAAACCGCAGGTCTATGTTATCAAACGCTTCGTTTTCGTAAACCACGTGCATATTCAACATATTCACCGCTGCATCAAAAACATGGAATTTTAACTTACGAAAGTTGTCTGCACCGGTAACGACGATCACATCCCTGTCTGTTTTAAAGTCGACGACTGTTAAACCGATTTGCTGCCATGTGCCGGGAGGGGCAGGGCGGGCTTTTGTTACCTGTTGAGCAAAGGCCTTTGGCTGGGCGAACAGGAACATAATTGCAAGCAGCATACAAACCAACCGCTGCTTTTTGATGATTAAGCGCATGTGTAAAAATTGTGGTTTTTAATCAGGTAATTCAATATTCCGGTAAAGGGCTATCGAATGTTGTTATTGCAGGGCTGTGAATTTTGCAGACCATTTGCTATTACCTGGCAATCTTGTTGAAAATAGTTCAGGACCCTGAAGTGTGCGACGCAACAGGCCTTGAGCATTGTGCAAAAGCCGGGTTCAGAAAAAGACCTAAATCTACAGGTTAACTAATCATCGTCATCCACGCCATAACTTTTACGGTATACCGAATCAAAATGGCCTTTGTGATCGTACACATCATTTTGTTTGGCATAGGTTTCCCATGACTGAATGAGCGAAGATTTTACGTCGGGATATTTTGCTGACAGATCAGTAGTTTCACCTGGATCTTTTTCAAGATCAAACAACTGCCACTGGCCGCTGCCAAATGGTTGAGGCAGGCGAAGAATTTTCCAGTTGCCTTTTATGTAAGCCTTCATTTCGAAGAGTTCCCAACCCATACCGTCGTTGTTGTGAATGGCTGTTGAATCGCCCTTTAGCACGGGTAACATTGACTTGCCGATAAGTGGGTGAATATCTTTCCCCTTGTTTTGTTTTGGATATGTTGAACCGGTGATATCCAGGATTGTAGGCATGATATCGGTAACATGGAAGAAGTTTTTGTTCCACTGTCCGGCATCTTTCATTTGTCCGGGCATTTTTACGATCAAAGGTGCTTTGATACCGCCTTCTGCAGCAAAACCTTTGAACATGCGGAAAGGAGATGAGGATGCCTGTGCCCAACCCGGACCCATTTCTATATAAGAATTCTGCAGGCCGCGGTTTTCCATTTTATTGTTGAAAGAGCCGAGGTATTTGCCATCGGCATTGCCCGGATAGGCAGTGGCCATGGCACCGTTTGCACCATTGTCTGACATGAATATGATCATTGTGTTATCATACATGCCATTTTGTTTCAGGTAGTCGAAAACACGGCCAATACTCATGTCCATGTAATCCAGCATGGCTGCATATACTTCCATGTCCCTGGCGAAATCTTCTTTGTCGTGCTGGCTTAGTTTGTCCCACTTTGGAATTGCGGGGTTTTTGATAAAGTTGGCTGCATCTTTGGAAACGATACCAAGTGCCTGGAGGTTTTTCAGTCGCAAGGTCCATAATGAATCCCAACCCATATCAAATTTGCCTTTGTATTTGTCTATATACTCTTTTGGCGCATGGAGGGGATCGTGAACCGCGGTGAACGAGAGGAATGCCATGAAAGGCTTGCCATCGGTTTTATTCCTGTCGATAAACTGCAGCATGGAGTCGGTATAATTCCTGGAGGAATAGAAATCCTGCGGCGGGTCAACAATCTTCCCATTTCTTGTATACTCCATGTGTTGAAGCAGCGACAATGCTTTGCGGTCATTAAAATGGCTTCCTCCACCTGTACCGAGGATAAATGTTTGTTCAAATCCACGGTCGAAAGGATCGTGACCGGGGCCTTCACCCAGGTGCCACTTGCCGGTCATATAAGTATGATAGCCATTTGTTCTTAATACTTCGGGGATGGTAACCACCTGCTCGCTCAATTCAGCTGAGTAGCCGGGCAATTGCAGATGGTGTAATGCAGGATAGTCCATCTCACCCATGATGCCTAAACCCGCAACGTGGTTATCGTTGCCCGAGAGCAGGGCAGAGCGGGTTGGAGAACAGGTAGGGAGCACGTGAAAATTGGAAAACAGCATACCCTGCTTTGCAAGGTCATTGATAATGGGGGTTTGAATATTGCCACCAAACGGGCCAATATCGCTGTACCCGAGGTCATCGGCAACAATGATAAGGACGTTTGGTTTTTTTTCGTTTGTTGTTTCAGCGTCGGCCTTTTTAGGCTGATCACACGATGCGAAGGTGGCTCCGAAGGCCATACCTAGAAGAATACGTTTCATTTTCATGTTAATGTTTGCGACTGACGTTTAAAAGAAATTTGCTGGTTATAATTTTATGAAAATACTCATATATTGAGAAAATGTAAAACTTCTTGTTCCAAATCAAGTCTTAACATTTTGTAGCTATTCTCCATACGGGCATGTTCAATTGAATTATCATTAAAGCGTGATGCGGTTTGGCTGCATTGCCAGTAATCATCACACAGCGACCTGAAATCGTCATTTGAACTGAATAGCTCCATTAATTTACCCCTGTATTCGGGAAACCTGTTAATTATATAGTCTAACTCTTTTTGCATTTTTATCTAAGCTTAAAAACATTCTCTATATTGCGATTTACTTACAATATTAAATGAACGTGCTGAAGCCGTGCAATTTAATACAGTAAAATACAGTAAAAGCAAACGTAAAAAGTGACCAAAAAGGAACTTAGCCCGGAGCTCGTAAACGCGCAGTTGGAAAGGGTGTTAATGACGGAGCCATTTCAAAACTCGGGGACATTATCACGTTTCCTGAGGTTTATAGTAGAAGAGACGCTGGCGGGTCGTGAGTCGGAATTGAAAGAATATATTATTGCCATAAAGGTACTTTCCCGAAGAAATGACTTTAACCCACAATCAGACCCGATTGTGCGGATACATGCGGGCAGGCTCCGGCGTGCGTTGAACGAGTATTACCAGGGCGCTGGAAAGGATGATAGCATTACTATTGGTATACCGAAGGGCGCGTACGTGCCGGCATTTTCTACCAATACAGGAGCCATACAGCAATCGACCCAGGAGCTGAAGAAGCAACAGCCTGCGTCACGTAAAAGAATTACAGTTGCCGTTCTGCCATTTAATAATGTTAGCAGCGATGCATCGGCAGTTGCTTTTGCCGATGGCCTGGCAGATCATATCAGCACAGCGCTTACACGGTACTCAGAACTGTCTGTTATCTCTTATTATTCCTGCCGCAATATTATTGGGAAAATAAATGATATTAAGGAAGCCGGGATGGTATTGGGTGCTATGTATATCCTTACAGGCACTGTTCAAAAGGATGACCGGCATTTAAGAATAAGGGTGCAATTAACGCGTACCGAAACGAGGGAACAGGTATGGGCTAATTCTTACGAACGTGATTATACAGGTGCCAATCTTTTTGAAGTACAGGATGAGATTGTTTGGTATGTGGTGAGCCAGACTGCGGGTCACTACGGTGCCATATCCCGCAGCATTGTAAGGATAACTGCGCACGGCAATATCCCGGATGCTACTTTTTATGATGCAATGTTTTGGTATTATAATTTTGTCGGCAACCTTTCCGAAGAATTTTTTTATACTGCTGAAGCTGCCATGAATACGGCAATTGAGACCGATCCGGGTTATGCAATGGGCTGGGCAGTTTTGGGCGAAATATTTGTCGGCGGCCATTTCATGGGATTTAAAAGTAAGTTGGTAGAAAGCCAACTGGAAAAAGCGGTAGCTTTTGCAAGGACCGCCATACGAATTGATCCAACCTGTCAGCATGCCTACCAAACAATTGCCATTGCCGGGATGTTCCTGCATAACAAAACAATCAGCTTAAAGGCCATTGAAGACTGGTCGCAAATAAAGCCATGGGAAGCGGGCATTATGGGCGCAATGGGTTTTGTACTTATCTGTTGCGGGGAATATGACAGAGGTTATGGAATATTGGAAGAGTCTGTTAAGCTGAATCCCTATTACCAGTGGTTCTTTAACGCGGGTTTTGCCTTTTATTTTTTCAGCAGGGGTGAATATGAAAACGCCTTCTATTGGGCTGACAAAATGAACAGGCCTGAAGTTGCCTGGGAGCTTTTGATAAAAATTGCCTGTTATGTTGAGCAGGATAAAATGAATGAGGCCAGAAATAGTTATGCTGAGTTAATCCTAAGTTTTCCTTTTCTGCACGATGTAATGAGGCCTTACGTTGGGGCTTTCTTATCCGATGTAACGCTGGTTGATAAATTTTATGCTGCCTTATGCAAATCGGGTTTCGAAGAGCGGAAGTAGATAACTGTAGCCGGAGTTTTACAAAACAAGCTTCGACATGGGTAAATCGAAAGCGGATGGCAGGGAGAGCTGCCATTCTCGTTGAACGATGAAGTGTGCGATCCCGAATCGTCCCTCCCGGGACAGGCGCAACAGGTGCTGAACAGCGTTATAATGCTGGCGACAAAAAAATCGATCTTTTAATAACCCGGGTATCAATTCCAGCAAATGATTAAAAAAATATCTTCAACAGCCGCGCTGTTTATTGCAGTTTGTTTTTTTGCTACAGCACAAAATAATTCATCAGCCAAAGGCAATCTATTTATTATTGGTGGTGGAGACAGAACCGATGGCCTGGTAAAATCGCTGTTACAGACTGCGGGCCTTTCATCGAAAGACTATATTGCCATTTTGCCAATGTCGAGTGCAGAACCTGACTCTTCCTATTTCTATATAAAGTCTGACCTGGAGAAATGGTGCAGCAACTATATAGCGTTTCTGAATTTCACAAGAGCGCAAACGAGTGACAAAACAAGACTTGATTCTGTGAAAAATGCCAAGCTTATTTTTATTACCGGCGGAGACCAGGAGCGGTTTATGAAAGTTGTTTTGCATACACCGCTTTATAATGTCATTCATGAAGCGTATGAAAACGGCTCAACGATATCGGGCACGAGTGCCGGCGCCGCTGTGATGAGCAAGTATATGGTAACGGGCAACCAGTTGCGTGGTGATACGATTTATCATTCAACATTTGACAGGCTTTGGGATAAAAATGTGGAATTCCACGAAGGGCTTGGCCTGCTCGATTCGGTGATCATAGACCAGCATTTTATTGTCAGAAGCAGGTATAACAGGATGCTTTCTGCATTGGCTGCATTCCCCACGTTTACTTGTGTTGGTATAGATGAAAGCACCGCAATTGTTGTGCATCACAAAGAAGTAAAGATAGTGGGAGAGAGCCAGGTAATCGTAATGCGTGAACCGGAACATTTGCAAATTGACAATAAGGGCCTTATCAAATTCAGCGATGCAAAGATGAGTATCTACACTGCAGGAGATCATTTTAAAATACCATAACCCCCCTTTCGTTTTTTATTTGCTTTAGTTTTTTTTCATTCGTCACCAGCTATTTTCCGTTTATCATTTCGGTTTGATAAACGGTATCCTTTAATACAAACAGTTCTCCGTTTATCCATTTTTGCGTTTCCACACCGTTGCAGTCATTGAATTTAGCACTACGAAATTGAACGTAGTTTTTGAACCAACATTACTGCAACATGAAAAGTATCTACCAACGTTTTGTATTGCTGATTGCCTGCTCTGTACCGGTTGCAGCATTTGCACAACAAAACGCAAGAATAACAGGATCGGTAAGATCAACTGAAAATAAAATCGTTGAAGCCGCGACTGTGTACTTGCTGAATGCAAAAGATTCCACTGTTCAAAAGATGGCGATAACTGATAAGACCGGCCTTTTTGAAATTGATAAAATTAAGCCCGGCGATTTTCTTTTAAAGATTCAGGCTGTGGGCTATGAAACTTATATTACCGGTCATCTCAACATAGATGCAACGAAACAGTTTGCCGATGCAGGGACTATACAATTGCACGCTGTTGCGCAATCTTTGAAAGCTGTAAGTGTTGCTGCACAACGGCCATTGGTAGAAACAAAAATCGACAAGACCGTTGTTAATGTTGACGCATCGCCCACCAATACAGGCCTTTCGGCTTTGGAGATGTTGGAAAAATCACCCGGCGTTACGGTGGATAACGATGGTAATATCAGCCTGAAGGGAAAGCAGGGCGTAATGATTTTTATTGATGGGAAACCAGCTTACCTGAGTGGGCAAGACCTTACCAACTACCTTAAGAACATGCCGGCAAATCAACTTGACCAGATCGAAATCATGTCTCAGCCGCCGGCAAAATATGATGCATCGGGTAATTCCGGTATCATCAATTTCAAAACGAAGAAGAGTTCGGCCAATGGGTTTAATGCCAATTTTTCAACTAGTGCCATCATTGCAAAATATTTTAAAAGCACCAGCAATATTAATTTCAACTGGAGAAAGGGAAAGGCCAACATTTACGGCAACTATGGCTATTCTCATTGGGAGGGGTTCAATGATATTACCATCAATCGCAGTCTTCGTGAAAGCAGGGAGTCAGCATTTAACAGGTATTCCGAACAGCATACATACGGTAAATTCAATGGCTACCCACACAACTTTAAAACAGGGATTGATTACTTCGCCAGTAAGAAAACCACTTTGGGTTTTGCCGTTAACGGGTTAGTCGATGACAGGAAATTTACATCAAGCGGCACAGCAAATATTTACGACAGCATGCACAATTTTGTGCAATACAACAATGCGAGGTCGCAAACAAAAGACCCATGGACAAACCTTGGCTTCAATTTCAATATTCAACAAAAGCTCGATACTTCCGGCAAAGAGATATCAGCCGATCTCGATTATATTTTATACCGTACCAAAGGCAACCAGTATTCTGATAACTATTTATACAACGCGGATGGCAAGCCATCGGAAGAACCTTTTTTGCTAAAAGGTTACCTGCCCGGCAATATCGATATCTACAGTTTTAAAAGTGACTACAAGCAACCGATGAAAAATAACAGCACATTTGAAGCCGGTGTAAAATTGAGTTATGTAAAAACGGATAACGACGCCCAGTACAGCATTTATGAAACGGAAACAGGTTCGTGGGAAAAAGATGAATCGCGCAGCAATCACTTTATCTATAAAGAGAACATCAATGCAGCATACGTAAACCTTCAGCGGCAGATTAAAAAGTTCGGCCTGCAGTTAGGATTGCGCGCCGAGCAAACAATTGCCGAAGGCAACCAGGTAACAAAAGGCGAGTCGTTCAAAAAGAATTATACCAAGTTGTTTCCAACCGCGTATATGAGTTACCAGGCTACGGATAACAACAGTTTCGCGGTATCATATGGCAGAAGAATTGAAAGGCCGGGTTACCAGGATCTTAATCCTTTCCAGTACCAGCTCGATCGTTATACTTACCGGCAGGGAAATCCTAATCTTCAACCGCAGTTTAGCCATAATATCGAGGTTAGCTATAATTACAAAGGGCAGTTGAATATCTCGGCGAACTACACAACGATTACCGACATTATAAACGATGTACTCATTACTACGAAAGAGCCCGGCGATTCCAATTACACAACTTATCAAACCAAAGAAAATATTGCTTCAAATAAAAACATCGGATTGGCCGTTAGCTATAACCGCAAGTTTAATAAATGGTGGACACTAAATGTATTCGGCAATGTGTTTAACAACCATTATAAAGGCGTAATTGACAACGAACAAATAGATGTGAGCCTCACTTCGTTTGAAGCAAATCTCAGTAGCCAGTTTACTTTTAACAAAGGCTGGGCAGCAGAAGTCAGCGGGTTTTATAATTCAGAAAATCTTGCAAGCAGCAATATACTTGCACAACCGATGGGCATGTTCTCGCTGGGTGGAAGCAAGAAAATTTTAAAAGAGAAAGGTGCGGTGCGCATTAACGTAAGAGACCCCTTTTACCTCATGAGTTTCCGTGGAAGCACAGATCTCGACAAAGGCTATACACAAATTCACAGTTACTGGGACAACCGCCGCGTTATTCTCACCTTCACCTACCGTTTTGGGAAAACCAGCGGGCAACAGTCACGACGCAGGTCTACGGGAGCAGAAGATGAGCAGAACAGGATGAACCTGGGTAACGGTCAGCAATAATTTTTTTCTCATGTGCATTATACCGGCCCTGGTTTCCACCGGGGCTTTTTTCTTTGTTTGCGGGCTGTAGCCTTTCATGGCATCGGCTCTTGCGTCGCACTCTTCGGCTTTGGTAACACTAAATAAAAGCCGCTATTTTATAAAATGAACATTTGTATTTTTGTTACCTTACTTTTTAATACCGAACTCAAAAAACAATATATGCCATCATTCGATATTGCCAGCAAAGTTGATCTGCAAACGCTTGACAACGCCATTAACACCGTAAAGAAAGAAATAGCCAACCGGTTCGATTTTAAAAATTCGCCCGTCTCTATCGACCTGAATAAGAAAGACTTTAAAGTAAATATTGAAGTGGAAAGCGACATGAAGATGAAGCAGGTGATTGATGTTATCATCAGCCGCAGTATGAAGCAGGGGATAGACTCCAACGCTTTTGATTTTAGTAAAGATGCTTACCCAAGCGGGAAGGTGGTAAAAAAAGAAGTAAGTGTTCGAAATGGCCTTAAACAGGAAGATGCGAAAAAGATAGTCAAACTTATCAAGGATGCCGACCTGAAAGTGCAGGCCGCAATAATGGACGACGTTATTCGCGTTACCGGCAAAAAGATCGACGATCTTCAATCAGCGATTGCAGCCTGCCGTTCAGCCAATCTTGGTATTCCGTTACAGTTTATCAACATGAAATCATAATTCCCGGTGTGTATACTTAATTTTTAAAAACAGCGAAGCAATATGTTTCGCTGTTTTTTTATGTTGCTGATAAAGTGAACGTACACGAGTGCGGTTCCAAATAGTTCCTCGCTGACAGGCGACATATAAGATCAGCATTATGCTGTCGCCTGTAACATCACCATCCATATTGTGTTTAAAGACTAAAAATTATAAGAGACTGTTGCGATCAATTGTCTTGGCGCAATCGGGTTAACGCTGTAATTCTCATGCACGATATAACTGAATGTGTTGCTGAGGTTTGAAAGCTTCGCCATGAAGGAAATGTGTTTAATACTGTAGCCGGCAGAAAGATCGATGGTTGTAAATCCATCAACCGGTATAAGCCTTGAATATTGCTGCGTTTGACCAACAGTATTGTTGTATCCACCATAGCGTTTGCCGGTGTAAAAGACAGAGGCTCCAATCTTTAAACCTTTTACGGCGAAGCTGTTGAACGTGTAAAACACGCTTCCGTTAGCGGTATGTTGCGGAGTGTTCACGAGCCTTTCACCTTCGATAAAACTCCCTTTGGTATCGGGTGTTTTTGAATAACGCATGTCGTTATAACTGTACCCCGCTGTAATGCTTAGATTATTAACAGGGCGAACCGTAATGTCTAGTTCTGCACCTTTACTGTTGGTTTCTCCAACAAGTTCTTTAAGATTGATGTTGCTGTTTTCATTGCCGGCGCTGTCGAATTGCGCTGTTTGGGCAAGGTTGTTGTTTACGATCATGTACAGCGTAAGGTTCGCACTTAATAATCCTTTGAAAAAGTCGTTCTTAACACCCAGTTCAAACTGGTCGATGATGGAAGGAGAAAGCGCCCGGTAATAAATATCCGTTCCGGTATTGGGTGCAAAAGAATTGGAATAGCTCGCAAACAGCGCGGTGGATGCTGTTGGTTTGTAAACCAACCCAACCCTCGGCGAAAATGCCCGGTCAGCTTTGTAAACCCCTTTTGTTGAACTGTCTGAAAACAATAAATAATTTGTGGTGGCCGCAGGCGATTGTTGTATTGACCAGCGAATACCTGCAAGTAAATTCAGCTTTGGCGAAATGGCAACCAGGTCCTGTACAAATACGCCAAACCTGTTGACGGGTGTTTTTACCAATGTCTTTTCAAGCGCCGCGGGAATATCTGTGCGTGCCTCGTATTTATCGTCGTCAAAAATATTAATAGTGTCGAAAGTTGTGGGATTTGTAAAGGCATATGTTGAGGTTAAGTAGTGCTCTGCGTCCATACCGCTTAGCAGCGTATGTTTCATATGCCATGTTCTGAATTTACCGGTTAGATTGGCCTGTGCCACATAATATTCTTCTTCTGATTTTATCTTGTTCAACGGCCTGTAAAAATCGCCGTTGGTCTGTATTTGAACTCTTTCGGTGGCATAATAATCCCGATTGAATTGCTGGTAAGAAGCAATGGTGTTAATACTCCATGAATCATTGAATTTATGCCGTAATTCAACTGATGCTGTTGCCTGTTGTGCAATATTATACTGCCAGGGGGTGCCGAGGAATTTGCTGCGGCCAAGGTCTGCAAGTGTATTTGGTTCCGTTAATATTGACCCAGTACCAAAGTCTGGAGTGAACTTACTGTACAGGTAGTCACCCTGAACAATAATTTCTGTTTTGCCGCTTAGCTTAAACAGGAAAGAAGGATTTACATAGTATCTTTTTGAACTTACTTCATCGCGGTAGCTGTTCATCGATTCGAATGTTCCGTTAACACGATAAGCAACAGATTTCGAAATGGGCCCATATACATCAAAGGAGGGTTTGTAAAGATCATAGCTGCCGGCACGCATCGAAACCTCGCCACCAAAATTGAACCTGGGTTGTTTGGTCACCATATTGATGATGCCGCCGGGAGCAACGTTCCCATACAATATTGCTGCACTGCCTTTAAGTATTTCTACTTTTTCAAGCCCGCTTATTTCTGGCATTACACCCGTATTGATGCGCGACCCGTTCTTGAACATATTGTTAGCGCCGAGATTGTAACCACGCGCATAAAACGATTCCTGTACGCTGCCACGGGTTGTGCCGAGATAAACACCGTTTACATTTTTAATCACATCGCTTAATCTTTGTGCCTGCTGGTTGCGCATCAGCACTTCGCCAATCACAGTGATGCTTTGCGGGATTTCTCTTGTCATCACAGGCAGCTTACCGAGGTTGGTGGTGCGGTTGTTAGGCCCTCTCGTTCCGGTAACGATCACTTCCTGGAGTTCTTCTGCGCTTTCTTTTAATGTAAAATCTATGTTCTTTGTTTCGCCGTTGGCAACCGCAATTTCAACAGATTGTGTTTGTAATCCAACATGAGCAGCGATCACACTATACCTGCCGTCTTCTACGTTGCTGAATACATAATTACCTTTTTCATCACTGAGCACTTTCAAGCGCGTATCTTTTAAAAAAACGGTAACAAACGCCGCGGGTTTTCCATCAACGGTGGTTAGCTTTCCTTTTACGGTGCCGTGACCGGCTTGTGCATTTACAGAGAAACTACAAAACATCGCCAGTATAACACATGTCACTATTTTCATAAGCATTTTTTCTGCTGCAAAAGAACTGCGCAATAAACGAGCATGCTTACGGAATCGGAAACGCTGTTTACGCAATCGGTAAATTGATTTTCAGAAAGCAGCAAACGTTGTTGAAGATAATGGAGCTGTTTTTTATGTACCAGGCTTCACCACTTTGTGGGGCTGCTGTTGCGTCGCACACTTCAGCTGCAGTGGTGCTGTGCCCGGTTTGGCTATGGTTAACAAGTATACTACGGAGTATTAGAAAAATGTTTTTGTTTTTGGTGACCTTTGCGCAAGGCGCACAAGAGTGTGATGCCTGATAATCCGGCACTGACGCATAACAAAAAACCTAAACATACAAAAAAAGGACCCAAAAATATCATCACCCAACCAGTGCGACGCTTATTTCCACATCAGGATTGTTCATGAGATAATATGCCATCTCTTCGTTCATAGAGAAGCCTTTTTCAAGCGTGTAAAGTGTTACGCGTAGATTTTCGTCGCTTTCGCTGATGTTGAAACGTAGCGAGGACTTGCCGGGGTTTTTGCGCACATTGTCATCGACAAATTCAACAAACTCCTGTGTGATGCGCGCTGAAGCAATATTGATGTCGAGTTGCCTGGTAAGATTTTGTTTGAGTGTCTCAAGCAAAGAAATACTCATTACTTTAAACTCATACTGATCGCTGTTAAATCGTTGCTTGAAAAATCCATTCACCACGAGGTTGTTGCCTTTCTCCATATAGTTTTGAAACTTCACATAATCATCGCTCCACAAAGCTATTTCGGCTTTTCCGCTAAAATCTTCAATGGTCAAAATGCCAAAGTTGCGGCCTGTTTTTGTAACGCGGTGCTGAGCATCAACCACCAGGCCGGCAATACGAAAATTGCGGTTGGCGTTGGCGGCTGTAAGCGTTGCTGAGTCTTTCACTTCGTTGAATTCGCTCAACTGCATAATACCGTAATATTTCAGCTCGAATTTGAAATGATCCAACGGGTGGCCGCTCATAAACATGCCGGTCACTTCTTTTTCAAAATCCAGTTTTTCGGTCAGCGTCCATTCTTCGCAGGAAGGAAGTTTAGGCGTAGCGATCTCGGGCATTATGCTGTCGCCAAACAAGCTGTTGCTGCTTTGTTGTTTATTGTTGTGAAACACGTTGCCAAAACGAATGATGCGTTCGATGCCGTTCATGGTCTCCCCGGAGGGGGTGTAAAAATATTGCGCACGGTGTATTTCTTTAAAACAATCGAAAGCGCCGGCATAAGCAAGACTTTCAATTGATTTTTTATTTACTGTTCGCTGGTTAACGCGTTTGATAAGGTCGAAAATATCTTTATAATGGCCGCCTTTGTTGCGTTCATCGATCAAACTCTCGATCGCTGCTTCACCAACACCTTTTAAACCGCCGAGGCCAAACCTGATCTCGCCTTTCAGGTTTACCGCAAAACCTTTCAACGATTCGTTTACATCGGGGCCGAGCACTTTTAGCCCCATGCGTTTACACTCTTCCATGAAGAAGGTGATCTTTTCAATAGCACCTGCATGGTTTAAAACGGCAGCCATATATTCGCTCGGGTAGTGGGCTTTTAAATATCCTGTTTGATAAGCCACCAGCCCGTAACAGGTGGAGTGCGATTTATTGAAAGCGTATTGAGCAAAGGCTTCCCAATCGGTCCACACTTTTTCGAGGGTTTCTTTTGCATGGCCTTTTGCTGTCGCGCCATCCATAAACTTGCCTTTCATTTTATCCAGCGTCTTGCGGTCTTTTTTACCCATTGCTTTACGCAACACGTCGGCATCGCCTTTTGAGAAGCCTGCTATACTTTGGCTTAGCAGCATCACCTGTTCCTGGTACACCGTAATGCCGTATGTTTCTTCCAGGTATTCTTTCATTACATCGAGGTCATACACCACTTCCTCCCGGCCATGTTTGCGGGCTACGTATTGCGGTATATAAGCCATCGGGCCGGGACGGTACAACGCGTTCATCGCAATAAGATCGGCAAACTTGTCGGGCTTCAATTCACGCAGGTATTTTTGCATGCCCACACTTTCAAACTGAAAAGTGCCATTGGTTTCGCCGCGCTGATAAAGTTCAAAGGTCTTCTCATCATCGAGAGGGATATTATCCAGGTCAACATCAACTTTGTGGTTTTGCCTGATCAGTTCCAATGCGGTTTTTAAAATGGACAAGGTTTTTAAACCAAGAAAGTCCATCTTGATTACACCAGACTCTTCAATTACGCTCCCTTCGATTTGCGTTACCCAGAGGTCTGAGTCTTTCGCGGTAGCAACAGGAATTAGATCGGTGAGGTCTTTCGGCGCAATGATGATACCGGCTGCATGAATGCCGGTGTTGCGAACGGACCCTTCGAGTCGCTCTGCTTCTTTCAAAACCTGCGCACGAATATCTGTGCCATGATAAATTTCCCGCAGTTTTTTTATGTTCTCCAGTTCTTCGCCGCCATAACCTTCTTTATCTTCCAATGATTTTTGCCCGTCTTTTGATTCTTTTGCGGTCATTGGCGCAGTAAGTACACGGCCTAGGTCGGTACCAGGCCTGTCGGGAACCATTTTAGCCAGCGCATTACTTTCTGTTAAAGGAAGATCCATTACCCGTGCCACATCTTTAATACTCATCTTAGCAGCCATTGTGCCGTAGGTTATAATCTGCGCCACCTGGTTTTTGCCATATTTATCAACAACATAGTTGATCACTTTCTGCCTGCCATCATCGTCAAAATCTGTATCAATATCGGGCATCGACTTTCTGTCAGGGTTTAAAAATCTTTCAAACAGCAACTTGTATTTTATCGGGTCAATGTTTGTGATGCCTATACAAAAAGCCACCACGCTACCGGCAGCAGAACCGCGGCCGGGGCCGACAAATACACCCATATCACGGCCTGCTTTAATAAAATCACTCACAATTAAGAAGTAACCGGCAAAGCCCATCGTTTTTATGGTGAACAATTCGAAGTCAAGCCTTTCCCGAATCTCTTCCGTTATTTCACTGTAGCGCTGCCTCGCTCCTTCATATGTCAGGTGATGCAGAAAATTCCATTGGTTTATATTGCTATCATCGCTGGTTTGAAATTCTTTTGGAATTGGGAAGGCGGGCAGCAGTATGTCTTTCTTCAGGTTGAGCACTTCCACTTTATCAACGATGGCATTGGTATTATCGAGCGCTTCTGGAATATCACTGAAGAGATCGTACATCTCTTCCTGTGTTTTAAAATAAAACTGGTTATTCGGAAACTTAAAGCGCCTGTTCTTTAAATGAATGTCGTCATTTACAAAATCGTCAAAGCCGGGTGTGCTCTGCTTTTCACCAGTGTTGATGCAAAGCAATATGTCGTGGGCATTGTAATCGTCTTTGTCTGTATAATGGCTATCATTGGTTGCGATGACCGGCACATTGTGCTTCTTGGCAAACTTCAACAATGTGCTGTTGATGATTTCCTGCTCCTTTATATTATGGCGCTGTAGTTCTACATAATAATCATCGCCAAACATATTGAGCCACCACCTGAATTCTTTTTCCGCTGCTTCTTCGCCATCGTGTAAAATTGTCTGCGGAACATATGCACCAATACAGCATGTTGTTGCAATAAGACCTTCGTGGTATTTTTCGATCAGCTCTTTATCTATGCGCGGGTATTTGCTATACATACCTTCAATAAAACCAAGCGAGGTAAGTTTTACCAGGTTGGCGTAACCTTTTTTGTTTTTTGCCAGCAATACCTGGTGGTAGCGTTCATCCTTTTGTTCTTTTGAGAAAGTTTTGCGATGGCGGTCCTGCACCACATAGAATTCGCAGCCGACAATAGGTTTTATTACCGGTTCAAGGATATCTTTCCCGTCTTCTGTTTTGCCAACAACCTTCGTATTGTTCCATGCCTGTTTTACAAATTCAAAAACGCCAAACATGTTACCGTGGTCAGTTATCGCTACAGCGGGCATGTTTAGTTTCCCGGCTTTTTTATACAATGCTTCTATCGATGCAGCTCCGTCGAGCAACGAATATTGTGTGTGTACATGCAGATGAGAAAACGTCATATCCTGGTTCCTCTGTATTTTATATTTTTTCGAGCCTGGCTTCAATATCAGTATTTGGCTGTTGTTGCGTCGCACACTTCAGGTTCCGGGAATGCTGTGCGGACAACAAATGCCACAGGCTCAAGTCAATTTGCGAATTTCGCCATTTGCAGGCAGTGAAAGAAGCCAATATTTATCCACATCCTGCGTTTCCCTCGTAGAATTACCAAAAAGTTTTTCACTTCATTTGCCCTGAACGGCTGATGGGCTTAAATTGCAACGTTGATGAACCGTTTATACTTACGATATGCATTGCTGTTGTCAGTTGCTTTTACCAGTTGTAAAAGCATGCAGCATCTTGCAGCGAAAGACAATTCCGGATCCTCAAAAAAAAGCAATACCAACAACGGCGAGAGTCCACGGTTTCTCGATGATATCAGCGTAACGCCGGGCACACAGCGGGTAAGCAAAATTGAAGGAACGAGCCCTGCAAAATCAATCCCTCCCAAACCATTCAATACAAAAAACCTTGAAGATGCAGCTTACATGCAAGTGAAGTATGCGACCATTTTAGATATTCCGGTTGAATCGGTGTCTAACATGTTATTGTTTGAGAATATCGATTACTGGTGGGGTACAAAGTATTGTTTGGGTGGTTCTACCGAGTCGTGTATCGATTGCTCTGCTTTTACACAAACGCTTATGAGCGAAGTTTATAAAACACATATTCCCCGTACTGCACAGCAACAATACGACAGCAGTGCCCATATCGACTCCTATGAATTAACGGAAGGTGACCTTGTTTTTTTTCAAACATCAGGCAGAGGTATCTCACACGTTGGCGTATATATTGCCAACAATAAGTTTGCGCATGCTTCTGTAAGCAGTGGCGTAATCATCAGCGATCTCAACGAGTCTTACTGGAAAACGAAATACCGCGGTGCCGGAAGGGTATTGAAATAACCAGCGCACGGTGTTCACTTGCGAGCTAGTCTGAGCAATTGCTTTTTGCCCCGTTCCGATAGAGGTGTACAAGTGAGTGACACAACAACTGCTGATAGCAGCACCGCAGCCCGCTCCATTATTGTCTTAGTATTTCAAACGAGCAACTGTTACGCAACTACAGCTTGTTTTGCAAGGGTCTTATTCAGGTAGGCATTCTGATCGTGTTGCATGGCTTCGGGCGGCAACCATTGCCACCAAATGCCCAGATCCTTTTGAACAATATCAGTATAAAACTTTGGCAACACATTGGTTTCACCTTCAAAATAGGCCCTGAAATTGTGATCGTGTTTAAGGTTTTCACGAACCTTTCGATAGAAGCGAAGCCGGCCATAACCTTCGGACGAAATGGCACGCATAACATTCATCCATTTGGAAATAAAATAGTTTGTTGCTCTAAACCTGTTATAGATGGCTCGTTTAGAGAAACTGTATTCCGTGAGATCGATCACTTTGTTGTAAAAGTCGATCCATTCATAATGCTTCGGCTTTATGTTCATTGCAAGGTGATTGTTGAGAAAATGAAAGGGGAAACCAAGCACGCGGCCTTCGCGTTGATACCCGAGGTTAAGTGGCGCAGCCTCACCAAAGGCCGACAGCAAAGAATAACCCGGAAAGGCTGCAGGCGCCAAATCAACAAAACGCTTTGTCAGTTCGAACGGAAGTTCGCCTTCATCATTATCCATACCCAACACGAAATTGGTTTGTACGTAAGGAATATATTTCAATATTGTATTCACGTGTTCAGCAATCTGCATTAGCTTCTGTTGCCCGGCAATATGTTTTGTGCGTGACTTATTACCGAGGTCGAACCAGGATTCGATACCCGGCAGCATCGCGTCAAAGCCGTTGTGTTGCATCACTTTCAGGTGTTCTTCTGTTAGGATAGACATGCTGCTTTCTGCAATAAACTTAAAGCTTTTTGCAGGCGCCACAGAGGCAATAGCTTCCATGTTATCATTAAAACGAACACCAAAATTTGGATCGTGCCAAACGATCAGCGGGCGCTTGAATTTTGTGCGCAAAAAGCGAAGGTCATCTTTCATTACATCAAAATCAAGCGGCTGGTATGGCACGGTAGAATCGATGCAAAATGAGCAGGTATAGGGGCAACCCATGCTGCCGATCATGGCAACCATTTTAAGAAATGGTGCCTTCTTCAAAGTTGGTTCAATAAATTTCCAACGTTCTTTTACACCGGGCAGGGTTGCCGGTTGCCGGCCGGCTGAGAGCTGCATCCCCGTTGGCTTTTGTGGCATGCAATTGTCCAGCACTTCCTGAATAGTCGATTTGTTGGTAAAGCCAAGCACATAGTCAAAATATTTAACGGCATCGTCGGGATAGCACCGTGCATGTGGTCCGCCGAGTACGGTCACAATGCCACGACTTCTGAAAAAATTACTCAGTGAATAGGCGAGCATCGCAGCTTGTGTAAAGGAGCAGACAAATACAAGATCAACATCTTTGGGCACTTCATTGGGAAGATCTTCCAGGCCGGTGTAACAGATCATTTTCACGTCGTGGCCTTCCTGTTCGCACCAGGTGGCCACCACTTGCGGCATAACGCTGGCAAGGTTTGCGTGCATAATCTTTGCCCATAAAGTATTGGTCGGGCCTTTGCTTACCAGGTCGATAACGCCGATTTTTAATTTTGCCATAAAATGCATTTTTAGCCCGGCAACTTTTGTAAATCGTTGGGAACAGCTTTGCAGAAAATAAAAAGAAAGAGAAGTGAGTTGCGGTCTAACAAGTTAACCTATATAAACTGAACGGTCAATTAAAATAAAAGGGCAACCTTTAAAGCAGGGCAATTGAATAGTGGGGCCGGCATTTCGCGTCCATCAGCTGCTGTTGCGTCGCACACATGTGCTGAATATCTTTTTTCGTCAAACGTGAAAGACATGCGTTAAATTCTGACTATCACCTTTTACATTTCACGACGCAACATATAGCGCCGAACTATGCAAAGAGTGACACAATTCCGCACATGCGGGACCACGAAGTACAGCAGCCGGCTTTAAAAATTATCTGAACTGGATAGCCTTTACCGGCCTGATTGTTCTTACGAAAAGCGTGGGTAAAATGAGTGAGAGAAAGCAAACCACAAGCGTGCTGATGCAAACAGCGAGCACTTGCCACCAAATAATTTGTACGGGTGCGCTTGAAACATAATAGGCAGCCTCGTCGAGTTTGATGAAGCCGGTATATTGCTCCAGCAATGCGATGCCTACGCCAAAGAAGAGGCCGTATAAAATTCCTTTCCCGGAGATGATGGATGCATGATATAAAAATATTTTTTGAATGCTCCAGTTGGTGCCGCCAATGGCTTTTAAAATGCCGACCATTCTTGTTCGTTCCAGTACGAGAATCAATAAGCAGGTTACGAGATTAATGATGGCAATGATGGACATAACGATAAAAATCACGTTACGGTTTACGTCCTGTATATTTAGCCAATCGAAAATGAACGGGTAAATATCCCTGATAGAGCGGCTGATCCATGCGCCGGGCAGTTGGTGCGGGCCATCGTACAAAAGATTGTTTACGGAATCGATGCGCTTATAATCGTTGAGGAAAACCTCGTAGCCACCAATTTCATTGTTTCTCCAGTTGTTGATGCGGCGCAACAGCCTTATGTCACCAATGGCATAAGTTTTATCAAACTCTTCGATGCCTGTTTTAAAGATACCGGTCACCTTTAATCTTCTTACACTTGACCCTGAGGTTTCAGGCGAAATAAAATAGATGTTGATGCTGTCGTTGACATTAATGAGCAGTTCATCGGCGACAGGCCTGGAAACAGCGATTTCCCGGCTGTAAAAAGTGTCGTTGAAAGTTGGCCACGAGCCCGCAACAAGAAAAGGTCTAATGCTGTTGAAATCATAGGTATCGTCAATTCCCTTGAACAGAACGCCTTCGATTTCTTTGTTCTTTTCGAGCACCGCTGATTTTGTGGCAAAAGGCTGAACCTGCTTTACGCCCGGCGTTGTCCTGAGAATTTGTAAAACAGTATCGTTATGTTTTAGCGGAGTATCTTCAGCATTCAGTGATTTATCGGGTTCATATTGCTGAACCCTTATATGCCCCCAAAAAGCAAAGACCTTTTGGCTCACCGCCTGTTGAAAGCCGTTCACAAATGCAAGGGTGATAATCATTGCGGCAACACTTAAAGCAGTAGCGGCAGTAGCAATTCTTATAATGAACCGGGAAAAGCTACGCTGGCTGTTAAATGCCACCCGTTTTGCTATGAAAGATGATACATTCATGAAGGGCGTAAAACTACAATGCTAAGCGATGGCAGCAAAATATGCTTTGTTATAATTAAATCGTATGTTATACGTTTATTGCATAGTTTAGTTTCCTGTTTTAAACATGTCACATGAATCGTCTAATCGCCATTGTATTATTGTTTTCACTGTCTTTACCCGGCATTTCCCAACGTGAACCGGATAAAGTTTATATGCCCAAAATAAATGGTATAAAATTCTTCCAACGCGGTAACCAGATGAGTTACCCGGTTATAAACTTAGGTGCAATTGGTGGGCTGGAACTGCATTTCGATGACCTCGATGCAAGAATAAAAAACTATAGTTACACATGGCAACTGTGCGATGCTGACTGGAATGTACTTGACCTCAATGCTCTCGATTATATTGAAGGATTTACCCAGAACAGGATTACCCAATATAGGGTTTCAGGAATAGCCAAAGTAAAGTATATTCATTACCAGGTAATGCTGCCTGAACAAAATTGCCAGATAAGAAAATCTGGAAACTATCTTTTAAAAGTTTTCCTGAACGGCGACACCTCAAAACTTGCATTCACAAAAAGACTATTGGTCGTTGATAATAAAGTAACCGTTGCTGTAAAAATACAGCAGCCTTATAACTCATCTGTCACCAACACAGATCATAAAGTGCAATTCTCCCTCGATAATTCAAAGTTGAACATACTTAACCCGCAGCAACAACTGAAAGTAGTGGTGTTGCAGAATTTTCGCTGGGACAATGCCATTAAGGGTATGCAACCTTTATTTATGCGTGGCAACAATTACGAGTACAACGGTGAGCGGGATTTTCTTTTCCCCGCCGGCAAAGAATTCCGGTGGCTTGATATGCGAAGTTTCCGGTACCAGAGCGAGCACATACAGGAAATAAACAGGAATAATACACCGGAAGATGTTTATGTGCGGGGCGATATTCAGCGGAGCCATGAGAGATGGCTTGCCGTGCAGGACTACGACGGTTTTTTCAGTATCGATTGTACCGACGCCAATAATCCCTGGTGGCAGGGCGATTACGGCACTGTGCATTTTCATTTTATACCGTCCGGCAACAAGCCATACCCGGGTCAAGACGTTTATATTGTCGGGCAAATGACCAACTACGATCTTAACGACTTAACAAAACTTCATTTTAACGGCGAAACAGGGGAATATGAAATAAGCCTGTTGCTTAAACAGGGATATTATAACTATACCTATGTTACAAAAGATGCCAGGAACAAATATGCAAAGGCAGAAACAGCCCTTACCGATGGCGATTATTGGGAAACGGAAAATCTTTACACGATACTCGTGTATTACCGTTCGCTGGGCAACCGGTACGATGAATTGGTGTCTGCTGTAACCGTAAATTCCCGAACCTACCAGCAACAATAAAAAAATAAACCTCTTTTGTTTTTCAATTCTACCACTATATTTGCAGCGGCAGGTCTTACACGACCAGCTCCTGCTGAACCCTCCCAGGGCAGGAATGCAGCAAGAGTAGGCGGTTGAGCGGTGCGATGTAATAAGCCTGCCATTTTTTTATTTTACCCCCAAGTCTCCTGACGGGGTATATCAAATGCTCAGGATTAACTAAACAAAAATTTTACCGCCACAGCAGCGGTTTCGTGCAGCATGAAATTCTTCATCGACACAGCAAATCTCGCACAGATCAAAGAAGCAAATGACTTAGGTATCCTCGATGGTGTTACCACCAATCCTTCCTTAATGGCTAAAGAAGGCATCAAAGGAACAGAAGCGATCAACAATCATTATAAAACCATTTGCGAGTTGGTCGATGGCGACATCAGCGCAGAAGTGCTTTCTGTTACTTTTGAAGAAATAATCGCCGAGGGAAAAAAGCTCGCGGATATACACCCGAATATCATTGTAAAAGTTCCCATGATAAAAGACGGTGTAAAGGCCATCAAGTGGTTTACCGATAACGGTATTAAAACAAACTGTACGCTGGTGTTTTCTGCCGGCCAGGCCATCCTGGCAGCAAAAGCTGGTGCAAAGTATGTTTCCCCGTTCATCGGGCGTATTGACGACAGCGGTTGGGATGGTACAGAACTCATCTCACAAATTGCGCATATCTATTCTATACAAGGCTTTGAAACAGAAATATTAGCTGCATCGATCCGCAACCCGAACCACATTATCAAGTGTGCCGAATTGGGTGCCGATGTTTGCACCTGCCCGCTCGATTCAATCCTGGGATTACTAAAACATCCACTTACCGATATTGGTCTTTCAAAGTTTCTGGAAGACGCAAAGAAGATGTAACAATGATCCCCGCAGAAGCGGGGATTTTTTTTAATATCTTTTTGAACCCGGCTTTAGTGCCGTTGGCAACTGCTGTTGCGTCGCACACTTGTGCAACAAAACTTTACGCTGCTATGAAACTGCCCGGTTATGACTGATGAAACAGGCCACCTCTTTACATGCTTCCTTAAACAAGAATAACAACCAGGAATTTAATATCCCGGTTGTTACTAGTAATTCTTGTGCTTTTTCAAAAGCATTTTAGGGGTAAGGGGTCAAAAAAAGGGGCACACTAACACCGCAAATATTCAAACTTCTCTATGCCATTGAAACTGGAATAAAAGAACAGGCTGAACTACGGTTTGAAATACAACTACAAAAAATACTTAGCCGGTACACGTGCTCAGGCAGTATACCTATCTTGTGTAAAACAATAATCAGGGAAACGAAATAAAAACGGACGATCCGGTAAAAAGTCGCTGATACGGTTTGAGTCAGGCAAATAAATATTAGCAAGAAAAATCGAAGATTTTCTCATAGCAAATATTGGATTGGAGGTTTTTATTTGGTCGTCAGAAGGTGCGGAATTAACGATTGGAATTTTTCAACTGGTCAGGAGTGATACTGTGTAAAGATAGGTGTTATCATTAAAAAAATCACTTTCGCAAAAAAAATTATTAACAAATATGGATAAATATTTTTTAACGGCTGTTTAGTCGACATCGATATGGAAAGATCCTTTGAAATTTTCATCGGTCAGCAATTCATATTGCGCGGTTAGACTAACCAAAATAGAAAAGGCACTTATAGATGCGATCATCACAGGTTCATCGTTAAAGCCGGCATATAGTCTCCCAGATTCCATGAAAAGGAGCACTGTGACTGTTATGCCAACAATCATGAGCATCCAGAATGTTTTCTCCTTTGATGTTTTTTTTAAAATGATGGTAGTGAATAGCAATGCAACACAAACTGCAACGAAAAACGCAGCACTGATTGCAAGCGAATGAAAAACTACGCTCACGCTATCTAAAAAATCATAATCATTTGCTGTTAAAATGTGCGCACTAATTACAACCGTATTTATGACCACTGCTGTAAAAAAAGCGTTTAGAAGAAAATTAGAGGTAAGAGACAAATTTTTCATGTCAATTGTTTGTGGATTTGAATTGGTCGGGCAAAGTTGTGCTGTTATCTATGCAATAATAACATTTTTATTATTTTCTTTTCATTATTCTGTCCGCTTTGATGAGTGCCGCCATTTACCGGTAAAAGAAATAATATTTGGTAAATACTGCGATCAACAAATATGCAGGTTAATTTTACCAAAATAAAAGTCATGAAAAAAATATTACTCACCTTACTCATCTTATTTTCGATTTTTATTATGGCAAATGCACAGAATAATAATCAGCAGCAGGTTCTTAGACATGTGGTAATGTTTGGCTGGAAAGAAGGAACAGATTCTGCCTACATAGGAAAAATAGTAGAAGCCTTTAAGGCATTGCCGGGCAAAATTCCTTTGATCAAAGCATTTGAGTGGGGGACCAATAACAGCCCTGAAGGATTAAACCAGGGGCTGAAGTATTGCTTTTTTGTGACTTTCACCAGCGAGGCCGACAGAGATGCTTACCTGGTTGATCCGGCACATAAGGCATTTGTAGCTTTGTTGAAGCCGGCTCCGGAAAAAGTTACGGTACTCGATTATTGGGCACAACAATAAATTGAATGTTTCGCTGCGGGAACGTTGTCTCGGGCGGTTTAAATAATGGTTGTTTATAGCGCGTCCGCTTTTGGTTCACCAGGGATATGTAGTACAAGTGTGCGACGCAACGCAAGCTTAATGCATATTCAATGCCTGGCTTAAAATTATAAAAATGTAACCGGCAGGGCATGTGCACCAGAAGGCAAATGCCCTTTTTTGTTTTGTGATTAGCTGATAATGCTGTCGTGGCGAAAAAGATATGGAATAAGAAAAGCAGCAAGTAAACCGATAATAATCTGCGTGCCTGTTACCAGTATTTTGAATTCGTTGGAGATAGTGTCTTCAAAAGTTCCCCTGAAAGCAATTCCGGCGTAAACAATAGCAACAGTAGTGACTATTACCATGATCCTGTAAAATGAAATTCCCTGCTTTAGATTGTGAACAAAGAAATAAAACATGATACCGCAAGCCATTGACAATAGAATGGAGCCAAATACAATGATTAAAATGTCTAAGGCTCCGAAATCGTAGTAACTGGTTATTGCCCTGTAGATAAGGATAAAGGCAATATTGGCGACCGTAGCAATTAGCCCGGAAAACAATCCACCCAGTACAGATCTAGACAGATCGGACTGCTTGTAATCGTAGTTCATATAAAAATGTTTTAGCGTGAAATGAATAGTTTGCCTGCAATATTTATGGCCAGTGTGCTAAGAGATGGTTCCGCGAATCGTAGATATTGCAATTGTATTATGACCGGCAGGTTTCGATAAGAATAAAGTTAACAATTTTCCGCAGTTGAATATATTAAAAGAACCTCGCAAGATCGACATTTGGGTGAATCGGTTTTCAAGTGCTTCGGGGCAAAAGCGGCTCAATTCTCCAGGTATTTCTTATTCAATTCTTAAAATCAATCTTCGATTTCCCATTTTACAATTTTTACGATAGGTTTGCGAGTCTTTCAAAAAACCAAGACTTGGTATGAACTTCAAAAAGATCAACAACATTACAGGATGGGCGGTAGGACTGTTTGCCTGCGCCGTTTACATCATGACAAGTGAAGCGGGAGGTAGCTTTTGGGACTGCGGCGAATTTGTGAGCAGTTGTT
>DLKC01000022.1 GCA_002478885.1 Chitinophagaceae bacterium UBA7600
TTTGCGATTCGTGAAGGTGGTCGTACAGTAGGTGCCGGACAGGTTACTGAAATCCTTAAATAGGTTTTTTCCGAAACTTCATTTTAGAGCTTTCGGAAACAGTTTTCATAAATTTGCAAAGTACTTGGGCGAAAGCCTGAGTACTTTGTTTCTAATAAGAAGTTCTTTTTAGAATTGGTATTTACGGGTATAGTATAACGGTAGTACAGAGGTCTCCAAAACCTTCAGTCTGGGTTCGAATCCTAGTACCCGTGCGGTTGATTTGAAAATAATGTGAGTATTGTTTTCAAATTTTTGTTTTCAAATTTCAAATTAGTTACATGAACAAAGTAACAACGTACATCAGAGAAAGTTACCATGAGTTGCTTGATAAAGTAACCTGGCCTTCTTGGGCGCAATTGCAACAATCAACAGCAATTGTACTGGTTGCTTCATTGCTGATCATGCTGATGGTTTGGCTGATGGATTTTGGCAGCAACCAATTGCTGCAACTGATTTATTCACTATTCAAGAGTTAATTATGGAATCCACTACTGCCCCTCAACAGGTTGTTGATACGAAATGGTATGTGCTGCGTGTGGTTAGCGGCAAGGAAAGAAAGGTAAAAGAATATCTCGATAAAGATATTGCACGCAGCGGATGGACTGAGGTGATTAAGCAGGTGTTTCTTCCAATGGAAAAAGTTTATAAAGTGCAGAATGGTAAAAAAGTAATGCGCGAAAAGAACTATTTTCCAGGGTATGTAATGCTTGAAGTGGCCGATGGCAAACTCACTGATGACATTATACATCATATCAGCAACATTACTGATATTATGCATTTCCTCACCGATGGAAAAGGATCAAAGGGTAACATTATCTCCCTCCGCAAATCTGAAGTGAATAAGATGCTTGGTAAAGTTGATGAAATGAACGACCAGGGCGTAACAATGAGCGAGCCATTTATCGTTGGCGAAACCATCAAAATTATCGAAGGACCTTTCAACGATTTCAACGGTGTTATTGAAGAGGTTAATGACGAAAAGAAAAAACTAAAGGTTACTGTAAAAATATTTGGCCGTTCAACACCTGTTGAGTTGAATTACATGCAGGTTGAAAAAATTGGATAAGACTTTCTAATATCATAGTTAAATTAAACACCCGCCGTAAAGCGGGTGTTTTTAGTTTTTGGTAGCCGGCAAACAACAAACTTCGGCTTCCGTTGTGTCACTCACTTGTGCGTTCGGTAAACTACTCAGCACACCTTATCTCAATATCTCCATCTTTTTTGTATCAACTTTATTACCATTAACAACCAGCGAATAGTAATAAGTCCCCGGCGAGAGTGTCCCGGCATCGAGGGTAACCTGTCCATCTGCTTTACCAATAAGTTTTATAATACTTATCGTTTTTCCGCTATTGCTGCCTATGATCAGTTGGGCATTGGTCGAACTAGCGGGTAAATGGTATTTTATGACCGTTTTATTTTTAAAAGGGTTAGGAAGGTTTTGTTCAAGACCTGCGCCAGCCGACAATACTACAGATTGACTGGCGGTAGCCGTGATTTCTGAAGACACAATACTGCAGCATTGTTGCTGAACAGCCTGCACTTCGTTTAGTTTTTGCATTACTGCAGCCATCTGTTTTTGCAGCAATTCAATTTCCACCTGTTGGGTTTTTATCGTCGTCTCTTTGGTATCTACATCGGCCTTCAGCTCTTTAACCGCGTTGATCAACATATACGTGATGGCTCCGTTATCAACATTCAGAAACTCCTTTTTATCGGCATCTCTTTTAAATCTGCCTACCATATAAGGCGCTATTTTTTCGATCTGCTGCGCAATAACACCAATATATTCGGGCCGGGTGTCGTAACCCGATTCATTATTATAATGAAATTTTACCGGGTTAATTTTCAACACTTGCGAAAGCCCGTCGGTGTATGGTTTTACACTGCTCTTTAGCCTTTCATCAGAGGTGACAAGCCAGGTTGAAGTTCCCGGCTTCGCAGCAGAGCCATTTACCAAGAGTCCATATTGAGAAACGGTGGGGGCTTCAATAATAGCCCCATAAGCCTGAGTACTCTTTACGTACAACTTCGCGTTAACAACGTTGTTTGGCGTGCCGATCATCACGTTGCCGCTCGAATTGTCGGTAGTATCACTTAATACTATATTTCCCTTTACATGCAATTTCGCAAGAGGGTTGGTTGTACCTATTCCAACATTGCCAGAGTTGTTACTGTATATATTATTGCCACTACCCGACCACGAACTTGCGCCGACAGTCTGCCAACTGGCTACACCATTGGCATCAGAGATCAATGCTTTACCGGCACCCTGGGTGCCGTCAGCAATTTTAATATTCCCCTCTATGTCAACTACTGCATCCGGGCTACTAATGCCAATACCTAAACGGTTGTTTACGTTGTCCCAGAAAAGATTTGTATTCGCACTCAACGAGTTTGCTCCGCTCCAGAAACTGATATAGCCTGTTGCACCTGTACCTGTAATACCTTTGGGTACATCTTGCCAACTCGCCATGCCACTGGCGTCGGAGGTTAGTACTCGTCCATTACCTTGTGATCCATCTGCGATTTTAATATTACCCGTAAGGTCAAGTGATGCCACCGGCGAATTGTTGCCAACTCCTAACCTGTTATTGATATTATCCCAAAAAAGATTTGTATTGCCTCCCAGGGAATTTGCACTTGACCATAATGTAATATATCCAGCCGCCCCCGAGCCCGTAATTCCGCTTGCGGGTGTTTGCCATGAGGCAAGACCATTGACGTCCGAGGTAAGTACTTTGCCTGCTCCCTGCGTTCCGTCAGCGATTTTTACGTTACCTGCTACATCCAATCTTGCCGCAGGCGTTGCAAGGCCAATTCCAAGCCGCCTGTTCGTATTATCCCAGGTTAAACTGGAGTTTGAGCCTATTGCATTGGTACTGGACCAGATCGCAAGATTGCCTGCGACTCCGGTGCCGCCCACTCCTCCGGGTAGTGTTTGCCAGGTTCCAATCCCGGTTGCATCGGAAACCAATATTTTGCCTGTACCCTGTGTTCCATCAGCAAGCCTTATTTTACCCGTAACATCCAGGCTTGTCGCCGGGTTAATAGTTCCAATACCCAGCCTGCTATTTGCGTTGTCCCAAAAAAAATTGTTGCTATATCCAAGCGAATTAGCACCAGCCCAAATACTAATATTTCCTGCCGACCCTGAACCGCTAAGTGATGCAGGAATAGTTTGCCAGCTGGCAAAACCGTCCTGGTCAGAGGTGAGCACTTTGCCATTGGCCTGTGTGCCGTCGGTAATACGAATGTTGCCGGTTACATCAAGCGTTGCAGACGGTGTATTACTGCCAATTCCCAGCCTGTTATTGATATTGTCCCATGAAAGGTTGTTATTTCCTGTAATGCTGTTTTCAGCGCTCCATAATGTGATATTACCTGCTGTGCCTGAACCTGAAATTCCAGTTGCTGGTATTTGCCACGATGCAAGGCCATTGGCATCAGAGGTCAACACCTTTCCGGCACCTTGAGTGCCATCTGTGATTTTTATATTTCCCCCGATGTCAAGTTTCGCTACCGGGTTTGCATTGTTAATGCCAAGGTTGCCGGCGATGAAAGTATTTCCTTTGTTGTCAACAGAAAATTTACTGCTGTGTGTACCGCCACCGTTTGCGGCGCTGTTGGTACCCGCATCGATCAGAACTTTGTTTCCTGACCCAACACTTTGTTCGTATGGTGCTATATAAAGCGTTGAATAGCCTGCTGTTCCCGTTTGATTTATTGTGGGGAAAATGCCAAATGAGAGTTGCCCAAGGGCGGAAGCCCGGTACGTTCCTGTTACAGCGTTCATGATGCCTGTTATTCCCGTTGAACCGGAGTTTAATGAGATAAATGGAACCGCGCCTTGAATGAAAATGTTTCTCCCGTTGGCAATTGTTGAGCCGGCAGAAGTGGTAATCCCCATTCTTAATGATCTCGTTGTTCCAGTGCCTCCCCATTCCGTACCCAGCTCCAGTATATTAGACACGTAAGATAATCTTGCTCTTTCGTAATTAGTTGTTTGATCCGGCGTGTTGTATAAAACAAGCCCACTGCTGGCACTGCCCAAGGTTAGTGAGTGGGTAGGTGCCGTAGTATTTAAGCCAAGCCTTGAATTCACATTGTCCCAGTAGAGATTGTTATTGGAACCAATACTGCCCGGAGAAGTCCAATACGTAAGGTTGCCTGCAAGCCCGCTTCCCGAAATGCCGCCTGCACCTGTTTGCCAGCTGGCTACTCCATTCACATCTGATACAAGCACCTTTCCTACGCCCTGCGTCCCATCGGCAATCTTAATATTACCTGCAATGTCGAGTGTTGCCGCCGGGTTGGTAACGCCGAGGCCAAGACTTCCGGCAAAATAACCATTGCCATTATCTGCGCCTATGTAAAATGTTGGAGATGCGGCACTATTTCTAAACTCATACCGAACGTTGGTTTGGTTAAAAAAAAGTCCGTAGTTGGGGTTGCCATTATATTGAAATACATAATTATTTCCACCTACCCGGTAGCCCGAACTGCCGGCAAAGGCAAGGTTTCCTGTTGCACTGTCTATGTAAACAAAATTGGTAGTGTTGCCAATTCTTGCTCCGCCAATAACCTGCAATGCACTCGCCGGGTTAACCGTATTAATGCCCGCTCTTCCGCTTGGCGGGAAAACATTTTGGGCAAGAGCTGGCAAACCCGTGATCATAAATAGGAGAGGGAGGATATGTTGGTATTTTTTCATACAATAATTCTTGAAGGTTTGAAAGTTTCAGTCGATTTGATTCATCCGCTAATAACTATCAGCACAAAGATTTCAATAGCCATGGGAGCATTATCGAAAGTGATGCAGATAAAACAGACGGATTAAATGGTGTTTGTTTTTCATGACGACAAAGGAAATTTGTTGGTTGGTTTCCGGGGGATATCGACTTATTGGTATAGCCGGGTGAAATTAGAAACAATACTTAATAAAAACAAATAACCACCGCTCACTTAAAACAAATCAATTTAGACATCAACATCTTTTTTTTAGCCCGGCTCCATCGCTGCCATCAACGTTCCTTGCGTCGCACACTTGTACGTTGAAAGCTTTGAGCAGCACAGCCCATAGCTGTTATGCTGTACAAGTGAGTGACACAACAGCAGCTGATTAGGGTTAGGAAGGCTGGCAACCAAAAACAAACACAACAAAATATGCCCCGTGTTTTGGAAAACAATGAGTATGCGGGAAATAAAAAGACCCCGGAAAACCGGGGTCTTTTACCTGTTTATATAAAACAAGCTTAGTGCTGAAGTGATTTCATTGTTCCGGATTACAAATTCTTACTGTAAAACCCTTGGCTGATCAGTCGTGTTGTAACCCTATCTCCAAAGGAAAAAACAACTTTGATTTGTCGAGCCTTTCATCATCCAACATCAGCAGGTCATCAAACGTTTCCGTTTTAACCTGGTAAAACATTAAAAGCCCGGAATAAAGAAATAGTGAAGAGAAATACGTGGAGTTTTCTTCTTTCATACATATCGGATTTTGTTAACCGAATATAGTATTATAAATGATAAACTGTAAGAATTGCCGCTGTTTTTTTCGAAAATTAAGGCTGCTGCCGTATGTTGTTAAAATGCGCTTAAGCACTATTATAGCTGATTTTGAACCATAAACAGAAAAACGCTTCCGCACTGTTATAAAAAAAGGGATTGCATTAACACAATCCCTTTCAATAAAGCGGTTCAGCCATACTAGCTTACTCCATTCGTTAATGCCTCTTTGTGAATTTTATTGATAAGGCCCTGCAACACTTTTCCGGGACCGGCTTCTGTAAAATTTGTTGCACCGTCTGCAACCATTGCCTGCACACACTGTGTCCATTTAACAGCACCTGTTAATTGGTCGATGAGGTTTTGCTTTATTTCCTCTGCAGATGAAACCGCCTTCGCAGCCACGTTCTGGTACACAGGGCACGATGGTGTATTGAACGGTGTTGACAATATAGCAGCTGCAAGTTCTTCTTTTGCCGGAGCCATCAAAGGCGAATGAAATGCGCCACCAACCGGTAATACCAGTGCCCGTTTTGCGCCGGCTGCTTTCATTCTTTCACAGGCTGTTTCAATGCCTTTAACAGAGCCGCTTATTACGAGTTGGCCCGGACAATTGTAATTGGCCGGCACAACGATTTCTCCTGTTTCATTTTCAACTTGTCTGCAAATTTCTTCTACCTTTTCATCAGCGAGTGAAAGCACCGCTGCCATTGTTGAGGGATTCATTTCACATGCTTTCTGCATGGCCCGCGCTCTTATGCTTACCAACATCAAAGCGTCTTCGAAACTTAAGGTATTGTTGGCAACAAGTGCAGAAAATTCACCAAGTGAATGGCCCGCAACCATATCGGGGACAGCGTTTTCAATGGTTTTATATGCAATAACGGAATGCAGGAAAACGGCAGGCTGTGTTACATTGGTTTGTTTCAATGCCTCATCGCTACCGGTGAACATGATATCGCTTATACTAAAGCCGAGAATTTCATTTGCCTGTTCAAATAATGCTTTGGCAGTTTCGTTTGTTTCGTACAACATTTTTCCCATTCCACTGAACTGTGCGCCCTGGCCTGGAAATACATAGGCATGTTTACTCATGGTGATTATTTAAGGGCTCAAAAATAAAAGGTTTGCCCGGATTTATTCCAAACAAACCTTTTATGTGTAACCACTACATTTTTACACAGCCATTGCAGGGCTGAAAAGCATCGGCAAACTAAATTAAGTTGGCGGTGATCAATTTTAAAAATTCACTGCGCGTTTTGTCTTTTTCAAACTCACCGAAAAATGCCGAAGTAGTTGTAACGGAATTTTGCTTTTGCACGCCACGCATCATCATACACAAGTGCTTAGCTTCAATCACCACAGCAACACCAAGCGGGTTAAGGCTTTCACGGATGGCATCCATTATCTGCACCGTCAACCGTTCCTGCACCTGCAGTCTGCGTGAGTATACATCTACCACACGCGCCAATTTGCTGAGACCGGTGATCCAACCGTTTGGAATATAGGCAATATGTGCTTTGCCAATAAAAGGCAACATATGATGTTCGCACATGCTATACAATTCAATGTCCTTTACAATTACCATCTCGCTTACATTCTCGTGGAACTTCGCCGAATTAATAATGTCGATCGCATTCATATGATAGCCCTGAGTAAGATATTGCATCGCTTTTGCCACACGCTCAGGCGTTTTCAAAAGGCCCTCACGTTCCGGATCTTCGCCGAGCAGGCCAAGCACCTGCTTATAATTTTCCGCAAGACCCAAGGTGGCTTGCTCATCGTATTCCTCTTTTTTAAGATATGCCATTTTTCAATAGTTTACTTTATTAGCCAGGCTGTTTGTTTTTTTGTCATCGCCTGCTGCGATACAGTGTCAGCTTATCCGGCATCGCCCACTTGGGTACTTTGTTCTTTATGTAGCAAACGCTATGCAGGATATTCAACAAAATTCCTTTCCGTTTCATAAAGCCTCACCTGCAGGTCAAGGTGCTCATCAAGCTTCGCACGCAGCAGTTGGTAAATAACCATTACGATATTTTCTGCTGTAGGATTCAGGTTTTTAAATTCTTCGGTATCCAGGTTCAGGTTCTTATGATCAAAACGGCTAAGCACATTTTCTTCGATAAGGTCACTGAGTATTTTCATGTCGATTACATAACCCGTTCTGGTATCGGGTACGCCAGTAACTTTTACTATAAGATCGTAATTGTGCCCATGATAATTCGGGTTATTGCACTTGCCAAAAATGCGCTGGTTCACTTCATCTGTCCATTCAGGATTGTGTAAACGGTGTGCGGCATTAAAGTGTTCCTTCCGATAGACAGCAACTTTATTATTCATACGAAAATTAAGGTAAGAAAGTTTCCGCCATTGAACTCCCGGATTTTCTTAAATGGTAAATGGAAGTAATAACAGGAAAAGCTGTAAAAGGTTCTCAACTGCCAAAATATTCTACATAGATTCTTGGCGTTTCATAAAGTTTGATACAATGTAACTGTACATTTTGGGGAAGATGGGGTTCAAGTTGCTGCCAGATGCCGATGGCCAGGTTTTCTGTGCTGCACATTTTATTCCGCAGAAAATCAACATCAAGGTTAAGGTTTTTATGGTCAACCTTTTTTATTACGTGTTCTTTGATGAGCACTTTTAGTTTTTTTACATCCATCACAAATCCTGTTTCCGGATCGGGATCGCCCTTTACGGTTACAAAGAGGTCGAAGTTGTGCCCATGCCAGTTTTCATTGGCACAAACACCAAAAACTTCTTCATTCTTTTCGCGGCTCCAGCTGGGATTGTAGAGCTTGTGCGCTGCATTAAAATGTTCTAACCTCGTGAGATAAATCATTACGCTCGATTCAAAAATTTCCGCAAAGGTAAGGGCTGAACGATAAATGCACCAACGAACCATTTTCATTTTTGCGACAGGGATTTACCAGGGCTGTAAAATGAGTCGCCCCATGACCTGAACCCTGAAGAGTGCGACGCAACAGTGGCCGCCACGCGGCACCGCTGCTGGGTACAAAAACAGGTATTGCCTTTATTTGAACCGGCACATTCACAAACATTGCGCGGTAACTGTTTTATAAGTAACTTTTCAAAAATTAAAGAACGAACCGGCGCCGGATAAATATTGCTGTTAATGAATGGATTGGCTAAGTATATAAAGTTGATTGCTCTTACTTTTATTTGTGCATTGCTGTATGTTAAAAGTAATGGCCAGGAAATATGTAACAATGGTAAAGACGATGATGGCGATGGCCTCGCCGATATTAATGACCCCGATTGCCAGTGCCATTTCACGGTTAATGGTAACCTGTTGCAAAATGCCTCTTTTGAATCTTATGCGCATTGCCCGGTGAGTTATTTATACTCCAACGAATCGGATATTGCCACTGCCTGGAAATTCGGTACTTACATTAATATCAATGAAGCATTTTATCTTCATAACCTAGCTTGCGCCTACGATTCTGAGCGGGTAATGCATTATATGCCACCTGCGCTGCCCCTTCCCGATGGTACTGGTTTTATTTCCATTGAAAAAGACGCATACAGCGATCTTAATATCCTCGAACATGATATGTCGAAAAGCTATGTAGGGCAATGCCTTACGCAGCCCCTGAAGGCGGGAGAAGATTATACGCTAAGTTTCTATGCGGGCAGGTTCAGGTCATGGGATAATTTTCTTGGAGATATTTTCCCTTTTACCGTGGCAGTATTTGGTAATGCTGATTGTAATGCTGTGCCATTTGGTAAAGTTAATGTGCTTGGAAACGGCTGCCCCGCCAATTACCCGGGCTGGGTATTACTTGGCAAAGTTGATGTGGTAAGCGCCGGTCAGTGGGTGCAAAGCAAAGTGCGGCTTAACATCCCGTTTAATATAAATGTAATTGAGATTGGCCCTGACTGCAGCATACTTGAGCCGATTATCAACCTCCCCGACGGCACCACCTTTTTAGATTATCATCAATACTACCTCGACGATCTTCACCTGCTTCCAACAAAAGATTTTCCATTCGAATACATACAAACACAGATCGGTAGTACGTGCAGCGATCAGCCCGTACTTGTGGCTCCCGTTATTGCAGGCGCAAGCTATCAATGGTATAAGGACAGTGTCGCCATTCCCGGCGCAACAGCAGGTACATACCAGGTGGCCAATATTACCGGTGCAAGCTACTTCAATGTAAAGATCACAACCAGCAGCAAGTGCAGCATATCAGAGCCTTACCTGGTTGCACCAAATATGCTCGATGCGGTACACATTCCTTCAGACACGGTGTTTTGCAGGGAAGACAGCATGCTGCATCTTGCACCTGCTTTAACAGGCATCACTTACAGCATTAATGGAGTAGCTGCCGATTCAGTAACAATTAAAGATGCAGGAACCTATGCAATTGTTGCACGCAATTCAACAGGCTGCGAAAGAAGTTTTACCACAACGGTTGGAAAGTTTAACTGCACGGGTTGCAGCACCCTTATGCCATCAGCGTTTACACCGAATGGCGATGGGTTGAACGATGTTTTCAGGCCCAGGTTCAACTGCGCTGTATCTTCAGTGCTGTTCGTTATTTATAACCGCTGGGGTCAGAAAATATTTGAAAGCAGGGAGGTTGGCAAAGGCTGGAATGGCCTTTTCAATGCTAATGCCATGCCCACCGGGACTTACGTTTATACAGTACAGTATAAAACCATCAACAACATTTCAAGAACGGCAAGGGGTGTTGTAACGCTTATAAGATAGCAGGCGGGTCAGGTGTTCCCATCATCTGGACTACTATTTGGCTTTGCTTGCGTCGCACTCTTTTGCTGTATATTGCTACGCAGCAAAGTTTTACAAATCGCTGTTGGTTGCATAAACCGAAACGTAATGCAGAAGCAATCGGTAGTGCTATTCAGCTTTTACAATCACATAATACTGGGCGCCTACCGGGCGATGGGTTGAAGTGCCGTCGGTATAATGCGATATTTCTTCGTTCTGGTAGAGTTCAACAGTGCAGTTGCCAAAGCCATGCATAACGGTTGCGGCAATATTGGCCGTGGTTTGAACTACGCTGCCTATTTCCACTTCCTGGCCACTGTCATTGATCGTTTTCCACGATGCATAAATCTGTAAGGCAGAAATACTTGGATTCAGAAAGTTCATGTGATTATCCTGGGCAGTGCTGAACGGAGGATAAACCGTAACGTTGGTAATCGCGTCACCAACAGTAACTATTGCGCGATCTGTATATGTTAACTCTGGGCCGATCACTTCCGTAGGTCCGGCAACAATTTTGGTACAACCTGTAGCAATGATAATAATCAGTGTGGTGAGGAGGAGACAACTTTTCATGGAAGTATTAGATTTAGGGCATAAAATAAGTAAATATTTACGAATCACCGAATAATAGAATAATCGTTTTTATTGTCGACCTTTTAAATGCCATCGTAGAACAAGTACTACAGCGCTTATACAATACCTGCCTGTCACTTCATCACGCACTGGAAATAGCCATATGGGTATCAAATAATAACATATGGTAAAAGAATAATTGCCCGGTATGTTTCTTCTCTATACAGCAGCGATATTTCCATAATTTGCAGTAAATAGTAAAACAAAACCACATGAAAATCTTTACATGTATAGCTGTAGCGGCCTTGGTTGCTGGTTGTAACGGCCCTGAAACAATGAGTGAACAAAAAACAAAACTTCCGATTGAAGGAACATGGAGACTGGTTACCGGAACGTTGATAGAAAAATCCGACACCACCGTTACAGACTACAGCACCGGCCGCTCGTTTATTAAAGTGATCAACGCAACGCATTTTGCTTTTATGGGTCATGATCTTACCAAAGGCAAAGACTCTGCAGCATTTTATACCTCCGGCGGTGGAAAATATGAATTAAAAGATTCATCGTATACAGAACACCTTGAATATTGCAGCGACCGGCAGTGGGAGGGTAACGACTTTCATTTTACCGTTACCATTACAAATGATACGCTGGTTCAGCAGGGCATTGAAAAAGTTGAATCAGCGGGAGTGGAGCGTGTTAATATAGAAAAATATGTGCGGCAGAAACCCTGATCCTGCTGCATATAATGCTGTCCGCTTTATTTCAGCTGCTCTTTTTGGCAGATGGGTGCAATAATATTACCTTACCTTTACAGCAATCTGCTAAAAACACTAACAATTTTTACCAGGTTTATTTCCCCCGCCTTTATTATACACAAACAAGACTTTTTACTAAATACTTAATAAAAATCATGGCAGAAACCTGGAATAAAAAAGAAAGAGAAAAGAAAAAACAGCAAATCAGGAAAGAGAAAGCCGAAAAAAAGCTGGAAAGAAAAGAAAACAGTAAGAAAGATAACAATTTTGAAAGCATGCTCGCCTACCTCGACGAGAATGGTAACCTTTCTTCACAACCTCCCGATCCACGGAAAAAGATTACGATCAACGCCGAAGATATTGAAATAGGCGTTCCAAAGCAGGCACCCGTAAATCCCGAAGATCTTATCCGGAAAGGTATCGTTAGTTTCTTCAACGATGCCAAAGGTTACGGCTTTATCAAAGACCTCGAAACACAGGAAAGCGTTTTTGTACACATCAATTCCCTCACCGAAAGTATAAGGGAAGGCAATAAAGTAAGTTTCGAAGTTGAAATGGGGCCAAAAGGCGCCAGCGCAACTAACGTGAAACTGGTCAACTGATTTACCAACTACGAATATCTTATGGATGGCGCGCATCAGCAAAGTCAAAATTTGCTCTTCTGTACTTTTTCATGATAAGGCAGGTACAAAGGCAAAGCCGCCGATCCGTACCATCCATATATTTCGGCATCCAGCAATTTTGATTTTACAGCAGGATCCGTTTCCAACAATGCTTTAGCCTCTTCCGCAGTTTTTACATTTAAAATAAAAATGCCACGGTAACTTTTGTCATTCTTCTGCAAAGGTCCCGCAACAACCAGTTTCCCCTCTTTGGCAAGACGGCCAATATTCTGCATGTGCCCGTTAAATAAGCTGTCGATCAACGACTGGTCTGTGGTATTGTTGCTTCCCGTTTTCAGGATTACGAGCGAATACATCTTCATACCGTATTCATCACTACCCAGTGAATCAGCAAGCCTCTTGTCATAAACCGTGTTGCCATTTTGCGCATTGGCAGTCAATAGCCATAAACAGGCAATGCTGGAATAAATTATCTTACGCATAGACTATCAATTTACGGTGTTGGTCAATTGTTATTTTGAAGTCGGTTTTTAAAATCAGTTTTTTGTAACGGGCTTTGGTAAAGCTATCAGGCATCGTTGCGTCGCACGCTTGTACACCAACAACTGCACGCAACAAACGCAATTTGTTTTGCCTTCAGTTCCGGGCA
The DNA here is from genome assembly GCA_002478885.1 of Chitinophagaceae bacterium UBA7600. Classification (GTDB taxonomy): domain Bacteria; phylum Bacteroidota; class Bacteroidia; order Chitinophagales; family Chitinophagaceae; genus DLKC01. Next base: position 12,919 of record DLKC01000022.1, read on the forward strand.
AGAGTTTTGTAAAGCCTTATTTATACCTGCATTTTGAATTATCTGCCTTCACATAATACGATTTATAATTCAGGGCAGTCTTATCCATGCACCCTTCGAGATTCAAAAGTTCAACCTTTCTGAAACGTATCGGGTGGCTCTCCGCCTGAAGGGCGATATATCCTGAACTTAGGGCCATGTTTTTATTTTGGATCCATTTTATAGAGTCGGCACCAAAACCCCCACTGGTAAAAGTGAAAGCACTGTTTACAAAATCACCCGCAATCATCGGCTTCTCATAAGTCAGCACCGTATCGCCATCGATGAGGTGATGAATCAGTGAATCCCCATAAACTACGGCTTCTGCCGCAACCCAGTCACCCTGGTCATAATATGGTGAATTTGAATCAATGCAATGATCAGGCCTTATCTTTCCGTTCATGCTAACAATGGTACCCGGTGTGCAGAGATTGCCCGTATGATTTTTTATAACCGAATCACATGCGAGCAACTGCAATTCAAGCGATACAGGAAAGGTTTGCTGTTTGCCAACAGAGGCTGCTGATTGGGAATGCAACATTACCCCACTGTTTAAATAGGCATAACTGGGCCCGCCTGTCAATTGTTTTCCATAAAACTGGTATTCCACGTGCACTTTATAGTACGAGAAAGGTTCCTTGTAATAAATGTGCCCGAATTGCTGGGTAAACTTTTCATACTTGCTGTAATCAACAACCAGCATGCTGTCTTTTACATAAAAAGTATTGTAGGCATTGTCATTCAGATCAAAACCGGCGATCTTAATGTCCCAACCGTTCAAATCTTTTTTGTTAAACAGTGGCACCCATTCCTCTTTGTCGGCATTGGTAAGTGAGGTGGCCTTTTGGGTACCGCACGAGATCATCATCATAACAAGGCTAAAAGCAAGGCAAACTTTATACATGGGGTAATTTTATTTCAATGAAAATAATAAATATAAAAACTCAGTCTGTAAAGTTTTTACAAACGCATCTTCCGGTACGTTTGGAGCCCTGCGATGTTTTCCATATGCAGCATGCCTGATCTCCTCATGCATCACCTTGTAACAAAACAACCGGGTATAAATATTCAGCTTGCACAGAATTGCTCCTTCGTTAACCACTTGCTAAAATGGCTTGTACTCTTACCTGTAATCCCTAAATTTAAAACTCCAAAGCAATTCTTGCCATCGTTTAAATATCATACACATTATGAGGTCACCTGTTATACTTTGCTTGCTTGCCGGTTTGTCCTTTTTTACAACCGCTATGGCACAAAGCGATGGTAGCAATACAGATTCCGTCGGCAATATCTATAAAACGTTTATACAACAGGCAGGAAAAGAAAAAGTGGTACTGCAAACCGACCGCAAAATTTATCTTGCCGGCGAGAAAATATGGTTCAAAGCTTTTGCGCTCAATACGGCATCCAATCGGCTAAGTCTCTCTACGAATAACCTGTTCACCGACCTTGTCGACGATCAGGACAGCGTTATTGCAAAACTCGTGTTGAATAACCATGAGCTTCGAACAGGCGGCGCATTTATTTTACCTGATTCGATCAGGAGTGGGTTTTACTGGATCAGGGCCTACACGGCAAAAATATTGGCGACAGACACGAATAACATTTTTATTCAGCCCATTTATGTACTTAATAAAAATCTCCGCGATGCCAGCGTTTATAACGGGCAATATGCCAGGGCTGCAAACAAAGGCAAAAACCTGTTGCCCGGCATTCATTTTTATCCCGAACGCCTGACGGCGATCCCCGGTATCATTTCAACAGGTGTGTTGCAGGTCACCGATGCGGACAATAATCCTTACCAGCTTACAGGAAGCCTTGTCGACAATCATGATTCTGTTATCACAACTTTTGCAACCAACCAGTTTGGTTTGTCGCGCATCACTTTTGTTAATGATCCGCTTCAAAAATACAGGGCTGTTATAAGGGTCAATGGGCACGACATAAAATACCAGCTGCCCGTAGTAAACCAAAAGGCCGCCCAGATCTCCTTTGCCAAACAATCACCCTCGGGCATCAAAGCCTTTGTAACATTGGAAGAAGCATTGCCGGCAGATTTTCGTACGACCATTATTGCCCTGCATGGCGATAGCCTCTGCTACGCGGCAGTAGGGTCAGGCATTTATGGAATAAATATCCCACTGACTAATTTTCCGGGTGGTATCACGTCGTTTTTACTGTTCGATCAGCAACATCGTTTACTGGCAGAAAGAAAGATATACATCGATAAACAAAATTTTCAGCTCGATATAACATCCGGCCAGTCAAATTACGCTGCCAGGGAATCTGTCAATCTCAATATCAACATCAGCGAAGCAGGGGGAGTGCCGTTGCCGGCATCATTCAATGTTGCAGTGCAGGATGCATGGCTTGATCAACTCCAGGATAGCATCGACATACACCAGCTGCCGCCTGCAAATGACTACATGATCTCCGCCTGGCTGGAGCGTTTCCACGATAGGTTTGCCGCCACCGATATCGACTTAATCATGATGACCCTGCCACCAGTGTTCAGCAACCACGAAACCGGCGTTGCGAAGAATATACAGCTTTCGGCAGATGACAATGAAAAATTGCTTAACCTGGTCGGAAGGGTTTCGAATGGACGTGACAAAGCCGTTAAACAAAGAGTGGTCACCGCAATTTCAAAAAACAAAGTAGCTTACTTCCTGGATACCGATTCTGCCAATGCCAGCGGCATATTCAAAATTCCATTGCCCCAGAACGTAGACAGCCTATCCGTCTTTTTGCAGGTAACAGATAAGTTTGGAATCGTAAGAACAGACGACAGTATAACGCTGCAGCAATTTCAGTTTCCCGTACTTGCTACACCCGGCTCACTTAAGCAGCAATTCCTGTCTGCCAACATCAGCATGGTGGCGTCCCTCAGAAAGTACCATATCGATACAGCCATCACCTTCCAGGGCAAGGGCTGGCTAAAACCAGTCGCCGTAACCGCAGTGGTAAAATCGCAACCGAACTATGATGTTACAAAGCGAATCAACAGCATCTCCCAGATCCTCACAAGCGATAAACTCAAATATGGGTACAATTCCATTGGCTATGCCCTGCTTACTGTTCCGGGTGTTACCATGTATGCCGGCGACCTGTCTATTTTTGGATCGGGCAATATGAACCTGAATACCGCCGGCAGGCCGTTGCTCGTTGTAGATGGTGTAGCAATGGGAGAAGCAAGCCTAGGGTATTTTAACAGCCTTTCACCGTCAGAAGTTGACTTCATTGAGGTCTTGCGTGGGGCCGAAGCAGGTATTTATGGCATGCGTGGCGCAAACGGCGTTATATCTGTTAATACAAGAAATGGGCAACATTTCATTCCTGATACGAAAAATTACCTGCGCACGCTAATGCCGGTCACCTATCATGTAAACCCGCAATTTGAAATGCCTCATTACGAAATTGCCGAAATAAAAGCTAGTAAACTCCCCGATCCGCGCACAACCATTTACTGGAATACAAACACAATAACCGATAGCACTGGAAGCGCTGCCATCAACTTCTATACGGCAGATAATCCAACCAACTATTCCGTAACAGTAACCGGCATCACAGCAAAGGGCGATCTCATTTATAAAACCATTACCATCAGCAGAAAATAAATATTTTTTTAGTACCTTTTTTGTGACTTGCTTTTGTATAAGCAACAAACTTCGTTTGCGCGATAGCGCCGGCTTATCCGGCGTCGCACAATTGTACGGCATATCTTTTTTCAATAAAGCTGAAACAGGTAACCGTACATACTTCACATCCGGAGTTTGCACATCATAGCAGTTTACCATTGTTAATGTGCCTTCATTTCGTGCCACGCATCAGCTTATATCGTAAATTAGTGTGTTGGGTCACAGCAAAAGGCACCACTATCTCCCCCGCTTTATGAGACAGACTTTTTTTGTTTTCACAGTTTTGATCGTGTTGGTTGCTTGCAACAATGTCGGCAGTGCTAACCCTGCAAAAGAAACCCACGCACGTGACCCGCATTGGGATACAGCAAAATCAGCACGGCAAAATTTGGTTGAGGAATTAAAAAAATTACAGCAAGTGATTGCTTCCGGTGACAAAGAAAAAATCGCAGACATATTTCCCTTCCCGCTGTCAGGTACAGCATTTGGTATCTACATCAACGACAGCGCATATGACGTGCAGTTCAACGCCAGCGGCAACAACACAACAAAAGCAATGTTCTTACAGTATTACAACAAAATTGCCGATGCCATTTTAGTTGACCAGGTAAACAATCTTTTTCAGCACCTTAGCATGGATAGCCTTTTGTACAAAGACAACTTGAAATACGATGACTACAATAAAATGGAACCTTGTTTTTATTCTTATAAAATAGAAGTGGCCAAAGACGAAGTGATATTAAGAATGGACATGAATTCAAACAGTAATTATCAAAGCAAAAAACTTTCCGTGGACGACCTGCCCGAAAACTCAAGCGAAATTTGTGAACACAACTTTTGGTGGGTGCTCAGGTTTGAGGGAAACACATTGCGCCTGGCAAGTATTTCCGGTGCAGACTAGCGATTGCAGGTTACGCAGCAAGTGCGTTAACATCCGCAATCATTCACATTGTCAAAACAGAATAACAATGGCAAACAACGAACGCGCAAATTTTCGGGTGGAAAATATTGCTCCTGTCTTAAACGTAAAGGATATCGCTACCAGTTTATCGTTTTATGTCGACATTTTGGGATTTACCAATGCTGAATGGGGCGATAACAATTTTACAAGTATTAACCGGGATAATACCGGACTGTATTTATGTAAAGGTGCCCAAGGTTCGCCTGGTACATGGATTTGGATAGGCTTTGATGGCAACATTTTCTCCTTACATGAAGCACTTAAGGCAAAAGCTGTAACAATAAAACTGCCACCAACCAATTTCTCCTGGGCTTATGAAATGCATATTCAGGATCCGGATGGACACGTGCTGAGATTTGGAACCGACCCGGATGAAAAAGCCCCATTTGCTGATAAATAGCGAAGAAAATACCAATTAACAAACAACAGCCGGTGCAAAGCGTGACCACCTTATTTCAGCAACCACGGCAATTAATATTTTACAAACTATATATAGTATGACAGAAAATAATGCTACGGAAATTGCTTTGAGCAAAGCCAGGCTGGCAAAGCTTTTGGTTTTTAGTGTGTTGTTTTTGGCTGTTGGTGTTTGGATGATAACAGCAGATCCACAGGCAAGCAACCCTTTTTTCAATAATCCAATCATTAAGGCAATTGGTATGTATGGCTCGGTAGTTATGGGCGTATTTGGCATATACTTTTTTACTCGCAAGTTATCGGACAATAAACCCGGCTTGGTTTTAAGCGACAAAGGCATAACAGACAATACAAGTGCTTTTAAATTTGGACTGATTCCATGGAGCGATATATCAGGCGTGCATGAAACATATGTCCAGGCTTCGGCCACTGCTAAACAGTATTTCCTAACGATCGGGCTTGTTGACCCGGAAAAATATATTTCGGCAGCAACAAATAGCTTAAAAAGAAAATTGTTGATGATTAACTATAAAAGTTATGGTTCGCCCATACATATCGCTACAAACGGATTAAAGTCAGATCATAAAGATTTGCTGTTACTGATTAATGAATATTTTGAAAAATACGGAATTGTTAAGTAATAAAGCTCCATTCACGGAAAGCATCAATATTGACACAAATACAAATTCTGATCTTACGTACAAACCGTTGTAACAAAAATCAGGCGATGGATTTGGGAAACAGATGCTATCGACTGCTTTTATATTTAACTTCAGCAGTGTGTTTCAAAGCAGATTATTACAATTTCGTAGACTTGCTCTTACAACGACATTAAAATGTCGCAAAAATGCCGGCCCTGGTGCTAACGATGGATATTGTCTGTTCCGAAATTTGTAGAAATTATTAAAACATGCAAAATTTAGCCGAATTGAGAAAAGAGAAAGGTATGACTCAGGAAGAGCTGGCAAATGCTACCGGGATATCTTTAAGAACAATTCAGAGAATAGAATCAGGCAAGGTTAAACCGAGGGCTTACTCACTAAAAAAAATGGCTCAGGCTTTAAATGTACAATTCAACGATTTATATCAATCTGACATTTATCGGCCGTCAAATGCTTTTAACCTGTTTAAAAGTAATGGCAGGCAGCTTTTTATTGAAATTTTCTATTCAGCCTGGGCTACAATACTTTTTATGCTAATGTTACTTAACATCACTTGCCAGGTGCTTGGCACCGATTTTTTGCGCGACTCGCTCCTTTTTTCGGGCGACTTTCATTTGTTCAGGCTTGCCATTACGGCTACTTGCATTTTCGCATTGATGCAGATTTATCTGCTGTTGATTCGCAAACGCTTGTTTAGCGCTGTCAGCTACTGGCTGCTCTTGGCATTATTTTCAGCTATTTCAATGTATCTCAGATTTACAAGCGATTTGGTGACCACAGCTTATGCTACCCTAAATAACATTCAATACTATATAAGTTTCTTATGTTGGTTGATACTGTTATTTATAGGACTAACGTATAATTCGGTTTTCAGTCATTCAAATAACGAAAAGGCAACCCCTTTGTAAAACGGCGCCCGACTGGATGAGACCAAAAAATACATTGGTTAAAATGGACTACCTGCAAAAAATCATGACCGCATTTGAACTCCACTCAGTTGAAGGAATAAAAGAATGCTTTGAGCAGGGTGTAAATCCCAATGAAATTCTCGATCAAAAGCCTTTGTTGTTTGCCCTCATAAATATGTATACACGAGGGCCATTGTTTAAAAATTGCGTTCAGGCTTTTGTTGATTATGGCTTAAGCTTTGACGATAAGGTCCTTCTTTCTGTTTTACTGGACGATGCTGCTTTGCTTGATACAGAGCTTGCTGCAGACAAATCGGCCTTAGCAAAAAGCTATTCACTGGACTGCACGTTTACACCACTCTACCAGGTTTCCTTACTGCATATTTGTGCTGAATACAATCATTTGGCTTGCGCAGAAGTACTGATTAACCACGGTGCTGATATTAATGCAAAAGCTGGGTTTGACGAACACGGCTTTGGCGGGCATACACCTGTTTTTCATACGGTTAACCAGGATGCGAATAAGAGTGTGGACGTTTTAAAGTATTTGATTTCAAAAAAGGCAGACCTGTCCATAACGGTGAAGGGGCTCATTTGGGGCAAAGGTTACGATTGGGAAACATTCATTGCCGATGTTAACCCGGTAAGTTACGCAATGATGGGATTGCTAAGACAGTTTCAACGGACAGAAAAAAGCGTTTATGAGGTCGTGTCGCTGTTGCTTAAAGCAAAATACAATACAGACTACTTCGCCTCAAATATCCCGAATAAATATTTATATAGATAATGGGTTAGACAATACACACACTGGTGGCAATCTTTTAAAATAAAAAATCTCAATAATGAAAAAAATATGCTTAACCGGTTTCTTCCTTTCGGCTTTAATAACAGTAATGCTGGTAAACACCTGCGACGCACAAAAAACGGGCACAATAACGATCGGTTCTATCCCTGGTCAGCTCACATGGTATAATACGCCGGAGAGCTACGAAGTAAAAGGTAATTCGCTGTCTATAGTAGCTGCCGGAAAGACCGATATGTTCCGCGACCCTAATGTAACCTACAATACAGATAATGCGCCCAAGCTAATGTTCCAGCCGGATGATAACTTTGTCTTATCGGCATCCATTCAGCATGCGTTCCTTAACAAATGGGACGGCGGTGCAATAGTGCTGATCGAAGACAGCCTGAACTGGATAAAGTTTTGTTTTGAAAAAGACTATACCGGCGCAAAACGAGTCGTTACAGTTGTAACAAAAGACATTTCCGACGACTGTAACTCAATAGAAATTACAGGAAACACCGTTTTCTATAAAATGGCAAAGGCTGATAATGTGATCACCTTTTATGCTTCCACCGATGGTAAAAAATGGCTGTTGGTCCGCCACCTGCAATTCAATAATACAAAGCCGCTCAAACTGGGATTTCTTGCGCAGTCGCCTACCGGTAACAGTTGCCACGTACAATTTTCCAACATTAAGTACGAGGCTAAAAAAATAGGCGATCCGTATACCGGTGAGTAAAAAATCAATAGGGCTATTGTCCTGCAGCAACTAACTGCAGAAACAAATAAATCATGGAACCGGCTTTTGTATTTCATGGCGCCACCTGTTGCGTCGCACTTTTGTACTACAGGTTTTTATTGCAGCAAGGCACAAAAGTTTTTCAATACAAAAGAGAGTACAGACTGCCCCTTACCTAGGCCTTACTTGGTAGATACT
>DLKC01000051.1 GCA_002478885.1 Chitinophagaceae bacterium UBA7600
GCCACAACCTGCAGGAGCACTCAATCGTGTTGATCCGTGGTGGACGTGTAAAAGACTTACCGGGTGTACGTTACCATATTGTTCGCGGAAGCCTTGATACTGCTGGTGTAAAAGACCGCAAGAAGAGCCGCTCTAAGTACGGTACCAAGAAAGAAAAAGCCAAGAAAAAATAATTTATAAAAAGTAATCATCTGAGATATGCGTAAATCGCAAGCCAAAAAATTACCATTAGCACCTGATGCCCGTTTCAACGATAAACTGGTAACACGTTTTGTAAACAACATTATGTGGCAGGGCAAGAAAAGTACAGCTATCATCATTTTCTACGACGCAATTGACAAGGTGAGCAAAATAACGGGGGATGATGGTTATGAAGTTTGGAAAAAGGCATTGGGCAATGTAACGCCTTCTGTTGAAGTTCGTAGCCGCAGAATCGGTGGCGCAACTTTCCAGATTCCTACAGAAGTTCGTACTGACAGAAAAATTTCGTTAAGCATGAAATGGCTGATAAGATATAGCCGGGAAAGAAATGGTAAAACAATGGCTGACAAACTTGCTAATGAGATAGTGGCAGCAGCAAAAGGTGAAGGCGCAGCTTTCAAAAAGAAAGAAGATACGCACCGTATGGCTGAAGCTAACAAAGCTTTCTCGCACTTCAAAGTTTAATATGCTTCATATATTTATTAGGGCCATCCGCAAAAACGGATGGCTTTTTAGTTTTTTACGGATCAAGATCAGGAAGTGTGAATTATGACTGAACGTTGAACGGAGCGTCGCAAACAAAGTTGAACAGCGTACCTACCGCCGGTCATAGAAATTATCTAATGAATTTTTTCGTTAAGGATTTTTACATAAGCCTTATTATCACGAAACATTGTAAGGCCTTCTGAAAGCGTCATGTAGGTTAGGCCGCAACGTTTGTGATTACTAATGCTTATTTTTTGAAGGATAACCCAATGCCTGATAATTTCGCGCCACGCAAAGAAAATTGAATGGCGGGGATCGTAGATATGCGTAGGCTCGCTGCCGGCACCATTGAGTTCTATGATGGAGAAATTTTTGCCTTCTTTTAATTCTTCCCAGGTATTATATCGGATATCGAGCCGGCCAAAATAAAACCCGTTTACACCGGAGCAAATACGGTCTATGGTATTAGTAAGTTCAGCGTCAATGCTGTGGCTGATATCCACAAATTTAGCTCCACGTGCATGATTTCCGTAAGGCACCATTAGGAACTTTTCGCCAGCTGCAAGTATACACTGCATTTGTACTGCATAGGTGGTGCGCAGAACGGGCAATTGAAGAATATAACGCTTGTCTTTTTGCAGCAACTCTTCCACGGTTAAAATTCCATCGCCTGTAATGGTTAGTAATTCTTTACCAACGATACCGGAAATATGGCCGCACTGTTCTCCGGGATAGCGGTAATAAAAAATGCCAACCTCGTTTTCATATGCTATATACTGCTGCACAAGAAAATCAACCTTGCTTTTATTGCAGTAGTCGGCAAGTTCGGCGAACGAAGTAATTTTCTTAACCTGGAGCCCACGCATCCCAATATCTGGCTTGGCAATAAGCGGGAAAGCAAACTCCTGTCTCCTCACTTCATCTACTACAGTGTTTGCTGAGCTCCGCGCTTTGAACAAAATAGTTTTCGGATAATACGCTGGAGGAATGAGATCGTATATCTCCTTCTTACTTTCCTGGAGAAAGCCCCCGTTTTTAATAGTTGGATTAGAGACGTTGAAGAAGAAAAAGGATCTCGCTCTTAAACAAAGAAATAACCAAACAACATAAATGGGTGCATACACTGCATTGAATGACCAATATTCCCAATTGAAGAGTTTAATAAAAAAAGGATGGTATGTGAGTTTTTTCAGCATGGGTAATAACAAAAATCTATGTAGCCAAGGCAGGAAGAAAACTTAGGGAGTTTTCATATACGCAGCTATCAGCCAAGTCGAGGTATTTCATTTTTGCGGAACCAGACTCTATTTCCATTCCGGTAACGCTAACTGTCATCAGTTGATTGTTCCTGTTCATCCGGAAGTCATTATTGGCATTCCCATCTCCGCCAAACAAATGGAGCTGAAGAATATCCTCCAACGCAGGATTCGGATTTACCTTCAGCCAACCAGCAAACCAGGACTCTCTTTTTTTTCTTACACTTTCATCGTATAGGGTCACAGACGACCATAGGTGAGGGGTAGATGCTGAAAGCTCTTTACAGCTTTTATGAAAACCATCCCAACGGCATTCGTACAAAGATTCCTTTTCCCATAACACAAGGGTAAATGGCTCTATTTGTTCAAGACTCATTAGCTTGAAATGATTTAAATGTTCAGCCGCCGTGATGATTTCAATAAGAATAAGTCCCCGGCTTTTTTTATAGGAGGGTTCGGGAATATGCTTTTGAAAACCTCCGTTTAATAAAACAACAGCATTGCCGTTTTGCCGTAATGCGATCCATGTTCCACCCGCCTCCCCGTCTTTGGGGAACAGCAGTTTCACATTATGTGAAATGTATTGCTTCGGGGGGATTGCTTTATTTCGAACTATTTTTTCATCCCTGTTGGATGTGATAAAAACCCGGTCCCCTGCAGGTATAAAACTAACTGTGCACATGCTGTTTTCGATATTTAATGGTAGAGGACGCAACACCAAATCCATCAGGCAAATCAATGCTGGAAACTTCTTTTACCCCAACCCTGATCAGCGCCATATGATGCACTGTATGTTCAAGGTTGTAAATAATCTCCCTGGAATAATTTGTGTTTACAACAATGAGTTCATCTGTAAGTTCATCATAATTCGAATGCAGTAACAAATCCTTATTGCACCTTTCTAAATCCTGATAAATATTGTGCAACAGCCAAATGGCAAGTTGGCGATCTGTTTCAATGTTAATATCCCGCTTGCGTTTTTCATAGTTCACAATACCCGCCTCATAGCCCTGTTTAAGACAAAGAAACAGCTCAATTACATGCCTTACATGCTGCCCAATTGTTGCATTGGAGAGCGTAATGCTTGGCCGCCGGTATTGCTCGTCTGTAAGCTGATGCAGCGTGTCGCTTATTTGAACAAATACATTCTTAACCGCCTGTTGAAGTTGCATGCTATGCTATTTTAGTTTTTCCCGTCAGAAAATACGAAAGAATTTTTCACGTGGATTGCGTATAAAAATAAAGGCAAAACTGGTATAAAAATTGCATTTTTCTTCCCAGTCTTTTATGCCATTGCGAATCGTGGCACGGCCCGCTACCTTGTAACCAAATTCGAACTGTTTGTGCTTGCGGAGCCCGCAGGCCTACCGTAATTTTTAAAAGGCAGGCAATGGGTCCGGCATCAATACTTGTGGCGCCGGCTGTTGCGTCGCACACTTGTACTTTCTGTTAATTGCTGAGCAACGTTCAGAAACTTGAAGTGAGTGACACAACCAAAGCTGAAGAAAGAACTAGTGGCGGCCAAAAAAATAATTCAATCTCGTATGCGCAAGTATTTCTTTCCGGTAGATGATCATAAGCGAGAGACATGATAGAAAAACGATCAGTGCATAAATGAATAATAAACCGCCGTCATCCTGCACGATGAACCCGAGTTTCGTAAGATGAAAAAATAAAGCGCCTGACATAAGCCCTGCACCCAAAGTGGCGCCAATACCCGTCGTTTTTGGATAAAGAATTAAAACAGACGCAATGAGTTCCATTATGCCAATACCGATTCTGCCCACCGGCTCCATGCCTAGCGTTGAAAAAATATAAACAGATTCCGGAGCGGCGGTAAATTTAAAGTAAAGTGTTTGCAGCATAATGACAGCGGCCAGTAACCTGAGTATCCAGGTAACAACAGTTGAAAAATTACGTAACATGTTAATTGGTTTTAGTCGGTAAGACAGAGATTGTTTATTGATATATTTTTTGCCAGTTTGCATCAGCTTTCGATTTGAGATCTGCCTCATTTTTATTCCAAGTTGTGAGCGTATTGTTCAGGTATTTATTATAAAAGAGGTAAAGCTTGCCGTTAATAATTTTAAAGGTTTCAGGATCGACCTCAACCTTGGTTCCTTTCGCTCCCATCGCATAAGCGCACCAGCCACCATATTGAGGTTCATACTTGACCGGGTCTTTTTTGAATTCTTCTTTGTCGTCGATGGAAGAAAAATGATAAGTAATGCCCTGGAAAATTACGGCCAAGTCTTTTGAGCCTTCAACGGCTTTGTTATGCTTAAAATAGGCCACCGGGTCATAGCCACTAATTGCGACATCACCTTTTTCAAGGTTGTAATTCCTCTTTCTTAAGGCGGATGGGTCTTGTGCCTTGGCACCTGTTCCGACAGTTACAACAAGGATGAAGGAGAATAGAATTGATTTCATGATTTTTGTTTTGATGTTAGCTGATTTACCCACAGGAAGACGGGGCTCGATTGGTTTCCTTTCAGTAGAAATGTCGAAATATTGCAAACATAATGTTAACGCAATTGAAGCATTAGCAGGCAACACATAGCCGCCATACGAGATTACTTGTTGGACCGCTGCAAACGTTGCACCTTCTATTAAACAACTTGTGATGAGACATAAATGTTAAGTTCTGAAGATAACCTGAAATAACGAATGATCGAAATGCCTGCAGGTAGACTAATTGATTCTTCTATTCGCTTCAGAAACAGGTCACATGTTACAGGTTTGCTATTGATCATACCAGTTTACAAACACAATAGCGTACTATTTCAAAAACATAGCAATAACGATTGTTAGCTTAATAGGTGTGAATAACTTCTAATAGAAATGTTAGTAAAAATCATCGGAATTTTAAGGAATGAAAAAAAAAGATGTCGGAATCTGGCATGATTTTTACTACTTTTGTAATAGTTTTTTAAGGGTTTAGGGTTGAAAAAAGGGGCTATGGTTCTCCACTGCCCCTATTTTTTTTATATCCCGTAGAGACTTGCACCCTTTTCGAATAGCCTTTCAATTCTTTTTTCAACAGTTTTATCAGTATTAAGTACCGGTGCGTGATGTGGTTTTATCCTGGCATCAATAATTAGCGGTCCCCTGCATCCCCAATGCTTGTGCGCAGTAAAACTATCAACGCCATAAATGTCGTGGGATGGATTACACCTGGTAAAACTGACCCATAAGAAATTCTTTAATGACGCTCCGCAAAAATGCGCATCATCACACACGACAATAAGCGGCGTTTCTTCAAGGTCGCCCAGGTAATTTTTTAATTGCTCGTTTAATAACGACATTTCTAACTCTGCACCAGCATATGATTGAAATGGCACCATGCCAATACAAACAATCCCTGGCATAACGAGTTGCGCCGATTTAATATTACTGAGTTTCAAAATGCAACCAGGAATTTCCCTTTTCAGGAATCTTCGTTCATTTCCATAGGCAGCAAAAACAACTTTACTGCCTTTATTTAAAGATGTTCCGGAATAATCAAGCGTATCTATCGAAGTGTTAGTGTAAAAATGTACATCAGATTTAAAGTCAATTCGCTTTAAAATATACAAAAAAAACTCACCGACATTTTTGGTACTGAGTTGGTTTGTGTCATCTGCAGTTATAAAGAGGAATTTGGCAATGCTCAATTGACCGGTTCCCAAAATATGATTGGCAATCGTCAAAAGCTCAGACGGTTGTTTAACTTCAATGTAAGGAGTGTAACGTTCGCTGCCTATTGCCAATAGAAGCGGGTGCACGCCTGCCGCATCAACAGCATGGATTTCCTTTAGACCAGGGATTTCTTTAGATAATGCATCTCCTGTTAGCTCATGTATCAATTCGCCAAAACTGGTATCTTCCTGAGGTGGTCTGCCGACAACGGTAAATGGCCAAATTGCATTTTTCCTTGCATAAACTCTTTGCACCCGCATCAATGGAAAAGGATGTTGCAAGCTATAATATCCAAGATGGTCACCAAACGGACCTTCGGGTTTATTTTCTCCCGGTCTCACTTCCCCAGTAATTACAAAATCAGCATCTGAACTTATACAGTACCCATCCTTATAAAAGTACCGGAACCTCCGTCTCCCAAGTACACCTGCAAAAGTCATTTCACTTATGCCCTCCGGCAGGGGCATCACTGCAGCCAATGTATGAGACGGAGGCCCTCCCACAAATACGCTGACTTTAAGGGGAACACCTAATTTATTTGCGATCGCCTGGTGCACGCCTATCCCCCTGTGAAGCTGGTAATGCAAGCCGATTTCTTCGTTAAGCTTGTAGTCATTTCCGGTTAGCTGTATACGATACATGCCAAGATTTGCATTCATAATACCGGGCATTTCAGCATGCTCTGAGTATACTTGCGGCAATGTTATAAAAGCGCCTCCATCACCTGGCCAATGCCTGACTAATGGCAAATCGGCAACCTTTATTTCGCTATAAACTATTGGCTTTGAACCAGGGTTTCGCAAGGGAATAGCATTAATTGCAGCTAAACCCGTGGTCAGGTTATCGAAAGGATGTTTAAATGCCTCCGACGGGTTATTTCTAAGGCGAATAAGGCGCCGGACTAAATCAATACTTTCCCGAAAAATAAATTTACTGCGGTCAAGTGTGCCAAAAATATTGGAGGCAGCGCGATATTTTGTTCCTTTTACATTTTCAAAAAGCAATGCGGGCCCATTTGCTTCATGAACCCTTAAATGTATTGCGGCCATTTCGAGGTGGGGGTCAACCTCTTCCTTTATTCGTACGAGATGTCCATGCTTTTCAAGGTCTGTTAAACAATCTTCAAGTGATTTATACGCCATATCAAAGAAACAATTGTATTAAAGTACTTGCCGGCTTTTCATGGCCTGTAAGCTACAAAATTTTCGGTGGGCAGCCTGCCTGTTTTCTTATTGATTTAGAAAACGAACCATTGCCCCCTGACCCCTTAAATAGCTCACCAAGTGAAAACGTAACTTTAATCATTGCTGAATAGTAAGAATCTACTCTGTCCGGATTTGCCTTTTGAAGTTTGTCGGTATTAAAACTCAGTGGATTATCTGTTTCATCGCTGCGAAACGACATTTTTGCCGAAATGTCACCATACTCCCTTCTTAGAATCGCGGTGTCAGCATAATGAAAGCTGCTGACATCATCAAGATAATCGGTGAATAATCTCCTGAAGCTAACCTCAGCACCTATCATTATTTTTTCGCTTAGAGCATAGTTTACACCAAATCCAAAAGGAATAGCAAGTTGATTTAACGTATATGGCTTTCTTTCGGGGTACTGCACAAGCCCCTGCCCTTCAGTATGCAATGGCTGCAGGTAAACCTTGTCTCCCTGCGGCGTATAAGCATAAGGGTCAAAATGAAAGTATGCTATGCCGCCAAAAACATAAGGCGTGAATCTGTTCACATCTGGCACATTATTGAGATTTGCTTGTATTAACAAGCTCATTTCCGAAATGTTCGAATAAAAACTGAGATTACGCCGGTAGTTTCCTGCGTTAGTTTTTGCATCGCTGGCAGCAAGTTTGCCTTTGCTGTAATTCGCAGACATAGTTATATGGCGAGACAATTTATAATCAATGCCAAGCCCAAAACTGCTATTGCTCTGATTAAATGTAAACAACTGGTCTTGCAAGTCGCCACCATAATTCATCATCCCTCCCTGCACATGCAAAAAAAAGCTTTGAGAATAGGACACCTCTGCAAGTGCTATAGCTATTAATACTGTTAAAACTTTGCTCATCATTTTATATAGGTAAAATCCATTAACACCGTTCGCTCAAAAGTAATAAACGAAAGCCAAACAATTTTCTTGTGTGCAGAAACCATACCATCATTGGTTGTAAACATCTGCAGTGCTAATTTTTTTACCTGGCAACACCACTGTGTGGCCGCCCGGTATGCATTAGTTGCAACGAAGGTCCCGCGCCCGGTTCAGGCACAGCAGCCATGTATGAGAATATATCTTTCTCAATGCCGGCTTGCAAGAGCCCGAAACGCGAATTTCAAAAGCCAACAACAGTTCGCTTTAAAAACATAAGTGCTTATATTATTTATCGCATGGGATATTCTGTTGTCTTAAACAGTTGCTTTATTTGCTAAAGTACAAGAGTGCGACGCAACAGCAGCCGGAATTATTACAAAGCCTGGCAGAAAAATTACCTAAGCTTTTTCAACAACATGGCAGACAGGGAAGGCAGTTGAACCTTTGCCACACGAACCTTTTTGCCAGTTAGCAGGTCAAGATATGTTGACTTCGCATCAAGCTCAAACTGTTGGCTTGTTTTATCAAGATTAAATAAAACAATGATTTCATTTTTCGTGTCAAATCGTTTATAGGCAAGCATTTCTCCCTCTGCATTTATAAATGAAAAATCGCCGGTACTCAGCACCGGGTTATCGTTTCTTATTGCACACAACCGCTTGTACCAGTTGAATTGTTGCTGGTTAAATGCTACAGGATCATATGCTGAATTGCCAGGCTGGAAGTTATTCCTGCGTTCATCATCGAACTTGTATTCCTTCCACCACAAAGGCTTGCGTGGATGCGGATCATCTGCTCCCCACATACCCATTTCCTCACCATTATATATCTGCGGGGCTCCAACACTCGTGAATAAATGTAGCAGGTACAGCCGCACACGTTTATAAGTCTCTTCATCCGGCTTACCCGTTTTGTAGCCCGGATCATCTGACGGCGTAGCGTGATACTTATATTTATTGGGGTTATAAAAATCAGAAAGCACACGTGGCGCATCATGCGTAGCCGATACATTCATCATGGCATACCTGTTTGCCGGCAATAAACGGTTCCATTCCAACTCAAGGCTGTCTTTAAATTGCGCAGCATTAATGCTGTTGTTATTCGTGGAAAAAAAATACCGCGCCGGCTTATAAGCCTGGTAAAACATCACGGCATCAAAAGCATCTCCACTTGTATAAGGAGCAGGGTTCATTAAATGGTCGGGCCATTCCTCCCACCATATTTCGCCAATGAGATAAGCATTTGGTTGAATACCGCGAACATATTTGCGAAAGTCTCGCCAAAACTGCATACCAATCTGGTCTGCCACATCCATTCTAAATCCATCAATACCGTGGCTTGTATTGCCATCAGGCGCAAGCCAGCGTTTAGTTACAGCGAAAATATGCTGCTTCATACCGCTATTTATATCGCCTTCATATGGATGGCCTGAAACACGTTTGGTTGTTATATTCACCTTTTTAATCTCGGGTAAACTTTGCACTCCGATCCATCCATTATATGAAAATTCATTTTGAGGAGTTGACGGGTCGTCGAATGACTTAATATCATACCAATCTTTGTAAGGCGATTTGTCTTGGTTCTTTAATATGTCAAGCCATGCCCAAAAAGTTGTGCCTGTATGGTTCCATGAATAATCCATAATGATCTTCATTTGACGCTTGTGGATTTCATCAACCAATTTAAGAAAGAGTTTGTCCGCTGATGTCCATTTCCATGTGGAGGGGTCAGCCGGGTTTTCACTTGCAATAATTTTGTTATCGTCAATGGGGTCAGGACCAAAATTCACGTCGATGTGGTGATAGTTTCTTGCATCATATTTATGCAGGGAGGGCGCATCATTCAATGGGTTTATAAATATGGCGGTAGCCCCAAGGTCGTGTATGTAATCAAGTTTGTCGAGCAAGCCCTGCAGGTCTCCTCCGTAACGCCTGAACTGCAGAGATGGGTTAAAATCCATCCCGGTTTCCTTCATCCATGGATCGGGTTTAAACCAATCACCCGTCCACGGGGTAATAGCCCAATCTTTGGGCGCTATGCTGTTGATCGGAGCCGTATTTATATTCTCCGGCTTCGGGTCGTTCGATTTATCACCGTTATAAAACCTTTCAAGGAAAACCTGGTACCAAATCACTTTTTTACTCCACTCCGGCGGTTCATTGAATGGCGTCACACTTTGTTGCGCAAACAAAACCGGTGCACACAAAAAAAACATTGCTATAAACAAAGATCTTTTCATATTTGAAAACGTTATTAAAGAATAGTGTTTACTTCCTTTGGACAATTAATGAATGTTACGCAAAATTAGTCTTATTCCTATTCTGAAAATAGCCAACAGTAATAGCGTTTTAGCTTTTTAACCCAACAGCTGTAAACGGCTCAGGCTCTTGTTGCGTCGCACTCTTGTACTGCTGAATAAGTCGCCGCTAACAGCCGTTGCTGCAGAATGTTGCAACTGCACAAGTGAGTGACACAACGGAAGCTGAATGTTGGCCAGGAGTTCGTAAACTTAAAACAAAAGACCGCCGGAATTAAATAACTCCGGCGGTTCAATCAGTTTGTGTTGGCACTTATATTTTATTGCCTCATCAGTTTCAGCGTTTGCTTTTCACCCCTGTCGTTGATGATCGTAACAAAATAATATCCGCTTACAAAATTTTGCACATTTATTTTTTCTGAGTTGTAGCCAGGTACCGCTGTACCTTTTTTCACAAGTAATATCTTGCCTGTAATATCCACAAGCTGAATCGAATATGAATAACTCCGCTCGGCATAAAACTGCAATGTTGCAATATCTTTAGCCGGATTCGGCATAATAACCGTTTGCATATTTGGCAGCTTTACAGATTTCGGTGTTTCTTCCACACTGCTGCTGATTGAAGTAATACCAGCAAGGGTATTCGTTGCAGACACATATTTGCTGGTTCCAGAAGATGTGCCGCAGCTGTTTTTCGACTGAGCTTTTATGTTGCCTCCTGAAGTTCCCCAGGTAACTGTGATAGAAGATGTGTTTTGACCAGCAGTTATTTTAGCACCGGTAGGCAGTGTCCAAACATATTGGAAAGAACTGTTTGGATTCTTAATGGAAAACACATTACCTGCTGACTGCTTTTTGACAGATGACGGGCCATTAATACCGTCTGGCGCTACGAGCTTATCGGGCTGTGTAAATACAAAGGTCTTTTTAACGCTACAGCCTGAAGAAGATTGCACAACAACATTGTAACTGGTAACCTTACAATCCGTGATATCCTGGGTTGTTGCGCTCCAATAAGGTTGAAGGTCGTTTGTCCATTGGTAAGTGAAAGGCCCGACCCCACTTGTTGGCTGCAGGTCTACTTTTCCATCATTCTTATTGTAACAACTTATTGGTGTAACATTAGCATTAAGTGAGGGACTAGTGTTCATTACAGTAGCCGTTACTGCAAGAGCCGCAGCGTTTGCGCCGCCTCCTGTTATGGGAATAGTAGTACTAACCCTGGCTTCCGCGCTTGTATTTACTCTTACGTAAACAGTGGAATTGATATTTTGGCCATAGCCATTATAGATGATCGTATTGGAAAATGTGCCGTCAGGTGTTTTTGAAAAAGTAAATCCACTTAATGGCCCCACCTGCACATTTGTTCCGTTAAGACCCGAAGCATTTAATACAAAAGACTTGGCAACTGCTGCAGCATTCAAGCAAACTGTATCAAAAGCAACTGACGGATATGCCACAAACCCGGCTGCTTGTTGTTGCTGCCGTGTGAGCTCAACTACACTGAAGATTACGTTCGAACTGTTGGTGCTTTTGATATAAAAATCAGCGTTGCGCAAACTTCTGTTTCCAAAATATGCATCGCTTAATACAATCTTTGCCTTCTTCCAGGTTTTAGTATTGCCGCAGATAAAACTTGCAGCAGGTTTGTTGTTGTTTGATTGCGCATCATAATAAAGTTGCCAGCTACCGGTACCGAAATCATAATAAGTAACTTCTACCGTAACAGGGTACTTTCCATCCAAAGCCGCATTGCGGAGAAAACCATCGTCAAGATCAAAATACAAGGCATCTTTACCCTTAGCAAGATCAAAGCCACGCGCAAACCTCCCATAAATAGCATCTACATTTTCCGGGTTTACATTCCAATAGCCGGCACTGGTAACATTTGCATCGATTTGCTTTATGTAGCGCTCGTAATTGCCGGGCAGCAAATGCCAGCCCACATCATTTGTTCCTTTTGCATTCAGGCAATCATACTCGCTGCCGGTTATTACTGAAGGGTCTTCAAGCTTGGCACCATAAGAAATAAAACTGTTGTAAATATTTGTGTAGCGGGTTTTATTTGTTCGGTCCGCGCTGCCATAAACTGCCTCAGGAAAGCGTGCTACATCAGAAGCATCAAGTACATCTTTTAAAGCACACATGGCATTTGTTGCAAGAGCTGGCGCCTTTTGTCCGGCGTATTTATTAAAGAAATGAAACGCCGAATCATGTTTTGGATTCTGCAGTAGTTCGGTTGTTTCATTGGGCCAGTCCATACCCCATGAAATACAGTAGCACATTAATGCAAACATGCTTTTGTATTGATTCTTCGTCCACCAGCCTGCATTCAGCTGATCGCCCCATATCTCTGATCTTGATTTGATATAGGAATCGCCCCAGGGCTTATTCATAATATCGTAGAGCCAATCGTATTTATCGGATTCCATGTTTAACTGAAAGCCTTTACCCATGGTGCCGCATTTGGTCCATCCTCCCGGGCAATTGTTTATAAGCCAGTATTGCTGTCCCGGATCCTGGTAATCGGGATTACTGAGCATGGTTATTTTAGGTGTAAGGTTTTTGTATTCGTTATAATAATAGGCCGAATAAACCTCGAACAAACTATCAAACTGCGCATCTGTTATCTGGTATTGTTTCGCAACATTTCCTTTGTAAGCGATCTGATCGCCAGTGCTGCCAAAACAAGCCTGAACGCCAATGATCCTATTCCTGATAGACGGCTGCAAAGTTTGCACATGCTGCCGCACTTGTGTGATCATGCGCTTAAAATAAAAATTGTAATCAGGGTCGAGATAATAAGGCGAATACCCGATCGATACACCCGATGCGTTGGTCTCATTTACCTTAGGCACACCATTCGAAAATATCCATTGCGGTGCATTCATCCTGGTGTACACCATAAATATCACCGGCATGCTGTCTGCAACACGCTTGGTAATGTCGTCGTCGAAAGCAGTCCAGTTCCATGAGTTGGGCGCGAGTTCTATGTCGCTCCAGTTTATGTTTACCAGGCGGCCTTTAAATTCAGGGTATTGTTTAGCGCTAACGGGAATTCCATAATCTTCCCAGATGCCAGAGTTTGAAAAAATGTCTTTTACGGATTGAGATTGGGATTTTGCAGAGCCTGCTGCACCAAGAACTAACAAAACAAAAATTTGTCTCACATAATTTTTCATGATAGAGGATTTTTGGTTTTCTGAAAATCGGTCTTTAACTGATTAACCCTGATCCCAGAAACGCAACATTTGAGTTTACTAAAGATTAATTACCACCGAACATAAGCAGTTAAATCAGTCGGCGATTTATCAACGAAAATCAAGCCAGTTGTTGTAGAAAAACAAATTTTAAGGCATCTTAAAGATTAAGATTTTTTAATACTGCTTAATAAAATTCTTAAACAAGCAAATCGCTGAAACGGCTTACAGCAAAGGTTTCCAGGCCTACGAAAAATTTTTCAATTTTTGCAGGTTACATCTTCAGCGTCGTGTTCGTCATTTCTTCGAACCATAAACACTTCCATAAAACGTTCAGCAAAAATCACTGTGAAAAAAAATCAAAAAAAGTTCATTTGACTCAAAATCCTGAGAGGAAATTAGATGTAGGGTGAAAAGAAGAGTTAATATATAAGTGATGATATAAATAGCATTGCTTGTGGAAACTGCTGAAAAACGTGTTCACAGCTGAAGAGTGCGACGCAAGTAAAGCCCGATGATTGCTCTACGGCCGGGTAAAAAGATTTTATAAAAATCCAAGCTCCAGTTTCGCTTCTTCCGTCATCATATCGCGGCTCCAGGCCGGATTAAAAGTGAGCATTACATTTACGTCTGTTACATCGTCGAGTGCACGCACTTTGTTGTCAACTTCCATAATAATTTCGCCGGCAACGGGGCATGCAGGCGCAGTAAGCGTCATCGTTATATTTACGTAGCCGGTATCATTGATATCAATCTTATAAATGAGGCCAAGGTCATAAATATTGGCAGGTATTTCAGGGTCATAAATACCTTGAAGTGTTTCAATGATCTTCATCTCCAGTTTAAGCTTATCGATCATACTGTTCCATTTGCATTTTGTTTGGAATGCATTGCCATCGCGTACATCTTCATTTGCTTAATCATGGAGAGCAAACCATTGGAACGCGTCATGGAGAGATGCTCGCGCAGACCAACCTTGTCAACAAAATACAGTTCAGCATTCATTATTTCGGCAGGTGCGTGCCCCGATAGCACGCGAATAACCATGCTCACGAGACCCTTGGTAATAACCGCGTCACTGTCAGCTGTAAAAAAAATGCGGCCTTCTTTGTAATCGGCGTGTAGCCAAACCCGCGACTGGCAGCCTTTTATAATATTGTCATCAGTTTTATATTGCGCGTTAATCAATGGCAGTTCTTTACCCATTTGGATAATGTTTTCATACTTCTCCATCCAATCGCCGAAAAGCGAAAACTCTTCTATTAATTCGTCTTGTATTTCGTTTATGGTCATGTGTTTTTTGTTCTAAGCTGCAACAATACTGTGGAGCTTTGGTTGTGTCACTCACTTGTGCGTTCCATTCGCCGCTGAGCAACTTTAACGCAACATACGACTGGCTCTTTTTACGCCTTCCACCAATGCATCGATTTCTTCTTTAGTATTGTAAAACGCAAAGGATGCGCGAACAGTACCCGGAATACAAAATATATCCATCAGCGGCTGGGTACAATGGTGACCAGTGCGCACCGCAATGCCTAGCTGATCGAGTATTACACCAACATCATAAGCATGAATGCCGTCGAGGTTGAAAGAAACAACACTTGCTTTATTATCTGCAGTACCTATAAACCTGATTCCTTCGATCATTGACAACTGCTCTGTGGCATAGACAAGCAACTCATGTTCGTAACGGGCAATATTGTCAAGACCAATTTCATTGATATAATCGATGGCCGCACTTAAACAAATCACAGCTTCAATATGCGGTGTACCGGCTTCAAACTTAAACGGCAATTCGTTGTAAACCGTTTTATCAAAAGTTACTGTTTTAATCATTTCTCCACCGCCCTGGTACGGGGGCATTTTATTTAACCAACTCTCCTTTCCGTATAACACGCCAATGCCGGTTGGCCCGTACATTTTATGGGAAGAAAAAGCTGCAAAATCCACATCGAGTTCCTGAACATCGATGGGCATGTGTTGCACTGCCTGCGCTACATCGAGCATAACCGGGATGTCATTGTAGCGGGCCAGCGAGATGATTTCCTTAACAGGGTTTATTGTACCTAAGGAATTGGAAACATAATTTACCGAAACGATCTTCACAGTATCATCGAGCAGCTCTCTAAATGCCTCGATGTTTAATTCCCCTTTTTCGTTGATAGGAATTACTTTCAGTTTAGCCCCACGATCTTCACAAAGCATCTGCCATGGAACAATATTGGAATGGTGCTCGAGCGCTGAGATGATAACAACATCACCTTCATTCACAAACCGCTTTCCAAAACTATGAGCCACAAGATTAATGCTCTCTGTTGTACCGCGTGTAAAAATCACTTCATAGTCATGAGCTGCATTAATAAATGCCGCAACCTTTCTCCGCGAAGCTTCGAATGCGTCGGTAGCCTTCTGGCTTAAATGATGCACACCGCGATGTACATTGCTATTTAGTTTTGTGTAGTAATCTTCAATGGCTTTTATAACCTTCCAGGGCTTCTGCGAAGACGCTGCATTATCAAAATATACCAGCGGCCGGCCATTGACTTTGGTTTGTAAAATCGGGAAGTCAGCTCTTATTTTTTCAATATCAAGTATATCCGCTGTTGTGTGTAGTGCATTCATGATAAAATTTTTGGCGCGGCCAACCGGTTTGAAACAACCAGGCCGCTATAATGCAACTCTTACAATTCTATTTCAACCCATCTTCAATCAGGTGATTGATGTGCGCCTGGATGGCATCGTGTGGCATTTTCTCTGTAACATCGAAAGCAAAAGCGTGTATAAGCAAAGCTCTCGCTTTTTCTTCGCCAATGCCTCTCGATTTCAGGTAAAACAATGCTTCTTTGTTAAATTGTCCAACTGTTGATCCATGGCTGCATTTGACGTCGTCAGCATATATTTCCAGCTGAGGTTTTGAATCAACAACAGCTTTCTGACTCAACATCAAGTTATTGTTCTGTTGAAAAGCATTTGTTTTCTGCGCATCCTTTCTCACAAAAATCTTTCCGTTAAATACAGCAATAGCCTCATCTTTCATCACGCCTTTATACAATTCATTGCTCTGGCAATGCGGTTTGCGATGGTCAACAATAGTATGGTTGTCTACAACCTGCTTTCCGCCTGCGAGATACAAGCCCCATAAGTGGCTTTCTATATTCTCAGCATTCAGTGCAACATTGAAGTTGTTACGCAATAAGGCCGCACCGGGAAAAGATGCTTTGTAATTATTGTAAACACTCGATGCCTGCTGGCTTACATCTGTCTGCTGAACCATCCTGGTTTGTTCTGTGCCCGTTTGCACATAATAATGCTGCATATGCGCATTTTCATCAAGCACGATTTCAGCAACATTGTTCACAAACACTGCTGCGCAATCATCGGCAGTTACGAAGCTTTCCACAATACTTACCTCTGCATTAGAGCCAAGCACAAATAAAAATCTTGGCTGAATAAAAATGTTACCGGCAGAAGATAGCAGGTGAATAATATGAACGGGCTTTTTAACAACTGCATTCTTCTTCACTTCTATAAACAATCCATCGTTAAACAGTGCCGTGTTTAGTGCCGCAAAATGAAACTGATCAATCTTTGTATATTTCCCAAAGTGTGCTTTGAAGCTGGCATCATTCACTGCCGATGAGAGCGCAGAAACGCCTATTCCTTCTTCACCGATTACATCTGATAGCCCCGCATTATACTTACCGTTTACCAAAACAACCTTGTAACAATCAAGACCTGCAATGGCAGCTTTTGCCAGCGCGCTATCAGTAATAGTAATATTCTCGTCGTCAATTTCGGTAGCGTACGCCTGTTTTAGAAACGGGGTAAGGTTGGTATATTTCCAATCTTCCACTTTGGTGGTGGGGAAGCCAAGTTTTTTAAAATGTTCGAAAGCGTCTTCCCGCAATGCGTGTAATTCGTTTGATTCAGACGATGCTGAAATAATCGAGCGCACCTCGAAATCAGCAACAAGCTGATCATATAGTTGATTGTTGATCTTTGTAATCATTCAATTCTTTTTTTGGATCCTGATTCGAACTTAAAAGCGGGCATCGTCGTCGAAGGCACACGTTTGCTACCTGCGGTTTCGCTTATACCAACTCTTTCTCGTCTGCAGGTTCTTTTATCCAGTCATAACCCTTTTCTTCCAATTCAAGGGCAAGTTCTTTACCGCCCGATTTTACAATCTGCCCATTATACAGTACATGCACAAAATCAGGAACTATATAGTCAAGTAACCGCTGGTAGTGGGTAATGATGATAAATGCGTTTTTTTCAGAACGCAGTTTATTTACGCCATTGGCAACAATGCGCAGAGCATCAATGTCAAGGCCAGAATCTGTTTCGTCAAGTATAGAGAGCTTGGGCTCAAGCATTGCGAGCTGAAATATTTCATTACGCTTTTTCTCGCCACCGGAAAAACCTTCATTTAAAGAACGGTTGGCCAGTGCGGCATCAAATTCAACGAGCTTTTGTCTTTCCTTCACCAGCTTAAGAAATTCCTTTGCCTCCAGTTGTGGAAGGCCACGGTAATTCCGTATCTCATTCAACGCTGTTCTTAAAAAATTAATATTAGATACACCAGGAATTTCTACTGGGTATTGAAATGCGAGGAACACACCTTCTCTTGCACGATCTTCAGGCGACAATTCCAGGAGGTCTTTACCATCGAGCAGTACTTGCCCGCCGGTAACATCATAACTGTCTTTGCCCGTAATAGTTGATGCCAACGTACTTTTACCGGAACCGTTCGGGCCCATGATCGCGTGAACTTCACCAGCTTTTACCTCGAGGTTCAATCCTTTTAAAATTTCTTTGCCTTCAACAGATGCCCTTAAATTTTTAATACTTAACATGACTCGTATTATGCTTTGATGATTGTTTGCTTTTTTTGGTTGCCAGTTGCCGTTCTTCGCAACTTGGCCATTTGTGCTGTAGTGCCGGCTTATCCGGCATCACTCAGTTGTACTTTCAAACTTCGGGCGGCAGACTCCTGCAACACGTTCATAAAAGTTTATAGCTGTTATGCTGTACAAGAGTGCGACGCAACAAAAGTCGTATGCTTATTCAAAAGCCCGGCCCAAAAATATCTTTTATCCAACACTGCCTTCGAGTGAAATTGCCAGCAGCTTCTGTGCTTCCACGGCAAACTCCATGGGCAATTGATTAAGCACTTCCTTCGCGTAACCGTTAACGATTAAAGCCACCGCCTTTTCTGTATCGATGCCGCGCTGGTTTAGATAAAATATCTGGTCTTCGCCAATTTTTGAAGTTGTCGCTTCGTGCTCAACAATGGCGGTGCTATTTTTCGTTTCAATATACGGGAAGGTGTGTGCGCCGCATTCGTCGCCGATGAGCAATGAATCGCACTGTGTAAAGTTGCGGGCATTTTCTGCGCCCGATGCAACCTGCACCAAACCGCGGTAACTGTTTTGCCCATGGCCGGCAGAAATCCCCTTTGAGATAATCCTGCTCTTTGTGTTACGGCCTATGTGATACATCTTTGTTCCTGTATCGGCTACCTGTTTATTTTTTGTAAGTGCCACCGAGTAAAACTCGCCGCTGGCATTGTCGCCTTTCAATATAACACTGGGGTATTTCCATGTGATGGCAGAACCTGTTTCAACCTGGGTCCAGGAAATTTTAGAATTCGTTCCTTTGCAAATGCCACGTTTGGTAACGAAATTATAGATACCACCTTTGCCATCTTTATCGCCCGGGTACCAGTTTTGAACGGTTGAATATTTGATTTCGGCATTGTCCATTGCGATTAGTTCAACAACTGCCGCATGCAACTGGTTTTCGTCGCGCATGGGAGCGGTGCAACCTTCGAGGTAACTTACATAACTGCCTTCGTCTGCGATAATAAGTGTACGCTCAAACTGGCCGGTATTTTTTGCGTTGATGCGGAAATAAGTAGACAATTCCATAGGGCAACGAACACCTTTTGGAATGTAAACAAATGAACCGTCGGAAACAACGGCGGAGTTAAGCGCCGCAAAAATATTGTCGGTGAGTGGCACAACGGTGCCGAGATATTTCTTTACAAGTTCAGGATGCTGTTGCACTGCTTCACTGAAGGAGCAGAAAATAATACCGAGTTCTTTGAGCGTTTCTTTGTAGGTGGTGGCCACCGAAACGCTGTCGAACACCACATCTACAGCCACGCCTGCTAAAGCTTTTCTCTCATTGATGGGTACGCCGAGCTTTTCAAAAGTTGCCAATAATTCAGGATCTACCTGGTCAAGGCTTTCGTACTTTGCTTTTTTAGTTGGAGCCGCGTAATAGGAAATAGCCTGGAAATCCATCTCGGGCATCTCAAAATTTTGCCAATGAGGCATTTCGCACTGCTCAAAATGTTTCAACCCTTTGAGTCGCCATTCAAGCAGCCATTCTGGTTCTTTCTTTTTTGCGGAAATAAACCTCACTGTTTGCTCATTTAACCCTGCCGGGGCGATGTCCATTTCAATATTGGTCTCGAAACCATATTCATACCCCTGGTTGGCGAGTTGCTCCAGGATTTCATTACTGTTGCTCATTATAATCTATTCAGATGCTATTAAAACTAAACGGCGAAACTTTCGCCACAGCCACAGGTTCTTGTAGCGTTAGGGTTATTAAAATACAGGCCTTTACCATCGAGACCGCCTTTGTAGTCCAGTTCGGTACCATACAGGTAAAGCAGGCTTTTAAAATCAACCACCACCTTTACCCCTTTGTCTTCAAATACCTGGTCGCCCTCCCTGGATTCTGTATCAAAATCCATGAGGTATTCGAGCCCTGAACAACCACCAGCCTTGATACCCACACGCACAAATGTGCCAGGATCTTTGTGATCTTGCTCCATTAGCCGGTGGATGTATTCCTTTGCATTTTCTGACACTGTGATCATATCCGTTGCTTTTGAACTACCCTGTTTATAAAAAGTTACAAATATAACGCAACATCAGCCTGAAGGTTAAGCAGATGTTTACGATATAGGTAAAAAGAGGGGTCGTCACCGTTGATGACTCGGCATCAATTCGTGGATTTTAACGGGCTGTTGCAAAAAAATTGCCGGCGAAAATGGCACTTATTCAAAAAAATCGGCCTTCTTCCGGAGCGACATGATGGGTATATGATTAAGATAAACAAGGCCTTTTGTATGGGTTTGCTGAAAAATGCCGTACCAAAGCCCATGCCTTGCAGGGATTACCGTAAGCAGGTCGATTTGCTCGGCAGCGATAAAATCATCAATTGCCCGGAAAATATTTTTAAATTCAGGTTCGAAATAAACCGGGGAAAGATCGGCAATACCTTGCTGTAGCTCCCGCTTGTTTTCCTCCGCCGCCGCATCGATCACTTCCGTTGGCGAAACAACATTGATCACTTGCAACTCAGCTTTGGTAAAGTTTACCAGGCGCTTTATCATCGACACAGGTGCGTCCAGGTTCTTTCGATAATAGTTGACAGCAAAAGCGATTTTTCTGACCGGGTGGTACTCAACATTGGAAGGTATAACCAGCACGGGAATGTGCAAATCAACGAACGCATCGACAATGTTCGCATCCCACGAAAGCAATTCTGAATAGCTTCCTCCGGCACCCAGCACTACAAGTGACGCGGCTTCCTCCTCCACTTTTGCCTACAATTCCTCCATAAATACGCCGGTCACCATTTCTGTGCTCATATTGATAAATGGGTAAGCGGCTTTAACCCATTCGTATTCTTTCTGCAAATGATAAGTGTCTCTATCGATTGTTTCACTCATAGCAGCAATGGCAAGCGCATCGCCGGTCAGGGACGGGGAAAAACAAAAAATATTCAGCAATAAAACAGTCGTCTCAGCATTGTTGAGAAACCGGCACGTATAGTCCAGCGCATTGCGCGATGACTCCGAAAAATTAGTGACCACTATTACTTTCGCCATGATTGTTGTGCTTTGGTTTAGTGGCCGGCATCGGCGAGGCTCACCTTTGATTTTGTACGCTTGATAAATATCAACACAACCGGGATACATGCCAGGAACAAACAGCCGATATAAAGAAAGATATCCATATAAGAAAGTATGGTCGCCTGTACACTTATAGAGCCGTCGAGCATCTGCTGCGCTGTTTTAAGCGCAGTATTGGCAGGCATCCCCTTCGATTGCAAACCAGCGGCGATACCGTGCACCCTTTGTTGCACTGCAGGATCATAAACATTCAGTTTGGTAACAAGATCTGCGCGGTGACCTACGATGTCTCTTGACAGATAAGTCGAGATCATAGCGACACCAAATGAACCACCCAACTGCCGCATCATGCCTGCAAACGCAGCACCTTGGCCAATTTCAGCGCCTTTCAATGTAGAGAGCGCCATCGTTGAAATCGGTACCGATAAAAGCCCCAGCCCAATACCTCGTATCATTAACGGCCAGAAAAAATTGTCGGCGCTTGTCTGTGCTGTCATTATCTGGTAGTTCATAAGGCTGTATATAAAAAAGATGCCCATGCCCACGGCGATCAAATATTTTTGCGATACACCGCCTTGTATAAGCTTGCCGATTATTGGCATCATAAAAGCCACCATAAGCGTGCTCGGTATCATCAGCATGCCTGATTGAAAAGCATCCCAACCCAAAATACTTTGCGTGTATAAAGGAATGATAAATGTTGAACCGAATAAACCAAAGCCTTGTATAAATGAAAGTATAACGCCCATGCGAAGATTACCGTTTCGTAAAACCTTCAACTCAACAATGGGATACCTATACACCATTTCGCGCCATATAAAACAATAAAAGCCAACCGCGGCAGTTACGGCCAGCACGATTATAAGTTTGCTGCTGAACCAGTCATCTTCCTGGCCTTTTTCCAAAATGTATTGCAAAGAGCCCACGGCAACCATCAGCAGGAAAATCCCCAGCCAATCCACTTCGCTTGCCGGGCGCTTCTCAGCATATTTCGGGCTACGCACATATTGCAACGTAAGCAATGCGGCAATAATCCCCACTGGGATATTTATATAAAAAATATAAGGCCAAGAAAAATGATCGACAATATAGCCACCAAGCGGTGGGCCTAAAGTAGGGCCAATGATTACGCCAAGCACATAAATTGCCTGCGCCATTGCTCTTTTTTCGGGCGGGTAGCTTTCTGTTATAATCGTTTGAGATGTAACCAATAATGCACCGCCACCAAGCCCCTGCACAAAACGGAAAATGATCAGCTCAACAATGCCTGTTGAATTGCCACAAAGAAAAGAGGCAACCGTAAAAATAATCACCGATGCGGCAAAATAATTTCGCCTGCCAAACTGTTGCGATAACCAGCTCGTCATCGGCACAATAATCACATTCGCGATCGAGTAGGCCGTTATCACCCAACTCACTTCGTTAAGCGTTGCGCCAAGGCTGCCACGCATATTGTTCAGCGCAACGTTTACAATGGTTGTGTCAATGATCTCGAGCAATGCACAAAACACTGCTGTAATCGTAATGATCACCCGTCGCGAACCATATTCTACCAATGAAGCTTGTAATTCCATATTTACTGATTACAGCGGTATAGATATTTTTTTGTTACCGGCTGTTGTGCCGGTATTCAGCTTTGGTTGTGTCACTCACTTGTACGTTCAGTTCTTTACGCAGCAATGAACAGTGCCCGGTTTTCGCTTGGGTTTTCCCCGTTACCTTTTTTCTGCTGCTTTTGCTCATGCTGCACAAGGGTGCGACGCAACCATGATGCCATGAAAACTGCGGCTGGGCACATTATTTTTTTCATGATTAATCAAGATGCACATCTACTGCTACGTTCATACCTGCCCTAAGCTGCTTCACGAGTGAATCCTGCTTGTTTACAAATTCAATGCGCACCGGTAAGCGCTGAACGACTTTCACAAAATTGCCGCTTGCGTTATCGGGAGGCAGCAACGCAAAACGGGAGCCGGTAGCCGGAGCAAAAGAAGTAAGCACCGCCTCAAAATCGTGACCGGGAAATGCATCTGCCTGCACAGTCACTTTCTGACCGATCCTGAGATCGTCGAACTGCGTTTCTTTAAAATTGCCAACCACCCATATATCGTTATCCTGTACAATGCTGAACGTTGCCTGGCCGGCTTGCAGAAACTGGCCTGCCTGCACATTTACTTTTGAAACAATACCATCTGAGGGGGCTGTTACCACGGCATAGGAAAGGTTAAGTTTGGCATCGTCAACATCAACCTGTCTTTGCTTAATTGTTGCGCTAACCACGCCGATTTGTGTAGAGGTGGCGTTGCTTTGAGAACTCACTGCATTCGCCTGCCTTGACGCCTGTATTTTTTGTTGCTGCAAAATCTCCAGTTGCTTTTCTGCTGTTTCTTTTGCTGCCTGCGCCTGTTCAAATTGCTGCTGTGTTACAGACCGGTCTTTGATAAGATTGGCATACCGGTTATAGTCTTGCGTTGTTCGCCACACATTTACTTTTGCAGCCTCTATTTGCGCATCGGCGGCATTTACGCCGGCTTGCGATGTAGCAATATTGGCCTGTGCAGCCGTGGTTGATGCTTTAGCCGAAGAGAGGTTGCTCTCTGCAGTTGCAAGTGCGGCCTCTGCCTGCTCCAGTTTTATCTTAAGATCGCGGTCGTCAAGCAACAGTAATGTGTCGCCTTTTGCTACCCGTTGGTTTTCTTTGGCCCTTACTTCGGTTACATACCCGGAAATTTTTGGTATAACCGGGCTGATGTTGGCCTCTACCTGTGCATCATCTGTATCCTCGTGATGTGAGGCGTAATTATATTTGCTGATGCCAAACCAGGCACCGGCAACCAGCAATAAAACCAGTACGATTAAGAAAGTTTTGCTCCGCTTTTTAGTAGACGATTCGGCGCCTTTTTGTTGATTTGCTGACATAAGATTTGTTAGTCTTAAATAAATGATTTCAAAAAAATTATTGATTAACCAACCCGGCTTTTTGTAAAAGCGTCTGATAAGATACATACACATCAGCCCTTGCCAGAACAAGATTAAGCCTTGCCCTGAGTTGTGCCACATCTGCATCCAGCAGGTCTGTGAGTGTAAGCAGGCTGTTGTCGTATTTATTTTTACTGATACGATAGTTTTCAGTTGATTGCTCCACTTCTTTTTTCAATACGTCAATTTTTTTGAGGCCGGAATAATAATCGGCATAAGCCTTATTGATAGAAAAGTGAATATCGTCGAGCAGCATCGCCTCGGTCGCCAGCAGTTGTTGCTCTTTTGCTTTGGCCTGTTCCACCTTTGCATTAGTTTTCCATAGACTCGACAAACTGTATTTAACTCCTACACCTACGTTCAATGCATTGGTGATACTCATAAATTTTGGCAGGTCTGCGGCCAGGTAACCCCCGGTTAATGCGACAGAAGGATAGTAGTCTGCCTTCGCAGACTTAACGCCTGCCTCAGCGGCTTTCTTTCTGTTATCAAGGGCTTTCATATCGTACCTGTTCTGCACAGCAATCTGTTCGTACTCTTCAATAGTTTTTACTTCAGCAGGCTGTTTAAAGGAGCTTGAATCCAAAATCAGTTGGGTCGCTTCGGGCAAACCCAGCATCAGGTTCATATTAACCTGCGCAAGTTGTATGTCGTTTTCAGCATCAAGCAGGCCAAGCTCAAATTGCGAGGTCTGCAACTGTGCCTTTAACAGGTCATTTCGCGCAAGTAGGCCATTCCTTTCCAGGTTACTGAAATCCGTGTCCCTCTTTCTTGATTCGACGAGATTTTGGTTAACAAGTTGAGCAGCAATGCTGGCCTTGTAAAGATTTACATATGCCGAAATGGTATTCAGTATAACAGCTTCTTTATCGTTGTCTGCATCCAGCAAGCTGGCTTTTTCAAGATATTTGGCCGACTCTATACCAAATTTTATTTTAAACCCTGTGAAAATAGGATACGAAATATTCGCAGAACCATAGATTGTCTGGTTAATGTTTAGAGGTGCTGCGGCTGCGGAATCTTTATTATAAGAGTGCACCGTAGCATTACTCAATTGCAAAAAATTGACGCCTATGCTCGCATCAGGCAGCCTGGCCTGGGTTGCCTGTTTTGCCACAGCAACAGCTTCGGCAACTCTTGCCTTGCTCAATTGCAGTTGCTTGCTGTTTTTAATACTCAGTTCGACAGCTTCGCCGAGTGTTAACGGTTTGTTTTGCTGCCCGAAGATGCTGGTCATCGCCAGCAGTAATGGCAACAATATCAAAGAAAAAAACACACGATGCTTGTTATTCATAAGTAATAATTGCTTTAGTCTTCTAAAAAAATGAATAATAATTCAGTTTTACACAAAAATTAAGCCTTAATGCCGTCCCAACACATTTGAAAATTCTGATCCATTAACTCAACGCTGAGCTTCTTGTTAAAATAAACAACTCTCTTTGCAACTTCATTAATGCCACCAATCATAAAAGTGAGCAGCCAGAAAGTATCAATATTTTTAATCAGGTGTTCCCGCTTGCCCCGGTTAAGTAACTCCAGTAAGGGGTCAAACATTTTTTTAAGGGTTATTTTGGTGTCTTCATCAATAAAAGGTGAATGAAAACACTGTTCTATAAAAATGCTTTCAGGAAAACGGGAAAGCCTGTGCTGCAGTATGTTTGACCAGATCGTACGAAAACCGACCTTAAATGGATCCCGGACACTGTAATCTTTAAAAAAATTACTGGCCGAATTCTTTACACATACATCAAAAAGGCGAATAATCAGTTCATCCTTGTTTTGAAAATAAATATATAAAGTCCCTGTCGCCACTCCTGCTTCCTTCGCTACAGCCTGCATGGTAATGCCGGCCAGACCGCTTGCCTTCACCAACTTTAGGGTTGCAGCATAAATGTCGTTGATCTTATTATCATCTTTTATTTTCACGTCGCAAATATAAATGAATAAATATTCATTAAAGAATTAAAAATTGGGCCTTGCTCTTTTTTGCAAAGCCAGCCTCATGTGTCTATGTGGATGTTACCTCCGGACATAGATCCTTATGAACAAAGAGTGCAAGAAAAGCTGTTGAGAGAATTAGGCAGTAGATAGTCACGCCTGCCAGGTCAGCCATAGCGATCACAAATCATACTTCCTGTGCAAAAGAGTGACGGAATCGACGTTTATGTCTTATTGTGTACGCAGCTTTTTTACATCAATTTACCGGTTACGAAATGAAAACTAAAAATTGTTAATATTATAAACTCACTTTAACTTTAAGTGCCTTTAAGCAACCAACCATGAGATTTTACGTAACCCCGGGTGAACTCACAAAGAAGCGCAATATTGAATTATTAACTGCCGCTGACAATAAGATTGAAATCCACTCTGATACAGGCATCACAAAAGAGCAACTGGTGAAGTTAGAAAAGGCGTTACAAGCAAAAGTTGTATACCCGTGGTCGGCTGGATATAACGAGGACAAAAGAGAATTCAATGATGTTTATCCGGCTAATCCTTTGTTAATTGTGTATGTCGCTAGCTACCAGGACATTCAGGTGTGCCTTGAATTTGCGCGCAACTATAAATTGACAACGGCAATTCGCAGCGGCAGGCACAGTCTTGCCGATTATTCTGTTTGTGATGGGATGGTTATTGACATCAGCCTTTTGAAGAGCGTTTTTGTAGATACAACAAACCAAACCGTGTGGGTTCAGGCTGGGGTCACCTTTGCCGAGTTGAACCCGGCTTTGGAATTTTATGGTATGCATTTGCCAGGGGGAGGATGTCCAACTGTTTCTGTTGCGGGTTATATGCAAGGGGGTGGTTATGGCCTTACCTCGCGTAATTTTGGAATTCAATCAGATTGTGTACTTGAGTTTACAATGATCCTGGCGGATGGAAGCGTAGTGATAGCCAACGCAAATCAAAACAGCGACCTGTTTTGGGCGGTACGTGGCGGGACAGGCGGTAACTTTGGCGTACTTGTAAGCATAAAATATAAAATATTTCCATTGGGATTAATATGGGGTATTTCTATTACCTGGGATTTTGAAACCGATACAACCAATGCTGCTCAGGCGCTACACGTCATACAGGAAAATTACCTTACTGGTTTTCAATACCCCAACCTTGGCATAGAAACGCTCGTTTACACCGATATTTCTGGTGATGGCCATAAGAAAGTACGATTCGGAGGCGGTTTTCTTGGCAATGAAGATCAATTGAATACTGCAATCACTGCTTTAATGGACGTGCCAGGGGCGACAGTTGTTTTTAAGCAACAAGGCAGGTATTCTGATATAAATAATAAGATACTTGAAGGAATACCCGCTATTCCCCAAAAAGAGCTGCCTACTATTAAATTTTATGGACGCAGCACTTACATCGCCCGTTCACTCAGTGTTAATGACTATAAAAACATATTGCAATTCTTTAAAACCGTTCCTAACACTTATGGTATGTTAGACCTGGAAGGTTATGGAGGCGCAATAAATCAATATCCCGTGGAACTGTCTTCATTTATCCACCGCAATGCGATCATGAACTTTTATAGTATCGTGTTTTTTGATAAGGTTACCAATGACCAGGAAAAAAACAGGCTTTGGCTTATTTCTTTTTTCGAATTTATGGACCAATACAGTAACGGGCATTCTTACCAAAATTATCCTAACAGGGATCAAACCGGATATCAATGGGCATACTGGGGACCTTACTATCAGCAACTGGTTGCCATCAAACAAAAATATGACCCACATAATTTTTTCCACTATCAACAATCTATTGGTACGCCTATAAGCACTCATTCTAAAAAGAAACAACTAACATTGTTCGATAATACCCCCATTATTTGTGAGAATTTCTAAATTTTCTTCGATTTTATTATGCCTCTGGGTAAGTTCATTTTCATTATTTGCCCAACAGCCTTTAGAAATCAATAAAGGCGAGCGTACGTTTGTAGGCAGGAACATGGAGTACTATATTGACACAACCCACAAAGCAGGGATTCAAGATGTACTTAATAAAACATTTACCCCCTGTCAAACAGAAATACTGAATCTGGGCAACACGCCTCATACAGTTTGGATGCGGTTTTCGATTTTCAGTAAAACGGAGAATGAACTTTACCTTGAAATAAATGCTCCCCTGCTTAGCCATCTGGAGAC
Organism: Chitinophagaceae bacterium UBA7600; assembly: GCA_002478885.1. Taxonomy (GTDB): domain Bacteria; phylum Bacteroidota; class Bacteroidia; order Chitinophagales; family Chitinophagaceae; genus DLKC01. The sequence continues at coordinate 28,230 of DLKC01000051.1, forward strand.
ATTTGAAGTATATGGTGACTCCGCGAAACTCTTATTTACAGGTGGATCGGATAAGTACTTCCATGAAAGACCCATTGCGTCAGAAAACTGGTTGTTTGATTTACAACTTAAAGACAGTGCAAAAACTACAATTTACATAAAGGCCCAAAGCATTTATCCTTTTCAAATTCCAATCGCCATATCATCCAAAAACAAATTTGTAGAACACAATGAGTTGAACATTTTGTTTTGGGGGGTTTATATGGGTATTATGCTCTTTGCATTTATCTATAATCTATTTATTTATTTATCGGTGAGGGAACGCAGCTATCTTTATTACCTGCTGTATATATTATTTTCAGTGGCATTTTATGCAGGGCTAGAGGGTTTTGGATTTCAATTTTTATGGCCCAATATTCCGGGAATTAACCCAATGATCCCCATTTTTGTAAGCATTACCAATTGTTTGATAATACTTTTTACGCTACGTTTTCTCAACATCAGTAAAGATCAAAAAATACTCTTTAACGCCGGGCGCATATTCATTGTTATATTTATCCTGCTGGCCTTATTAAATCTTGCAGGAGTATTTGTAGTGGCGCTTGCTCTGTCACAATTATTCAGCTTGTTGGTATGCATTTATTTTATTGCCGCCGGCATTATTAGCTTAAAACGAGGTATTCACACTGCAAAATATTTCCTCATTGGGTGGTCCGCTTTTCTGGTTTTGGTAATTCTGTTCATTCTTACACTCAACAACGTAGTACCAAGCAACTTCTTTAATACACACGGCATATTTATGGGGCATATGGCCGAGGTTGTGCTGCTTTCCTTTGCACTTGCTGACCGCATTAATATTTTGAAAAAAGAGAATGAAAAAAAGCAGGAAGAAATTATTATTCAACTTGAGGAAAACCACGAACTGCAAACAAAAGTAAACCGCGAGCTTGAACAAAAAGTAACCGAAAGAACAGCCGAAGTTGTTGCTGAAAAAATAAAAGTTGAAAAGCAAAAAAAGCGAAGCGATGATTTACTGCTGAACATTTTACCCGAAGAAGTTGCTGAGGAGTTGAAGGCAAAAGGCAGTGCTGAGGCGCAGTTTATTGATGAAGCTACTGTTTTATTCACCGACTTTAAAGAATTTACGCAGCTGTCAGAAAAACTTACTCCTAAAGAACTGGTATCAGAAATAAACGAATGCTTTTCGGCCTTTGACCACATTATGGGGAAGTTCGGCGTCGAAAAAATAAAAACGATTGGCGACTCTTACATGGCCGCAGGTGGCCTGCCAATCACCAATACCACCCATGCCTGCGATGTGGTAAATGCAGCTTTGGAAATTCAAAAGTTCATGCTGCAGCACAAAGCCAAAAGAGCATCGGAAGGAAGATTATTTTTCGAAGTAAGAATAGGTGTTCATAGCGGGCCGGTTGTGGCGGGTATTGTAGGCGTTAAAAAATTCTCTTATGATATATGGGGAGATACCGTTAATACTGCCAGCCGCATGGAAAGTAGCGGAGAAGTGGGACGGGTAAATATAAGCGGAGCTACTTTTGCGCTGGTTAAAGATAAATTCAACTGTGTTTACCGTGGCAAAATTAAGGCTAAAGGCAAGGGTGAAATCGATATGTATTTTATAGACGACAGCGTAAATCCTGATAAGTAAATTTTCTTTATGATGCTTTTCCTTTCCTTGAATCTAACTAATGTGCAAGAGCTATCACAAATACACGTCGAATACAGGCAGCAATGAAAATATTTGTCAGTTACTTTCCGATACAAAACTTACTGAAAATGTAATCTAACTGGTCCTCATTCGTCACCTCCCCTGTGATCTCCCCAAGATAGTGAAGGCACCTGCGAATATCAGGAGTAATAAGGTCACCAGGAAGGTTTTCGCTCATCGCCTGCTTAATATCAGCAACGGATTTCGAAATCTCCAATAACGAAGTATAATGGCGTGCATTGGTCACAACAGTGCTTTCAGTATTGACCGCGCCGCGTATAACGCTTTCAACAAGACGCTCCTTCAGCAAATGCATATGAAAATGCAATTTCGCCGAAATAAACAGGATATTGTTACCGCTGAATTTTTGCTCAGCTGTTTCCAATGCCAGCGTGTCAACCTTGTTTCCCAGGAGAAGATAGTGCTCATTTAACCTGCCAATCTCAAAAACCGCCTCCGCCAATTCATTTGAACCTATGGTATTTACGTCAAAAAGGTAAAGCACGATATCGGCCTGTTTTAACTTCTCCAAACTCTTCTCCACGCCTATCGTCTCAATTACATCAGCACTTTCTCTTAAACCTGCCGTGTCAATTAGCCGGAATAAAATGCCGTCAATATTAATGACCTCCTCAATAGTATCCCTTGTTGTCCCGGCGATCTCACTCACAATGGCGCGATTTTCATTCAGCAGGCTGTTTAGCAAGGTGGACTTCCCGGCGTTAGGCTTACCTACAATCGCCACACTTACCCCATTTTTTATCACATTACCTAGCCTGAAAGAGCCAATCAATTCAGTAGTAATGGCTTCAATTTTCCCCAACAGTTCGTAAAATCTGGTACGATCCGCGAATTCAACATCCTCCTGGCTAAAATCAAGTTCTAATTCAATCAACGCAGAAAACTGCAATAACTGGTCACGCAGTTCCTTTAAAACGCTGGAGAATCCACCACGAATATTATGCAATGCTGTCTTATGTGCCGCCGCCGCATTACTGGCTATCAGGTCAGCAACAGCTTCGGCCTGTGTAAGGTCAAGTTTGCCATTAATAAAAGCACGCTGAGTAAATTCCCCGGGCTTGGCCAGCCTCGCGCCATGCTTAACAATCGAGTGGATAATCTTCTCTTGCACGTAGGGAGAACCATGACAGGATATCTCAATAACATCTTCGCCTGTATAACTTTTCGGCCCCCTGAATACAGCTACTACCACTTCATCCAGCAACTCGCTCTCGTCCTTTAAAAGGCCAACATGCAACGTGTGCGATTTAACCTGCGTAATATCCTTCGAGGGAAACAACGCGTTGGCAATGGTAAAAGCATCCGGACCACTTATCCTGATTACGGCAATAGCGCCAATGCCATGCGCGGTAGCAAGCGCAACAATAGTATCGTCCCAACCAGTTAATTTCATCATTGTAATACCTGTTTTTATAGACCCGGCTTAAGCCCGGAACCCGGCTTCGTTGCGTCGCACACTTGTGCGCCATCGCCTTATTGAACAATTCCCGGGTCCCATGGCTGCCTCCAAAGTACGATAATAGGTTGCCTATTGGGGATAGTCAGTTACGTTAAAATTTATTAAAGCTGATTTTTTATCAAAAGTACAAGAGTGCGACGCAAGAAAAGTCAAATAGCGATGGAAAGCCGGTTAACAAAATTTCCTATACTTTTTTTGCAAACGGTCAGATACAAAAAAAGCTCCCGAATATCGGGAGCTTTAAAGCTAGTTTGAAGATACTATCCTTCTGTAACCTGGAAGGTAATGCTCTGCTTTTGGCGATAGATTACATTACGTCCGTTCTGTACAGCTGGAGTCCAGGCTGGTCCTTTTTTAATTACACGCACTGCTTCTTCGGAAGTGCCGTAACCGGGATCATTAAGGGCTTGCACTTCAGAAATGTTGCCATTCTTGTCAACGAGAAAGGAAACAATAACAGTATAGTTGCCCGGAGGCGCTCCGTTATCAACAGGTGCGTTACTATTAAGGTTTCTTTCCAGGTATTTAGACCATGCAGAAGATCCACCGGGGAACTTAGCTTCGATCTGTACCGTTTTGAATTCCTTATCGTAATCTTCCTCCTGTGTTTTCGGGGCTTCAACCTGTCCGGTACTCTGCTCAACAGGGGGTGCAACAACATCTGTTTTTTCACCTTCCTGGTTAATTGTACCGATTTTGGTATCCTCCAGTTTCTCTGTCTCTGGCGGTTTCTCCTCTGGTTTCACTTCCTCATCTTTTACAATTTTAGGAGGTGTGAATTTAGTGATCTCAACCTTGGGAGGTTCTTGTTTTGGTGGCGGCGGTGGCGGTGGCTCAGGCTTTTTCTCATCCTGCTTCACATCGGCAAGTTGCACATCCTGAACAAGTATCTGTGTTTTCTTTTCAGGAGCCACAAATTTTGCCAGCACAGTGCTTAGAAAAATAATCATACAAACAGCGAGCATTCCCACAATCGCGGTAATGATACGCTTGTTGTAAGTTTTCCTGAGCTCATATGCCCCATACTCTTTGTTTCTGCCTTCAAAAATAATATCAAGTATGTCGGCAGTTAAAATTTTATTTATATCCATTTTTGAGGAATTTGTTTATAGTGATTCAAAATCCTGAAAATTCCATAAGCGATTATTGACCGGCAGGGGCTGGTTCACCTTCTGTGATCCTGATAAGCTTATCTTCATCAGGAGTTATATCAACCAATGCGTAGCGCTTGATCATGTTAATAGACATTTCGTCGAGAATATCCACCACATTTTTATAAGTGCTTTCGTCATTAGGCTTAATAACTACAACTAGATCTGCAGTATCAGTTGTTTGCTTTTTGTGAATGATCACATCACGGATCTCTTTGAAATTAGAAGACTTGAAATTTGTACCGGTGGCATCGGCTTTTAAAATCCCTTCATAGTAAAAAACGTTATTGTCCTTACCAAGAAGCAATGTCAATGCGCCAGACTCCTTAGCCTTATTCTGGTTTTCCGGCGTCGTTCTGTCGTCGGGCAAAAACAGTTTAAAAGCCGTTGGCTGGCTCATGGTAGTGGTGAAAATAAAGAAAGTGATCAGAAGAAAACCAAGGTCAACCATTGGAGTAAGGTCAACTCTTGTCGAAAGCTTCTTACCTTTTTTAACACCAGGTCCTTTCTTATGCCCACCTCCGCCGGAGGTATCCATTTCTGCCATAGTGCTGAGATTTTTTTGTTATAAAATGATTTACGCAGAACAATTACTTCTTATTCATCAAGGAATTTTTCCAGAGATCACTGCCTTGGGGCACACTCTCAGGATTGGTTACCATCTGAAATTTAAAGAATTCGTTCTTTTTAAATGCTGTAATGATGTTTTTGAACTGTGGGTATTTGGCTACATTATCACCTTTCAATAACAGATTAGGAGGATGCCCACCCTGGTAAACAGATGCAACCGCCCTCATCCATTCAACCAATTCATTGTTGGTTGTATCCTTACATGGTATGCCTGGCAATGTTTCGCCGGTCATCTGGTCCGTCTGGAGTTTTGCCTGCTGCCCCAATTGAGCGATGGCCACTCCAATAAAAGGAGCTTTAACCAGGGCTGCAATGTCGGCATCGGTCAAACCTAAAGACTTAGCATCATTTATAGATTTGATGATATCGCGTTTAGCACTCAGATCGTCTTTTGAATCACCCGTTGAAAGAAAAACCTTCCCATCTTTATTCAGCGAGATCATCACTACATCTTTCTCAGGAGCAATTTTAGAAGCTACTGAATTCGGTGTACTAACGGGAACTGCTTCCGAAGGCTTGAACTTTGTTGTAAGGATAAAGAACGATAAGAGCAAAAAAGCCACATCACACATTGCAGTCATATCAACTGAAGTACTTTTTCGGGCTATTTTCGGTCTTGCCATTGTTTCACTTTTTAAAACTTAGAATAAATTAGATGCGCACAAAAATGAATTCCATAAAAAATGGAAAGCTTATTTGTAGTTGGCTGCAAAACTCTGAGTTAAAGTAAAGCCTGACTCATCGATACCAAAAGTGATACCATCAATTCTTGTTGTGAACACGTTATACATTACAATAGAGATAGCGGAAGTACCGATACCCAATGCTGTATTATAAAGTGCCTCAGAAATACCTTGAGAAAGCTTCTGGGCAGCTTCACCACCACCACTTTCACCAAGAGCAGAGAAAGAACGGATCATACCCATTACAGTACCAAGAAGACCCAACAGGGTTGCTACAGATGCAATAGTTGAAAGAAACACGAGATTCTTTTCAAGCATCGGTAATTCAAGTGCTGTTGCTTCTTCAACTTCTTTCTGAATATTGAGCACTTTCTGTTCAGTGGTCAGCTCAGAATTAGTAATCATTTCTTTGTATTTGCGCAAGCCGGCTTTCATTACGTTTCCAACTGAACCTTTTTGTTTGTCGCACTCAGCCATTGCTTTGTCGATGTCTTTGTTTGCAAGGTGATATTGCACCTTCCTGATAAATTCTGCAATACTGCCTTTGCCCGTAGCCTTTGTAACTGTAAGGAATCGTTCGATTACAAATGTCAATACAGTTAACAACAAACCAATAAGAAGCGGCACAATAATACCACCCTGGTACATACGCGGGAGGTTGCCCTTCGGTCCCTCATGACTTGGCCAGAAGCCGCCTGCCGGATCGGGATTGGTAAAATTACTGTCTGCGCCTATTACAAAACGCCAGATAATATACCCCAGAATAACACACGTTAACGGAGCAATCCATGATATTGAATTGCTTTTCTTTACAGGTTGTACGGAAGTCGTGCTCTTAATTGCTGCTGTCGCAGTTGGTTTAGTTTCAGCCATGACACAATTGATTTTAGGTTTAAAAACGTATAAAAAATTTAGGACCACAATTCTAATGAAATTTCAATTGAAAAAACAAGTTTCTTTCAATAAAAATTTGAACGGGCACACAAATTATAACTATTATTTCATGCCGCCAACTTGCGAAACACAATTATTTATCGTTTTGCTTACTGCCGGATTTAATAGGAACAAAGGCTTTGAGCAAAAAACGATGCTCAGTTATAGCCACCGCCGCAAACACTTGCCGGCATTAGCTTATAGCAAGCAACGGTACTTACAGATGTTGAAGAATAAATACTAATGTCATTACCTGCGACGCCAATACCTCGCCGCCATCAATGATACATTTGAGTAATTTTTGCAGCCGTTTCCTTCACAGAAATTTCATATGCTGCTGCTGTCAATTGTGGGCATCAATCAAACTAACACTTGTTATAAAAATGAGCGCGCTTATCTTCGGCTTCTTCAGATGGTAAATGCAATAAATCATATCACTTTTTCTACATTCGCAAAAGTGGCTAAGACTGCTGCCACGCTCACCACGACGACCCTTTAAGGGTTGTAAATTTTCATATCACCAATTGGGCATATAGCTGTTATCTTCGCCGGAAATTCAGGACCGGGTATATTATATGCACGATAAACTGTAACGCTTCGCTGCGGTTTATCGTAGAATGATGCGCCTTGCTAAAGGGCATAAGAGTGCGACGCAACGGCTGCCGAGCAGCGTTAAAGCAGCCGGTTACATAAAAAGACCATTTATTAAAGTGTATATGAAAGTTCTAAAATTTGGCGGCTCCTCGGTTGCAAATGCGGAAAATATAAAAAAAGTGGCCGCCATTGTTCACGGCTCCGGCGGTTCAAATATTATTGTGGTAAGTGCCCTCGGTGGCGTAACAGACCAGCTTATCAATGCGGGAACGCTGGCCGAAAAAAGTGATGAAGCCTTCAGGGACGCACTAAAAGCACTGGAAGACAAACATCTTGATGCCACGCGCCAGCTACTGCCGGTAACACACCAGAGCAGTTGCCTGAGTATGATCAAACAGCATTTTAATGAGCTGGACGATATTTGTAACAGTGTGTTCTTCTTGAAGGAACTTTCACCAAGAACAAAAGACAGGATCATCAGTTTTGGCGAATTGCTGTCGTCCAAAATAATTTCAGCATACTTTTCCTCGCAAGGGATGGAACATGAATGGCTCGATTCCAGGAAGCTGATAAAAACCAATAGTGCTTTTGGCTTCGCCGCCGTTAATTTCAGCCTCACGAATGATAAGATTGCTTACACGATAAAAGCTTCGCATCAACAACTGTTCCTGGCGCCCGGCTTTATTTCCAGCGATGACCAGGGAAATACCACTACACTCGGTCGTGGGGGCTCTGACTATACCGCCGCCATATTTGCAGCAGCGGTTAACGCTTCCAGCCTGGAAATATGGACCGATGTAACCGGAATGATGACGGCCGATCCACGGTGGGTGCCAGCCGCTAAAACGATCCCGCACACTTCATACCAGGAAGCGATGGAACTTTCGCACTTCGGAGCCAAGGTTATTTACCCGCCCACAATTCAGCCGGTAATGCAGAAAAATATTCCAACCTGGGTCAAGAATACTTTCGCGCCAGGCGAGGCAGGAACGGTAATAGAAAGCGCTACAGACCATGAGGGAGAAATGATTACCGGCATCTCAAGCATTAACGCCATTGCGCTGCTAAGCCTCGAAGGAAGCGGCATGGTTGGCATACCGGGCTTTTCAAAAAGATTGTTCGAAGCATTGGCGTCAGAAAAGATTAATGTAATACTCATCACGCAAAGCAGTAGTGAACACTCCATTTGCGTGGGTATTAATACAGCAGATGCAGCTAAAGCTAAACTCGCGGTAGACAATGCTTTTGAAACAGAAATTCACCAGGGAAGAGTAGAGCCCCTGAAGCTGGAAAATGAATTATCTATTATAGCACTCGTCGGCGATAAAATGAAAAGCCACCCTGGCATAAGCGGCAGAATGTTCGACGCTCTGGGAAGAAACGGTATTAACATAAGGGCAATCGCGCAGGGATCTTCCGAAAGAAATATTTCTGCGGTAATCGCTGCAGCCGACGTGAAAAAAGCAGTAAACGTTTTGCACGAGGCCTTTTTTGAAACTGCCCACAAGCAGCTAAACGTGTTCATAGTGGGACTTGGTAACGTGGGCAGCAAATTGCTCGGCCAGATAAAACAACAACAACAGTTTTTGCACGAACAATTGAACCTGCAGGTTCGCGTAATGGGTATCGCTAATAGCAGGAAAATGCTTTTTGCCGAAAATGGGAACGGGCTTGACTTAAACAATTGGAAAGAACTGGTTGCGGAAGCTGACCAGATGCACCTTGACACTTTTGTGCAGACGATTATTGAAAAAAATCTGCGTAACTCCATCTTTGTTGATGTTACTGCCAATGCTACCGTTGCACTGGTGTATGAAAGGTTGTTGTCGAAAACCGTTTCAGTTGTGGCCTGCAATAAGATCGCAGCAGCTTCTTCTTTCAAAAGTTACAGTCAATTAAAATCACTTGCAAAAGAATTCAATGCCTTGTTTCTTTTCGAAACAAATGTGGGGGCCGGTCTCCCGGTTATAGGAACATTGAACGACCTTAGGCGAAGTGGTGACCAGGTCAACAAAATACAAGCTGTACTCTCCGGCACATTGAATTTTGTATTCAACAACTACGACGGCAGCAAAACGTTTGCATCGGTAGTGAGACAGGCGCAGGACGAAGGCTATACGGAACCCGATCCAAGGCTTGACCTGGGTGGCACCGACGTGATGCGCAAGATTATGATTCTTGCACGGGAGGCAGGCGGTACCGTTGAAATGAACGACATCAGCAACAACGGTTTTTTACCGGCGAGTTGTTTCGATGGGTCCGTCGAAGACTTTTATAAAGAAATGGAATACCACGAAACACATTTTAAAGCGCTCTACGATGAGGCCGCGGCAAAATCCTGTAAGCTGAAATTCGTGGCACAATATGAAAATGGTAAAGCGACCGTGGGCTTGCAGCATATCGCTGCTGACAACGACTTTTATCACCTCTATGGCAAAGACAATATCGTGTTGTTCTATACGCTCCGTTATCCTCAGCAACCACTGGTAGTGAAAGGTGCCGGCGCCGGTGCCGATGTAACCGCAAGCGGTGTATTTGCAGACATTATACGGGTGGCCAGAGTTTAAAATGCAAACCCTTTATAAGTAATGAAAAAAGTAAGAGTATTACCTCCTGCAACTGTGGCAAACGTCGTTTGCGGCTTCGACATACTTGGCTTTGCATTAAACGAACCTTGTGATGAATTTGAAGTGGAAATTACTGAGGAACCTGGTGTACGCATCGTTAACCTTGACGAATACAACCTGCCCACCGACCCGGAAAAAAATGTAAGTGGCGCGGCCATGCTCGCAATGCTTGAAGAAACGCCCGACATAAAAGGTTGTATTATTTACTCAAAAAAGATCATTAAACCCGGTAGCGGTATCGGTTCAAGTGCGGCAAGTGCAGCAGGTGTGGTAGTGGGACTGAATCATCTACTCGGCAACCGTTTTAGTAATGCCGACCTTGTTCGTTTTGCTATGTTTGGCGAAAAGGTAGCAAGCGGCGTAAAACATGCCGATAATATAGCGCCCTGCATTTATGGTGGCGTTACTTTGATCCGCTCCATTTTCCCGTTAGACATTGTAAGCATCGACGCACCGCCCCTGTATGCTACTGTTGTGCACCCTCAGATTGAAGTACGCACCGCAGATGCAAGGCAGATACTTCGCCAGAAAGTGTTGTTGAAAGATGCAATTAAACAATGGGGCAATATCGCCGGGCTCGTTGCCGGCTTTCTAAAAAAAGATTATGACCTCATCGGTCGTTCGCTCGAAGATGTGATCATTGAACCCGTGCGCAGTATCTTGATCCCGGGCTTCGATGAAGTAAAAAAAAGAAGCAAAGATGCCGGCGCGCTCGGCGGCGGTATCAGCGGAAGCGGGCCATCGATTTTTATGCTGAGCAAAGACGAGCTAACCGCTAAAGCGGTGGCCAAAGAAATGGAAGAGGTTTTCATTAAAATAGGTATCGACTATCACACGCATGTAACGTCGATCAACAGCCAGGGCGTAAAAATTATACACAGTGCTTAAACATAAATGACTTTTGCGAACGGGCTCAGTAAAGCGGTGCTGCACAAGTGAGTGACACAACGGAAGATGCCATTAAGGCCGGTGCCGGCAACAAAAAATCAATATCATTATTCAGTATCTGCCATGTATTATTACAGTCTTAATCATCAATCACCCGATACAAATTTTGAAGAGGCTACCGTAAGAGGCCAGGCGCCTGATAAGGGCCTGTATTTTCCTTCGTTCATTCCAAAACTTCCCGCTGGATTTTTTGAATCGATAAGATCGCTTTCAAAAGAAGAGATTAGCCTTACGGTAATGAAACCTTATGTAGCCGGCAGCATTCCCGATGCCGTGTTACAGCAAATAATCAATGAAACGATCGGTTTTGATTTTCCGCTGGTGCAAGTGAACAGCGATATTTTTTCCCTGGAACTCTTTCATGGGCCTACACTCGCTTTTAAAGACGTGGGCGCCAGGTTCATGAGCCGTTGCCTCGGTTATTTCAACCGAAACAGCAACCACCACACCACGGTACTCGTGGCAACATCTGGCGACACCGGCGGCGCAGTTGCCAATGGCTTCCTGGGCGTGGACGCGGTAGACGTGATTATCTTATACCCCACCGGGAAAGTAAGCCCGATACAGGAATTGCAATTGACCACATGCGGACAAAATATTACCGCCGTTGAGGTAGAAGGCACATTCGACGATTGCCAGGCAATGGTTAAATCGGCGTTTATGGATGAGGAACTGAATGGCAAATACTCGCTTACTTCGGCCAACTCCATCAACGTTGCAAGATGGTTGCCGCAACAGCTATACTACTTTTTTGCCTACCAGCAATGGCGGGAAGAGCAGCCACCGGTTTGCTGTGTACCAAGCGGTAATTTTGGAAATATCTGCGCCGGCATGATGGCTTATGCATCGGGGTTACCTGTACGCCATTTTATTGCGGCATGCAACAGCAATGATGTGGTACCGCAATTTTTAAACAGCGGCAATTACGAACCAAAAAATTCAGTGGCTACTATTTCGAACGCGATGGATGTGGGCAGCCCAAGCAATTTCGTTCGCATCATGGAAATATTTGAAGGCCGGCTGAGCAACCTGAAAAAGATATTGTCCGGCGCAACGGTCGATGATGACAGCACCGCCGCAACCATAAAGGCCGTATTTGAAAAATATGGTTACACACTCGACCCGCACGGGGCTGTAGGATATTATGCACTGCAACAATACCTGGAACAGAATAAACAGGATAACCTGAAGGGATTCTTCCTTGAAACAGCACACCCGGTGAAGTTTCCTGGAACTGTGGAAATAGCTACACAAAAGAAAATTGCATTCCCCGACAGTGTTCAATACCTTTTACAAAAAGAAAAGAAAAGCATCGCACTCAAAAGTGGCTTCAGCCATTTAAAAGAATGGATGATGAGCAAAGCCTGACTGCGGTTACGGAACAACAGCTGCATCAGCTACAGCAGTTTAAGTGTGCGACGCAAGTAAAGCCCGGCCCTGTTACAGGGGCCGGCTACCAACCATTTATTGTTTGATTATTTTGGAGGTGAATACACCGGAACGATTTCCGTAAATGCTGATATGGTAAACACCCGGCGCAAGTCTTGAAATATCGAGTACCGCGCTGTTGTACCCTGCCGCCGCACTAAGATATTGTTGCTGTAACTGTTTGCCGGCGATATCGGTTATGCGGATGGTAAGCCGCTCTTCTGTCAAAGCTTTGCAGGAAACAGTGATGCGGTCTTTTGCTGGGTTGGGATAAACGCTAAAATGATTGCTCTGGACATCGCCTTTTGACAAAGCAGACGCAACGCTGCTGAAACCGGCCGCGGTGCTAACCGTAACATAGGCATTTCGGGTATCGGAAACACCACAGGCGTCAACGGCAGCAACGGAAACAAATCCACTCGAATCACCCCAATTGACGGTAATAACCGGCGTACCCTGGCCAGATATAATGCTAACATCGCCCGGGAACGTCCACTGATAAGTATAACCAGGTTTCCCGATGACACTGTAGGAAACAGCATTTTGCTTTTCCATTACATTGAACAGCCCCGATATAGGCGAAGGTTTCTGTGGCGTGGTGATTACTTTAAAAATGTCTGTGAGCGTTCTGCAACCCGCTTTGCCAAAGACCATAGACTTGTAATTGGCGGCCTTGCCTGAAGTATAATAGTTACTGTCGGCAACCTCCGTTTTTACATATTGCTTTACCTGGCCATGACCGGGTTCACCATCACCCCCTACGGCTACATAAACGGTGCCATCGCTCTTTACATACACGCCACGCGGGAAATAAAGATGGTAGGGCGTATAATCAAGGCCGTAACCTCCGGCCACGGTGTAGCCAGCTTTTTTTCCGGGCGCCCATCGTTTTACACCCTGGCTGTAACTATCTATCACGTAAATATTTTCGTCCTTGTCTACAAACAATTCTTCTGGAATAACTCTTTCAGGTCCGTCGCCCGGACCATAGCCACCAGCCACAGTAATACCTCGTGTGGCCCCGGGGGCCCATTTCTGAACACGGTAATTGAGAAAATCACTGATATAAATATTTCCCGGTGTGTCAACAAAAACGCCTAATGGATGATACAGCTGATCAGCGCCTGAGCCATAACTAACACCTCCGGCAACTATCACACCCGACTTGGCGCCCGGTGCCCACTTTACTATGCGGTTATTGTAAACATCTGCTACATATATATTCCCGGCGGTGTCGAGACTCAACGAATTGGGCCAGTTGAATTGGTCAAGATCGCTGCCTGCGCCGTTCCCGCCGGCGACGACCTTGCCTGTAGTTGCATCCCGCGCCCATTTTACAATACGGTAATTATAAACATCGGCAATAAAAATATTGCCATGCCGGTCAACCTGTACATCCTCCGGTCCATTCAACTGGTTTAAATCGGAACCCTTCCCGTTTCCACCGGCTACAATAAAACCGGTATCAGCACCTTTCGGAAATTTTACCACCGCATTAAGCCTGTATTCGGTAACATACATGTTGCCGTCTTTATCAAACGTAACAGCCGAAGGAATATCGAGCCCCTCCGTTACAGGCTCTCCGTAAGAAGCGTAGTTTGTTCTTAACATTGAAGGTGCCCCATTTCGAAACCACAATATTTCTTTCGCATCGCTGCCATTAACGTGGGTCGTAATAAGATTTCCGACACAGGAATTGCCGGTAATCTGCGCCTCACATTGAGCGAAGGGCTCGTGGTAAAGTAGCAGAAGTATCACAGTAATGGTAAGGGGGATCAGCAGTATGTTTTTCATTTAATGAGATTTGTGAGGTTCACAGGTAATTGTGTTGGTTGGTTTTAAAACTGTTGGCAACCGGGTAGCAATACGGCTGGCGTTAATGTTAATACATAATGGCTGGCAAGTCGTCATATACGAAAACAAACGCAGCGAAAATGCTGGCAAAGGCTTTTGTTGCTCATAAATTAGTATTTATTAAAAAGACTAAAATGGAGGCCAATCGCAGGATATTTTGGATTTTCACAGGATAGTTCAGATTAAACTGATCATTTGCTAATCAACTATATGCTCAAATGTAAACAGTTTTGAGTATTGGCATCCAAAATTCTGAAACCGGTAAAAAATGAATTTTCATAAAAACAGCGTGGTCAATTTTTAAAGTCAATCATCATGCCATAACAAAAGCAGTTACCACCTTGACGCACTGCCGGATGTACGGTAATAACGGGTACATGGTTGCAGATACGGGAAAATATTTTTGGCACAGATTTTTTTGCAACCGGCTGGCTACATTGCCTAACTTTCCCTAACAAAAAACCTATGATATGAAAATGGATATCGCAATATCAAGACCGCTTGCGGGTGAATATCCCCCATGGTTTGCAGCAGAGATTGAAACCGTGCACTACCACGACCTTTTTGCCGGCCTCCGCGATATTAATAACATCACCGTTCCTTTGCTGAAAAGTCTTACCGCCAATGACCTTGAGTACAGGTATGCACCGGGTAAATGGAGCATTAAACAAATGTGGCAACATGTGATCGACGTAGAAAGGATACTCTCCTATCGTGCCTTGCGTTTTGCCAGGATGGACGACACGATCCTGAATGCATTTGATGAGAATAAGTATGCCGAAATTAGCAAAGCCGATGCAAGGGATTTCTCCGACATCATCCACGAATTTTCGATTGTGAGAATGTCTACCATAGAACTCTTCAAGAGTTTTACCGCTGCCATGTTCCTGCACCAGGGAACAGCAGGCCGTTCAAAAATGACCGTCAGGGCAATGGGCTACCTGATACTCGGGCACGAAATACACCATATAAAAATAATCAGGGAAAGATACCTTGGGCAATAACCTGGATAAGGAGGAGCCACTCCTATTCTTTGGTTTCTTGTAGCGCGGCCAGTTTCTTTTTTACAACATCTGCCGGGTACTTCAAAGCCAGTTGCCTGATATCGTAACTAAACTCTGTAAAGGTTTCTTCCCAAAGTTTTGCTTCTTCGGGTGTATATTGGTAAAAACCTTTACCATTCGATATACCCCTGCCGCCATCTTTTACGATATCGTCTATCAGTTTTGGAATGGTCACCTGGTTATTCAACGTGGGCAGCAAATCTTTCATTACTGTATGATAAGCAGCAACGCCAGTCAGGTCCATCCAGCCAAATACACCAACCAGTGTCATCCAGTAGCCACCATTATTTCTGCAGGCGCGGTCAACATCTTCAACGGTAGCGTAACCGTTCTCTACAAGGTAACACGCCTCCCTGTACATAGAATACATCAGCCTGTTGGTAATAAAACCGCGGATATCCTTTCTCACTAGTGTTGGCTCTTTGCCCCAAAAATGAGATAGCGCATAAAGAAATTCTCCTTTGCTTATTTCACTTTTTGCACCACAGATAATTTCAAGAAACCTGGTAGTATGCGAGGGCTCGGCCCAATGCAACCCAAAAAATCTTTCAGGATGTTTTGTTTCCTGTTGCAGCATACTTATCGGTATCGCCGAGGTATTGCTCGTTACAATAGCATTCGTACTTACAACAGCTTCAATCTTTTCGTAGACGGATTTTTTTATTGCGATGTCTTCAATCGTGCACTCGATTACCAACCCGCATGGCTCAAGTAAAGCATAGTCTTCCGTCAGCACCAGTTGCTGAAAATAATGTTCCGGCATTTCAGTAATAAGGCCGTGGTTAAGTGCATTAACCAAATGCTCCCTTATGCGTCGCTCTGCATGCAACAGGTCAACCGCAATCGGTGCAACTGCAATAACTTTGTGCCCCGCCATTAACAGGCAGGTCGTAATACTGCAGCCCATTAGTCCAAGCCCCACAACTCCTGCCGTAATCTCGTTTGGCTTTATGTTTTCCATATTTCCAGGTTTTTTATTTTATGAAACGAGCTTTTAATTCTTTATTAAACATTGTTGCGTCGCACACTTCAACGCTTTATCCATTGTTGGGCAGGCAATACATCAATAGGTTGCCCTTCCACCGGTGAGATCAAAAGTAAACCCCGTTACAAAACTGTTCTGCGGAGAAACGATAAATGCGGCCATGTCGGCCACTTCCGCTAAAGTACCGCATCGCTTCATCGGAATTTTATCCGTCATGTACTTCACCTGTTCATCGGGCATATTATCGACAAGCGCCGTTCTTATTACCGCCGGTGCCAGTGCATTTATGGTAACGCCTGTTTCTGCATATTCTTTTCCCTGCACTTTGGTCATACCGATCACCGCGGCCTTTGATGCAGAATAGGCAAGCATACCTGCATTGCCTTCCTTGCCTGCAACAGAAGCAATGTGTAATATACGTCCGTAATTTTTTTGAAGCATTACCGGCAACACATGCTTCGATGTGTAATACGATCCAAAAAAATTCACATCAAAAACATTCTTTACATTCTGTGTGGATGTATCATGGCTTTTCACATTTGTTACACCGGTAATACCAGCACAGTTAACGAGTATGTCAACCGTTCCCAATTCATCGATTACCGATGCAATGGAGCGCTGAACTGATGCTTCATCACTCACATCTGTTTGAAAAAAATGGCCACCATCATTCAACGGGGCAGCTTTCATATCCAGTATGGCGATCACAGCGCCCTCTTCCTGCAAACGCTTTGCAACTGCGGCACCAATCCCCGATGTTCCCCCGGTAATAACGGCAACCTGCTTTTCAAAATGCTTATTCATGTATCAATATTGTGAACGGAATTTAGTGAATAGCGGGTTACAAAAAAGCATCAAACGATTGAGTGAAAGAGAAAGCACAGCTGAGCTTAGGAACATGGATTAAAAAAAATTTCCTCAATTTTAAAATATAATGATACACTGCCCGTCTGCCTTTGTAAGATGAGCGGCATGGCAACCACAAATATGCAAATGGCGGCAGAACAAAAAAGAAACATCACGCAGGTTATTAACGACTACAGCAAACGGCTGAAAGGTTTTATCCGCAAACGGGTAACCAATGAGGCAGACGCTGAAGATATTTTGCAGGATGTATTCTACCAGTTGATCGGCAACACCCAACCGATAGAACAACTTACGGCATGGCTGTTTACGGTCACAAGAAACAAGATCACCGACCGTCAACGTAAACAGAAGCCCGAACTCATCGAAGATATCTACACAAATGCCGAGGGAGAAGACAGCATCAACTGGACAGAGTTTTTTCCCGACGCAAATGGAAACCCCGAATCGGAATACATCAGAGGCTTATTCTGGGAAGCCCTCAACAATGCATTGGACGAACTACCGGAAGAACAAAAACGCGTGTTCATACTTAACGAACTGGAAGGCGTCCCTTTTAAAGTGATTGCCGGTGAAACCGGGGAGACTATTAACACGCTCAT
This sequence comes from Chitinophagaceae bacterium UBA7600, assembly GCA_002478885.1. GTDB lineage: Bacteria > Bacteroidota > Bacteroidia > Chitinophagales > Chitinophagaceae > DLKC01. The sequence continues at coordinate 45,778 of DLKC01000051.1, forward strand.
CTCAAGAAAACGCTATGCAGTGCTGCACCTGAGAGAAAGGCTGCAATCGCTGCGCGATGAATTATTAAATTATTAAACTAAAAAATTTGTTATGAAACGGAATTTTAATGCGGGCAAAATCGGGATGATGATAATATTCGGCTTTGCCGCCGTGGTGGTGCTTGGTTTTGTTATAATGGCACTGTGGAATAATATATTGGTGCCGGTATTGCACGTGACCCTGATCAATTACTGGCAGGCATTGGGGCTCTTCTTACTGTCAAAGTTATTATTTGGGGGCATGGGTGGAGGTGGCTGGAAGCGTGGCCACCGCGGCGGTCCAGGCTGGGGCAGGCAGGAAATGAGCGAAAAGTGGCAATCGATGAGCCCCGAAGAAAGGGCGCAGTTAAAAGAACAATGGAAAAACCGCTGCAGGAATTGGAAAAGAAACCCGGATGAAGAAACTACCGGGCAAACAACCGCCACACCCAATCAATAAACATTAACAAGTGCGCTCATGGATATCCTGGTGTTTAAGACCAATATAACCGACCGGAAAATTAAAAGAAAGATATTCCCGTTGTTAAGAACAATCGAAGGTATTGTTAAATGGACCGTCGACTTTGAGGACGGCGACAAGATATTGAGAGTAGAAGCCCTGCATGTTAGGCCGTCAGCCATAGAAATGACGCTGCAACATGCAGGCTTTTTATGCCACGAACTCGAGGACTGAATGCCTTAACCCCCTCCCCCTTAACCATTTTTGTAGCTGGAAAAGCCATGACACGATTAAAACTTTAAGTTTTAATAAAGCGGTTTCCATAAGTCAAATTTCCCTACCTTTGCCGCTCGAAAAAATTCCACGTTTGCTTTTCTGTGATTTCAACAGGGAAAGCCAGCCGTAAAAACTTACCCCGGGTGCTTACTGCCGAACAGCGTTACAAAAGCACAAGTGAGTGACACAACAGGCGCTGAACAGGGAATAACAAGCTTGTTAAAAACAAAACAAACATAGAGTCATGGCCGACTTAAGATTACAACGAAACTTTGGTATTGCCGCTCACATCGATGCTGGTAAAACCACAACTACTGAACGTATCCTGCGTTATACAGGTATGATCCATAGAATTGGCGAGGTGCATGAAGGTGCAGCCACAACTGACTGGATGGAGCAGGAAAAAGAAAGAGGTATTACCATTACCTCTGCAGCGGTAAGCTGCCAGTGGAATTTCCCTACAGATAAAGGGACTGCCACTGCCGATACCAAAAAATACTACTTTAATATCATTGATACTCCGGGTCACGTTGACTTTACAGTGGAAGTTGAACGTTCCATGCGTGTACTGGATGGTTTGATCGCCCTGTTCTCTGCTGTTGACGGTGTTGAGCCGCAGTCAGAAACTGTATGGCGCCAGGCTAACCGTTATGGTGTACCACGTATCGGTTTTGTAAATAAAATGGACCGCAGTGGCGCCGACTTCCTGATGGTGGTTGCGCAGGTTAAAGAAATGCTGGGTGCAAAAGCAGTTCCCCTGCAGTTACCCATCGGCGCTGAAGATAACTTCAAAGGCGTGGTTGACCTGA
>DLKC01000049.1 GCA_002478885.1 Chitinophagaceae bacterium UBA7600
TCGATGCAGGGCACCTGCACCAGGCCACCGACAGGATCGCAGGTTAATCCGAGGTGATGTTCCATCGCAATTTCCGCTGCCATGAGTGCCTGTTTTTGTGTGCCGCCCAGCATTTCAGTCAATGCCCCCGCGGCCATGGCGGAAGACACGCCGATTTCAGCCTGGCAACCGCCCATTGCTGCTGAAATGGTGGCCCCTTTTTTAAAGATGCTTCCGATCTCTGAGGCGGTGAGCAAGAATCTTCCCACTTTTTCATCGGGAGTTCCGTTACAAAAAATCACATAGTATAAAAGTACCGCGGGAATTACGCCGGCAGCACCGTTTGTAGGGGCAGTTACCACGCGTCCGAAGGAAGCATTTTCCTCGTTCACTGCCAACGCAAAGCAACTTACCCAATCCAGAATATAGTTAAAATGAGTTCCTCCTTCACTGATCTCCTTCGTCCAGCCCTCGAAATCGTCGTATGTTTTATTACCAAGTAATTTCCGGTTTAGATCAAAAGCCCTGCGACGCACATGAAGCCCACCTGGCAACTCGCCTTTGCTGTGGCAACCGCGGTAGATACAATCCTTCATGGTTTGCCAGATGCGGAGCAGGCCATTCTTTGTAGCATCTTCACTGCGCCATGCATGTTCGTTTTCCCAAACTACTTCACTTATGGACAAACCTGTTTTCATACACCAATGCAGTAGATCATTTGCTGTGTTAACCGGAAAGGGCAATTCAACATTGCTTTTGCCACCACTACCCTCCCCTTCTTTGACAACAAAGCCGCCACCGATGGAATAAAATGTTTCGCCGATTTGTTCTCCATTTTTAAAGCTTGCCAGAAAACTCAATCCATTCGGATGAAAAGGCAAAGACTCGGTAAACAGGAAGGATACATCAGCGGCGGGATCGAAGTTTATTTGTTGCTTTCCGCCGAGCATCATTTGCTTCGATTGACTTATACCGTTAGTCACGGGTGTTATGCTGTTCACGTCAATCGTTTCAGGGTCTTCGCCGCAGAGGCCAAGTATCACAGCAATATCAGTACCGTGGCCTTTGCCGGTTTTGGCAAGTGAACCGTATAACAAAACCTGCACCTGTATTACCTCGTTGAGTGATTGGGTTTGTTCAATGGTTTGCAAAAAACGCAATGCTGCTCTCCATGGACCAAGTGTATGAGAACTCGATGGACCCACGCCAATTTTAAACATATCAAAAACGGAAATGGCTTCGTGTGGCATAACAATCATTGATACACAAATCTACCTGATTGTGGTAATTAAAACATAAAACTAAATTGAATGCAATGGATTGGTACGTGTAGGCGTTGTTGATAGGAAACATTTTAAAGGCATTTATTTTTTGAATGCAACGCATTTATAATTTTGGGCCTCATTGCAATAAAGTTTTAAAGAAACATTGCAATTATCATCTTAAAAATCACCGAATGAAAAAATCTCTTTTACCTGTTCTCGTGTTTACGGCAATTTCAATTACGCTTACCAATTGTAATATTACCAATAAGGGCACCACACCTCCTGTGTCTGGCTTTTTCTTTGTACATGCCTCGGCCGACGCACCGAATTTCGATGTATTTGCCAGCGGAAGCGTAGTAGCATACAATTTTCCCTATAAAGCCGACACGGGTTATTTTATCGTTAACCCACAAACTTTTGAATTTAAAGTAGCGCCTACCGGCACAACAAATTATGTGCTCACCAATATTGTTCCACTTTCGGCCGATACTTACTATAGCCTTTTCCTGGTCGATTCGCTCAAGAAAATAAAATTGGTCTCGGTACGTGACCGCATTATTGTGCCGGGCTCTGATTCTGCGGCCGTCAGGTTCCTGCAATTCAGTCCTAATACGCCTTACCTTACGGCACAGTTACAAAACAGCACCGACACACTTAAATTCACCGGGAGAACTTTTAATGACCAGGTCTCCGACACCACGAGATCAACTTTTAAACCGCTGAAAGCAGGCACCTACAGCCTGGCCCTTTATCTTATGGGCAGTGGAACACCATTCATTTCGTTTCAAAATATTTCACTCGTTTCAGGAAAAGATTACAGTGTTTACTTGTCAGGTTTTTACGAAGGCACAGGTGCACAGGCCTTGGATAAATCAATCATACAGCACACCAGGTAGTTAGCATTCATCTTAATTTTTTCTACAATAAAAGTTCCGCAGCAAGGCGGAATTTTTATTTATGAACCAGGCTTCCTGCCCGCTGTTCAACTGTTGTTGCGTCGCACGCTTGTACAATTAGTCCGGAAGTCAGCAAAGACGGAAAAGACCGACAGCCACTCCTGCAACGATACATTGCTTTCGGACTTTCGGACCATGATCTTTCCGACTTGTATTCTGCAGTACAAGTTTGCGACGCAACGGAAGTTGCTGCTTATTCAGCCGCCGGCCTCAAAAAGTTCCTGCGCCATTAACGCAAAATGGCTACATAGCCTGAGAGTTTGCGGGTAATACGTTTTGTGTCGATTACATAATAGTAAGTGCCAACAGGCAAAGGCTGTCCGTTGTAAGTGCCATCCCAGGGTTTGCTGTAACCAACAGATTGAAAAACGATTTGTCCATACCGGTTAAATATTTGCACAACACAACCGGGATAAGAATTGAGATAAGTGATCTGCCATGTATCGTTGATGCCATCGTGGTTTGGACTGAATGCGTTTGGAATAAGCGGGGTTTTTAGCACATGTACAAAAACTTCATCGCTGTTACTGCATCCATCTTCATTTACAGCTTTAAGCGTATAGTAGGTATCGCTAACCGGCGTAGCGGTGGGAGAAAGTATTGTTGCGTTACTGAGACCCGTTGAAGGCGCCCAGGTATATGATAATGTATTGCCCCCTATTGCTGTTCCGGCGAGTGTAGTTGTGCCTCCTTCAAGAATGGTAACATCAGATCCGGCATTTACAACAGGTTGTGGAGCTACTCTTGCATTTACCGACACGGAATCAAAACAACCATTGACCAGCGTGTATTTATAAGTGATCAAATGATTGCCTGTACCTGCAAGTGACGGATTATAATATTGTTTGTTCACAATGCCATCGCCATAATAAAAACCGGTACCTGCGAACGACGAAGTATCTCTTGCATTTTGCAGCAAAATATTCTGATCGATATTGCTGCAATACACCTGTATAGGCGTAAATACAAGTCGCGGTGATGCAAACAAAATGCTTGATGCCGTTTTTTCGGTATAGCAACCGCCTGTTGAATATGCCTGGACTTTTACGTTAACCTGCCGCTGAGGCTGATAGCCAAAACTTTCATAAGTATGATTATAAACCGTGCCAGCTGACGGGTGGTTAAATTCGCTCGTATCGTCAGTAGCAGGCCAGTTCCAGAATACTTTTAAGCGGTCAATACCAGCATAGTTCACAGACGAATTGTCTTTAATAAGTAACGGAAGGTTGCCGCAGAAATCTGTGGTGAGAATGGCAAAATCAGTAACCGGGTAACTGCTTATGGCAACTGTTTTAGTAAGCGAATCGCTGCAGCCTTTGGCGGATTTCACTACCAGCTTTACACTATAATTTCCCGGGTTGGCAAAAGCATGCTGCGCTGCTGTTGTTGTATAAACAGTGTTCTCAATATTCCATTTATAAGTGAACAGTGCAGCCGTGCCATCGCTGATGGTTGAGCTATCGCTGAACAAACCAATAATGCCATTACAAACCTGTGGCAAACCAAATGCAACAGCGGGCGATGGATTTATGACCACATTTTTTGTAAGCAATCTGCTGTTGCAGCCCTTGCTGTTTTTTACCGACAAACTCACGGGGAATATTCCGTCGCTGTTGTACACATGTGTCGTAACAGATCCGCCTGCAAGGCCCCCATCGCCAAAAGTCCAGGCCTGGCTGGTAATATTTCCGATCGAAGGTTTCGAACTGTCGCTGAAAACAATCTGCTGATCCCTGCAACTCAATCCTACAAAGCCAAAAGCAGCGACCGGAAGCGGATTAATAATTACATTTTTGATTGTCGTGTCGGTTCTGCATCCTTCGGATGTTATTGCATTCAGGCTAACAGAAAATGTATCAGCATTTATATATATGTGCTTTGGATTTTGGATGGAATCGATCGCGTGGTCGCCAAAATCCCACAACCATTTATTAATGCTGACACCGTTGATAACGCCGCCGTTGAACTGCATCGCGGTATCCCGGCAGAATTCATCCAATACAGTTAAGGAAAGCTGCGCCTGCGGATTAATCACAAAGCTATTTACCACAGAATCCACACAACCAAAACCTGAGGTGGCTTTAAGTTTTGCTGAGTAACTGCCTGCCACAGCATAAGTTTTTATGGCGTTCTGTGCAGTGCTGGAACCGCCATCGCTAAAACTCCAGTGATACGTTGCCAGGGCCAGTGTTCCATCGCCTATCGTTGTTTGATTCGTAAACGTTGCCGTAGCATTGGGCAGGCAAATAAGCGGCACAGCAAAAGCTGCTTTCGGGTTCGGATGAATTTTTATGATCACACTGTCAACCGATGCGCAACCTGTTTTGCCGGCGAAAGAAGTATTCACATAATATTTTTGCTGCACTACATTATCTGTGTTGTTCGAAGGATAGGCAAGTGGATTAGCAATACCCGCATTGCTTAAACCAACAGCGGGCGACCAGCTATACAAATAGTTGGGATCATTAATTGTGCCGAGGTGAATGGTATCGCCGGGGCAGATATCTGCATCATTGCCGGCTTCAGATGGTGGCATCTCGGTGTAAATGATCACGTTTTTTATAGAGTGATTATCATTTTGTCCACCTGTGCTTGCCGTAAAACCAAGATAACCGCTGAAATTGAATTGTTGATTTCCGGCCAGGTACAATACATCATTTACATACACACTTATTTTGCCATTTTCGTATTCAACTTTTGCGTGGTTATAGTTGCTGGAACGAATAAAGGAAAGCTTTCCGTCGGAGTTATCACGTGTTGGCTGACTACTGCACTCACCGCTTTCTGTGCCAGAGCCACCATAACCCAAACCCCAGCGAAGCTCGATCTTTGGAACATTAAGCGTTGATGGCGTAGTACAATTATTGTAGGTGTCAAAACAAACCTTCAACCCGTTGGCCGTCGCGGGGATGCCAAGACCACCACCGCTGACAAAACCTGTTGGCGGCACATCCAAGAAACAAAAAGTAAGGCCATCGGCCACCGTGCCATCATACATCCTGAAATCAAATTCGGCTTTCCATTTGCTGCAGAGAGAAAGATTGATCGGCCGATTGTAAAACACGGCGCCGCTACCTGAATTGACAGGGCATAAAAGAATTTCGCTGTTGCCCGTTCCTGTAACATTTGCCACTCTTGCTCCGCCCTGGAAATTCCAGCCTGAAGTATTTACCGGCGTGCCGGTGAGTTGGGCAAAAACATAGTTCTGCGCTTTGGCATATGATGCACAAAAAAACAAGTAGCTCAGCAACGCTAATATTGATCTTGACAAAATCGTATACGAATATGGTGCTTGAAAATTATTGCCTTTCGGCTACATAAACAGCTATTCCTTCATTTTTTTTGTTGGCCGGGCATTTGTTTTTCAATTGATCTGCAGTTGCGTCGCACTCTTATACAATTGGTCTGGAAGTCAGCAACGACCAAAAGCCATTTCGGCAATGATGAAATTCTTCCGTTTTTTTGGAATCTGGTCTTTATGATTTATGTTCTGCAGCACAAGTGAGTGACACAACGAAGCTGGAATGAAATACATTAGCCTGTTACAAAAGAAAAAAGGAAACCGCTTAAAAAACAGTTTCCTTTTATCTGCATGTTGCAGCGATATTATTTTTTATCGGCCGTTGCTGGAGCATTTAATTTCTGGCTCCACTCAAGGCTAATGGAAGATTTTTCTATTTTGATATAACTTCCCGGGCTTACTTCAAGATTGATGGTGCCATCTTCATTCACTTTATTGATGGTGCCATGAATACCTGCGATGGTTACCACTTTTTCGCCCTTCTGAAGGTTGTCGATATATTTTTTCTGGTCTTTTGCTTTTTTAGCCTGCGGGCGAATCATAAACAACCAGAACACGAGGATAATCGCGCCCATCATTAAGAAAGTAGGGAGTGGGCTCTGGTCTGCGCCGCCGCTGGGAGGAGCCATCAAAAGAATTGCGTTCATCAGGTTCATCTTGTATTTGTTTTTATTTTTTGATTGTGATTAAGAACTTTTCTTCGTACTGTCTGGCGGTGTTTGTTCATTTGGCTTAACAGTTCCGTAAAAAGCGAGATGGGGTGAAGCGTCAAATGTATTGGTCTGTACGGTTATGGTTTTGTGTACTTCACCCGGTGCACCATGATTGCTGTCGAACTCGGCGGTAACTTCACCTACGCCACCCGGGGGTATGGCAGCCTTTGTATAATCAGCCACCGTGCAACCGCAGCCCGGGCGAACATAATAGATGAAAAGCGGTTTATTGCCCGTGTTTTTACACTGGTATTTAACATGTACTTTTTCGCCTTTGGTAACCGTGCCGAAATTGACCGTGCTATCGAGCCATTGTACATTGGTAAAGTTTGCAGAGTCGGTACCCACGTTTGCGGGAGGCGCCTGTGCCCCGCTGGCGCTATCATTACAACTATAGATTGCAATTAAAAAAATTGCAGGGAAGAATAAAATCGCTTTGCGCATAACCATTGCTGTTAATGAGATTGCAAATGTAAGCGTTTCGTATTACGCCTTTTGCCTGAAATCAATTTTGTGAATTTTTTGTTCGGCAACAAGTTCTTTATGAATGCTGTCGAGAATTCCGTTTACAAACTGGCCGCTTTGCGGGGTGCTGTAATCTTTAGCCAGGTCTATATATTCGTTGATGGTAACTTTTGGAGGTATGGTTTCAAAATAAAGCAGTTCACAAACACCCATCTGCATCAGTATCATGTCGAGGGCAGCGATACGGTCTGCATCCCAGTTCTTCAGTTTAGGTTTAATGAGTTCAGTAGCATATTCCATTTTTTCAATGGCGGTAAGCAGGAGTGTTTTGGCAAATTTCCATTTCTCCTCGCCCACCATTTGCTGAAGGTCATAAGAGCCTGGCCTGTTCAGGTAGTTCATCATCAGTTGATCCATCATTTCGGCATCGTCGTCCCAATTCACAAAATGCTCTTCAACATGCTGAACAAAATAGTCAGAGGGCAGCATCAGGTTGGTGAAGATAAACACGATGATATCTTTCTCTTCCTTCTTATCGCGGCCCATTTTATTAATATACCTGAGGTATTCATCAGTACCTGCCAGTTCGTTGTAAACCTTCTTTACCATATCCCTGGTATCGCTGAACTCCAGCGACTTGCCGGTGGCCTTTTTAAACGATTCACTTTCGAGTATCTTCCAGAGCATTTCGTTACCCGATATCTTAATATTCACATTACGGTCTTCATGTGTAGGCAGGTTTTTAGACAGCCTTATCCGCGAATCCGTTTCGGCGTAGCGCGCCACTTCCGTTAAAAAATAAAGAAGATAAATAAAAAGCTGTGAAGAATGGTCCAGTTGTTTTTGCAGGTCTGCCACCGGGTCTGACTTACCGGTTTCGGAACCACCCGATTGTTTGGCATATAGCTCCTGCATCACTTTTACTCGTATGTTTCGTCTGCTGATCATTTCAGGAAAGAACTTTTTTTGAGGCTGCGAAGATAGGGAATTCATTTTTCCTGCCGCCGGCAACCTTTCCATTCGTGGCATTGTAACGTTTTTGAACCCAGCCATATCGCTTTCCTCAACGCCTGTTGCGTCGCACACTTGTACTGAATATCTTTTAGCAGCAGGCGTTTGAAAATCATTTAAACTTTTTGCCGCAAATCCAAATAAAGACCCACCCCGTATCTTTTAAGTGCTCATCACAGTATCATCAAGTCTTTATGATCAAACTGCTTTTCATACTAACCACGGTTTGCATGCTTAACGCAGCAAAAGCCCAGCAATTATTTACAGGTAAAGTAATAGATGCCAAAAGCAGGCAGCCACTCGAAGGGGCGTATATAAAACAGCAAGACCGGGAAAATGCCGTGATACTGACTGACAATGGAGGAAATTTTATACTCGAAACAAATGCAGACTCGGTCACGTTGAATATCTCCTACATTGGTTACAGGATGCAGACCGTGCGAATAGCGGCAAAGCAGTATTTAAAAGTAGAAATGCAGGCCGATGCGTTGAACCTTAAAGATATTATTGTTTCGCAGAACGCCGGGTACAACAAATTCAGCAGTATCGCAAGAATAGACCTTGACCTTAAACCAGTAAAAAACACACAGGAACTTTTACGGCTCGTACCAGGTTTATTTGTAGCCCAGCACGCAGGAGGTGGAAAAGCCGAGCAAATTTTTCTCCGCGGTTTCGATTGTGATCACGGTACAGATATACAGGTCAGCGTTGATGGCATGCCGGTAAATATGGTTTCGCACGCCCACGGACAGGGCTACGCAGACGCACATTTTATTATCCCGGAGATTATTTCCAATATTGACTATGGAACAGGTCCTTACTATGCACAACAGGGTAACCTTAATACCGCCGGCTATGTCAACTTTGTCAGCTTTAACAATATTCCGCGAAGCCGTATACAGGTGGAAGCCGGCCGCTACAATACCTTCCGCACCCTGGCTGTAGTCGACCTGCTAAAAAAAAATAAAGACAGGCAAAGCGCGTATATCGCCGGGGAGTTCAACTACACAAACGGCCCCACAATAAATCCCCAAAATTTCAACCGCATCAATCTTTTCGGCAAATACAATCTTGCGATAAGCAGCAACACCCAACTAACCTTTTCAACTTCGGCCTTTAAGAGTAAGTGGGATGCATCCGGGCAGGTGCCTTCCCGGGTAGTTGAAGCAAACATTATACCCCGTTTTGGTTCCATCGATCCAACAGAAGGGGGGCAAACGGCGAGGTACAATGCCAATATTATAATCAGCCACCGGTTTAATAGCGGAGCCGATTGGCAAAACCAGTTTTGGTATAGCCGCTATATGTTCAATCTTTATTCAAACTTTACTTTTTACCTGTCCGATACGCTCAATGGCGACGAAATCAACCAGGGCGAACGGCGGAATGTTTATGGCTACCTTTCTAAGCTGACATACAAAAAAGGTGTCGGCAATACAACGATCTCCGGTATGTATGGTGTGGGTACCCGGTATGATGCAACAGACAGCAGCAAACTTGCACATGTAACAAAGAGGCAATTCCTCGGGTACGTTAAACTGGGCAATATTAAAGAACTGAATGTTTATGCATTTATGGACCAACAGTTAAACTACCGGCAATGGCAGTTTGATGCAGGCCTGCGTTTTGACTATTTACATTTCAACTATTTTGATCTTCTGAACCCGGTTCAGTCACCCTCAAGGGCGCTGCCGGTTATCAGCCCTAAAATAAATATCCGCTATAGCGTAAATAAGGATCTGCAGTTTTATGTCAAAGCCGGCAGAGGGTTTCATTCAAACGATACAAGGGTTGTTGTTGCCAATGAAGGACATGACATTTTACCTGCGGCCTACGGCACAGACCTTGGAATTGTATTCAAACCGGCAAAAAAATTATTGGTGAATGCAGCCTTGTGGTACCTGTATCTTCAGCAGGAATTTGTCTACGTGGGCGATGATGGCAATATTGAACCCAGCGGCAAAACACGCAGACTGGGAATCGATGTTATTGCGCGTTACCAGTTTAGTAAAGAACTCTTTGCCAACATCAATTTTAATCTGACCAGGTCACGTGCTTTGGACGCGCCAAAAGGCGCAGATTATATTCCACTGGCTCCGATCGCCACCAGCACCGGCGGGCTTTCGTATAAAAAGCAGGAAGGGTTAAATGGCGGCATCAGCTATCGCTACATCAGGAATCGCCCCGCCAACGAGGACAATACCATTGTTGCCAAAGGCTACTTCCTGTTGGATGGCACTTTAAATTATACAAAGCCCCGTTACGAGATCGGGCTCGCCCTGGAGAACATTGCCAACACGAAATGGAACGAGGCCCAGTTTGAAACCACATCAAGACTAAAGAACGAGCCCGCACCAATAACTGAACTCAATTATACACCTGGTACCCCGTTTTCATTCCGGGTTAAATGCGCCGTGTTTTTTTAACCAGGGGCGATAACATTTTGACATTTTCGAAAGCATGCCTTCCCGGCGGTCAAATGGCTTTTAAATGAAATTTTGTCACACAAGGGTAATCAGCTTTCTTTGCGCTCCAAATTAAAACTGTCAACAATTACCTGTTATACACGATGATTGCAGCAAATATGAAATTTTGACTTTTCAGGTTTGCATGGCACAATAATCGATGACAGGTGAGCGACACTCAACTGTTCACAAAAAACAAATCAATAGTTTATGGCAAAAAAACTCAATGTTACCCCACTACACGACAGGGTGATTGTAAAACCAGCACCTGCTGAAGAAAAGACCGCCGGCGGTATCATTATCCCCGATACTGCGAAGGAAAAGCCACAACGCGGTACCGTAATCGCTGCCGGGCCAGGCAAAAAAGATGAGCCTGTTACTGTAAAAACAGGCGATACCGTATTATATGGTAAATATGCAGGCACCGAGATCCAGATCGAGGGCTCTGATTACCTGATCATGAGAGAGAGCGACATCCTCGCTATTGTTTAAAGCCCGATTAATAACAGAAAGATGAACGGATTGCGACGCAACAAAGATCAACAAGCGTTATGCAGCCGGTATTAAAATGCACTATTTAAAAACTTTAAATTAAAAACCAAGGATATGGCAAAACAACTCTTCTTCGATATTGAAGCTAGAAATAAAATGAAGCGTGGCGTAGATGTACTTGCCAACGCTGTTAAAGTAACACTCGGACCTAAAGGCCGTAACGTAGTTATTGAGAAGAAATTTGGCGCACCTGCTGTTACGAAAGACGGCGTTACTGTTGCCAAAGAAATTGAACTGGAAGATGCGATTGAAAATATGGGTGCTCAAATGGTGAAAGAAGTAGCTTCCAAAACTGCAGATATTGCAGGTGACGGTACTACAACAGCTACTGTACTTGCCCAGAGCATTATTGCAGAAGGTTTGAAAAACGTGGCTGCAGGCGCTAATCCAATGGATTTAAAGCGTGGTATTGAGAAAGCAGTTGAATTTGTTGTGAAAGGCCTTGCCAACCAATCTCAGACTGTAGGCAACGACAGCAAGAAGATTGAGCAGGTTGCTTCTATCTCAGCTAACAACGATAACGAGATCGGAAAGCTGATCGCCCAGGCTTTTGCAAAAGTTGGTAAAGAAGGTGTAATTACTGTGGAAGAAGCAAAAGGTACAGATACAACTGTTGATGTTGTTGAAGGTATGCAGTTCGACCGTGGTTACCTCTCTCCTTATTTCGTTACCAACAGCGAAAAAATGGAAGCTGAAATGCAGAACCCTTACATTCTTATCTATGATAAGAAGATCTCTGCAATGAAAGATATTCTTCACATACTGGAGAAAGTTGCTCAAGGTGGCCGCCCATTGGTGATCATCGCTGAAGACCTCGAAGGCGAAGCATTGGCAACACTTGTTGTAAATAAATTACGCGGTACTTTGAAAGTGGCTGCTGTTAAGGCTCCGGGCTTTGGCGACCGCAGAAAAGAAATGCTGCAGGATATCGCTATACTTACAAAAGGTATTGTTATCAGCGAAGACCAGGGCTTTAAATTAGAGAATGCTGACCTCAGCTATCTAGGCCAGGCTGCTTCTGTAACCATCGACAAAGACAATACAACTATCGTTGGCGGCAAAGGCAAGAAAGAAGACATTAATGCACGTGTTAGCCAGATAAAGGCGCAGATCGAAACAACAACTTCAGACTACGATAAAGAAAAATTACAGGAGCGCCTTGCTAAATTAAGTGGTGGTGTTGCTGTACTTTATGTAGGTGCTGCTACAGAGGTTGAAATGAAAGAAAAGAAAGACCGTGTAGACGATGCTTTACATGCAACGCGTGCTGCGGTTGAAGAAGGTATCGTTCCCGGTGGTGGTATCGCTTACCTGCGTGCCGCTGAAGGTTTGGATAAACTGAAAGGTGCCAATGAAGATGAAGTAACAGGTATTGCCATCGTTAGAAGAGCTATTGAAGAACCACTTCGCCAGATCGTTGCCAACAGCGGTATCGAAGGTTCTATCGTAGTTCAGAAAGTAAAAGAAGGCAAAGCCGACTTTGGTTTCAATGCACGCACCGAAGTGTATGAAAACCTTTACAAAGCCGGTGTAATTGATCCTACAAAAGTTACCCGTATTGCTTTGGAAAATGCAGCTTCTATCGCTGGTATGCTGCTGACCACAGAATGTGTGGTTGCTGACAAACCAGAACCTAAGTCTGCTGCAGCTCCTGCAATGCCAGGTGGCGGAATGGGCATGGATTATTAATATCGTGCCATTATACCCCAAAAGGGGTGTAAGCACGTTTAAAAACAGAAGCCTCTCACATATGTGGGAGGCTTTTTTATGAGCCCTGCATTGGACCTGGCATGGAGCTCCTGTTGCGTCGCACACTTGTACTGCTGTACTAAAATCAGCAGCCTGTTTGACAATTAAAAGCATGGAAACCACGCCTGGCAGCAGTGTTGACATTTATATTCTCCCCATAAAGGCGAAAATTGAATCTGAAAATATATTTTTGTTGCCCTTAGGAAAAAATGAATAGAACAATGAAATACACATATTATGGCCATTCCTGCTTCGCAGTGGAGGCAGGTGGTAAAACATTATTATTCGATCCTTTTATCAGTGGCAACCCACTGGCATTGAATATTGATATCCATTCAATCAAAGCGGATTTTATTTTATTGTCGCACGGGCATGGCGACCATGTTGCGGATGCCATTCAAATTGCCAACAATACCGGCGCAACCTGTATTGCCGCAGCTGAAATTGCTTACTGGTTACAGGCGAAAGGCATCAATAATGTCCATGCAATGAATCACGGTGGTGCGGTTCCGGTTGATTTTGGTACCCTCAGGTGTGTAAATGCGGTGCATTCTTCGTCGCTGCCTGACGGAAGCTATGGCGGCAACCCGCTCGGATTTGTTATTACCACAGCAACCGGCAATTTTTACTACAGTGGCGACACTGCCCTAACGCTGGATATGCAACTGATCCCCAATTGGGCAAAACTTGATTTTGCAGTTCTCCCTATTGGCAGCAACTTTACAATGGACGTGGCAGATGCTATCGTGGCCAGTGATTTTATCAAATGTAATAAGGTGATTGGCGTGCATTACAATACCTTTCCGCCGATAGCGATCGATACGGCGAAAGCTGTAACAGATTTTGAAGCAGCAGGTAAAACTTTGCTGTTGCCTGCAATTGGCGAAACAATTGAAATCGGTAGTTAAGCCCGTTGCCACCTGAATTAAAACACAATTGAGAGATGCCGGACAACAAGCCGGCACTACAACACAAGAGGCGATGCGTAGCGTTGAAAAAGTCTGAAACATAAAAATAAATTACACTCCCTTTGGGAGATGGAGGATCAATGGCAAGAATAATTGGTGTGGCAAATCAGAAGGGCGGTGTAGGTAAAACCACCACCGCGATTAACCTGGCTGCAAGCCTTGCAGTGCTGGAGTTTAAAACGTTGCTCGTTGATGCCGACCCGCAGGCCAACAGCACAACCGGTGTAGGTTTTGACCTTCACAATGTTACCAACAGTTTGTATGATTGTATGGTAAACAATGTGCCGGCAGCCGATGTAATTTTAAAGAGTGAGATTCCCAACCTTGATCTTATTCCTTCGCATATAGACCTTGTTGGTGCAGAGATTGAAATGATCAATTATCCCAACAGGGAAATGGTACTCAAAAGTATACTCGACCCTGTAAAAGCAGGCTACGATTTTATTGTGATCGATTGCTCGCCTTCGCTTGGTTTGATAACGGTTAATGCCCTAACGGCTGCAGACAGCGTTGTTGTGCCCGTTCAGTGTGAATTTTTTGCATTGGAAGGTTTGGGCAAACTGCTGAATACAATTAAGATCGTGCAAAGCAGGCTGAATCCCAATCTACAGATCGAAGGGATACTGATGACCATGTACGATGGCCGCCTTCGCCTGTGTAACCAGGTGGTGAATGAAGTAAGAAGGCATTTTGATGAGCTGGTATTTAACACCATTATCCATCGTAACACCAGGCTCAGCGAAGCCCCGAGCGTGGGCAAGCCCGTAATCCTGTACGATTCAGACAGCAAAGGCTCTATCAACTATCTTAACCTGGCCAAAGAGGTGCTCCAGAAAAATAATATGACCAAAATGACAAATGAGGAGCGGATATTGGAATAAGCCGCAAGCCACCGGCTATAAGCTTCAGCATAACCCGAAACGAAACGATTGTATTTAACTGCAAACCTGCGAACAGGTGAACTTGTGAACCAAAGATTATGACAACTCCAAAACAAAATAAGGATCTCCTGGGCAAAGGCATACGCTCCCTGTTACAGAATATTGATGCCGATCTTAAAACGACCTCGGGCAACTTAAAGGGCAGCGTGGTCGATTCGGTGGTGTCTGTAACGAGAATAACGCTTGACCAGATACAAACCAATCCCAACAACCCAAGGCACGATTTTGATGAGGCTGCATTGAACGAACTGGCTGCATCTATTAAAATGCACGATATTATTCAGCCACTCACCGTGTCTAAACTCGCTTCGGGCAAATACCAGCTGATAGCCGGGGAACGCCGTTACCGGGCTTCAAAAATCGCCGGGTTAAAAGATGTTCCGGTGTATGTGCGCCAGGCTAACGATGCAGAAGTGCTGGAACTGGCCTTGCTGGAGAACCTGCAGCGTGAAAATCTTAATGCAATAGAAATAGGTCTCAGCTACAAGCGCATGATGGATGAGCTCGATTACACACAGGAACAAGTGGCAGAGCGTATCGGCAAAGAAAGAAGCACTGTAACCAACTATATGCGCCTGCTAAAGCTGCCACCCGATATTCAGCTTGCAGTGAGGAGCGGAGTGATCAGCATGGGCCATGCACGCGCACTCATCAATATCGATGAAGTAGAAAAACAGTTGTTTGTATTCAATGAGATCAAATCAAAAGAACTCAACGTAAGACAGGCTGAAGACCTGGTTCGAAGGCTGTATAAAAATAGTAGCGCTGTTGTTAAATCTTCGGCAAAAACGTCACTGCCACCGGTATACAAAAAAATAGAAGATAATTTAGCGTCGCACTTTTCAACTAAAGTAAAACTGAAGCATCACAATAAAGGTTTTGGCAGCATTACCCTGGAATATTATTCACTCGAAGAGTTGAATAAACTCCTGGAGCAAATGAATATACAGGTAAGCTAATTTGAATGCACGCAAAAAAGTTTCTCATATTATTTACGGTCTTTCTTTACCCGGTGCTGCTGCATGCGCAAGACGATAAGCGCAAACTGGCAACAACCGAAGTAATTGACACATCGGGCATCGTGGTACAGGCCGACACCAGCATAGTTGCCAAAGATTCCGTGATCTTAAAAGATACACTTGCTAAAAAAGCACATATCCCGCAAAAAGCGACAAGACGCTCAGCGATTATTCCGGGCTGGGGGCAAATCTACAATGGCCAGTACTGGAAACTACCCCTGGTTTACGGCGCGCTTGCTGTACCAACGGTAACCTTCATTTATAACAATACCTGGTATAAAAAGACGAGAGATGCCTACACCATTCTTATCACTGAAGATACTGCCCGCTATGACGAGATAGACCCAAAATTGGAAGGTCTTAGCGCACAGGACCTGCAGTATTACCGGAACGATTTCCGCCGCAACCGCGACTATTCCGTCTTGTTTTTTTTAATTGCCTGGGGGCTTAATGTGGTAGATGCCACCGTATCAGGGCATCTCAAAGAATTCAATGTAAGCGACGACCTTAGCATGAAAATACAGCCGCAATACAACCCGCTCACCAAATCGGTTAATGTTGGCCTGGCATTTCATTTCAGAAATCCTGAGCCCCGCAGCCTGAGCGCATTTTAATTTTATTACCCGAATATCAAGGGGCCGGCGCAGGTAACACGCATCAACATCGTTGTGTCACTCACTTGTACGCCAGGTAATTCCATCAGCGCATAATCAGCCAAACCTCAATCCTGTTCGTTCTCCGCACCTGATCAATATCAGTATGGCGGGTGATGGGTATCAGTCTCCATATTATTTAACTGAACTAATATGCATGTTATCTAACATCCCTCAAAACATGTGTACCAATCATCTAATAAAATATCAAACAAAATGAAAAACCTGATCAACCCAATGCTGGCCGTGCTGCTTATATCAGTTGCTTCCTGCACAAAGGCACCCTTGCAAACACCTGCAACCGCAAATACGGCATCAAATGACGAAGCAGCATCGCCTGGCCAGGAATTTTATGTCGGACAGCATTATGGCGGAGGCGTTATCTTTTTTCTTGACAGCACCAAACTGCATGGGCTTATCGCCGATACTGTTGACCTGGGAAGTTATTCCTGGTACAATGGTATTTACCTGCTTACCGATGCACAATCAACCCGTATTGGCGCGGGACACAAAAACACCAAAAGAATTGTTTTGGCTCAAGGCAAAAACGGCAGCTATGCTGCGCTGGAATGTACAAAATCAAAACACAGCGGTTACTCAGACTGGTTCCTGCCATCGAAAGATGAGTTAAATAAAATGTACCGGTTGCGGTATGTAATCGGGGGCTTTACCAACAATGTTTACTGGAGTTCCAGCGAAGACTACGATCATAGTTCCTGGCTCGAGGCTTTTGCAAACGGCAAGCAGGGAACAGACTTCAAAAGCGAAAGCTATTTCGTTCGTGCAGCAAGATCCTTCTAGACAATTGACCTGATCATACAAAAGCAAAAGCCAACCCGCGATGGGTTGGCTTTTATATGTTGGTTATTTCCGGGCCGCGTTGCTTTATTCCACTACCAGTTTCTGGGTGCTCACCTCTTTTCCCGATGTAATTGTTACGATGTAAATGCCCTTTTGAACAGATGGAAGATCGACCCGTTGTGTGGTAGCTTCCATTTTATGCTGCAAAATGGTTTTGCCTGACATATCCGATAACCTGAGCATGATGCTGCCATTGTTCTTCCAGGCCGAAAGGTTAACGGTGAAATAAGACTTTGCAGGATTTGGCGCTATTACGAACGTTTTGTTGGCCGGTATAACCGCGTCTTCAGACTGGCTACTGGCTATTGTTTTTGTTTTTGGCGTACCGGAGAAAATCATTTCAAATTCATAAGGGCGGCCCGCCGCGTTGAGGCTAAGATCGTAGACCAGCCTGTTGCCGGCACTTGCCAATGGGTTAAAGCTTCTCTGATAACTGTTAAGCGAGGCTGGATGCATTCCCGGAATACGTTGTACCAGGTTCTGCCCGTTAACACCCGTTGGCAATAAAGCCATCCGGTTGTTGATCGCTGAAACCGGCACAAGCTGCAGGCTTTGAGAGCAGGATGCGTCTGTATTCGTTACCCTGTAACTATAACTCCAGGAGTTGGTGGAGACGTCCCAGCTATCGAATTGAAAATAGCGTTGGGAGCCGTCTGAATAGTAATCCATTTTTGTCCTGGAGCTGTTATTCCAGACCTGGCTGGTTGCATCCCAAAACTGCTGCGCTGTAAAGAGCAGCCTGTTATTGTTATTATAGGATGCATTGTTGCGAAAGAAATTCACCCAATCTGAACCCGAAAGTATCTGTCCCAGCGACTTTTTCGAAAGCGCGGTATTTTCTATGTAGTCGTTGTATGCCCTGCGAAACAAGATCCAGCGGCTCTCACCGATGCTCCAGAGATAATCAATTGTTTTACCGTCACTGGTGTAATCGTAAGTCGTTTTACCATTGTTTAGCCAGGCACTGTTGCTCCATACCTGGAATACCGAAGACGATACGCGGTTCCTGTCATCATAAGATAGCAGGCTGCGCTGGATTCTCTGCCATTGTTCATTTGAATAAAGATCAAATTCACTTGTAACTGATCTGCCCAGTGCATCAAGGCTTTCCCAGAGTTTATAACTGTTTATCCAGGTGCCGGAGCCCGGATCCCAGTTTTGATAAATATACGTTCGCTTCGTTCCCTGTTCGCTGGTAAAAAAAGTAGATTTGGAACTGTTTACCCATACACTGTTTGCCGCATCCCAACTCTGGTTAACGGTCTCCAGCAGTACCCCGTTATTGCCCGATGTATAACTGGAAAGCTGCGAATTGACCCATGACTGTGAACCCTGGTCCCAGGTGAAAGAATGCACGGAAGTAACGTCACAATTTGCATCACGTGTGAACACGTCAAGCGAATTCTTCTGCCACACGCCGCCAGTTTTAGATTCGGAAATCATTGAATCTGTTGTTTGTGAAAAACTGGTTGCATTAAATGCGATAAAGCCAAGCAGGGCAAGCACATATTTTTTCATAAGCAATGATTGGTTAATGAAACAATTAGTTTTTGGTTATTGAGGGAAGTTAAAACATATTTCTGTCTGCAAAGAAAAATACGTATGACCGGCTTACTTTGCCAGGCCGCGGTTGCGCTGCTATAACCAGTTACCAAATGCGCGATGCCGGCTAGACCGGCACTATCGTGCAAGGAACGGTGGCATGAAATGCTGCAGTTAGTCTAACAAAAATTCCCCGTTACTGTAGATGATCTTTTGTGACCCATCGGGCAGCGTTGCCGTTACAGTCCGGTTAGTTGTGCTCACAATATCGGTATGCACTTTCGGGCAGGCATTATAACCCATTTCTTTCCATTGCTCTTCTGTGATGGCGGCAATATTGCCGGGAAAGGAATCTTTATACGCGTTACCGAGCGCAATGTGCGTATTGCCAAATTCGCCACCCATATTTTCATCAAACAAAGTGGTGGCCATGAATTTTGTAATGCGGGAATGCCGCCTGTCGGTAAGCGAAAACTCGCCGACTTTATCAGCATTGTCCTGCGCAATCATTTCTTTCAATGCGTCCTCATTTTCCGTAGCGGAAGACGCAACCACCACGCCATTTTCAAAAACAAGCGACACCCCGGCGATTCGCTTTCCAGAATAATATAAAGGTTGGTTGAAATTGATACGGCCTTGTGTGCCGCGCCAGTCGGGAGAAATAAATACCTCGAAGCTTGGAATGTTGCGCCCCGTGCCGCCCAGCCATTGGCGGTTCTTACCTAATCTGATCTCCAGGTCGGCATCAACGCCTTTTATGTGCAGCTTTTCTATCTGCAGGGCATCGAGTTTATGCTTTATGGTCTCAATCTCGGCCTGTATATTTTTCCATTTGGTTACCGGGTCATCTTCCCGCAGGTAACAGGCCTCAATGATCTGCTCCCAATATTCATCCAGTGGCAAGCCTGCTTCTTCTGCCGCTGATGCTGTACCATAAAGGCAGAGCGTCCATGACAGTTTACCGGCCTGTTCTTTCTTTTCGCGCATAGCCATATAAGGAGCCCTTGCGCTGTTCATCATACTGATTCTCGCAGCAGGCAACCCTTCCAGCGCGTGAATATCGGGATCAGAAATAATAAACAGGATATGATCGACACTGTCTACAACACCTTGCCAGTAAAGCTTTGGGAAGAAGGAAACCTGTTCATCACTGCCGTTTTCCAGCAGGAAACGCACGAGGCCATCCTGCCGGGTATTGTTGGGCTGGTAATGACTGATAAGGTTACCGCCCGCAGCATAAATTTCTTTAGCGATAGCCATAAACAGGTCTTTCGCGCACTCCTGCCCTACCAGGAAAACGGTCTCCCCCTTGTTGATCCCTTTGCCGTTATTTAACCCGTAATGCACCATTACCTGCGCATATTTTTTCAACATGTTTTCGTTGGGCATTGCCATAGTGTTTGTTTTTGAACAGCACAATATTATTTAACTAATAAAACAAAAACAAGACAAGCTGTTGTAATGGCGGGATAATTTTTATGTACCCGGGTTAAGCACAGGCATAATGCCTTGTTGCGCGCTTCATCCCGGGAGAAATGATCCGGGATCGCCCAATTCCACTACAACGCTTTATTGAACAGGTTGCTTTGTGTTAAAGGCAATGCCGGTTATCATTGAACCAAGGCACCGCGATTGTAACAACAGCATCTGCCAGGCTGCTGTGCGGTAGTTTATCAATCGGGGTTGAAGAGCCGCGTGCCGGCACCAGGTTTTCAACTAACCGTAAATGATGTGCCAGGAGCCAGAATGACATGCTGCAGGGCTATTGACCAACTCCCTACCAACCATCTACCAAGTATGTACCAAGTAAGCACCAGGTAAAGCCTGAGAAAAAACGGGTAGAATTGTTGTTTTGTTTAAGTACTCCATGAATCGCCCTTCAACAAAAACTGACAAAATGGAAGGAGATGCGATGGGTTATTAAAACAGGATGACACACAAAACAGGTGCAACAATTGCCGCAGCAATTTCATTAAGTACCATACTATCTGAGGTGATGCGCTGAACATGTCATCAACCGGCCGCCAATGGATGCACCAGCACAAGTGTGCGACGCAACCGGCGTTGCCATGAAATTATGGGCCGGCAACCACGCTTTTATTCTGCGCAGGAAAAATCCGGCGAATCGTAGAAAAGTTTCGAAGGGTAAGCAAAGAATATTTTTTTACTTTGCCGCATCGGCTTTTAGCATACAATAATACAAGACAACATGAAAATTGCGTTGATCGGTTATGGGAAAATGGGTAGGGCTATTGAAGAGATCGCTTTACAGAAAGGGCACGAGATCGTACTTAGGGTGGGTATTGAAAACCTGGAAGATTTTACGGCTGACAACGTGCAGCAGGCCGACGTAGCTATTGAATTCACTTCTCCCGAAAGCGCCAGGGAAAATATTCTTAAATGCCTGGCATGCGGCGTGGCCGTGGTGAGTGGTTCAACAGGCTGGCTGGCAGAAATGCCCGTGGTAACAAAAGCCTGCGAACAACACAACGGCGCATTTCTTTATGCAAGCAATTTCAGCATTGGCGTAAACCTTTTCTTTGAGTTGAATAACTACCTCGCTGGTCTTATGCGCGCCCATGAAGATTATGATGTGATGCTGGAAGAAATACACCATACCCAAAAGAAGGATGCGCCAAGCGGTACCGCCATCACACTTGCCGAACAGGTGATGAAAAGCATACCGTCAAAGAAACAATGGGTTAATCATATAAGTGATAATACAGAAGACCTGGAAATCATCAGTGAACGGATTGACCCTGCACCGGGAACGCACAAGATCAAATACAGCTCTGCTATTGATGACATCGAAATCATTCACACCGCACACAGCCGGAAAGGTTTTGCGGCCGGGGCGGTACTGGCGGCTGAATTTATTTATGGAAAAAAAGGTATTTTTAGCATGAAAGATGTTTTGAGCCTTTAAACAAATATGAATACCAGGCATAGCCCTTTATTATTATTGTCCTTTATCCTTTTTACTGCACATGCACAAACTGTAAATGTAGACAGTCTTAAAAAGGTAGTAGCAAACCCATCTGATTATAAAGCGCTGATTGATGCGAGCAAGAGCTTATCCGTTCAACTGAATAAAGTAAGTTTCGACGACAAGATCAGCATTGCCGGTAAAGGCCTTGCTGCGGCGCTTCAGCAAAAAGATACCGCCAATGCCGGCATCCTCTACCACAGCCTTGGCACAGCATTTTATTTCTCCGGCAGGTTCGACAGTGCTGCGGCCTGTTATTACAAGGGGGTTGATTTTCTTACCCGCACCAACCAGTTAAGCGAACTGGCCTCGCTCTATAACGACCTTGGCAAATTATACAGGAAGATTGGTCCATACAGCCGCTCACATGAATTCTATAACAGGGCGCTTGCCATGTACACAAAATTGAAAGACAAATCGGGCATTGCCACCATTTACAATGAAGCCGGTGTGCTCGACGAATATGAAGGCCATTTTGAAGATGCCATTAAAAGCTATAAAGCCTCACTGACATTGTGCAAAGAGCTAAACGACAAGGTCGGAATCGCCTATGCCTATAATTTTATCGCAGGGGCCAGCGTTCAGCAGGGGAAATTTGACGAAGCTGAGCAATACAACACGCTTGCTTTACAAATAAGGGAAGAACTGAAAGACTCTTTTACAATCGCGTTAACCTTTACTGATTTCGGAAGTATTTATTCAGCCCAGAAAAAATACAGCCAGGCAGAGGATAGTTATCTTAAAAGTAATGCCGTTGCTGAGAAGATTGGCTATCCGGACCTCTTAAGAAACAACTATTCGGAGCTTTCCAATATTGCCAGGGCGCAAAATGATTATAAGAAAGCACTGGAATATTTCAGCAAAGCTGCATCTTACAAAGACTCCATTTATAAAACGGAAAGCAGCCGGCAGGTAGAAGAACTCTCCGCGAAATATGAAACCGCTGAAAAGGAAAAACAGATACAGCAACAGCAATTTGAAATAGCCAGCCGCAATTACTGGATCATAGCCATCTCGGCATTGATGATCTTAGGCGCCCTGCTTACCTACTCATTTTACCGGCGCTACCAACTGAAACAGCAGGCCCGGCTGCAACGGGAAATACAGACACAGCAGGAAATGGCGACAAAGGCCATTATTGAAGCAGAGGAAAAAGAAAGAAAAAGAATTGCCGGCGACCTGCATGATGGCGTTGGTCAAATGATGAGCGCGGCAAAGATGAACCTGTCTGCCATCGAAAACAGCATCAGTTTCTCCAGCGAAGAACAGAAGACCAATTTTGACAAAGTGGTCACCCTTATTGATGACAGCTGTAAAGAGGTGCGCAATGTATCGCATAACATGATGCCGAATGCGCTGATCAAATCAGGGCTGGCCAGCGCTGTCAGGGAGTTCACCGATAAGATCAACAAGAACAGCCTGGTTATTAACCTTAGCACCGAAGGACTTGACCAACGCTTTGACGCAAATACTGAAACGGTGTTATACCGCATCATCCAGGAATGCGTGAATAATGTTATAAAACACGCGCAAGCCAGTGAACTTGACATTTCGCTTATTAAAGATGAGGAAGGGATCAGCGCTACCATAGAAGACAATGGCCGGGGCTTTGTAGTAGCAGAAGCCTCCGCATTCAAAGGCATAGGACTGCAAAACATTAAAAGCAGGGTAGAGTTTTTGAAAGGGTCAGTTGAATGGAACAGTGCACCAGGCAGCGGTACGCTGGTGGCAATACATGTTCCCGCGGCCTGACCGTAACAACGTTAAATAATTTTTGCAAAAAAATACCGGCACAGTCTTGTGTAAAAGATAAAAACCCATCATCAAAGTGGAGCACATTAAACATTCATCATAAAATCGCTAAAAAATGCCGGCAATACCGCGAAGAGGCTTAAAAAAAACCACGTGTAACCGGTTTCATAATTTACCAGCGAAAAAAATACTATTATTACATATTCAATATTCGGTCACAAGATGAAAAACGGGAAAATAAATATAGCCGTCACAGACGATCACCAGATTGTGATCGATGGCATTAAATCCTTACTGGAAGATCATCCCTGTTTTAAAATTGTTTATTGCAGCACGTCTGCCAGGCAGATGCTTCAGCAGCTACAACAGCTGCAGGTTGACATCCTGCTCACCGACATCATGATGCCTGATATGAACGGGCAACAACTCGCCAAGGAAGTAAGGAAACAATTCCCCCATATCAAAATTCTTGCATTAAGCATGAGTGGCCAGGGCGATATTGTGAATGAGATGATCAATGATGCTGACATAGCGGGATATGTATTGAAGAATATCGGCAAAGAAGACCTCACCAATGCCATTCTTAAAATTGCCAAGGGTGGCATCTATTTCAGCGAAGAAGTGCTGGATGAACTGACCCGCTTCAGCAATATGCGCAAGCAGAATGAGGAAGCCCATCTTACACAGCGAGAAGTGGAAATAATCGGGCTTATCGAAAAAGAATTATCCAACAAAGAAATAGCCGACAGCCTTTTCATCAGTGAACGCACGGTTGAAACCCATCGCAAGAACATCTTCCGCAAAACAAAAACGAGCACGGTAATCGGGCTCGTTAAATATGCTTATGAACATAAACTTATTGCAGTGAACTAAAGGCCGGGACACTACTGCTTTCCCTAATGAAGTATTGAACCACATAGGCACATAGATACATAGGACTTCACATAGAGTAAAGAGTTTATACACTACTGGCTTTTTTAATGAAATAATGAACCACATAGGCACATAGATACATAGGACTTCACATAGAGTAAAGACTTATACACTGCTGGTTTTTTTAATGAAATATTGAACCACATAGGCA
>DLKC01000055.1 GCA_002478885.1 Chitinophagaceae bacterium UBA7600
CAAGGCCATCTGTGGGTAAAACCGCTTTTGCGCTGAACCTTGCACGCAATGCGGCCATGCATCCGACCAGGCCAACTGCCGTGGGCTTTTTCTCACTTGAAATGAGCGCTTCACAGTTGGTGCAACGTATACTCTCCGCCGAAAGTGAGATTATGATGGAGAAGATAGCACGGGGCAAACTGGAAGAACATGAATACCAGCAGCTCCACAAACGTGGTATCGCACGGCTGGAACGTGCCCCAATTTACATTGACGATACAGCAGCATTGAACATATTTGAATTTCGCGCAAAGGCAAGGCGACTTGTGAACAAACATCATGTCGGCCTTATTCTCATCGACTACCTGCAGTTAATGAGCGGAAGCAGCGATAATAAAAATGGCAACAGAGAACAGGAGATCAGCACCATATCCCGTAACCTTAAAGGCCTCGCTAAAGAATTGAACGTTCCTATTATTGCGCTCAGCCAGTTAAGCCGTGCTGTGGAAACAAGAAAGGAAAGTAAGATGCCGCAGTTAAGTGATCTTCGTGAATCAGGCGCCATTGAGCAGGATGCTGATATGGTAATGTTCATTTACCGCCCGGAATATTACGAAAACATGAGTAACGAAAACGGCGAAAGCACAAGAGGAGAAACTCACATAAAAATTGCCAAACATAGAAATGGCGCCCTCGATATCGTAAAATTGCGCGCATTGCTGCATATTCAAAAATTCGAAGAATGGGATGGTGATGCCGGCCCAGGAACCAATCCCATGGGCAGCAATAATTGGAAACCCCTCGGTCCGTCCCCTGTTCCCGCGGGTAATAATGACGACGGCGGCAAATTCTTTATCCAAAAAGGAAGCCGTATGAACAATGGCGAATTTGACGAAGGCTTCGACGAAGAAAACCCATTTTAATATTTAGGTGCATACCATTTTGGAGGCGGGCTTCCGTGCTGTCGGCATCAGCCGTTGCGTCGCACACTTTTACGTCCATCACTTTCTTCAGCAACAGCGTTTAAATATTGCAGTCGTTGCAATCCCGAGTGCAGGCAATAAAAAAAGCCTAATCCGGCATTTTGTTGGCGGTCTGCAATCGGAGAAGTCCAACATATATGGCGGGAATCATCAACAACAGGTCGGCAATATGCGCAATTGATATATTCCTTGAAATGCGGCTCACCGGAAATGCAACTGCAGCCACACATAGTAAGATTGCAACCCACGGCTTAATTGCTTTAGTAAACAGCATGATAATGCCCAATAGTAAAATACTTAGCGGGAAAAGAGGACCCGTCGAAAATAAAAGCAATTGTGAACTGAATGGGTATTTTTCCAAAGCGCTTAGATACGCAGCATGCTCAATATTGAATATGGTTGTAAGATATCCGAGAAAAGCGAAACAAACCCCGCTAATGCAGCCAAATACAGCAACCCATAAGCCAAGCGTTGCATATAAAGGCATCCTGGTCTTCACATAGGCAAAGAGGCCCGACAGCGCTGGTATCCAAAAGAACAACGATACGATGAGCAATGTGGCTGCGGGAACATTGTATTCGCCGTTATGCCAAAAAAAGGTAGAAGCGGCAAACAGGCAGGGGGCAATAATTAAACTGAAGCCCTGCATTACCATATCAGACTTTGTTTCCTGTAAATACATATGGCAGATTTTAGTTAGTTATTGTACAAAAGGGAAGAACCCCGCTCCGGAATTGGTGCAGGGTTCCTTTGTTCCCAACCTTAACCGAGTTTATATGGAGGTCCTGTTAAGCAATGCGCTTGCCAGGTCATGTATATTAAAATTCACAGGGCGTGGTATTTCGATTTCCTTTTTCAATTCTGCCTTTACCTCTGCTTTCTTCGGCTCTGCAGATTGCGTTGGCTCGTAGTGATATTTGCTGCTGTCAGCAGGTTTTACCGGGTCAGCCGGGGCGGGGTCAGCATTATTATCCTGGTCAGTATTGTCGTTGTTGTCGTCATTATTGTCCCTGTAATACTTCTTTTCAGGATAGGTTCTTTCCAGGCCTTTTCTTGTCATCGTGTATTCAACATTACTTTCCCAGCTATACCCATTGTCGCCATCATTTCTCCAATCCCAGTCATTCATATCACTGCCAAATTCAAAATGCGTATCATTTCCCCATCCAACACCATCCCTCACGATAATGCGTTTACCTACCGGAACGTAAACAGTGACATAAACTGTCTGGTTGCGAAACTTAACATCTTTGGTAATAGGAATACCACGGTCGAATAAAAGAATGGAGTCGTTTTGAATAACATTGTACCTCATCTTTGAAGCCCTGCTTTCCGCTTCAGACCTGGAAACACCATTGGCCATCTTAAGCATCGTTACCTGGAAGCTGTCGTTGTCGGCTCTAAGAATCCTGATATGAACATTCTGCACATACGCCGTGTCTTCATCTATATTGGCAAATGGTTGAAAATGGAGAAAGCTGTTATTGAAATAATATTTGTTGTTTTTGGCAAGTTTCAACTCCAGCATACTTATACCGGGTTTAGATAAACTCACTGTGTTTTCAACAGGTGAGTTGTGGTAAACGAAATCATTCCGTAAAGACACAAGCAAGCCAATAAAACAGAATACGCCAACAAGCCACATTGCCACAAAACCATAGCGGATAACATTGCTGTTGCTTTTTATTTTGGCCAACCTGCGAATGATGAACGTTATAATTCCAATTACAGGTACCCATATAAAGAATACCAACGTACCCCAAACAAACAATTCCTGCCAGCCTTCACTAATAAGATAACCTTTTACAGGGAGCAAGCCTGTTAATGCAACACCGCCTGCGAACAAAGTGCCTACCAGCGCCACCAATACGCAACCGAGTATGAAATAGGCGAATATCTTAAAGATCAGCACAATGATATCACCAAATGTAGTTCCCACCTTTTTCACTACAGGTTTTGCTTCGCTGGAAAATTCTTTGGTTTTACCGCCAATGGTTGTTCCGATCTCCGCAGCACGTTCTCCCACTTCTTTACCAAATTCTTTTGCGCGTTCGCCAAACCCTTCCATATCTTTCTGAATGGTATTCTTGATGCTGTTCAAATCAACTTTCTCCCCTTTCATTTCCAGTTTGTCAGAAGTGCTTGACGCTTCAGGTATCACCAGCCACAGGATAATGTAGATAAAAATACTGCCCGGGCTAAATGAGAAACTTAAGAAGTGCGGGAAATTGAACATGCCCCAATTTGACCAGCTTGTAACAAACGACAAAAACGGTATAATGAACAGTATTCTCGGAATCCAAACATTTATTCCGAAGTAAGAAGCAAGACCACCACATACACCGGCAATAAATTTATTATCCGGGTCACGAAACAAACGTTTACGTACAGACCCTATTACCGTTGAAGCAGTGCTTGGTACGGCAACCCACAGTATCAGGTATGGAATAAAAGTTATACCGAACCCCAGTACGAAGAGAATTCTTACAATCAGTTTGTCGATACCAAAGTAATTCGCTATACCAGAGCAAACACCACCCAGCAGTTTGTTGTTTTCATCCCTGTACAAACGACTCGGTCTTGCAGTAGCTTCTTCTTGTGAGCTGTTACCCGAACCTGCGTAAGACCCTTCATATGCAGATTTGCCCGCTTGCTCTCCCCTTGTCTCCGCACCCAATTGTGATTGAACATTGGCTTCATCCGCATCAAAGTCTTCCGGGCGGCCCATACTTTTTATTATAGCATTCACATCTTCATCTGTAATGCAGGTGCTTCCTTTCTTAAGTGTTTCGGCAAATAGTTCAGCAATACGGCCCTCGATATCATTTATAATTTCATCCCTGCCTTCTTCATTCGAGAAGAAACGGCGCAGGCTTTCAACATACTTTTTAAGTATATCGTACGCAGTTTCCTCGATGGGAACCACGCGGCCCTGGAAGTTTATATTTATTACCTTTTTCATTGTGTCAAAATTTATTGGTTAAGGTGAGGGGTTTCATTATCAATATCCGATGCTACAGTTGTTAAAGCCTTAACGGCGTCTGCAAGTTCATTCCAAGTCCTTTCCAGCTCACCATAGAAATCGAGCCCCTTGTCTGTCATAGAGAAATATTTCCTTGGCGGCCCACTGTTGCTTTCAACCCAGCGGTAAGTTAAGAGCCCGGCATTTTTAAGGCGGGTTAACAGGGGGTAAAGTGTTCCTTCAAACAAGTGAAGGTTAGCGGCTTTCATTTTATCAACAATATCACTCGGGTAAACCTCACCCTGGCGAATGATTGATAAAATGCAAAACTCCAATACCCCTTTCCGCATCTGACTTTGTGTGTTCTGAATATCCATAATCCGGAGTTTTTGCTCCGCCATTGCCTGCTGTACAAACACCGGCGAAGCTTCGTTATCAATTTTGTTATCTGGCTGTTGTCATCATCTGTTCTTTGGTCATCACCTGTTGTGTCACTCACTTGTACGTTCCGAACTTCTTTCGTCTTTTATTCATCTTGACAACACAAAGATGGGAAGTTTTATGGTACTATGCAACACATAGTACCAACTTTATTTTAGTAACTTGCCGTGAAAGATAATGGGTATAATAGTAATTTATTGATTATGAATAATATAAATCTTAAAACATCGAGTTGAATATTTTTGTCGATATGACAAACGGCAAAATAATTTGATGGGCGAAGAAGAAAAACACCAGAATTTGACGGTTTTCGGATCGGGACAGCAGGTTAACCGCGAGATAGTAGTTGATTTTCTCACATGGCTTGGAGCTTTTTTATATACCGATCAATGATATGCAGTACAAGCGTGCGACGCAACAGCCGATGCCATTTGCATCGGAGCCGGCCACCACATATTTACTCCCAACACAGAGAATGAACTTTGCTAGATTACAAATCCATCATCAACGGTAGATAAGTAGAAGGAGAATTTTTCCTTAAAGGCGCGAAGTTCATGCTCAAAACTAGACTCGGCCAGTGGAACATATTCCAGCAGTTTTGAATTTCTTTCAACGAGCAAATTATGCCCGCCATAGTTCTGGTTAATAAAGAATGATTCCATTCCAGGGTAGATCTGGTTGAGGGTTTCACTTATTTCAAGAATACTTAACGTTTTATCGCTGAGGTTATAAATGCCGCTTGGGATTTCGCGTTGCAACAGTTGCGACAGCATGAAAGTAACCTTATCAATATGTATAAACGAACGGTTTTGTGCACCGGTTCCGTTAATGGTTATCCTGCCTCCGAAATGGGCATCAAAAACAAGCCGGTTTATTGCTGCATCGAAGCGCATAGACTTGCTGTAACCATACACATTACCTAAACGGATAATGATCGTGTTGAACTTTTTATACAACCGTTCCAGGTGTTGTTCTGCCCTGAATTTGGAAATGGAATAAAAACTATCCGGCCTTGGTTGGGTCTCTTCCGTGGCTGGCTCTTCCGTGCTTCCATAAACAGCCGTGCTGCTTACAAAGATCAACTGCTTCACAGGGTTTTCTTCCAGGGCATATACCAATTCGGCAGTGCCCCAGTGATTGGTTTGCTCAAACACATGCCCATCGAGGTTTGCAAACGGCGTAGTAACCCTTGCCGCAAGGTGATACACCACATCAATTTTTTTCAGCACGCTCCTAAGCTTGCGGCTATCGAGCAACTCGCCATGAATAAAATTGATTTTCGCACCACCTCTTTCTTTGCCAAGAAACAGGTTATAATTGCCCCGGCTAAGGTTATCATAAATAGTGATGCTTTCAATGCCCTGAAGTTGGGATAAACTATACACGAGTTCAGTTCCAATGTACCCGGCACCCCCGGTAATTAATATGCGCATGTTCGGTTGTTAAAAGAATTTTTAAATAAGGGCAGCAGCAAAAATACTGTGCGTTTTATTCTGCGGAAAGTGTGTTTTAATTATTTGGTAACGAGCTCTGTGTTGAGGCCACACTCTGTTTTTTTAAGGCCAAACCAGCGACCGCCACGGCCTTCAGTATCAAGGTCGAATTTTCTTGTGCAAGGTTCGCAGCCAATACTGAAATAACCTTTTTCTTCGAGTGGGTGCCGTGGAATGTTGTATTCGTTCAGGTACTGGTAAATCATTTTGCCATTCCAATCAAGCATCGGGTGAAAACGAATTACACCGAATTTTGCTTTTTGCTCGATTTCGAAACTCTTTCGAACATCACTTTGATCGGCACGCACCCCATTAATCCAGATATCGTGCTCTGCCAGTATGGGTTCCAGAGGAGCAACCTTGTTTAAGTAGCAACAATAATCGGGGTCGCTTGCATATAATAGCTTGCCCGTTGTGTCGCGCTGGTTAATTTTTGCTGTACTTGAAAAAACATTGCGAAGGTTAAGACCAAGCAAGTCAGTTACCTGGTCGCGGTACTGGAGTGTTTCCGGAAAATGGTAACCAGTATGGATAAAATAAACCGGTATAGATTTATCGATGCGGCTAAGCATATGCAACAGCACAATGCTGTGTGTTTGAAACGACGATGTGGTAAATACCTTTAGCCCGCGCTCTTTATAGCCATCCAGCTTCTCTTTTATTTCTTCAAATTTCATAGAGGGCAAATATAGCGTGACAATCTTTTATACTCTACCATTTTTGTAGGGAATTAACTTTTTTATTTCTTTTATCGAAAGATGATGTACCAGGCTATTGTATTTCACGGTATCAGCTCTTGCGTCGCACACTTCAACGTTCTGTACATTTGCAAACAAACAATTGTTATGCTGCTTACTGAAAACGATTATCATATTGTTACCGCGAAAGTGTGGTGGCTTGAAATGCATAATGATCCAACATTTGCCCTACCGCCAAAACCTGAAATAACATTTTCTCTATTGGAAAAACCGGTCGATACAAACCTTTACCGGGATTTATATAAAGCCGTCGGGCTCTCATGGAACTGGCTCGACAGGCTTGCTATCGACGATGAAGCGCTAAGCAAAAAAATCAATGCCAGCAATATTGATATTTATGTCTTGAAAATTAATGGAGCTGATGCAGGTTACGCAGAGTTTGCAATAGAAAAGGATTACACTGAGATTGTTTACTTTGGCCTTATGCCAGGCTTTACAGGTAAGGGATATGGCAAATTCTTTTTGCAATGGGTGGTCAACAAGGCCTGGTCGTATAAGCCCGCATGGATACAGCTAAATACCTGTTCACTCGATCATCCCAACGCATTAAATGTTTATCAATCTACCGGCTTTCAAATCGTTAACAACACGACAGAAGAAAGAAAATTTTTGAATGCACGCTAGCCAACACATGCAATATTTATCTTTTTTTCCTGAAAAACGCTTTCATCATTTCGGCACATTCGTCTTTTAAAATACCGCTCACTATTTCGGTTTTGGGATGAAATGGAAGTGTAGGGTTTGTTGAAATATCAATGTATTTTTTATAACCGTTCTTTACATCATCTGCACCATAAACAATTTTCCCAATCTTACTCCAGTGTAGCGCTCCGCAACACATAAGGCAGGGCTCTACCGTAACGAATAAAGTGGCATCGGGCAGGTATTTTGATCCCAGGAAGTTACAGGCTGAGGTTACTGCCAATATCTCGGCATGAGCCGTGGGATCGTTGAGCAACTCTACCTGGTTATAACCTCTTGCCACCACTTTATTATTTATCACAATTACGGCTCCTACAGGTACCTCATCGGCATCAAAAGCTTTCTGTGCCTCCCTCATGGCCTGGCGCATAAAAAATTCATCGTCGTAAACAAGCATCCTGCTAAGATAGTGTGAAGACAACTCCCGCAAGCTCTAAAACTTGTATATTAAAGTTTAAACCAATACGGCAACGCAGCTAAATAAAACTTGCTTTGGGTTGTTGAGGGTAACAGATTGTTTTTATATTAGTGCTTAAACTTGTTATATGAACAATCTGTTCGAAGCAGAAGACGCCGTTGGGATATTATTACGGCTTTCCAAACTACATCCCCGTTCAACACCACTTTGGGGAAAGATGAATGTGGCACAAATGATGGCCCATTGCCAGGTACCAATTGAAGTTGCGTTGGGTGAAAAGGAATTGAAAAGAACATTTGTGGGATTTGTTTTTGGAGGTATCGCAAAAAGACAGATTATTAGCGATAAACCTATAAAAAAGAGTTTACCAACCGATCCTTCTTTTGTTGTGACGGGCGAACGAGATTTTTATCATGAATTTGAAACACTTGAAAATCGCATTAAGCGATTTGCCGGCGCAGATCCTTCCGAAGTCGCTTCGCGAAAACATCCTTTTTTTGGCAAGATGAGTAGCGAGGAGTGGGGTATTTTAAACTGGAAGCACCTTGATCATCACCTTAGGCAATTTGGTGTATAAGTTCGAATTTATATGAGCACGTATACATTTATAGTCCTGCCTTTTTTTGTTGCAGTACAAGTGTGCGACGCAACAGGTGATGCTATGAAAAGCAAAAGCCGGGCCCATGAAAAACTGCAGGAGCCCGGCGGTTGCTTTTCGGGTAATTTATTTTTTTATAAACTTAAGCGCAACATTTTCTTTGAGGGTTTTTATTTGGGCAATATATGCGCCTGGTTTTAGACCGGACGCCACAATTTCTGCTTTGGTCTTTCCGTTTGCATTGTAATTGCCGGTCTTCAAAACTATGCCGTTCATGTCTGTAATGAGCAGAGTAAACTGTTGCACAGGCACAGTAAAACTGAGGTAAAAACTATTCTCTACAGGATTCGGATAGAGCGTCGCGCTCAGCCTGTTTTTAGTTGGTGATTCAAGCTGTTGTGTCGCGGCAAATACAGCAGTAACGCTTACCGTGATTGTTTCTTCGTCGTATAGTGCTGGCGTGTCGTTATCTGTAACCCTCACTTTGAAGGTATAGTTGCCTGTCGTTGTTGGCGTATAAGTGAACACACCGGTTTTTGCATCGATAGCCGCGCCGGCGGGGGCGCCCAAAATTGAGTAAGAAAGTTTTTGGCCTTTATCTGCATCTTTTGCAGTTGCCGTGAATGTGAGCGTATTGTTTACAATTATCGATTTATTGCCAATAGCAGCGAGCACAGGTGAATCGGCAACAGGCGTTACGCTGAGATTTATTGTTGCCGGCGCTGAAGCGATGCAGCCAACGCTCACGTTGAAAGTGAAAAGATCTGTGCCATTGTAATTGGTATTTGGCACGTAGGTTTTGTTTG
The DNA here is from genome assembly GCA_002478885.1 of Chitinophagaceae bacterium UBA7600. Lineage (GTDB taxonomy): Bacteria > Bacteroidota > Bacteroidia > Chitinophagales > Chitinophagaceae > DLKC01. The sequence continues at coordinate 9,141 of DLKC01000055.1, forward strand.
CGCCGGTGCCCGTTAATTTTCCGTTTGCAGGTGCGGATAAAATATTAAATGAAAGCGGTGAGCCCCCGGACCCGGTAAGCGTGATCGTTTTCTTTGTGTCTTCCGCAAGTGAAAGTGATTGTGTATTCGCAATCAAATTACTTACCGGGGCTATTATGAGGCTTCCATTTGGAGTACCGCCATCGGTTGCCATATTGAAATGCCTTAACACAGTGTAACTACCTGATGTTGTTAACCTGAAAATGGTACCGAGATTATTTGTGCCGCCGGCGCTTGTAAGGCCATAGAAATTTCCGTCAGTGCCAACCAATATATTGCCTTTCGGCCACTTTCCATCGGTTGTTGGGTTGAAATGTTTGAGAACAGTGAACGTACCTGTGGTTGACATTCTGAAGATTGTGCCACCATTGTATAACCCGCCAATATTTGTAGTGCCGTAAAGAAAGCCATCGGGCTTTTGAATGAGGCTGCCAAGCGGCATATAGCCATCAGTTGAACTCACCAATGCTCTCATCAAGCTAAATGTTCCTGCTGAGGTGATTTGAAAAATATGCGCGTTGTTGGAGGTCATGCCATAGAAATTTCCATCACTTGCCTGCAATAAGTTTCCTTCGGGATTATTGCCTTCTGTTGCGTAGTCAAAATGATGCAGCACGGTGTAAGTGCCTGCCAGTGTTATTTTAAAAGCTGTACCTCCCGCCTTTGCACCGCCTGAAATGGTTAGCCCGTAGAGGCTTCCATCCGTTGCCTGTATTAAACTTCCCTGCGGTGAGCCACCGTCAAGCGAAGGATTGAAATTGTATAATACACTGTATTTTCCTGCTGGTGTAATTTTGAAAATATTGCCGTAACCTTTTGGGCCACCATCACTGTTCATTCCGTAGAAATTGCCATCACTGGCAAGCAATAAGCTACCTTTAGGTATGCCGCCGTCAACCCCTTTATTCATAGCGTATAATGTGGTTGTTGCGCCACCACATATTTTAAAGATAGTTCCCCAGCCGTATGCGCCACCCGAACTGTTAGTTCCGTAATAAGCACTATCCTTGCCTTTTACCAATGTTTCCAAAGGGATATTCCCTTGTGCAGGCCCATTGAAGTTTGCAAGTACCGTTAATGCACCGCCCGTTGTTATTTTAAACGCGGTGCCTCCACCGAAAGCGCCGCCGGAACTGGCCATTCCGTACAAATTGCCATCGGCTGCTTTTACAAGGCTGCCACATGCAGCACTACCTTCCGTTGCATCGGCCATGGCGTGAATAACGGTATAAGCGCCGTTAGTTGTTATCTTGTAAATGGTTCCGGCATTGTTTGCTCCACCGGACCGATTCATGCCATAAAGATTGCCATCGCTGTTTTGTACGAGGCCGCCATATGGTAAAGCGCCATCTGTATTTGAAATAAAATGTTTTATAACGGCAAACGTGCCATTAGGAGCAATTTTAAAAATAGTGCCATTGCCATACGTACCACCACTATAGCAGGTGCCGTAGAAATATGCATCTGTTGCCTGCACAAGGTCACACTGGGAATAGGAACCATCTGTTGAAGCATTCAAATGACGGATAACTGTAAACGCACCTGCAGTGGATATTTTGAAAATAGTGCCATAACCATAAATGCCGCCAGAATTGGTTACTCCATAAAGATTGCCATCCTTGCCTTCTGAAAGGCTTCCATAGCTGTTAGCTCCATCGGTAGCTTTGTTCAATGAGCGAAGTACTGTAAATACTCCCCCGGTAGTAATTTTAAAAATTGTTCCATATCCGTTTGCTCCGCCGCCATAAGTAATGCCATAAAAATTTCCATCTTTTGCCTTTACAAGATGGCCTTTCGGGTTGGAGCCGTCTGACGCATAACTAAAACTTCTTAGCACTGTATAAACACCCGCAGGCGTTAAAGAAAATATTGTGCCATAGCTGTTTGGGCCACCAGCACCGGTCATACCATAAAAATTGCCATCTGTTCCTTTAATAAGTTCGCCGTAAGGAGATGCGCCATCTGCAGCACTGTTGAACTGTTTTAAAATAGTTATAGTGCCGGTCGAAGACATTTTAAAAATTGCACCTCCGTTGTAGGTACCGTTAATATTGGTCATGCCGTAAAAACTACCGTCGGTATCTGCAAGCAGGTCCCCATTGGGCGCTTTACCCCAATCTGCAAAGCCCTTTATTATGGAAAAGTCAGCGCCTGTACTTTTTATGCTAAAGGCAGTTCCCCCCCCTTCGGGGCCGCCGTTAGAAGTAAGTCCAATCAGTACATCCTGTGCGTTAAGAGAAGTAAGTGATAAGAACATTATCAGTAATACTGCTGCAGATCTTTTGGTTAGCCGGCAATCCTTTGCCCATTTGTTGATCGTAAACATTTTTTTCATTGGTTGCTGTTTTAAAACACAAATGTTTACGAATCTGCAGCGCTATTCAAGAGGTCAACGCATGAAATGAGTTATGTAATGAATGACTTGAACAAATGATGGCAAGGGGTTGAGATAATAGTGAAACAGGCTGCAAAACTTACATGAAACTGCTGTTGCGTCGCACACTTGTACTTTCAGCACTTCATGCAGCGGGATTAAAACAGCCTGGCCTGCTCTCCCGGTCTTTTAAACAGTGAGCGGTTTAAACTCCATTCTTCTGCATTCATGCCATACAATTTTCCGTACTTTTTATATTGTTGTGCCACGAGTTGCGCAATAGGCCCTTCGCCGCGCATGCGAATGCCCCATCGCGTATCGTTTACTTTTCCATCGTGGCTACTCTCTATCAGATGCCAGACCTTATCAGCACGATCGGCAAAGTTTTTATACAACCAGTCACGGAATAACAATTTGATAGCCCCGTTCAGCCTGATAAATGTATAAGCGGTGAAGGTCGCGCCATTGTCTCTTGCCGCTTTCATTATGCGCTGCATTTCGTGTTCATTCAAACCAGGGATCATCGGACCCATCATTATGCCCATGCGCACACCTGCACTGCTAAGCTCATTGATCACTTTCAACTTTTGTTTCGCCGTTGTTGTGCGTGGCTCCATCACTCTTCGCAGGTCTTCATTAAACGAGGTGATAGATACCATGGCTGACACAATTCGCTTCTTAGCCATTTCCTGCAGCACATCTTTGTCTTTGAGTATCCAGGAATTTTTGGTAAGTATCCCAACCGGCTGGTTAAACTCATTGCACACTTCGAGCATCCCCCTTGTTAACCGATAGGTTTGTTCTGCAGGCTGATAACAGTCTGTATTACCGCTGAGCATGATCGGCGTTGCATCCCATTTCGGGTGCATGA